>JAFWMH010000037.1 GCA_017510785.1 Atopobiaceae bacterium | reverse complement strand
CCGTACGCTGGCGAACGCTCAGCTCGACGCATGGGATACAAGCCTCGGCGGCTGTTACTGGAGCTATCGCGTGGACGACCCTAAGCGTCCCGAGTGGGACCTACGCACCTGCATCCGCGAGGGGTGGGTCGACTTGCGTCACGGGACCCACAATTGAAGGCCCACAGGCAAAGATGTGAAGGCCCTATGGAGGTGAGACGCACCCCCGAGCGAGACGTATGACTGAACGAAACGAAAACACGAGCCGGCCAAAGGGGCCGACCAAAAGAAAGGATACTAACCATGAAGAACTTCCGCACCTCCCTCACCGCCCGCACCTTCGTTGTTGGCGCCGCTTTCGCTCTTGCCCTCGCCGGCGGAGCCTCCCTCGCAGCCAAGTGCGCCTACGCCTTCGAGGGACCGACTTTCGCTCAGGAGCAGGTCGTCTTTAACTGGACGGTAGCCGGCGACTCCGTCGAGGCCGCACGCGCCTCCGGACTGCGCATCTTTGGGGCTCCCACGAAGATTGTGATTGCCGACAACACCTTCGTTAACCCCACGTACGCCTCCGCCGGCAACGTTGCACAGGCCACGTACGAGCACGGCGCACTGGCAGTCGTCCTGCGCAAAACCGCGAGCGACCACCAAGCTCCCCTCACCGACCGCCTCCAGTCCGAATTCGCGACCAACTGGCACCAAGACGTTGATGGCATCGACGTTGCGCTGTGGGGTGCCCAGCAAGGAGAAGCGACGGTAATCTCCTGGAACAACGCCGGCTGCGCATATGGCGTAACGTACCAGGGGCTTGGCGGTGACGAGGTTACGATGAACGCCACCGAGGTCGCCAACATCGTGCGCGCCGTACGCGACGCCAACCCCGCGCCGCAGGCCAGCAAGCAGGCTCAAAGCCAGCCTCGCCAGCAGTCCCAGCAAACCACGCAAACTGCACCGCAGGCAACCCAGTCGCAAGACGGCATGATCTCCTCCGACGCCGCCATTCGCGCTGCCGTGAGCTATGTGGCCGGCGACAACAACGTGAGCAACACCAACGCACAGCTCGTCATTGGCGGTGACGCCCCGCACTTCGTGGTTACCTTCCACTTCGACGACGCCGACTACACCGTAGAGGTGGACGCCTACACCGGCGCCGTGTGGAGTGCCGTCAGCACCTTCAACGACGGAACACGGCAGGAGGTACAAAAGCAGGGGCAGGCACAGGAGCAGTCCCAAGCCCAAGCCAGTGGCACCGAAGACAAAAGCCAGGCCCAGGACAACATGATCTCCTCCGATGCGGCCATCAGCGCAGCAATCTCCGCAGCGGGCGTATCTGACGCCGGCTCCGCAAGCGCAAGCCTCTCCATTGGTGGCGACGCACCGCACTACGACGTGTCCTTCACCGCGAACGGCGCGAACTACTACGCACAGGTGGATGCCTACACGGGCGCCGTGTGGAGCGTATCGTCCACGGGCAAGGCGACCCAGCCCGAAGAGAAGAACACCACCGAGGCCGACACCCAGCAGGAGACGACCGACACCACGCAAGACCACACCCAGGATCAGGCCCAGGAGCAGGAGAACGCTCACGAGCAGGAAATGACCCAGGAGCAGGAGCAGGCGCAAGAGCCCGTCCAAGATTCCGACGCCTCCGCAGTTGACGCAGAGTAACGTGGTTGACACAGAGTAAACGGCCCCCATTCCGCCCAACACCGGGATGGGGGCCGCAGCAGCAACCTTCTCCCAAGTGGATGTACCCAATGACGAGGCGGAGTCCGACGAGGCTGCCCCGTCGTAGCAGCAACCTTCTCCCAAGTGGATGTACCGCCCGCTGTGCATGCGAAAGGCATCGTGCACAGCGGGCGGCATCTGTTTCTTTGTGCGGGAAACCTCCAATACTGTCCCATCTCTGCGATATAATCGGGCGCGTTATCAATCCGACCGGGAAGGACTCGCCCGACCGAGAGGAGACTCATATGCCAAACCTTAACGCAACGCCATCGGCCGAACGCGTTCACATAGGATTCTTCGGACGGCGCAACGCTGGCAAGTCGAGCATCGTAAACGCAGTTACGGGACAAGACCTCGCCGTCGTCTCCAACGTAGCTGGCACCACCACCGACCCCGTGCAAAAGGCCATGGAGCTCCTGCCGCTTGGACCGGTGGTTATCATCGACACCCCTGGCTTCGACGACGAGGGCACGCTGGGCGAAAAGCGCGTGCTCCGAACCAAACGAACGCTCAATCGCTGCGACATCGCCGTGCTCGTGGTGGACGTTACGCGCGGCATGGGAGACGTGGAGCGCCAGCTTGTAAGGCTGTTCGAAGATAAACTCCTACCCTATGTTGTTGCGTACAACAAATGCGACTTGCTCAATCAGGCAAACAACGCCTTCGCGAGCTCGCAGGCCACAGGCGCGCAGGCCATAGGCCCGCAGCCCGCGTGCACAAAATCCGCTGGCGCGAAGCCCACGAACACGCAAGTCCAACCCACCGACCAGCCAGTCCAATCAAGAAACGTAGTGATGTGCTCGGCACGCACAGGCGAGGGCATCCACGAGCTAAAGGAGCGTCTTGGAGCGCTCGCACCAAAAGATAACCCCAACCATCGCCTGCTCGGCGACCTCATCGCCCCGGGTGACGCCGTCGCACTCGTGTGCCCCATCGACGAATCCGCGCCGAAGGGTCGTCTCATACTCCCGCAGCAAATGGCCGTGCGCGACGTGCTCGACGCGGGAGCCACGGCGCTCGTGTGTCGCGAAACCGAGCTTGAGGCCACGCTCGCGCACCTCACAAATCCACCGGCGCTTGTCGTAACCGATAGCCAGGCCTTCGCGGTGGTGGCGCCAATCGTGCCCGACGAGGTACCGCTTACCTCGTTCTCCATTCTTATGGCCCGCTACAAGGGCTTCCTCGCAACGGCCGTGGCGGGCGTTACGGCCGTGGAACAGCTTCGCGATGGCGATTGCGTGCTCATGGCCGAGGGCTGCACGCATCACAGGCAGTGCAACGACATCGGCACCGTAAAGATTCCGCGCTGGCTTGCGGCACACACCGGGCACAATCTGCGCATCGAGACCTGCTCCGGTCGCGAGTTTCCCGAGGACCTCAGCCCGTATGCGCTGGTTATCCACTGCGGTGGCTGCATGACAAGCGAGCGCGAGGTGCAATACAGGATGCGATGCGCCACCGACCAAGGTGTGCCGTTTGCAAACTATGGCATAACAATCGCACAGATGACGGGCACGCTCGAACGAAGCGTTCGCATGTTTCCCGAGGTACACGCGCTGGTGGAGGGAGCGTGCCATGTATAGCCACGCAACAAAGGACACCGGATTCTCGAACCTCGCGGACCGTCTAGGAAATCAAGCCGTGCGAAACGACGCAACAAAGGGCACCGGGGCCCATGAACCCGTGGATCGACCGAAAGGACGAGCCCTGCCGAGCGACGCGACGAATCGAGCGACAGCATCCCCAACTGCAATTTCCAATCATACGAGTCGTTCCAACACGACCCCCGGCGAAGCCGCCTCCACCTCCACGACACGCCTCGGCGCGCTCGCAGAGAAACTCGCTCGCGAGCACACGCTTGCGGACGACGAATACCGCGCGCTCATCTCCGGGCGCACGCCCGAACTTGCCAAGCGCCTGGCCGAGCTCGCCCGCGTTGCCCGAGAACCCATTTACGGCACGCGTGTTTTTACGCGAGGACTCATCGAAATAAGCAACATTTGCAAAAACGACTGTTTGTATTGCGGCATCCGTCGCTCCAACCACAACGTGAAGCGGTACAGGCTGGAGCCCGAAACCATAGTGGCATGCGCACGCGAAGGCCATGAGCTCGGCTTTCGCACCATCGTGCTGCAAGGCGGCGAAGACGGCTTTTACACCGACGAGGTGCTCGCCGGCATCGTGGAACAAATAGCTGCTGCGTGTCCCGACTCGGCCATAACGCTCTCGATGGGCGAGCGGAGCCGCACTAGCTACAAGCGGCTATTCGATGCGGGCGCAACACGCTATTTGCTGCGTCACGAAACAGCGACGCCACAGCACTACGAACAGCTCCATCCTGCAAACATGCGCTGGGAACGCCGCATGCAGTGTTTGCGCGATTTGCGCGAGATTGGCTACCAAGTGGGCGCGGGCTTCATGGTGGGCTCGCCATACCAAACGATCGACCATCTCGTGGCCGAAATGCGCTTCATCGAACGCTTCAAGCCCGAAATGTGTGGCATCGGTCCCTTTATTCCGCATCACGACACGCCATTCGCACACGAACCCGCCGGCACGCTCGAACTCACGCTTTACCTACTTAGCATGATTCGTCTCATTCACCCGCACGTCCTGCTGCCCGCCACAACGGCGCTCGGCACCATCGATCCTCGCGGTCGCGAAAAGGGCATGTTGGCCGGCGCGAACGTGGTTATGCCCAACCTCTCGCCCATCGCCGTTCGCAAGAACTACGAGCTCTACGACAACAAGATTTGCATGGGAGAAGAATCGGCCATTTGCCGTGGTTGTCTCGCACGTCGCATGGCCTCCGTCGGCCACGAGCTTGTTGTCGACCGTGGCGATTTTCGATAAAACCACACACGTAAGCTACCCTGCGCCCAAATAGTCAAGCGCCATCCGTGGCCCGGAGGGCAAAGCTCAGACAGTCCTCGTTTCTGCGGAACTGCGCGCGGTCGCTCCTCCGGGCCACTCCCCGATTTGGCCGTTCTTTAGGCAAGCTGCGGCGACGCCCGTCGCCCCTACCCCCGCACGTTGGAATACGCCGTCTTCGCGCTCACGCCCTCAAGGTTGCCCACCTTGCCGGCAAGGGCGGAGATGGCGTCTTCGGGCGCATCCATGGCCACGCTTATTACGTTGACGCCACGAGCTTTGTACGGCACGCCCATGCGTCCAATTATGTAGTCGCGATATTCGTGCAGGATGCCGTTAAGCTCCTCAACCGCCTCGGCCTTCTCAACAATAATCCCAATAACCGCCACGCGCGTTTCCATACCGTTCTCCTTTTCTCGTTATGCGGACGGGTTGCTGGAAGGATGCCACCCATCAACCGTACGTCGGGGAAAGCCCGTCCCCCTGTTCGTCTCGCATTTCCTCCCCGCAACGGAAAACCCATCCCCCTGCTCCACGTCCCCTGTTCCAGGTGGGGATACCCCAAGCTACCCGTCGCTCATGGCACCATCACTCGTGACACAGCGGCGACGTAAGCACGACGGGCTCCGCATCCGCGCCGGCAGGCAGCGTGAGCGTAAAGGTGGCCGTCGTGTCGCCACCAGGCAAAATATTGATGCGCGTACTCCACGTGTCGCGTCCATACGGCGCGCTATGCGTGCTAGGCTCGGTCGACTCAGGCGGCACCGGTGCGTCCTGATTCACCTGATAATTCGAAATCGTCCCTCCAAGCGGCGCCATTATCACAATGGTCTCCACCATGTCGCCCTTGGCACGCTTGAGTGGATTGTAGCCCGTAACGTAATCCGGGGCCGCCGCAGCATCCTGCTCGCTCAGGTTGTTGCGGAAATGCGCCGTCACCTCATACGTCGTCGTGCCATCGGCGTTATGCGTTGGCGCACCAAGGTCGGCGGTAATATCGAGATACCAGCAAATCTTGGACCACGTGTTGTCGTTGGCATATACGCCGAGCTGGGGCTTCGCAGGGTCGGTTTGGAAGTTGCCCGAAAGGCCCATCTCCTGCATAAAGCCCTCTTGCGTTCCGTCCGCCATCCACACCTGGAAGCGACGGTCCACGCCAGATTGCTTGAGCGTTGCCCAAAGCTTGCTAAACATGTCGAGCTGGAAGTCGCCCATGGCGTCGAGCAACTTGCCAAACGCCTTTTGCGCAACGTCGTCGAAGAACTCATCCTCGAGCTTCCCGCCGTCCTCGTCGTAGCCGTAGCGCCAGTACGCGCCACTTAAGAGCTCTGCCGCAGTATTCTCGCCTGTAAGCTCAGTGCCATCGAATGCCGTTACGCCACCAATGAGGCCAAGCACGCGTTGCAGGAACACTGGGTCCATCGCCACAACGCCGTCCACCGTAAAGCCATACGCATTCTCCCACTGCTGTTTGGTGATTTCGCCAGACCTCATGAAGTTGGGGGTAAGCGTCGTTCCCGCTGCATCGGTGCCAAGTACGTCGCCAAAAATCGCCACCTCCTCGGGCGTGAGCGGCGCGCCGTACCCATGCTCAGCAATAAGATTCTTTGCTTCGTACACCGAATGGAAGTCGCCAAGAGTCGCCAAGCCATCGGTAACCTGCACCATGCCCACCGAGCCGGGAAACCCGCCTCCCGCACGAATCTCCGCATTGGACTGAGCCAAAAGCACGTATGTACGCGTTTGTCCGCCCTCGCCAAGCATCGAGAGCACCATGGTAAACAAGCGGTCGGCATCGTCTAGCAAATCACTCGCAGACAAAAGCGGACCACGTGCCGACTCAAGCACATCGTTAAGCTTGCCAATAACACCCGGCTGCAAAGCCGAAATCGTTTGCGCGTTTCTCACAAGCACGGGCGAAACCGCCACTACCGGCCCGCGAAGAGAAGCCAACATTTCCGTATTCACCGCGTGTTCAATAACAAGGTCGTGCAATCGCATGCCAGCCACACCGTCCACAAGCGGATTGAGCGCATTTTGCGAGAGGTCCTGTGCGCAGTCGGCCAAAGCACGGGCATTGGAAACGTCGCGCCCCACCAAGGGAACGAACGACGCGACCGTCCACACGGGAGAATGAACATCGTCGTGGATTTGCCCAATAGTCGTCGAGAGCTCTGCGGAGTGCGCATGCAAGCCATCGGCATCGCCCTCGAGCAGGCTTTGCTCGAGCTGAGCCGCCTGCGCGCGCATGGTATCCACCTTAGCGAGTACACCACGCGCCGAGAGGGCAAGGAGCACGCCCAAAACAACAAGCGCGACGAGCAAAACACCCACGACCGCCATTATCAACCGAAGCAACGAACCACCTCTTGCAACGGGACGTCGCGACTCAGCAGGAGAGGAAAAATGTGCGGGCATGGGGACTCCCCTTTCGTTTAGACAATGTTTCGAGGCAGTTCGTACGAGTGTACCATAGTGCCAGGCCATTCGGGCATTGTGTGCACTTGGTGAACGGCGTGATACGACAGCCTTAGGCGGGTATCAATTAAGCGTTTGACTCGCAAACCAACGCGAAAGGAAAACAACAATGAATATGACCGCAAAGGCACTCGTAGTAGGTTCGGCCCTGGCACTCGCACTCGCCGGTTGCTCAGGTTCGGCAGATCAAGCAAGCACGCAGTCCGCTGCCGCAGATTCCACCGCCTCCACCGTCGAGCAAACCGAATCCACCCAGCCGGAAGCGACCACGACCGACGCCCAAAGCACCGAGCCCGCACAGCAGGCAC
The DNA here is from genome assembly GCA_017510785.1 of Atopobiaceae bacterium. GTDB lineage: Bacteria > Actinomycetota > Coriobacteriia > Coriobacteriales > Atopobiaceae > RUG440. Next base: position 95,341 of record JAFWMH010000037.1, on the reverse strand, counting down.
CTGCACAACAGACCCCCGCGTCCAACATTCAGTGGACGTCCGCAGCTAACGGCGACGAGGCTGCCCACGCAGCCGGTCTTGACAAGTTCGGCATTATGGGAACCATCAACCTCGACGGCACCGAGTTCACCAACCCCTCGTTTGGCCACGCACCTGGCATCGTTCAGGGCGCCTACACCACCGGCGACGTTACGCTGGTAGTGCGCAAGGCCAACGCCGAGAACGCCGGCTCCATTAGCGATCGCGCCGAGTCCGAGTTCGCCCAAAAGTGGAACAAGAGCATCGAGGGTCTCGACGTTGCCTCCTGGGGTCCCGCCAAGGGTGCCGCAACCGTCATCACTTGGAAAGACGGCGATTACACGTATGGCGTAACGTATCGCACCGCCAACGATTCCAACACCCTGGACAACGACGAGGTGGCCATCCTGGTTAAGGCCATCAAGGAGGCGAACGTTCCCGCTCCGGCCAACAGCACGCCCGCAGCTGCGCCTGCCGCCAACAACGACAACGCAAACTCCACGGCCCCCGCAGCCAACGCCGATCAGAACAACAGCACCACCGAGGAAGTAAAGCCTGCCACCACCGATACCGAGGCTCCTGCCGACCAGGGCTACATCACCAACGCCGAGGCCAAGAGCAAGGTTGCCGACAAGTCGGAAGGCGACGCCGACGAAGTGTATGCCGAGTATGTTGACGGTCACTACTTCGTAACCGAGTGGATTGATGGCGTACAGCACACCTACGAGGTCGACGCCGAGACGGGCGAAGTGTGGGAGCACACCTCTGCCTACAACGCGGACGGCAGCTCCGTGCACACCACGATTGACGAAAACGGCGCCATCGACATCATTGAGGACGATGGCAAGGGCAACGTTACCTCTTCCACGAACGTTTGGAGCGACGAGTACGGCGACACCTGGCTCGTTACCACGACCGACGCCGACGGCAACTCCTATGCCTACTACGTGGACGGCAATGGCAACGTGTACGATGCCGACCTCGACGTGTAAGGTGTAAGGCCTTCGTTAGCACGAACGCTCGCAGATAAGTTCTGCAAATAAGAACCCGCCCCGGTACGCATTGTTCGACGCGTGCCGGGGCGGGTTTTGTGTAGCGGGTGGGTTCGCGGTCGGGACGCGACCACAATTCAGGCGTTAGAACTTGGCGGCAAGCTCGTCGGCTAGAGCCTCGATTTGCGCACGCGAGGCGTCGTTAAGGGCACCGCGAATCGTAACGTTGTTCTCGGTGTACTCGACGCCCGCGAACTTGTCGGTAAGTGCCTTCATGCCCTTCATGGCCGCAGGCATCCACGAGCCATTTTCGACGAACGCAATCGTGCGCTTTTGATAGTCGTGATCGAGCAGATGGCTAATGAACTCGTGCATCGCAGGGAAGATGCCACCGCAATAGGTGGTGGTAGCGAGCACGAGATGACCGTAGCGGAAGGCGTCCTCTACGGCCTCGGCTTGGTCGTCGCGCGCAAGATCGGTTACAACAACACGCGGGCAGCCCTTCTCCTCGAGCTTGCTCGCAAGCAGTTCCACGGCCTCCTTGGTGTGGCCATACACGCTGGAGTAGGCAATTACGACGCCCGGCGTCTCGACCTCGTAGGCCGACCACGTTTGGTAGAGGCCAATGTAATGGCCGAGGTCCTCGCTCAGCACCGGACCGTGCAGCGGGCAAATGACCTCAACGTCGTACTTCGCGACCTTCTTGAGCACGGCCTGCACGTTCTTGCCGAACTTGCCCACGATGCCAAAGTAGTAGCGCCGAGCCTCGCAATCCCAGCCTTCCTCCACGTCGAGGGCCCCGAACTTGCCAAAGGCGTCGGCAGAGAACAGGACCTTGTCGGTAGCGTCGTAGGTAAACATGACTTCGGGCCAGTGCACGTTAGGCGCCATAATAAACGTGAGCTCCTTGGTGCCGAGCGAAAGCGTTGCGCCCTCCTTCACCACCATGTTGCGACCGGCAAACTTGGTACCGAAGTAGTTTTGCATCATGTTGAACGCGCCTACGGTGGCTACAACCACAGCCTCGGGGTATTTCTCAGCAAACTTCATGATCGATGCGCTGTGGTCGGGCTCCATGTGCTGCACGATGAAGTAGTCGGGCGTACGGCCGTCAAGCGCAGCTTCCAAATTCGCCAGCCACTCGTCGCCAAAGTTTTTGTCTACACCGTCGAATACGGCAATTTTCTCGTCTATAATTACATACGAGTTATACGCCATGCCATTCGGGACGATATACTGCCCCTCGAACAAGTCGAGCTCGTGGTCGTTCACGCCAATGTAAATGATGCCATCTGCTATGTGCATGGCTCCCCTTTCGTTGCTAATGTGCGTCCTTGTGATGGTACCACGATGTAGCGTAAAAAGGTATAACGGCCCCACGGCAGAACAGCAGCTACGCCCGGCTACGGCGAAGGTATGCCGAAGAGACGGGAAACTCGAAGTACGTTTCGGGATACGGCTCGTTGACGAGCGTGAAGTGCCACCATTCGCAGTCGATGGGCTCGAAGCCGCTGCGCACCATAACGCGCTGCAACATCATGCGATTTTCGTACTGCTCGTCCGTTACGTCACGACAATCGGGGTGCGAGAGCTCGCCAAAGTAGTCGAAGGGGCTTCCCATGTCCACTTCCTTGCCCGTTGCCATATCGAGCAGCGTAAGGTCCACCGTGCTTCCGCGGCTATGGCTCGAACGACGCGCGATGTAGCCGCGCTCGATGGCCTCAACCTTCTCGATTTCGGGATAAAAATATGGCTTCATACGCACGTCGACATCCTCGAGCGCCCAAAACACGAACTGATTCACTGCTGATACGGGCCGGTATGCATCGAAGATCTTCATGCGATAACCCATCACGTTGAACACGTTGCTTGCGCTTTTGAGGGCACGTGCCGCCTCGCGTGTTACGATGGCGCACGGCTCTTCGTATCCGTCAACGCGTTCGCCGAGGAAGTTGTACGTGGAGAAGTAACGAATCTCCTGAATGATTTGCGGCACGTAGTCCGAGAGGAGCGTAAAGCCACTAGGATCCATCGTGGGTTTAAGCCTAGCCATGTGCAATCCTTTCTGCGAGGCACGCCAGCGTTCGCACATGCGCGCCGCATATTCGTTGGTCTTTATGTATGATATGCCAAACAATAAAACGCGGAGCGGAGAATACCGTGGAACTCGAACACCTTGTGCATAGCATACCGCCCACCTACGACGAGCACAGCCGCGTGCTGGTGCTTGGATCGTTTCCGAGCCCCAAATCACGCGAAGGGCAGTTTAACTACGGTCATCCGCAAAACCGCTTTTGGCGCGTGCTCGCACAACTCGCCGGCGAGGAGCTTCCCGCCACAAACGAGAGCAAGCGCGCGTTTTGTTTGCGACACGGCATCGCGCTGTGGGACGTCATCGCCGAATGCGACATTGTGGGCGCCTCCGACGCAAGCATTCGCAACGCTCAGCCCAACAAGCTCTCGCTCATCACGCGCTCAGCGCCAATCGAGGCTGTGTTTTGCACCGGCGCACGGGCGTATCAACTGTACCGGCGCCTTGGATGCGAGCAAGAATGCGGGTTGCCCGCCACGCGTCTGCCCTCAACAAGCCCCGCCAACGCTGCTTGCAGCATGGATCGGCTGCTTGAGGCCTACGCGATCGTCTTTGAACACACGAATTAGCGGTTAGCCTTGAGGGACAGGCAGCGTCCGAGGAGAGGCGCCGCGGAGCACGTAGCTTGCGTAAATCCGAAAAGGGAGCGGCGCAAAGGCCGTCGCCTTTGCGCCGTCGGGGCATGCGCGCGGGAAGGGAAAGGACACAGCAAGAGGATTCGCGCGCAAAAGGGATTGGGGCATCCCACGAGACATTATCGCCCAAAAGCCATCAATTGTGCTACAACCAAACAGCGTACCCCAACAACTTATAGTGGTTGCACCTTTTACTAGAGGCACGCTAAAGCAGCCAGTCCGCAAGTTGCTGATACGCACCGCTCGGCTTGCTGCCCGCTTTCCACACGAGGCCGACTTCCCACCTCAAGGTTACGTCCTCGAACGGTACCCGAACCATCCCTTCCGTCGAGCACATTTCCGCGACTGCCTCGGGCAACACCGCGATGCCCTCACCCATCTTGGCCAGCCGCAGGCTAAGGGTGAGTTCTGGCGTCTCCATAGCAATTTTGGGCTCGAACCCGCAGCGCATGCAATGATCGAAGAAGATGCGTGAGGTGTTGTATTCCGGACCACCGTGAACGATGGGATAGTCGCGCAAATCATCAACACGAATAACGTCCTTTTTCGCCAGCTCGGCATCGTCTCGCATGAACGCAACGAACGGCGTAAGGTAGACGCGGCGAAACTCTAGCCCCGTCTCGAAGGGGCTACGCGCACAAATTCCCATCTCACGCTGGCCGCCAAGGATCTTGCGTTCCACCCCGCGATCGGTCGTCTGCTCCAGGCTCACATCCAGGTCGTGCGTTCTATCGAACTCCTTAAGTGGACGATACAGCATGAACAACGCGCCATATGAGCAAGGCACTTCGATGCGCTCGGCATCGTTTCTCACAAGTGTGACGTTATGACAAATATCCTCGAACGTCTCGAGCAGCGGACGAATGCGCTCGTAAAAATACGTTCCTGCACGAGTGGGCGTCATTCCACGAGAGCTACGCGTAAACAGTTGCACGTCAAGCTCCGCCTCAAGCTCGCGGATGGACCGCGAAAGCCCCTGCTGCGAAATAAAGAGTTTATCTGCCGCACCGCGCACGGTACGCGTTTCGTACAACGTAGTAAAGTATTTGGCCTGGCGAGAGTCCATGCCGTCGTTCCATCCCCTTCGTTGCAAGTAATTATACGATTCTACCAAAAGGCATGGAGCTTCGCACCAAAGGAGCAGCTATCACACGCAAAGAATAACACACGATGGGAGGAGCAAAACCAAAAAAGTTGACCTCTGCAACGCCTTGATTTGCAGAGGTCAACTTGGGGGAAGGTAGTTTGCGACGACAGGTTACGTATGCGGCACCCACACGAGCGGATAAATCGCACCCTCGGGACACACGTTCATGCACACCTTGCAGCCTACGCATTCCGAAACGTCAATGCGCGCCACGTTGTTCTCTACCGTAATGCACTTCTTGGGACACACTTTTTCGCACCGATGACAACCAATGCAGGTGTTGGCACACGCATCGCGCGCCCGCTTGCCCATAAGCGTGTTGTGGCAGAGCACGAACGAAACCTCGGAAACGTCGCTCTTCTCTTGCAGGCTGATGAGATGACGAGGGCAGATGGTGGTGCACAGGCCACAGCCAATGCAAATCGCAGGATCGACCACTGCCACGTCGTTTTTGTTGAGCGAAATGGCGCCGTACGGGCACGCGGCCATGCAGTCGCCAAAGCCAATGCAGCCATCGGTGCAACCGTCGGAAAGGTGGCCCATGGTGGAGTACGAACGACAGCTTGGCGCACCTTGGTATCCGGCGCGCTCCTGCAAAACCACGCGATCGGCAGTACCGCGACACGCCACAACAGCACGCTTTACCGTAACGTCGCCCGCGTCAACCCCAAGGTATTCAGCCAGCTTGTGTGCAGTAGCGGCACCGCCGGGACCGCACGCGTTGCATGCCGCGCCTTCGAGTAACGCCCGCGCATATGCCTCGCAACCCGCATGTCCACACGAACCGCAATTCGCGCCCGGCAGCATGCCCACAAGATCGCCCAAACGCGGGTCCTCCTCCACGGCCAGCTTGCCTGAAGCCACCACCAAGATTATGGCCCCCACCAATCCAATGCCCGCAACCAGCGCAATGGTAAGCACAATCGAGCTCATCGAGCGTTCCTCTCCCTCTTTGCCTTACGCACCAAACAGATGCTCGACCACGCCCGAAAAGCCCATCAGGCTCATGGCCGTAATGGCTGCCGCAACCAGCGTGACGGGCATACCGCGAAACGCCTCGGGCGGGTTTGCCTCATCCACACGACGCCGCACGCCGTTAAAAATGACCATGGCGAGCAAGAAGCCCAGGCCAGCGCCAAGGCCTGCCACAAGTGCCTCGGGATACGTATAGCCATTGTCCACCGTGAGCGTCGCAACTCCAAGCACAGCGCAGTTCGTGGTGATGAGCGGCAGATACACGCCCAACGCCTTATGCAGCGGCGGCAAGAACTTCTTGAGCACCATCTCGAGCAGCTGCACGAGCGTGGCGATTACCAGAATAAACGCAATCGTCTGCAGGTACTCCAAGTCCCAGCTGACGAGCAGCTGCTGGATGGGCCACGTCACCGCGATGGCCAGTACCATTACCACGGTAACGGCACCTCCCATACCCACGGCCGAACTGAAGCGCTTCGACACGCCCAGGAAGGGACAAATACCCAAGAACTTTACGAGCACAAAGTTATTGACGAGAATCATGCCAAACAGGATGGATGCATACTGCGCCATTAGGCGTCACCTCCCTTGGAGGAGCCGTTTTCACCCAACTCGATGGGATGCTCGTGCAGCTCCTCGCGAATCTCCTCGAACCTACGCAGTTGCTCGCTAAGCGTGCCGTCGGCACAGTGCACGCGGTAGGGGTCGTTCACGCCGCACACGATCGGGCACGCCGCACACAGGGTATCGGAGGGCACTCCGCCATCGTTGCCCCCACGTTTGAGTCCGCCACCCTCGAGCCACATCGAGGCCGCGATGAGCACGCCAAGCACCGCAAAGCCACCAGCGGGCGTTATCATAATGAGCATGGGCTCCACAAAGGGCGGAAGTATTTTAAAGCCAAGGAGCGTACCCGCGCCCAAAAGCTCGCGAATGGCCGACATAAGCACCAGCGAGCCGGTAAAGCCCAGCCCCATGCCCAAGCCGTCAATCGCGGCAAGGCCAGGCCCGTTCTTGGAGGCAAACGACTCCGCGCGCCCGAGCACGATGCAATTCACCACGATGAGCGGCAAGTAAATTCCCAGCGCATCGTCGAGCGCCGGAAGGTATGCCTTAACGAGCATCATCGTAAGCGTAACGAAGCTCGCAATGATGGTGATGTAGGCGGGTATGCGCACCGAGCTCGGTATTATCTTGCGTAACAAAGAAACGACGACTTCGGAGCACACGAGCACGAACGTAGTGGCAAGCCCCATGCCAATGCCGTTGGTCACCGCCGTGGTAACGGCCAGCGTGGGGCACAGGCCAAGCATTTGGCGCAGCGCTGGATTCTGGGCGAGCAGGCCCTTGGAAAACTCCCGCTTCCATGTGGGCTGCTCACCTGTGGGCTGGGCGTCTTGCTTTGTCATGAGCGCACCTCCTCGTATGCCTCGACGGCGTGGTTGAACGCGTTGAGTGCCGCCCTCGACGAAATGGTTGCACCACTTATGAGGTCGATGGACGATTCGTCCTGAGGTTCAGCAGATAATCCCACATATTGTGAGATGTATGCGTCCTCGGTGATGCGAGAACCCAGTCCGGGCGTTTCTTCGTTGGGCATAACGGTAATGTTCGTCACGGTGCCAGAGGCATCGAAGGCAACGGCTAGAGGAACGGCACCACCATACCCACGATCTGCGGCCACCACAACGTAGCCAAGCGTGGCACCAGAACCATCAACCGCCCGCAAAGCCGCCATGCAACCTTCCGTGCTGAAGGGAAGGTCCTCGAAGGAAGCTGCCTCAGGCACGAGCGCGGCATACGTCTCCTGCGCACGACGCGCCCCGGCTTCCGCGATGACGGGCGCCGTGACTTGATGCACGGCGCCAAGCAGGACACCCGCAACCGCGCAGATGGCGACAAGCACCACAACAGGTTTGAGCGAACTCGTCGCGGATCCAACATTCTTTGCGCTCACGGTGCTCACCTCCCCTTTCGCACGCGCTCGCCACCGACGGGCGTATTGCGCGTAACGGCATCGATGTGCGGGACGAAGAGATTCATGAACAGGATGGAGTAGGCAACACCCTCGTTAAGGTTTCCATAAAAGCGAATGAGACACGTTACGAGTGCGCACCCCACGGCAAACACAAGCTTGCCACGTAGGGTGGCAGGCGTCGTGGTGTAGTCGGTCGCCATAAACACTGCGCCCAAAAGAAGACCACCCGAAAGCACCTGAGCCAGAGGATCGCGGCCTACCAGCAAGCTGAGCAGCGCGACCAGCCCGACATACACCACCGGCACGTGCCAAGTAATAACGCGTCGGACCAGCAAATATCCGAAGCCAATGAGGATAGCCAGCGCGCTCGTTTCGCCTAGCACGCCCCCGTGCAGGCCCAACAGCAGCTCAAGGTACGTATGCGCCCCAGAGGCAGGTGCGAGGGGCGTAGCCGAACTCACGAGGTCCACCGAGCCAGGAGCAACGAATGTGGCCATTGCGGCGGGAAACGAAACCGCCAAGAAGATGCGCCCAACGATGGCAGGATTGGCAAAGTTGCACCCAATGCCACCAAACAGCTCCTTGGTAAGCACGATGGCCACGAATGCGCCGAGTACCACCATATAAAGCGGCAGGGTTGAGGGCACGTTAAAAGCCAGCAACATGCCGGTAACGGCAGCCGAAAGGTCCCAACAGGTGTTGGGGGTCTTGCGCAGGCGACACCAAAGCCACTCGAACCCCACGCACGAAGCCACCGAAACCACCGTAACGAGCGCCGCACGCCAACCAAACACCACCACCGAAGCCACAAACGCTGGTGCAAGCGCTATGAGCACGTCGCGCATAATGGATTGCGTGCTCACCGGGCTCGTAAGCTGTGGTGCTGTGAGCAGCAAAAGGGGCTGGTTTGTTTCCTCCGCAGGATGCAGGGGCAACTGCTCCATGCACTACCTCCTTCCCTTTGCCTCGCGTTGCTTGGCACGCAAAAACGCGCGGGCAAAGCGAGTAGATTGTGCCAACGGTTGTTTGGCCGGGCATACGTACGAGCAGGTGCCACACTCAACGCAGAGGTCGGCCATGAGTTCGTCGAGTTTCTCGACGTCGCGGCGCATATACGCCTTTTGAATATCGATGGGTGCCAAACGCATCGGACAGTTGTCGATGCACGCCGAGCAGCGTATGCATGCCGTCGTTTGCGGACGATCGACCAACTCGTTCGTAAAGGCCAGCAAGCCACTGTTCGCCCGCACGATGGGCGCGTCGAACTCAACCTGCGTGATGCCCATCATCGGTCCGCCGATTACCACCTTGCGTGGCTGCGACTTGAGGCCGCAAAACTCGAGTATTTCCTTGACGGGCGTACCGATGCACACCTCGAGGTTTTGCGGCGTTTCGATGGCGTCGCCCATCACGGTTATGCGACGGCGCACCAAGGGCATGCCGTCTTGCAGGAAGCGGCCAATCTCGCTCATAGTGGTAACGTTGAAGAGAAGGGCACCCACGTCGGTGAGGTGACCTCCACGCGGAACGGAACGTCCCGTCACGTTGCGCAGAATAACGCGGCTCGCGCCCTGTGGATACCGTGCTGGAAGCTCGAACACTTCGATGCGATCGTCGCCGGCCGACATCTCGCGCAGTAGCTCGATGGCACGCGGTTTGTTGTTCTCTATGCAAATGCGAGCGCGCGGAACGCCCGAGAAGTCCAAGCACGTGCGAATGCCATGCAGGATGGTATCGGGATGCTCCACCATCTCGCGATAATCGCTCGAAAGATACGGCTCGCACTCGGCACCGTTAACGAGCCAGCAGTCGATGGTGGAAAGGTCCGAGTCCATCTTGAGCCACGTGGGAAAACCCGCGCCACCCAAGCCGACGATTCCACTATGGCGAACCGCCTCGACCAAGCTTGCATAGTCCGTGACTTCGGGCGGCGCGATGTTATTGTCTATTGTTTGTTCGCCATCGGACTCTATGACCACTGCCTGTGTGGACCGCCCATTCGAGTAGTGAATCGAACGAATCTCGCGAACGGTGCCAGAAACAGGCGAAAAGATGTCGGCCGACATCCGTGCGTCCGTATGTCCCAGCAACGTACCCACGTCCACATGCGCACGACGCTTCACCTGTACCTCGCACGGCGCGCCCACGTGCTGATTCATGGGCATAATTACCTGCGTGGGCACGGGCATTCGCACCGTGGCAAGCTCAGCGGTCGCTTTATTGTGCGGGATGCGAACCCCGCGCAGCTCTACGCCACGTAGCATGCTCTCTCCATCTAATTGATTTTCCCCCACCACATAGTACCAAATGTTGCGCGATTGTTACACAAAAGGTACGCGAGAACCTTGGGATATGGACATGAGACGGGCCCCTGGAGTTTTTTACGCTCGGAGAGCCCGTCTCACGCCTTCGGAACTCGTCCCGTACCCGGGACGTTTATCTTATGCCCCGGGACTTGCTTAGTCGCGGGTGAGTTTGCGGTGCAGGCGGTGGGGCTTGGAGGCCTCCGGCCCAAGACGCTCCTCGCGGTTGACCTGGTACGCCTCGAAGTTGCCTTCGAACCAGTGCCAATGCCCTGGATTCTCGTCGGTTCCCTCCCAAGCGAGGATGTGCGTGGCAACGCGGTCGAGGAACCAGCGGTCGTGGCTTACCACCACCGAGCAGCCGGGGAAGCGCTCGAGCGCCTCTTCGAGCGACTCGAGCGTTTCGGTATCGAGGTCGTTCGTCGGCTCGTCGAGAAGGAGCAGATTGCCGCCCTGACGCAACGTGAGCGCCAAATTCAGTCGGTTTCGTTCGCCACCGCTCAGCACTCCGGCACGCTTTTGCTGGTCGGAACCCTTAAAGCCAAAGCTCGCCACATATGCGCGGCTCGGAACCTCGGTTTCGCCCACCATAAGGTAGTCGTTGCCACCACTCACGACCTCCCACAAGGTCTTGTTGGGGTCGAGGCCCTCGCGCGTTTGGTCCACGTAGCTCAGCTTAACGGACTCACCCAGCTCGAGCGTACCGCTCGTGGGTTGCTCATCGCCCACGATGCACTTGAAGAGCGTCGTTTTGCCAACGCCGTTGGGACCAATCACGCCCACAATGCCGTTGCGCGGCAGGCTAAAGCTCAAGTCATCAATGAGCACGCGGTCGCCAAACGACTTGCACAGGTGTTCCGCCTCGAGCACCTTGTTGCCCAAACGCGGACCGGCAGGAATCTGGATTTCGGAGAAGTCCAGCTTTTTGGACTGTGCGGCCTCGGCCACCATCTCCTCGTAGCGCGCAAGACGCGCCTTGCCCTTTGCCTGACGAGCTTTCGCGCCGCTGCGCACCCACGCGAGCTCGGCCTTGAGCTTTTTCGCACGCTTGGCGTTTTGCTGGCTCTCGGCCTCCATGCGCGCAGCTTTGGTTTCAAGATACGTAGAATAGTTGCCCTTATACGGATAAAGCGTTCCGCGATCCACCTCGCAAATCCACTCGGCCACGTTGTCGAGGAAGTAGCGGTCGTGCGTTACGGCGAGGACCGCGCCTGGGTAACGATGCAGGAACTGCTCCAGCCACAATACCGACTCGGCATCGAGGTGGTTGGTTGGCTCGTCAAGAAGCAGCAGGTCGGGCGCCTCGAGCAGCAAGCGGCACAGCGCGACGCGACGGCGCTCGCCACCACTGAGCACGCTTACCGGCGCGTCTGGGTCCGGACACTGAAGCGCGTCCATGGCCTGGCTCAGCTGAGAATCCAGGTCCCAGCCGTTAGCTGCGTCTATGGCATCCTGCAGCTCGCCCATCTCGGTCATAAGAGCATCGAAGTCCGCATCGGGATCCGCCATCTCTTCGCTGATGGCGTTAAAGCGCGCGATTTTGGCGAGTAGGTCGCCAAAGGCGAGCTCGATGTTCTCGCGAACGGTTTTGTCTTCTTCGAGCGGCGGTTCCTGTTGAAGCAGACCGACCGTGTAACCGGGGCTGAGCATTGCCTCGCCGTTGGATATGTCTTCCATGCCGGCCATTATTTTAAGGAGAGTGGACTTACCCATACCGTTGGGACCAACCACGCCGATTTTGGCGCCGGGGAAGAATCCCATCGTCACATCGTCAAGAATGACCTTATCGCCGTGCGCCTTGCGCACCTTGTACATTTGGTAGATAAACTCTGCCATAGATTGATTTCTCCTCTTCACCTACACCGTTCCTTTTCGAGAGCCCGGAGCACAAGCCTGACGGCAAATCGCCCCGCGTCTCGACCTTCGTCTTGCTGCAAACAACCATTCTAAATGACTGCTCCGCCCGTGGCAGGCGTGAACCGCAACTCACCAAGACGTACGCACGAGAGAGGCGTGTGAGAGACGCGTGCCGTTGAATGTAACCATCTTTAAGAAAGCGTAAGAGCATTTGTCTCCCAGCAAGCGTACAATGTGCACACTACACGTGGTGGGAGGTGAGGAAATATGGCTTCGTCGCACGGACGGCATGCGCGTCATGCCCAACCTGAACATCGACCGTCTCATGGTCGGGCAGCGCAACCAGCACGACAGGGTCGGCATGCGCGTCAGGACCAGCCAACGCCATCTGGTAGACACGCACGTCACGGTCAGCCCGCACTGTCGGATCAACTCGCACGCCAGAACCAACCCAGACCGACAGGTCGCCACGTGCGTCAGGAACAGCCGGCGCAGTCGAATCGATACGATAATCGAGATCAATCTGCGCGCTCCGGGCATCCCGTACGACCTGAGACGCCAGAAATACCTCCGCAAGAAGTGCAGGCGAATTCCACACAACAGCGCCACGCGTCCTCCACGCGATACGCTCACAACGAACCACGGGAACAGTCCTCTACCTCGCATGGCCATGCGGTGGACGGCCGCAAGCCAAGCACCAGCACCGCTGGAGACCGCACGCGAGATACACGCATGTCTTTTCACGGGAGCTCGGATGGCCGCACGTCGGACGGCCGTGCGCTATTTGACGGAGAGACATCTCACGAACATCAGCCATCCCAGCGAAGCCATAGCCATCGAAAGAGACGTGAGTCAAGTCACGAGAAGCGGCGACATGGAAGCGCGGAATCGAGCCGCAGGGACGCGACGTCACGGCGCGAGCGCTCACAGAGAAGCGGCGAGCAATCGCGGAACGGCGAAGCCAGACACGTTCGCGCCAACAGCAGCAAGCCACGGCGCAACCGAGTGCAGAACAGTGCGCACGCATCAAAAGGCCTGCAACTGCCGTGGCGAGGCCCCGCCTCGGCGAACAACCATCGACCGCACAAATCCCACGCTACAAGAGACGATGCCAGTCGCGCCGCACGACGAGCGACGCTCGAAAGAGTTCCGTCCGTTGAGTCGCGTCCGGCATCAGACCCGTATCAGTTGCTAGACCGACGGGCCGAGTCTCAGCCATCCGTTGAGCCGCGGGCGGCGGATTCGCGCCAAGCTTCCACGTCGCGGCACCGCGATGCACAGCGCGAGCGCCTACGCCGACGTCGCCGCAAGTCCGCTCGTATCCGCGCCATACGTTCGCTCATGCGCTCGCCCGCTTTTGCCTACGCGGTAGGCGCGCTTGTCATCACCATAGTCCTGTTCGTCGCAACCATCCCGGCAATACCCGGTTGGCTCCAGCCCACTCCCGAAGGGGTGCGGGTCGCAGACAAACCCAAGCCTCAGCCCAAGAACGACGAATATGTTGAACCGCGCACAATCGCTCACGAGTTCGGTGGCAACTGTGCTGCGGCGGTACGCAACAGCAACGCTTATGGTGTTCTCACGCGCGCCATCGGCGAGTTCGAGGACACGGGCGACCTCGTGTCCTTTGCCGTGCGCGACCTCACCAACGGTAACGAGCTTAACTACGATAGCTTGCGCATCCAGTACCCCGCTAGCAGCATTAAGGCACCGTATACCGCATGTGTGTATCAAAAACTCATCGAACCTGGGGAGACTACCGTAGAGGCGGTGTATCCCCTCGCACAAGACACCATTGTCGAGTCGAGCGACGAGGCGTATCACGAGCTTCGAGGCATTTATGGCTCCGAGGTGTTTCTTTCGTGGCTGCAGGACGCGCACGTAGGCCACGACGGCTACGAGTCGTATGAGGAAATGATGCGCTGGAACTATCCGCACATGAACGCCAACCAGCTTTTGGGCATGTGGGTCCACATGTACGACTACTTGCAGTCCGATACGGCGCCCGCACGCCAGCTTGCCGACCTGCTCTCGCAGCGCACGACGTCCGCTATGCGCGTGGCGCTCGGTCCCGAGGTGCGCACGTGGGGCAAGATGGGCTGGTTTGAGTTCTTCGGCGACTATGGATCGGAGCCCGCGACCGTCGAGGGCGGCGTGGTGTTCGCCGAGGAAGGACCATACGCCGTCGCCGTTATGACAACCGCACCAGCGCAGTTCGGCGAGCTTGAGCCCATCTTCACCGCCATCGCGCGAGCCCACTACGAGATGCTGTGAGGCGCGCCGGTTTTTTGCACGGATGTGCGAGCCGCGAATGGCCGGACGCGGGCAGCCCAAACGACACCCACCCCATTATGGGTGCCAAACGGGACGTTTTTGAAGGGCAATCGGGTCGGAAGCGGTTCAAACGGCACCCAACCTGAACTAAAAGGATGCCATAATATGCACATATCATTTGCTTCATCCGTGCTTAGCAGCCAGGGCTTTGCACCTACTTCAGTATCGCTATCTGAGCCTTTTACTTTAACTGTTTGTATTGCATCTGCGATGCCCGCGAAAACCCACCTCCGGTTGTTAGATCGTCCGAGTTACCCTTAACAGCAGAACCGCTATAGGCATTACCGAACTTCTTCGTATTGATTTCTTGCATGACAAAAGCCGTCGAACTGGCAGGGTATACCCACCCTGTTAGGTCCGACGGCCATCCATCATCGTAGTATTCAGTTTCAGACGCTTCGCAAACGCACGACGCAAAATGGGCACAGCCAGCTCTTACCATGCTTTGCTCCAAGGAGCGTGGGCATATCCCGTAAGACCGCCAGGAGCTCCCGCACAAAGGGCCTGAAAGGGGTCTCCGTCGATTGAACCGTACCCGTCGTCACGGAGCTCCACGCCGCTTAACGGGCCTTCTTCCCCACGAGCCCCGCGTAGGTGCTGCGCTGTGACTGGGGGATGCTCAGCAAATCCATCGCCTGCTCGGCCGTATACTCCAGCTTCGTCATGATGTCTCTAATGTGCGTCACAGTGGTCTGCTGTCTTGCGGCATTAACCTTCTCGTCCACTCTGTCCCTCACGATCTCCATCAGCACGTCTTCCATAATCTGATCCCTCCTCATGGCCTCGAAAAACCTCGGGTTCTTCTCTATCACCAGCCGGAGCAGCACCCTGTAGTGCTCCCTGACCACATCGTCCTCTTCCCGGCCGGGCGCTCGCCCTCATGCTCGGCCATCCCGATGTAGAGGTTGGCATAGCCGCACACCTTGCGAAGCACTCGCTCGTTCAACGAGTCGTGCGGGTTCTTGTATTCGAGGATGTTAATCTTTCGGAAGATCCCGAAGATTGCCTTCTCCCAATCGACCTCCTCGTCCTCCGTCAGGACCACGAAGTCCGTCCTTGGCGGGACCTCCCCGATCTCCTCCTCCGTGAGAATGTGCACACGACCGGCAAATTTGTGCGCCTCGATTCGAAGTAAGGCCTCAAATGCGGCATGCCAGTCGCTGCGCGGCACGGCACGGAGCTTCTTCAGCTCCGCCAGGTGGTATTCGATCCGCTTCTTCCGCTCCTACTCCGTCAGTCCCCTGATTTCGTCCGCCATCGGCATTCCTCCCTTCCCGGAGCCGCCGGGCCACACGGCGAACTCCCATGCCCCATGTCCGCACACCGTCCCGGGTCTCGGGCCCACGTAATGGCATGCAGATGTCTATATAGTCTAGCATATTCCCAGCCCGAAAGCAACGGGGCACTAGCGAATCTTGCCCGGACGAGAAACAGATGGAGAACATTTCCTCGCCTGATTGCAGTGGAGCACAGTGACAATTTGACAGCATAAGTTAGTTTTCGTCCAAAGCGACCTGATACTGTGAGATGTGCTGGGTGTTTTCGCGCGGAAAGCCGCACGCGGATGGACGAGCGCGGGTGGGCCAACCGGCACCCAAGTTTGGCAATGGGTGCCAAACGGGCCGTTTTGGCAGTGACATCGAGCCGAAAATGGCCCAAACGGCACCCAAGCCTAACGATGGGTGCCGTTTGGGCCGCTTCGTGTGCATTACACAAGCAACAAAGTACCTGTCCCTGCCACACCTAAACCTATAGTCTGCCGAGCTAAAGCCTACCGAGGATGGCCGGGCCAACGACGCCGCCGCCGGCAAGCGTCACGTTATTGCAGAAGATAAGGTCGTTCACGTTGTTCTCGCGCACGAAGTCGTCGATGTTGCTTTCGAAGTAGCGGAAGTCGCCCACATACACCGTGGAGTAGTGGTCCACAAGCCACGGCGCAAAGAAGTCGCCGAACGAATCCTTGATGAGCAGACATGTTGAACCATCAGTAACCTTGGGATTCTCGATGCGCTGCAAAGGCTGGTCGCCCATGATGAAGCCCATCGTCTTGCCCGACACGTCCCAGTCGGACGTGTCGGTAATCACGTTGTAGTCGTCACTCACGGTACCATCCTGGTCCCACAGGCGCATCTTGTTGGTACCGTTGGGAATCCACGCCTCGACGTAGTCCGGATTTGCCGCCATCTCCGCGCTCTTGAGCTCCGCGTAGTACGAGCCAAGGAAGTCACCCATGTTGATGTGCTTCATGTCGTCGCGGTCCTCGGGCTTAATGCCCTTCTCCTCGCAAAAGGCTTCGTACGCATAGTAGGCACCCAGCGATGTCCAGTGGTGGTCCGTGCGATAAAATATGTACTCGTCAGTATGCTCTTGCAGTTTGGGCACCGCATCAATCGGATGCACATCGTCATCGTACAGGCTGTAGAAGTACTCGATGGCATCCACCTGATTGGTACCGCCCAAGTCCTTAACCTCTTGGGCCGAGAGAAGAATGCCCGAGGAGTTCGGCGCAACGAGCGAGTATACCGTCGCCTCACCTTTGAGTTCCTCTGCCGCTGCGTTTATGGCATCAGCGTACCCCTGAACCGCGTCTTGATCGAAGTAATAGATGCCGTATGCCGCATCGCCCTTCACATACAGGCCATCAAGCACCTGGTTTTGAATTGCCTCGGCCATTACTTCCTGCGCAGGCACCTCCACCTTACCGCGTTCGCGCTTCGCCTTGGAACTCGCCCCACCTTCGGCCGTCTTGCTGTCGGAGGCAGTGTTCCCGCTTTCGCCGTCGCTTGCGCCATCGGCAGACGAGGCACCACCAGAGTTGTTGTTCGACACAGGTGGAAGCTCATCCGCCTGCTTGGTACCACCAAGCATTTGCGTTTCGCTCTTCACCCCATGCAAGCCACTCATGGCCTGGTCGGCAGCAACGAGCTGCTCGCGCAACGGATAGGTATCGCTATACCACAGCGCAAGGTCCGAAAAGTACTCGCCGCTCCAAAAGCTATTCCATGTGAGAGCGGGCATGGGCTGCAACGTACGTTTTTCCACCGTCGAGGTCGTCGGACGTGCAAAATAGAACAAGCCGATGATGGCGCCCGCCGCCAACACCAACGCAGCACTCGCCACGCCTATGCGGCGGTAGGCACCAAGTTTGCGCATGCGCATAGCATCTTCGCGTGATGGCTTGCGCCGACCTCGCGGCTGTTGCGCAGGCCCCCGCCGCTCGGCTGGTCGCTGCTGCCCGGACACATGCCCGGAACGTCGCTGGTCGGAACGCTGCTGGTCGGAACGCTGCCCATCGGATTGTCGCCGAGCGCGACGGGCGTCTGCAGACGAATCGCCAACCGCCGCGTTCGATGCAGCACCGCGAGACGCACCAGGTTTTCGGGCGCCCGAACGCGCCTGACCAGCATCGGCCGAGGCTCGACGCGATGCATCACGTCGCTCTGCCCCGTCCTTCGTCGCACCACGCGGCGTTTGGGACGAGCCCCGGGCAGCGCCCTGTGCCGAGCCTTGCCCAGAGCCCTGGGCCGAGCCCCGGGCAGCGCCCTGGGTAGGGCGTCGTCTCGAACGCGCGCCTTGTTCGCGCCCGGCCTGCTCGCGCGTACCTCGCTGGCGCGCGTCTTGCTCACCGTGCGGCCGTGTTGCGCGAGGGCCACCGTCCGAGCGCTCTTCGGGACCATTCGCGACATCTCCCTGCCGAACGGGTTGCCCCGACTTGCCCGAACGCCCCGCGGACGCAGCTGCGGAAGAGGCCGTACGCTTGCGTCGAGCTGAAGTACTTGTCTGCTGCCTTGGCTGACTATCTTGGATTGGCATGACGCGCCCCCATTAGAACTGGAAGTAAATAAACGGGTTGTAGCTAGCTCCTGCCAAAGCGATCATCGAAAGCAGGAGCAGCACCGCGGGCGTTGCTGCCTCCAGCACGCCGAACACGGCAAGCAGAGCGTCGTTGCCCCGCGTGAGGCCAAACGCCCGCTTGCGCAACCGCGTGCCAAGGTCCGTGCAGGCAACGATGCTCACCAAAAGCAGGAACACGTTTTGCAAGAACACCGTTTGCACGCTAAGGCCGCCCAAGCCGCCTGCCGCCAGGCCAAACATGCCCTTGACGACGGTCGCAAGCTCGTGGAAGTTCTCGAACCTAAACAATACCCAGCCGAAGAACACCACAAGCAGGGCACCCGCATGCCCAAGCGGACCCGGCAGTCGTCCGCGAATTACGAACCGTTCAAGCAGCAAGAACACGAAGAAGTACATGCCCCACAAAATGTAGTTCCAACTGGCGCCGTGCCACAAGCCCGTAAGGAACCACACCACGGCCATGTTGCGAATGTATACCGGTACCGCGCAACGACTGCCACCCAGCGGAATGTACACGTAATCGCGGAAGAACGACGAAAGGGAGATGTGCCACCGACGCCAAAAGTCCTGCACGGAGGAGGCAAGATACGGATGGTCGAAGTTCTCAAGATAATGGAAGCCAATCATGCGACCCATGCCGATGGCCATATCGGAGTAAGCCGAGAAGTCGAGATAAATTTGCAGCATGTAGAACAGCATCCCAAGCCAGTACCCAGCCACCGCTTGGTTAGCCAACGCATCGGAACCTGTAGGCACGAGCGTATCGGCCGCAGCGGCGCACGCATTGGCAAGCAGCGTTTTTTTGGCAAGACCCACGCAGAATCGTCGTACGCCCGAATACACCTCGGAGCGCGTAGCATGGCGATGCTCGATTTCGCCCGCAACGGTTTTGTACCGCACGATGGGACCAGCGATGCACTGGTGAAAGAGCGATGAGTACAGCAGGAGCTTCCAGTATGCTGGCTGCGCATGCACCTCTCCGCGATACACGTCGCACACATAACTAATGAGCTGGAACGTATAAAAGGAAATACCGATAGGCAACACGATGTTTGGTATTTCAGCAGGTACGCCAAACACGCCCTGCACCATGCCCAACACGAAACCCGCATATTTAAAGATGCCCAGCAGGCCCAGTAGCACCACGCACTCGCCCACGAGCGCCGCGCGACGACGCCCCTGCGAATCGGCACGCTCTATCATGAGCGCAAAGAACCAGCTTGCCGCCGTCTCGCCCATGAGAAGCACCAAAAAGCGCGGGCCGCCCCACGAGTAAAAGATAAGTGACGATGCCAAGAGCACCGGATTCTTCGCACGCTCGGGCACGAGCGCGTACACAAGCAGGTGCACTGCCAAAAACACAAACAAAAATACAAAACTAGAGAAAACCATGGAGCATCCTTAGGAAGCCTGCCAACATGTTCAGTAGATGTTAGCACAGCTAGGGGACACAAACCCCGAAGTTAGGATTCTTGGTAGGTACATTGGGGGAGCTCCGCTCCTCGCCCAAAAAAGTAGACAAGTGCCCCGCCGAAGGCCCTCCATTACTGCTTTTCGAGCAGGGCAACAGCCCAAGCTGCGATGCCCTCTTTGCGCCCAACGAACCCAAGGCCCTCGGTTGTGGTGGCCTTCACGCCAACATTCTCTGCCGACAAGCCAAGGGCCGCGGCGAGGTTCTCTCGCATCTGATCGCGATACGGCGCCAGCTTGGGTGCCTGCACTGCCACGGTTGAGTCCACGTCCACGATTTCGAATCCCTCCGAGCGAACCAGCTCGGCCACGCGTGCAAGCAACACGAGCGAGTCGGCCCCCTCATATGCGGGGTCGGTATCGGGGAACAGCTTGCCAATATCGCCTAGTCGCGAAGCGCCCAGCACGGCATCGGCCACCGCGTGAGCAAGGACGTCCGCATCGGAGTGACCAAGCAGTCCGCGATCGCTTGGCACGTCTACTCCACCCAAAATGCAACGCCGACCATCGGCGAACTGATGCACGTCGTATCCGTGTCCTATACGCATCATGGCTGCCTCCCCCACTCCCACATAAATCACGCGATGCCCGCACGAGAGCGAAGAATGGCCTCCGCAACCGCCAAGTCCTCGGGCAGCGTAACCTTAAGATTATCGCGCGGGGTATCGATAACGCGAACACGCCCACCGAATCGCTCAACCAGGCTCGCGTCGTCGGTACCCACAAAGCCCTCGAGCAACGCAGACTCATGCGCCGCCATAATTCGTTCGCGCCAAAACACCTGCGGCGTTTGCGCGCTCCACAGCCTCTCGCGATCGGGCGTCGAACAAATGACCCCCGACTCGTCAGCAAGTTTAATAGTATCGGTAACCCTCGCCGCGCAAATGGCTCCGGCAAGCCCCGCGTCGTCGCGCACGGCGGCAACACAACGCTCGATGGACCCTTGCTCAATAAGAGGTCGCGCCCCGTCATGGATGGCGACCAAGCCAAGCTCCTCTGGGGCAGCCATAAGTCCCGAGAACACCGAATCCTGACGAGTCGCCCCACCCGCCACAAGCGTCACCCCATGCAAGAGCTCGAGCTTGTCGAGCACGGCGGTGCGCATCTCTCCCGCGCGTCCCACCGGACACACCACTACCAGCGCACCAACACTTGGAGCGCGGTCGAACGCCAAGATGGACCACGCCACCAGTGGCAAGCCAGCCAGCTCAACGAACTGCTTGCCCCGTGGGTCGCCAAAACGCTCGCCCGATCCTCCCGCTAAGATAATTGCGCAGGTATCGGCACCACAAGCTTCCTCCACAATCCGCTCGGGACACGCGAGCGCAAACGAATCACTCATGAGTGCTTGCCCCACATGCGGTACAGGCTGTCCGCCAAAATGGACGGATTGCGCACACCCGTCTCCTCGAGACGCTCGGGGTTCTCGTCAATAACGTCGATGAGGTCCTGCAAGGAGCCGTACTCGTCCACGATTTTATCTGCCATGCCTTCGCGCACCACGCTCACGTTGGAAAGCGTGCGCAGGCCGAGCGGAGTCATGACGGTATCTTCGCGGCTATCGTCGTAGCCCAAAAGATGCGCGAGGTAGGCAGCCTTATGCACCTGATAATTCGCCGTGTCGTCGAGCGCGCGACGAATCTCGGCCGCATTTTGCTCGGAGCTATCGGATGCGTAGTCGCGAATCATGAGGGTGTACTCGTCGTCGAGGTCGCCCAAAAACTCCTCGCGTTGCATTTGCACCGTGCGACCCTCGCTACCGAGCTGCTCCTCAATCTTGCCCAGCTCCTCACCCGCCGTCGTAAGGACTTCAAACAGATAAAATATTTCCGTAAGGTCAGCCAGTGTAACCTGGTTTTCCAGCTCGAGCGTCGTGAGACGACGCAAGCGTTGGTCGAGCGTTTGCCGGGTGGACTGCATGGCAACCACAAGCTGGTTTACCGAGCCCATGAGCTCCTGCACCGTTTTGAGTTGCACGCCGTGACCGTTCACAAAGAAGTGAATTACCTGCCGCCGCTCCGAAACCGAGATGACCGTCGCGTCGGTAAGCAGGCTCATCCGCGCCGCCGTACGATGACGCATGCCCGTCTCGCTCGTCGGCAACGTAGGGTCGGGGTTGAGGTGATAGTTGGCACGAAGGATTTGGTTGAGCTTGCCATCTATCACAATGGCGCCGTCCATCTTCGAGAGCTCGAAAAGTCGGTTGGCCGTAAACGAAATGTTGAGCGGGAAGCCGTCGTTACCCGCTTTTATCACATTTTCCTCGTCGCCAACGCAAATGAGAGCACCCATGTGACCGGCAAGCACCATATCGAGCGCGTGGCGTAATGCCGTGCCCGGTGCCGTCAAGCGAATCGCCTCGTCAATGCGGCGTTGTACTTCGATTGTTGTTTGATCGTCCTGCATTGCGTGCTTCGCCTCCCCCTCTAATCGCGTGCGGAACTATCAGTATACGCGAGAAGAACGTCCTCATGCCACAAGATTGTACGTTGCAAATAATCGTTTAGCTCAAATCGCGGGATGGCGAGTTCTGGAGAATGCTCCCCGGGCAATCCACATGCGAACCGCTCGGAGAGCATTCCCCCCACAACTCTTTTATTCCGCGGATGTTGCATCGGGCGCAGGCGTGCGGGCGCTCGTCCAGCGCGTGTGCGCCTGAGGCAGCGCCATGTGCACGCGCTCCTCGGGTGCGGCGATTTCGCCAGCGCCCTTGGTAAACGAGAGCGAGTTGCCGTCCTCGGAAACATCCACGTAAATGATGTCGCCAGCCTGCCACTTGCCCATGAGCATTTCCTCGGCAAGCGGATCCTCGATGAGCGTTTGGATAGCTCGACGCAGAGGCCTGGCACCATAGATTTTATCGGTACCGCGCTTGGCCACGAGGTCGCGCGCGGCGTCGGTAAGCTCGATGGACATACCCTGACCGAACAGACGACGACGCAGGTCGCTCACCATGAGCTCCACGATGCCGCGCAGCTGATCGCCCGTCAGCGACTTGAACACCACAACCTCGTCCACGCGGTTGAGGAACTCCGGGCGGAAGAGCTTTTTGAGCTCTGCCATCACGCGGGAGTTTATCTCCGCATCGGAGAGCCCGCCCGAGGAGCCGCCAAAGCCCAACGTGGTGGTGTGCGCGATGTCGCGCGCGCCGATGTTGGACGTCATGATAACAACCGTATTGGAGAAGTCCACCGTGCGGCCTTGTCCGTCGGTAAGTCGGCCCTCGTCGAGGATTTGCAGCAAGATGTTGAACACGTCGGGGTGCGCCTTTTCGATTTCGTCGAAAAGAACCACCGAGTAGGGGCGCCTACGCACCGCCTTGGTGAGTTCGCCGCCCTCGTCGTAGCCAACGTATCCCGGAGGGGCACCCACGAGCTTGCTTACGGCATGCTTCTCCATGAATTCGCTCATGTCGAAGCCGATAAGCGCGTCCTCACTGCCAAAGAGGAACTCGGCAAGCGCCTTGGCCAGCTCGGTTTTGCCCACGCCCGAGGGTCCGAGGAAAATGAACGAACCGCCCGGCCTGCGCGGGTCCTTGAGCGGGGAACGGCTGCGGCGGATGGCACGGCTTACGGCGCTTACCGCCTCTTCCTGGCCAATCACACGCTGATGAAGGACCTCTTCGCAACGCAGCAGCTTGCTCGCCTCGCCCTCGGTGAGGTTGCTCACCGGAACGCCCGAAATCGACGAAACCACATCGGCGATATCGGATTCCGTGACAACCACCACGTTGGCGTCCATCTCCTCGCGCCACTTCTTCTCCAAATCGCCCTTCAGCTTGTTGAGCTCGCGCTCCTCGTCACGGAGACGTGCGGCTTCCTCGAACTCCTGCGCCGCGGCGGCGTCGGACTTTTGCTGACGCACGCGAGCCAAGTCCTCGTCGACCTTCGCCAGCTCAGGCGGCAACGACATCTTGTGCACGCGTGTACGGGCACCCGCCTCGTCGAGAAGGTCGATGGCTTTGTCGGGAAGGAAGCGGTCTTGCACGTAGCGGTTCGAAAGCGTGACGGCAGCCGCCACCGCCTCGTCGGTATAGCGAACGTGATGGTGCTCCTCGTAGGCGGATTGCAGGCCCTTGAGGATTTGCAGCGTATCCTCCGGAGACGGCTCGCCAATGTTGACGGGCTGGAAACGACGCTCGAGCGCCGAATCCTTCTCGATGTGCTTGCGATACTCGTCGGCCGTCGTCGCACCAATCACCTGAATCTCTCCGCGCGAGAGGGGCGGCTTAAGAATGCTTGCAGCGTCAATCGAACCCTCGGCCGAACCGGCGCCCATAATGGTGTGCATCTCGTCGATGAACAGTATGGCATCCTTCGACTCGCGCACCTCCGAAATGACCTTCTTCAAGCGCTCCTCGAACTCGCCGCGATACTTCGAGCCCGCGACCAAGGCCGCCACGTCGAGCGTCCATATTTGCTTGTCGCGCAAGATGTCGGGCACGTTACCGCCCGAGATGAGCTGCGCGAGCCCCTCGACTACGGCCGTTTTGCCCACGCCCGGGTCGCCCAGAATGAGTGGGTTGTTCTTTTGGCGCCGTGCCATAACCTGCATGACGCGCTCAACTTCACGGTCGCGCCCAATTACAGGATCGAGGGCACCTTGCGAGGCGGCCTTCGTAAGGTTACGACCAAACCGCTCGAGAAGCGAGCCGTCATCCTGTTGCATTTGCTGGTTGCCAAAGAAGGGATTGGCGCCGGCGGCGGTACCGCGCACATCGCCCACCCCGGCAGGCTGACGCGGCGTATGCGTTTCCTGGCCACCCTTGTTGGACTCCAACAGCTCGTCAACGGAGTTGCGCACCGCGTCACCCGAAACGCCCATGCGTCCAAGCGTTTCCATCGCGCGGCCATTGCCCTCGTCCACAATGCCGAGCAACAGATGCTCGGTGGCAATGTAGGTTTGTCCGTGATTCATCATCTCGCGATACGAGCCCTCGAGCACGCGCTTGGCACGCGGCGTAAAGGGAATGTGCCCACCCGAGGTAGGCTCGGAGTCATCCTTCGAGAGGCTGCGCACCGTAAGAATCGTTTCGTCGTACGTAACATCGAGGGCCGCGAGCGCCTGAGCGGCCACGCCCTCCCCTTCCTTAATGAGCGCCAGCAACAGATGCTCGGTACCCACAAACATGCGGCCAAGGTTGCGCGCCTCGTCCTGCGCGAGATTCATGACGCGACGGGCCTTGTCGGTGAACTTTTCGAACATGCGGAATTCTCTCTCTTCGCTTGTCGTCGTTTAACAAGTTGTTGTTTACCCAAAACCAGCTCAGTCCATACCAAAGCATACAAGGTGGTAAGGCACTTTCCGGGAAGTTTGACTTATATATACGTGCCTGCGCCCGTGCGTGCCCGTGCGCGCGCTTGACCGTGCGCTTGGCCGTGCTTGGCCGTGCTTGTCCGTGCCTGGCCGTGCCCGTGCTTGCACGTACTTGGCCGCGCCCGTGCTTGGTTGTATTCCACTCACCAATCGCGTTCGCAAGGTTGTGTATCACAGGGGCCATTTAGCCGGCCAAGCCAGTCCTAAGTGGCACCGCTGGTACACGTTGCAAGGTTGTGTACCCACGGGGCCGTTTAGCGGACAAAACCGGCGCTAAGTGCCCCCCTGGATACACATTAAGCAAGGTTGCGCCGGAACACTCAAGGGATACGCGGGAATCGTTCACAAGTTGCATGTTTCGCTGCCGACGCATCGCCACTGGCAAGCGCCACCACTAGCGCAGCACTCCCGAACGGGCAGAGCACCCCCAAACAGGCCTGCCCCTAAAGAAGCGTCAAATCGAGGAGTGGCCCGGAGGAGTGGCCGCGCGCAGTTCCGCAGGAGCGAGGACTGTTTGAGCACGGCACCCTCCGGACCACGGACGTGACAGTTAACCATTCTTTCGGGGCATCCAAACAGGCGCAGCGCGCCCGAACAGGCACCGCCGCGTCGTGGCGCCACGACGCGGCGTCACGGCACGGCGATATGCCAAAAAACGATGCCCACCTAGCGCAACTTGGCTCCAGCAGGAATCGCGTCATCCAGCATGAGCAAGTGCAGCGCCTCCTTGCCGTCCTCGATGTGTAGGGCCGAGATGAGCATGCCACACGAATCTATACCCATCATCTTGCGTGGTGGAAGATTGAGAATGGCAACGAGCGTCTTGCCCACCAACTCTTCGGGCGCGTAATACTGCTTGATGCCCGAAAGAATCACGCGGTCATTACCACTACCGTCGTCAAGCGTGAACTGCAAAAGCTTCTTGCTCTTGGGAACAGCCTCGCATGCCTTGACCTTTACCACGCGGAAGTCGGAACGGCTAAACGTGGCAAAGTCCACCTCGTCAGCAAAAAGAGGCTCGATGTAGATGCCCTCAGTGGGAATCGACGCCTCGTCCGTAGTTCCGGCAGCACCAGCGACGCCCGCAGTGCCTGCGTCGCCACCAGTGCCAGCCGCACCCGCAGCGCCTGCGTCGCCACCAGCGCCAGCCGCGCCCGCGCCACCGGCGGGACCAGCGCCGCCAGCCGGCTGCGCATAAATATCGCCCACGGGCGCTATGGCCTTCATCGCATCGATGACGCTCGCAAACAGCTCGCCCAGCTCCATGCCCAACAATTCGGCACCCTCGGAGATAATCTCGCGGTTGCAACCGGCGGCAAACCCCTTGGACTTGAACTTCTTGCGCAGCGACTTCACGTTGAAGTCGAGCACGCTCCTGCTCGGCCGCATGCGCACTGCCGCCTGAATAAGGCCGCTCAACTCGTCGGTAGCATACAGCCACTTCTCCATAACGTGCTCCGGCGCCGGCAACTCGTCGTTCTGCGCGTGATTATGCGTTTGGATGGCATGCGCAAGCGCAGGATTCGCGCCAGCTTCGGCCAAAAGCTCGGCCGTCTTTACCGTGTGCTGCACCGGGTCGGGCCACTTTTCCCAGTCGAGGTCGTGGAGCAGCCCCACCAAGCCCCAAAACTCAACGTTTGCAGGATCTTCGCGCTCAGCATAGTAGCGCATAAGCCCCTCGAGGGTTTCTCCGTGCTTCACATGGAAGGGGTCGTCGTTGTACTTGCAGAGCAGCTCGAAGGCCGCATCGCGCGAAATGCCCGCATCAAGCTTGCCATCCACAGCCGCAACCGGCTTGGGCTGCTCGCGACGCTCCGGACGCAAATGCGGGAAGAGCAACACGTCGCGAATGGCAGGCTGATCACAAAAGAGCATAATCATGCGGTCGATGCCATAGCCAATGCCGCCCGCAGGAGGCATGCCATACTCCAACGCGCGCACGTAATCGTAATCGTAGTCCATGGCCTCCTCGTCGCCGGCAGCCTTGGCAGCAACCTGAGCGGCAAAGCGCGACTCCTGGTCCACGGGATCGTTAAGCTCGCTAAATGCGTTGGCATACTCCTTGCCGCAAATCACGAGCTCGAAGCGGTCCGTCAGGCGCGGGTCGTCGTCACGGCGCTTCGCCAGAGGCGACACCTCGACGGGATAATCGCACACGAAGGTGGGATCGATGAGGGTTTTCTCTACGAGCTCGTCGTAAAGCTCGAAGATGAGCTTGCCTGCGCCCCAGCTCTCCTCCCACTCGAGCTCGTTGGCCGTAAGGACCTCGCGCAAATGCTCGACGGGCGTATCGATGGAAAGCTCCTCGCCGAGCACCTCGCTCACCAGCTCGCTCATGGGAGCCGAGCGCCACGGACTGGCCAAATGCACCTCGCGACCTTGGTACTCAAGCGTATCGCCTTTGCCCACGGCAGCAGCGCAAGCCTGGAACAGCCCCTCGCTGAGCTCCTTCATGGTATTCAGATCGCCATATGCACAGTAGGCCTCCATCGACGTGAACTCGGGGTTGTGCGTAAGGTCCATGCCCTCATTACGAAATTGTCTGCCAACCTCGAACACACGCTCCATGCCACCCACGATGCAACGCTTGAGGTGCAGCTCCGTAGCGATGCGCAGGTAGCAATCTTGGTCGAGCACATTGAAATGCGTGGTAAAGGGCCGCGCGTTGGCACCGCCGAGCGTTTCCTGCAAAATGGGCGTCTCTACTTCAAGGTAGCCGCGCTCCTCCATGTAGTGGCGAATCGCCGAGATGAGCCGCGAGCGATTTACGAACGTCTCACGCACCTCGGGATTCATGATAAGGTCCACGTAGCGCTGGCGATACCGCACCTCGCGGTCCGAAAGCCCGTGGAACTTCTCGGGCAACGGACGCAGGGATTTAGACAAAAGCACAACGTCGCTCACCATGAGCGAGAACTCGCCACGCCGGGTACGGGTGGGAACACCCGTCGCCTCGATGATGTCGCCCACGTCGAGCTCCTTGGCAAGGTTCCACGCCGGCTCGCTCATGCCGTTTACGCGGCAGAACAGCTGCACACGACCAGTAACGTCTTCAAGGTCGATGAAAAGAAGCTTTCCGTGACCTCGATATGCACGAATGCGCCCGGCAATGGTGCAAACCGCGTCGTCGGCAGCTATTTCGCCCGGCTCAAGGCCGGCGTAATCCGCCACGAGCTGCGCAACATGCGCCGTGACGTGCGACGCGATGGGATATGGATTCGTGCCCGCGTCGAGCATGGCCTGGCGCTTTGCCCGGCGCATCGCCCGTTCGTCGTTCGACGCCGGCTGTTGCTGTTCTGCCATAGGTACTCCTTCTTTTATCTGCGAAACGAGTCATTGAGAGATGCCCCCCAATGACTCGCGCTTGTTCGATGACTGTTGATGACTGCTAAAGACTATCGCGTAATGCTCCTAATGGTGTACGAACGCACCTTGCCCGTAGGCGTGGCAAACGAAATGCGGTCGCCCACCACGTGGCCCACGAGCGCCGCACCCGCTGGCGACTCGTTGGATATACGGTGCGCGAGGGAATTCGTTTCCGTCGTACCAACAATGGTGAACTTCACCGTTCGACCGCCTGCATCGGCAAGCTCAACCGTGCTGCCTACCGAAACCATGGTGCCGCGCTCGCCCACAACCTCGTCGTCGGCAACGCGTGCCGTGTTAAGAATGTGACGCACCTCGTTGATGCGCGACTCGTTTTGCGCCTGGGCCTCGCGCGCCGCGTCGTACTCGGCGTTTTCGGAAAGGTCGCCGAACTCGCGCGCCGTACGCAGCTGATCGGCAATATCGAGCTTCTCCTGCTCGAGGTCCTTGAGCTCCTGCTCGTACTTTTTGTATCCCTCTGGCGTAAGGACAATATCGTTGGTCGCCATGAACATCCCACCTATCTAGAATCTCGCAGTGCAGCTGCGCGGGCTACTCGAACTCCTACTTCGAGGACGCTTCATCCTCGTCGTCCTCGTCTGCCTCGTCCTCGTCAGTCTCGTCGTCTTCGCCTTCCATGCCCTCGCGTACGTTCTTTACCGTTTTGCCCAAGGCAGAGCCCAGTTTGGGAAGGTTCTTCGGGCCGAAGATGACAAGCACGACCAGCAAAATAACAATAAGCTCTGGTCCGCCCAATCCTAATATCATGGAAGCCTCCTGTTGCGTCCGAAATCGACACGGCATAGTATAGCCGAGGTACGCGCAATTGTGTACGCCACACAAGAAAACACGCTTCGGGCAGGTTTTCTCGATGCGTGAGACAAGTTCCCGCAAGACAAGTTCCCGCAAGGTGGGTTCCCTTAAGAAAGGTTCCCTTAAGATAGGTTCCCGGGAGAGTACTTCACCGAGAGGAGCGCGCCAACATGCCACAACTTGAATCCCTTGCGACTTGGCTCGTCGCTACAACGCTCGTCGGCGCGGCGTTCGCCGTTGCCGTTCGGCTGGCACTGCCGCACGTGCTGGCGTGGCGCGGTGTGTGGTTTTGCTGGCGCACGAAGTTTGGCCCGGCGCTGGTGTTCGACTCGGCCGACGAGGACGGCACCACGGTGCGGCTGCTCAACGTGAATGGAACGTATCAAAGCGTGTGCTACGTAGACGACGATTTGCTGTGGGTGCCCGTATGCGCGTACCATCGCACGTGGGCTCGCGAGGTACGCCGCAGGTTTGGGAAGCCGGGCGCGGGCGCAAACAAGAGCTTCCCGGGCAGCGAACCATTGGACCGCGCGCGGGCGGACGGCGCGCGGGCGGACGGCGCGTCCGCGGGCGGCGCACCCACCTCCTCCACGGCCGATTCCCAGCCCGTCCCAGGGCCAACCCTCCGACGCGCCCTCGTTATGGGCGGCGGCGGATACTCGTTTCCCAAGTGGCTCGTGGCGTATCGTCCCGACTTTGCTTGCGAGGCGGTGGAAATCGACCCCGCCATAAAGCGCATCGCCCGCGAGCGCTTTTTCGTGGACCGGCTCATCGAGGAGTTCAACACCGACGAGACTGGCCGACTGCGCCTCACCACCGGCGACGCATGGGACGTCCTTCTTGCCGACGAAGCAGGATTCGACCTCATAGTGAACGACGCGTTTGGCGGCAATCGCCCGCTGGGGCGATTATCTACTGATGAGGGCGCGCGCATGATTCGTGCCCATCTGCGCAAGGGCGGCCTGTACATTGGCAACGTACGTACGCCGCTCGATGGTCGACGCGCCCAAGTGTTACGCGCCACGGAGCAGGCCTTCTCTCGAGAGTTTTCGCACGTCCGGCTCATTCCCGAGCGTCCCGAGGAGCCCCGCAAGACGGGCAACAACGCCCTCGTCGCTTGGTAGCAAAAGGCTCGCGACGAACTCTCGAGAAGCGGGAGGACACTTTCCCAAAGAGAGCATCTCGCCTCGCAAGCGGCAAGGCTGCGATACAATAGGCCCACGCACAACAAGCAGGGAGGAACGACGATGGCATACGACGTTATGAACGGCGCGAACCTCGACGAATGGCTGGCCGAACCCGATTGCCCGCAATGCGGCAGCGAGGACGTTACGTGCACCGAAAGTTATAAGGACGGGCTGGGTCGCACGGTTAAAGTGTGGTACTGCAACAAGTGCGGCCACACGTGGACCGAAGTGAGCGCATAGCTTGCAAGCACAGCAAAACCACGTACCACTAGGCGGACGCCTCGCGCGCGCGTTGGAAACACCCGCACGGCGCATGGCGTGCGTCGGCACAATTATGGCGCTAGTGTGGGGTGCGATGATTGTGTGCCAAGGCATGCGCACCCCGTGTCACTCGGCCGACTGGGACCTCATGAGCGAGGTCGGGCGGCGCTTGGCGCTCGGCGACACGCTCTACGTGGACGCGATGGACCAAAAGGGTCCGCTTTGCTATGCCACGTATGCCCTCGAGTGGCTCGTCGCTCGCACGCAGATAAACGCCTACCTTTTAAGCAACATAGCCGTATGGCTCCTGCTCGTCGCGTCGTCGCTCATCGCGGCACGCATTGTTGAAGAATCGCGAAAGCCCTGGCTGCATCTCATCGCGCAGGCGCTTCTCGCGGGAGTGATCATCGTGCCACACGTAGGGTGCGTCGAAGAATGGCTCGTACCGTTTGGCCTTTTGGGAGCGCTCTGGGTTCGCAGACTCGCCCGCGGCGTTCCCGTCGCCGCCGGATGCTGGGTCGTGCTGGGTTTGTCTGCTGCCTTTGCGCTATGGGCGAAGTTCACCACCTCGGCACAGTTCGTGTTCCTCCTGTGCTATGCAGCGTCGCAGGACCAAACATCGGCGCCAAAGCATCAAGGGCTCGGACGCGCAGCGGCTATCGCCCTCATCACCTGCGCGCTCGCCTCAGCGGCTGTGCTCGTATGGCTGTGGCGCGTCGGTTCGCTTGCGGGCATGTTCGAGCATTACCTCCATGCGGCGAGCGACGGCTATGCGGAGCGAATGTCCATAGTCAAGCACATCTCGAGCGGCAATCCAAGTACCACGCACATGTCATCATTTTTCGTAGGACTTCCTCTCGCGCTGTGGTCCATCTTTATGATCGCTCGTGCGGCGCGGCGACGTTGGCTGGTCATCGCTGGCGGCGCAATATATATAGTGTGCTGCTTCGCGACGTTCGTGGGATATTATCGGTTCCAGCTGGCGCCACTCGTCGTGCTCGGCGCTTGCGAGCTCACTGGTCAACCATGTCGGCTCGCACCGCTGCGCTGGATTGACGCACATATTGGGATAAAACAAATCGCCTGGCTTGCGAGCATCGCGGCCATTGCAGCGGCAACGGCCTACACCTGCAACGGCACCCCGGGCGTGTGGCAAAAATCAGCTCGCATGAAAGAAACGCTCCACAAAACCGTGGGTGATAGCTCCTCCGTGTTGGTTTGGCAATTCGACCACACGTGGGTGTATGGGGAACTTGGCAACGACTTTTATTATCCCATGCCCGCGCGTTACAACGCGAGCCAAGACTTGTGGGACGCAACCGCCGGAGCAGATCTTGCCGCAGGGCGTTGGCAGTACCTCGTGGTTTCGATTACCGAAGGCAATATGGAGGTTGGCGACAACGCCATCGTGAACGACAACGTGTATCCCGTTCTCGCTACGGCGGGCAACATGGCCGTTCTCGACGCATGCCCCGGAAGCGACGTTTTGAGCTGCCCGCCGTATCGCCTGCCCTAGTCGCGCCGGACGGGCCGGCCGCGTACACCGCCGGCCCGCGGGCACGCCACGGCCCTACGTCGCGGTCGCCACGGCGCCAAGAGTCCCTTGGTACATCCCCGTATCGCGAGAACCCCTTTGCCCACCCATGGCCTTGAGCATGCGTTTGCGCAGGTACATGGCGTTGTCTGCCCGTTGGAAAACCTCGCCATAGGCATGGTCGCGGTTCACGTCGAAATCCGCAAAGCCGCTCGACACAACCACGTCCTCGTTGTGCCGGGTGTTCGCATCCATGCGATTGTTGAATACCGAGATGAGCTCGTGACGGTCCGCGTAGTCCTCGCCCTCCAGAATCGCAACGAACTCGTCGCCTCCGATGCGAAAGACCGGGCTATGCTTAAATGAGCTGCATATGATTTTGCACGCACTCACTATGCTATTATCTCCTGCTTCGTGCCCCAAGGTGTCGTTTACAACCTTCAGGTTATTGAGGTCAAACACCGCCACCGCGAACCGCGCCACACTACCCGAAGCAATACGCTGGTCCATGCGCTCCTCGGCCTCCTTGTGGGCACGCTTGTTCTTTACGTGGGTAAGCGGATCGCTGTACGCCATCTCGCGAGTTGCGCCGAGCTCGCGCTGTTGGGTCGCTGCTCGGTTGAGTGCCTCTTCCAAGGCACGCACGTATTCTGCGCGCTCATCCTCAACCACAAAGGTGTGCAGCATGCATATGCCCAACAAATACCCAATGGAGTACATGGGCAGCAGCGGCAAAAACACCTGCGCTGCGAAAAAGAGCATCATCGTGGCCCCACCAAGGCCCACCGCCAAGTGATGGCGCCTCTTGATGCCATCCGTGCGCGCCGCCACCGTAAGCGTACTTGCAACCGTTAAGAACAGCATGAATGACTGAAGCACCATCATCGCGTTGCGAGCGACGTCCGCGTGGTACGCGCCTCCCGCGTCAAAGTGGAACAGTATGGGAGTAAAGAGGTTCGCCACCACCGCCATTATCTGCAAGGCAAAAATCGTTCGACCGGCATGAACCAGCCCCTTGCGAAACCGGTCGTCGCAATCGAGATGCCGTACGATAAACGCCGTCCAAAGCCACATCGAAATCGCCATAGCCACAAAGTAGGCCATCGTGTCGGCAAACACGAGCGTAACGAGGTGTTGTTCGTACAGCACGCCCCAAAACGCGTCGGTGAGGTGGTACACAATAACACTGCAGAGGAAGTTGCGGTAGGCCTGCGCTGCCGGAAAGTGGTCGTCGATGCCCTTGCGCAGAACGTCCACGTTAATGATAAGGTGGATTGCCACCGCGATCAGCGCGACAAACGAATACGTCATGCTTGCACCTCCTCAGGTCGCCTGGTTCGTTTAAGCTTCGGGTTTGCATGAATACGCCCGTTGCGCTTATATAAAGCGGTCATTATATTCCACACGGCCGGTTGTTGGCTAAGCAGGATGGCCCGAAACCAGCGAAGCTCCACGTTGCTGCACGCGGCAACAAACTGTTGCGTGATGTGAGGGGCCACGGCTCGTATACTGAACAAAACATAGGGCTACGAAGTTTTAGGAGGATCTGTTATGGCACTGCAAGCTGTACTCGCGCAAGCGCGTAAGGACGCTGGGCTCACCCAGGAAGAGCTGGCACGCAAGCTCTTTGTTACCCGTCAAGCCGTGAGCCGCTGGGAGAATGGTGAGACAACCCCCAACATCGACATGGTGAAGCTCATCGCCTCCGTGCTCGATGTGCCCGTCATGCGTTTGCTGGACTTGCCACAGGAACCTGCATGCCAATGCTGCGGAACGCCTTTCTCTGTTCCAAACATGCCGAGGGGCTCCAATGAGGACGGTTCCGAGAACGATCACTTTTGCAAATGGTGCTACGACAAGGGCGGGTTTACCTATGCGACCATGGAGGACGTCATCGAAACGTCGGCTCCATACCTCGCACAGGCCACAAACGTGAGCCTGGACGAGGCCGTCTCCTTTATGGGAGCATTGTTGCCCACGCTCGACCACTGGCGCGAGGAACAGTAGGTCACGGACGGACCCCTCTCATCGAACTCGATCGCTCGACCACTGGCGCGAGGAACAGTAGCGGCGGTGCACTAAGGATTAAGCCTCAAGCTGGCTGAAATACTCCTCGAGCTTGGGCTTAGCTTGCAGATAAAACCGTTCGAGGGATTTGTCGAATAGGCTTATTGCGCGACATTTGGTTGTTGTAGCGTACGACGAGGTTCGTGGGTCGGCTTTGTCTACAACAGGAGCAGCTCGATTACAAAAACCAAAGCGCAGCACGTTGCGGCCACCTGAAAGAGGCTCGCCCCGAACCAGGCGGCTACAATTCCGGCAACGAGGGCAATAGCACCTGCGATGGGTACGTCCGTTGCCTGCACGATGGCCGGAAACGTCATCACGGCCAGCGTAACATACGGCACGTAGTACAAGAAGGAGCGAATGAAGCGGCTCTTTATTGGCCGGCGGATGAGCGTGAGAGGAAGGATTTTAACCGAAAGCGTAACCGCCGACATCACGGCGATGTACACGAGCGAGCTATGCTGCATCTGCTTCCTCCTCTTGAGCGTGTTGGAGCTCCTCGTCGGTTACCGGGAAGAGCAATGCCGCCGCCGAAGATATGGCCACCGTAAGAATGATGGTACGCGTACCGGCCGAAAGCGCTGCCAAGGCGGGCGCAACGGAAAACACGAGGCTTGCCACAAAACTCACGACAACGCATCCCAGCACGACGCGGTTTTGTCTTGCCGGAGGAATAATGATCGCGAGGAACATGCCGTAGAGCGCGACTGAAAGGGCGCTAACCACACGCGTCGGCAGAACGTTTCCCATAACGATGCCCAGGGCCGTGCCAACGGACCAGCCGGAAAGCGCCGGAACGAAGGCACCATATGAATAAAAGGGATCAACCGCACCCGGTCGTGCGATGGCGATGCCAAACAGCTCATCGGTTACGTCGAAGCCCACAAGCACGCGATGCAAGGTACCGGTTTCGGGCGCGAAACGCTGACTGAGCGCCGTACTCATGAGTAGGTACCGAGCGTTCGCGATGAGCGTGACTACAGCAAGCTCCACATAGGAGGCATTCGCAGCCATAAGGGTGAAGGCAGCATACTCGCCAGCGGACGCATTGTTGAGCAAGCTTGCAATAAAACCCTCCCACGGCGTAAGGCCCGCATCGCGCGCGGCAATTCCCAGCGAGAAGGCAACGACGAAGTAGCCCGCCCCGATGGGAACGCCGTCGCGCATGCCTTCTCGAATTGCCTTGCCGTGCCGAGCCAGCAGTCCACTACCTCTCGAGGCCATCTTCTCACCCACTCCCCTGCGTTGACGTGCCGAACTAGTATATCGCCGACGCAAGCGACTTCATGAGACAAACTCATGGGGAAAGCGTTTCATGGAACCGCCCATGAGGACCGGTTGGGATGTCTCGACTTGCTCCGCCGGGAATCCTCCCGCGCGGCGGGCTTGCCCCGCGCGGAGGGTTTCACCAGCGCGAGGTCCGTGGGCTTCGTTCGAAACGGCGGACCCGCCCCGCGCGGAGGTTTACCTCGTCGGAAGGCACCTCGTCGGAAGGCTTGTCTCATCCAAGCATGCGGTTCACCATCGTGCGGTTTGCGGCGAGCTCCTCCGCATCGTCGAGGGGCGCGAGTTCACTGGAGCCATAGCGGCGTTCGAGCGCGCGTGCGATGAGCCAGTCGGCCACACCGGGATTCTTCGGAAGCAACGGGCCGTGAATGTACGTGCCAACAACGTTGTGGTACAAGCAACCCTCACGGCCGCTAAAGCCATCGTTTCCATAGCCGCTCAGTACGCGACCAAGCGGCTCCACGCCAGAGCCAAGATGCGTTCGCCCGCCGTGGTTTTCGTATCCCACGATAGGCTGCTGCGCTATGTGGCTCTCAACAACAATGTTGCCAATCAGGCGGGGACTACCACGATCGGTGTAGAGATCTATGAGCGAAAGGCCACGAACTTCCTCGTCACCCATTAGGTAGCTATGTCCAAGCAGCTGGTATCCACCGCACACCGCCAAGAGCACGCCACCATCTTCCACGAAAGCCGCAAGCTCTTGTTGTGTCTCGAGCAAGTAGTCGCACACGATTCGCTGTTCGCGATCGGATCCGCCGCCAATAAATGCGATGTCGACATCGGCAAATGACGGTCGGTCGCCCACATGCACCTCGCGTACGTCGCACTCCATGTTGCGCCACTCCGTGCGGCGCCGCAGCACGAGGATGTTGCCCGAGTCGCCGTAAAGGTTGAGCAACTCAGGATACAGGTGAGCGATGCGAAGCGCGCGATTATTCATGAGGTTCCTCCTTCAATCCCGGCTCGCGATGCGGGCGAGCATGTGCGGCGTTCGGTTGTCCAGCGTGCGCCCTTGTCCAGCGTGCGCCCAGGCCTTCTCGTTCGGGTTCCGCGGCATGCGGGGTGCGGTTGTCCACGGCGTCTCTCCTTCGTTCCCCGCTCCCAAAGAATAGTCAGGCACCCCGTCCGTAGCCTGGAGGGCAAAGCTCAAACCGCAAACGTGCCTTCGGAACGCCGCAGATGCTCCTCCGGACTACTCCTCGATTGGAGCATTCTTTACGGACAGGCTTCGTTCCCGCTCCAGCCGTTCCAGCTCGCTCTTGGCCGGAGCGAGCGCAGAATAGTTCGTGAGCACGTACAGCGGATGCTCCTTTGGCAAATCGACAACGCACGCGATCGCATCTGCCACGTCTTGCTCAATCGACGCTGCGATACCGGCGTACTTCAAACGCACCTGCAAGTCGTTTGCACGATGGCCTCCCGCCATCACCCGGCGCACGGCGCCCGTCAGCGCCAATCGTTCGAAATCCACGTCCCACAGCCACGAGATATCCCTACCATCGTTGTAATCGTCGTTGATAATCACGTAGACAGCCTTTGGACGCTCGTCTTCCATGAGCATGGCGATATTCTGGTTAAGGCCCGTGGGATTCTTCGCAAGATTAAGCACAACCTCGCGGTCCATCACGTTGAAGTGCTGAAGCCTTCCATTATGAGGGTCGTATCCATCAAGCGCCCGTTGCAAACAACTCAGTTCGACATTCGCCAGCAACATTGCCGCCGAGGCTGCCAAGAGGTTGTACGCCATGTACGCACCTCCGAAGCTGGCATGCACGTGGCCGTTGACAATAGCGCAAGGTTCGGCGGGCACGTCCCTCGCGATACGCTCGACAGAATCGCTTCGGCCTTCGGAATCGACATGCATTCCGTTCGCATCGCCCCCTTCGTGGAAGGAGTTCGCGTCGACATTTCGGCTTGCGGACGGGATGTCGACGCGCGCGGCCACAACGGCGCTTTTGTTTGCTGGCGGGACCTCACGGGATGCTTCCGTGCCGGCATCGTCAACAAAGCCGCTGCCAAGTCTACAAACGAGCTCGAACGACACGCCTTCCCGATTCGTGCGCACGTTCCGCGCGGCAAAGTCAAGCGGCGGCCGCGCAAAATCGCACGAGGGACATCGAAAACTCCCGAGCTGGGCGTACGTCCTATATGCATATTGCAGCTCTTGTCCGCATCGCAAACAAAAGCGTGCCTCGGGCACACGGTCGGGTGGCAGGCCAAGGTCCTCACCAACGCCGAATGTTAGAACACGCGTGCCGAGTTCGAGCACGCGCTCGGCAACACCAACAGAGAGCGGGTCGTCGCCACATACCACGAGCGTCGTTTCGGGTGAGTTCGCAAGCGACGCCACGAGCGTGTTTTGGACATGGTCAATCTCCCCCGCACGATCGAGCTGATCGCGGAACAAATTGAGCAGCACCAGATAAGTTGGACGCAGTTTTGGAAGTATGTGAATGCAGGAGAGTTCGTCGGCCTCGACCACGGCCCAGTCGGCTTTGCGGCGCGGAAGCAATGCCGCCGCAACGCCCGCTTCCATGTTTGCTCCGTCGCGATTGCACAAAACGACGTGCCCGGCTTCTTCGAGCGCGGCCGCTATAAGATTAGTCGTGGTCGTTTTTCCGTTGGTACCGCACACTACGATGGAGCCGCATGTAACCTTGCCTCTTAGATGCGCAATTGCTTGAGGATCAATGCTAAGCGCAATACGTCCCGGCAGCTGCGAGCCGCTGCGATGCAGTACGTCGTGCAGTGCCCAGCGCGCCACACGTCCCGCAGACGTCGCGGTGAAGCTTCGCACGCCCATTTCCGTCCACCTCCACATTCAGTCGTCGGCACGGCCCGCCCGGTCCCGCCGACGCGGCACATCCGTCAGACGCGAACCGGTCGCCGTCGCGTGCCGGCCAGAGTACACCCTCAGCCCGTTCCGTACCGGTAGCCCACTGCACCTTCAAACCCGCACCCCCCGAACGCGTGCATGCATGCCCTAACCCGACATGCGCCAGCACGCACGCGCAATTCCTTGGCCAAGATAACAGCATTTCGCGCGTGGCAACCTTCCGCACGTCCCATCCAAAACCAACCAACTCATGCGTACGTTACCACGCGTTTGTACCTTGCAAAACGCTAGTTACATGCTCGAAGCGAAGCCGTTATAAGCCGCTGTACAGAGCAAAGGCAAGCCGCAGCCCCGCAGCCCACCGCACCCTTTTCCTAATGCAAAGCGACTAGTATAGCAATACCTCTGGCATAGCAGCACATCTGGCATAGCAATTCTTGTAGCATAGCAGCACTTCTGGCATAGCAGCACATCTGGCCGCATCGTGAAGCTTTTCAAACATGCGCCATAATCCGTATGGGGGACTGGAGACCAAGTATCTTCTGCTCGATTCGGCGGGAGAAATGGCACAAACAACACCCATTGTCGCGGCCTGGGCGGCCCTTGGCCAACCCCGCACAACCGGCCCTGGCCCTACAAACCTCGCCAAGGGGCCGTTTTGGGCGTTTTCCGCGATTCCAATGTTGCAAATGGGTGTCGCTCGGGACACTTTGCGTGCGTTTTTGCCCGCCAAATGGCCCGTTTGGCACCCAATTTTGGCGATGGGTGTCGTTTGCGCCTTTTTGACAAGGGCGCAAGGCGACAGGTGGCACTTTTGGCACCCATTCCGACTGCCGGATCCGGGACCCCAATCCGACGGCCGGAATGGGACCCGCTTTTCGCGTTTCCGCAAGCTTTGTAAGGTCGGCAACTCGGCCATCATCCGCATCGTCTACAATCAGCTGTAAACAAGAATGCGTGTTAAGCTGGAGACGCTTATGCCCTAAGCGCTCTGCCCCGAATGCAAGAGCCAGCGCAAGGCCCAACGGACGCAGCACGTCGCCCAACATCCGTGGCCATCGCTTCGAAATCATCAAATCCCAACCATTGGAGGCCAATAATGTCCACTTGGTTTACAGCCGACCTTCATCTTGGTCACGCCAACATGCTTCGCATCGCCAACCGTCCGTTCGAAACCGTCGGCGAAATGAACGATTGGCTCATCGACGCCATCAACGACCGCGTGTGCACCACAGATACCCTCTGGATACTCGGCGACTTCGCTTTCCGTGTGCGACGCGAGGACGTCCTTGCATATCGGAAGCGCATCAATTGCCGGCACATCTTCCTTGTACGGGGCAACCACGACTCGCACTTCGCGGAAGGAGCATCTCCTTTCCAAGAAGAGCACAACTACGTCGACAACCTTCACTCACCCAGGCCGAATCGGCGCCGCCTCGTGCTATGTCATTATCCCATCATGGATTGGAACGGCGCGGCGCACGGCTCAATCCACCTACATGGGCACATCCACGCGAGCGCAAGCTACAACGAGCGCAACCGGGCATGCGGCATTCTGCGCTACGACGTCGGTGTTGACGCAAACGGATACGAGCCCGTTCGCTTGGAAGACGTGCTTGGCTTCTTCGAGGGCGTAGAACCGCAACTCAGCAGCATTCACAGCGAGCTGAACGCCGAAACGCATACTGCCACCGTTCAAATGTAAAGCATCCTGTACCCGAAACCTCTTCGTGGGCAGTCTCGGATTCTGCCACGCCGCAGCGATGGACCAAAGACCTAGGAAGATAAACCCTCGCCAAGCCAAAACATGTGCTATAGTCATGCGCATTGTCCAAAGGTGTTACCTGATAACCACCTCTAAAAAACAAGGAGAATGCCATGAAGAAGGCACTTGGCGAGCTTGCTCGCATGTTGGACGAAGTTCCTGCTATTATCCTCACGCTTTTGGTTCTTTCCGTCGTAGGCATGAACCTCCTCGCGAACAAGAGCATCAACACCGGTGTGGAGTGGCTTGCCCTCGACTGCGGCATCTTGCTTTCGTGGCTCACGTTTTTATGCATGGACGTGCTCACGCATTGCTTTGGCCCTCGAACGGCAACGGCTATGAGCTTGCTGGCGCTCGCCATCAATTTGTTTATGGCCTTGGTCTTTTTTGTAGCGAGCAACGTGCCGGGAGTATGGGGCGAAAGCTTCGTGGCCGGTAGCGAGGCCATCATTAATACCGCACTTGATCACACCGTGGGCGGCACGTGGTTTGTTATTCTTGGCAGCTCGACTGCGTTTGTCGTGTCGGCTTTGGTAAACAACTTCCTGAACTGGGGCATCGGAGAGCATCTTGAAAACAAGCGTGGGTTTCGCGCCTTCGCTCTGCGCAGCTACATTTCCACGATGATTGCCCAGTTCACCGATAACCTCGTGTTTGCTTTACTCGTTAGCCATACCTTTTTTGGCTGGACGCTCGTGCAGTGCACAACGTGCGCTCTGACGGGCGCCATACTCGAGCTGCTTTTCGAGGTGTTTTTCTCTCCGGTGGGGTATCGCATTTCGAGGCGGCTCGCACCAAGCAGAGCTGTGTCGGCGGCTCAGGGCGTTTAGCGAAACGACGGGATTGCGAACGCGACGTCGATAATAACGCAGCGCGTGGCGAGCCAAGTGGGACGAGAGGACAGCCAACATGAACGTTGTGGTGAGCGGGACGTCAAGCGGCATTGGCGAGGCAATTGCACGGACGTTTGTGCGGCGCGGCCACAACGTTTTTGGCTTGGACGTAATGCCGCCCAGCATCATACATCCCCGCTACACGCACTTCATACACGACATTCGAAACGCCGATTATCCCGCGCTTCCTCCCGCGCACATCGTTATAAGCAGTGCGGGCACGCTGGAGGAGCGCGACGCCATCGAGGTAAACCTCACGGCGACGATGGACTTCACAGACCACTTCGTTAAAAGCTCGGCGCTACGTTCGGTGCTCTTCATCGCCTCGGCATCGGCGCGAAACGGTGCAGAATTCCCACGTTACGTG
This sequence comes from Atopobiaceae bacterium, assembly GCA_017510785.1. Lineage (GTDB taxonomy): Bacteria > Actinomycetota > Coriobacteriia > Coriobacteriales > Atopobiaceae > RUG440. The sequence continues at coordinate 53,990 of JAFWMH010000037.1, read as the reverse complement.
GCAAGTAAAGCAGGCATTGTTGCATACATGAAGAATCTCGCGCTCCAACTCGCATCGCGAGGAGTGACCTGCAACAGCATTTCGCCGGGAGGCGTTATTACGCCCGCCAATGCCCACATTTTGGAAAGCGAAACGCTGTACGCCCAGGTCCTCAACGAAACGCTCTTTCACAAGTGGGCCGAACCAATCGAAATCGCCGAGCTTGCGTACTTCCTCGCTGTTACGAACCGCTCCATCACCGGCGAAGACATTCTCGTCGACAACGGCGAGATGCTCAAGTCCAACTTTATTTGGTAATGCGATAAGACCGCCAACACATGTCGTCAGGTTGTGTACCCAGGGAGCCGTTTAGCGGACAAAACCCTGGCTAAGTGGCCCCACCGGTACACGTACAGGTCGCATGACAAACGCAAACAAGGCGGGGCGCCCACTAACATGCGCCCCGCCACAACAAACTAAGGCATACAAATGCTCTGCTACTCGCCCATCATCTCCTTGGTGCTGGAAGTGAACTGAGCGTTCGCAATCTCGGCAGCCTCGTCCAGCTCTTCCTTACGAGCCTCGCGGTTAGCCTTCATCTCAGCCTTCTTCGCGGCACGCTTCTCCTTGGCGGCATCAAAGCGAGCAGAGATGCTAGCCTTGCGCTCTTCGCGCTTATCTTTGCGGGCCTGCTTCTTCTCGGCGCGCATCTGCTGCTTGGCCTCATTGGCAAGCTCGGCCTCGAGCTCGCGAGCAGCCTCGACCTCATCGAACACGTCAGCGGCGAAGTGACGGATAATGGTGGTGTTGTAACCAGCAACGGCAGCGTCGAACGCAGGCTCATCTTCCTGAACCAATGCGATAATCGCAGCCTCGTTGTCGTAAAGCTTGAGGGCGGTTGCCTCGAGCATCGAAACGCTGTCGATCGCGTCGCTAGTGTCGAGCATGCTGCCCGTAAGAGCACCAACGCTTGCACCAAGCAAAACGCCAAGAGGGCCACCAAGGATGCCCACTACGGAACCCACCAGCATACCGGTCGCAGTATCGTCGGCAGTAACGGCAGCGGCATCGAACGAGTCGGCAACGCCAATAGCATCGCCCACGCGCTTAACCAGCGCAGCCTCGGCCACAACGTAGCCATCGCCATACGGCATGTTGCGCAGGTTGGTAAACGCCTGATACGCTTCGCTCTCGACATCAAAAATGACGGTTACGACATTATCCATTACAAATCCTTTCTCGACAACTCATTATGAGTCGATGCAACCAATAGCTTATTATTCAACTGCCACGCAATAAAATCCATAGCCAGCACGCGCGATGTTCGCCCATTCATCGATTATTTTTATCCGAGACAAACGCCTGCCAAACACGCACGGCGGAACCTGTCCAGGGGTGAACCGTGGCTAGGCAAATGCCTTCCGGATGTGCACGGCGACACCCGACCAGGGATAAGCCACGCACGAGACATCCCCTGCCAAACACGCGCGGCGGAACGGGACCGAAGGAGCGAGCCGTAGCGATACGAACGTCTGCCGAACACACGGCAAAACCAGACCACAGGTGAGCCGCACGAGACACTTTCCCGGGAAGCATGCTCACAATGAAAACCTTCCCGGCAAACGTGTTTCCAGCTAGCAAAACCACTTGTCCACAATCACGGGCTCGGGGAAGCCCCAATCCTCCCCAACCGCATGCGCCGTGTGGATGAACTGGGCCTTCTCGAGCACGTGCGCTGAGGCCTTGTTCTCAATCATGGTGCTCGCCGTAATCACCTCGATATCGGTCTTGCCGTACAGATACGCCACCATCAAACGCGCAGCCTCGGTGGCAAGGCCATGGCCCCACCAGCACTCGCGCAGCCGATAGCCCACACTAATCTTATGGAGCAAATCGCGCAAACCGTAAAACTCTGCCAAGCCGGCAAGCTCGCCCGTTTCCTTCACGCGGATGGCCAAAATAAGCGACTCCTTGTTTGTGAACAGGTCGCCATACATGTTCGCAATGGCGTCAACCGCGTCGTCAAACTGTTTCTCGAATAGATACGTCGGTTCGTAGCGCTGCACGCGCGCGTTGCAGATAAGATCACGCAAGGCATCGGCATCCGTGGCAACAACCCGGTCGAGCACGATGCGTTCGCCTTCGATGCGGGGAATCTCGCTGAAGAGGCTTTTACGCGATGACGCTTCTGCCAGTTCCTCTCGTTCTCCCGCAAAACCACCGGGGACATCGAAAGTCTCGGGGACCCCGGGCGAGTCGGGAGCGCCACACATCTCGGGGGTCCCGGGCACCTCGAAGGTTCCTGGCGCGTCGGGCACATCGGAAGTCCCGGTCGCCTCAAAGGTTCCGGGTACCTCGGACACGTCGGGGACCCCGGGTGTTTCGACAACCTCAAGTGCGTCGGGGATCCCGGGCACTTGCGAGATTCCGGTCGCCTTAGGCACTTTGAACGTTCCGGGTGCGGCGGGCACGTCGGGGACCCCAGGCGCGTCGGCAAGCAAATCGGCAACTGGGGCACAGCGATAGGCGCGAACGAGCGCATTGCGAAAAAGCTTGGCCCGGGCTCGAATCTGCAGGATAGTTTCCGCATCGAACCGACTGAGCTCGCACCACTTTTCTTCCTCGTACAGCTCAAACCGCAGCCTACGATCCTGGAGATGTTGTTGCATTCGTGCTTCGCCCATCACATCATTCATGACTTTATCCAATCGCACGGCCCATTACGCCCGCTGCGGCACCTTCGCCCGGCTCGCCTCACCCAATCGTGCAGCGCATAACGCCCGGCGCGACCATGGTTTGCTCCGAGAGGATGCGAGTCAGCACTGCCACAGAAATCTCGTCTGCGTTATCTCGCATCATTTCAAACGTAACGCCCGCCTCAAAGAGCGTGCTGCAGTTCACCTCGAGTTGCGCCTGCTCGCCGCCCTCGCCAACACCAATGGTAAAGTCGATGTTCGGGTTCGCAATGCCATACTTGCGCACCATGGGCACCAAATACTGCGACGTAAGCTCCTCGACCGCCAGCTGCAGGTCGTTGGCAATGCGCAGACCCAAAAACTGTCGCGCGCAAAACGTGCGAAGGGACGCCTCCATAGCAACAAAGTCGTAATCGAGCGTTTTGATTTTCCATTGCCAGTTGCGCACGCGGAAAACAAAATCGTATGTTTCCTTCCGCTGCGGATGCTCAAAAATCTGCTCGGGCGGACCCGACTCCCACAACTCGCCGCGATCCATGTAAAACACACGCGAACTCGCGTCACGAGCAAAGCGCATCTCGTGCGTCACTACAATCATGGTTAAGCCGCGCGACGCGAGGTCCTTCATAACCGCAAGCACTTCCGAAACCATGGTAGGATCGAGCGCCGACGTCGGCTCGTCAAAAAGCAAAATGTCGGGATTCATGGCAAGCCCACGCGCAATGGCCACGCGTTGCTTTTGTCCGCCAGAAAGCTCACGCGGATAATAAAGCGCTTTGTCTTTAAGCCCAACCTGGGCCAAAAGCTCAAGCGAGCGCTCGTAGGCCTCCTGCTTACCCATGCCCAAAAGCCGAGTGGGACCAAGCATGATGTTCTCGGCCACAAGCAGGTGGTCGAACAGGTTAAAGCTTTGGAACACCATGCCCATCTTACGCCGCATGAGGTCCAGGTCGACGTCCGGCGCGCACATGTCTTGTCCGTCAACAAGAATTTGTCCGCTCGTGGGCGTCTCCAGCCGATTGAGACAACGCAAAAACGTAGACTTGCCCGTGCCTGAAGGACCAATAATGGAAATGACCTCGCCTCGATCCACGTACGCGTTTACGTCTTTGAGCGGCACGACGTTGGGATACTCCTTGCGCAGGTGTTTGACTTCGATGAGGCTCATTACAGCTCGACCCCCTTAATGGTTCGCGGCTCGTCCTTGGGTTCGAGTCTCTTGGCCCAGCGGCCCAAAAGCCGCGCCATAACACGACAAAGCACAAAGTAGATAATTGCAATTGCTATGAGCGGGAAGAACGCCTCCATAGTGCGCGCGCGAATGAGGTCGCCCACGCGGGTGAGGTCCTGCACCGCGATGTATCCTACGACGGACGTGTCCTTTACAAGACTCACGAACTGCGCAATCAGGAGCGGCACGAACTGTCGCGCAGCCCGCGGAAGCACTACCATGGCAAACGTGTCGCGATCGCCGAAGCCCAGGGCACGTCCGGCCTCAACCTGTCCCACGTCGATAGCGCGTATGGCGTTCCACATAATGGAGCCCGACGACGCGCCAAAGAGCAGCGTGAACACCAATATGGCAACAACCACCCCGGGTATGGTTAGCTCACCAAACACCACGTAGTAAAACACCATGAGCACGACGACCACTGGGAGACCACCGAGCAGGCTCTCGAGCGCGTGTATGAGTTTATCGGCAAGGCCACCCTCGCGCTTGCGCCGTAGCAGCACGAACAAGAAGCCCAGCGCAAGTCCCGCCACGCCCGACACAATGGAAATGAGCATCGTTACGCCGAGGCCGGAAAGGATAAGCTGCCAGCGCCCTTCAGTAATAAACGTGCGCTCGAAACTGGCCGCGACGGCCTCGAAGAAGCCAAGCTCCTCGCCCGCACCAGCCGCAGTATCGCGCACAACTGCCACCATGCCTCCCTGGTAGAACGGATCAGTCATATCGACCATTTGCTTGCGTTCGTCGGTGATGGAAAAGCAACTCGTCGCAATGTCGGCCTTGCCCGACTGGACCTCGGCAATGAGGGAACCCAGCGCGAGCGGCCTGCATTCAAGACCGTAGCCCAAGTCGCGAGCCGCATGGTACATCAGGTCCACACTCATGCCAGCCGGCTCGTTGCCCCTTTGATACGACATAGGTTCGGCATCGGCACCCACAGCCACCGTAAGGGTACCGTTGGGCGTATCCCAGTTTTGCTCGGGCAGCGTTTTTACGGACTCGTCTGCTCCCGTCCACTTTTTATAAAGCGCCTCAATGGTCCCGTCCTCGCGATACGCGGCGAGGCGCTCGTTGATCATTGCGGTGTACGGACTGTTCTTTTCCAGCACCATGCCGTATTGGTCCTTCACGAGCTTCTCTGGCATAACACAAATGCCTGTGTTCCTGCTCACCGCAAGTTGTCCCACCGGCAGGTCGCAGACCATGACATCAATCTTGTGAGTTTTGAGCGCCTGAATGATCTCGGCATACGAATTGAAGTACAGGATGTCGTCCTGGTCGATGCCGTCGTACATATCCATAAGTATTTGATCGGCGACCGACCCGTTAATTATGCCGAGCTTTTTTCCGATAATCTCTTTGACGGTCGTAAACTCGCAGGTCGAGGATGTTGAGCTGGCCGCGGCATCGCTGGAGGGCGCGGCCGAACCCTCGCCAGTGGCCGGCGCTCCGTCGGTGCCCGTCGCTTCGCTCGTGGCCCCGGCCTCCGCAACCGGCGCCTCGCTCGCGGATTCCCCAACCGCCTTGGACACAGGCCCCCATGCGAGGGCGAGCGCCGTAGCCAGCGCAACAATCGCGCAAACTATCACCCTTTTGTATACCCGATGTATGTGCACGTTCCCCTCCAAAAGTTGTGACCCGCAGCGAACCGGCGAACGATTTTGTCACCAATTCCCTGCGGGCCAGCATAACGTGCTATATCGTTCGAGACAAACCCTCACGGAACTCGCCCTAGCCCCGACGTCTCGCATAAAGCACGATTCGCATGAGACAAAACCTCCAGCGAGTATACCTCACTCCCCTACTCGCCAACAGGCTCGTCGGCGCCGAGCTGCATTTGCTCGTCATCGAGTTCTGACACAATAAACGACATGTAGGTCGCCGCGAGGTGGTTCCTCAAAATCTTGGCGAGGGCGGGATCCGAAATCCGCGTTACGCCAAACCCCAGCGGATCGTCGTCCTCCTCGAACGCAACGCCGCGTAAGTACGCATACGCCGCGTCGAACCACGCGCGATTGCATCCCTGAGGGCCTCCGCTCTCTCCTTGCTCGCCATATCGCTAGTCCTTCCTCACCGTCATGAACACGTAAATGATGAGCCCGAAGCCCAGAACGCCGAAGAAGTAACCCGCGTTTCGAAGCGCCAGCATGCCCGACGTGGCACCAGCAGAGCACAGCATGCACGCACCCAGGAAGAGCGCCGTCGCGAGCACCGCCATAATGGCACTGCGGACCAGGAAGGTAACCATTCTGGAAGTCTTCGGGTCCACGCCGAAGTCGCCGCCCAGCTTGAGCTGGCTCTTTTGGAACATGTCGAGCGTCTCCACCGCCTTGGTGGGAAGCCCGGCCAAGTCGTCCACGCCTTGGGCGCCCTTCATCACGAACGCCTGCACCATATGCTCGATGTCTTCGGGGTCGAAGCCCAGGTCGATGTGGCGCGTCATGCAGTCCATAATGTTCACACGCGGACTCAGCGCCTTAACGGTGCCTTCAATGGTAAGCAAACCGCGCGCAAGATTGGTGAGGAACGGGTCGATGTCGTAGCCTTCGTCCTCAAGGTTGCTTTGAAGCGTGGAAAGCAGGTCGCCCGTATCGAAGCTCTCGAGGTCGGAGTCGGCGAACTGACTCGTCATTTGCTCGCACATGTCGAGAAGCGCACCGTGGTCGATGGGGCCACGCGGATGCGCGATTTGCAGCACGCAGCGCTTGAGGCCATAGTTGTCGCGCTTCACGAGGGCGGTTACGAGGTCGAGCAGGATCTGCCGCTGCTTGGAGCTCACGTAGCCCATCATGCCGAAGTCAATCCACTCGATGCCGTCGTCTACGAGCAGGACGTTGCCGGCATGCGGGTCGGCATGATAAAAGCCGTCTACGAGGATTTGCTCAACGTAGTTATCGGCCAAGAGGTTGCCCAAGCGATCGCGCTCGTCGTCGGGAAGCGACTCGACGTAGTCGGCATCGCCCACTTCGGGGCCACTCACGAAGTCCTCGGTAAGGATGGCCTCGTTCGTGTAGTCCTCGTAGCACTTCGGCGACGTAACGTTCTCGCGTTCCTCGTTGTTTTTGTAAAAGCGAACGAGGTTGCGCTCCTCGTTGGTAAAGTCGAGCTCGATCTTGGACGTCTCTTCGAGCTCCTTTACCATCGTCATGAGGTCGATGCCGTCCTCTTTGTTGCCGTGGAACCTATCGGCCGTCTCGAGAACCTTCTCGATGAGGGCGAAGTCCTGCGCCACGGTGTCCACAACGCCCGGGCGACGCACCTTTACAGCCACCACGGAGCCGTCTTCGAGCACTGCCTTGTGAACTTGTCCGATGGAGGCAGCACCTAAAGGCTCGTCGTCGAAGGACGAGAAGATGTCGTCGGTGGGCCTGCCAAGGTACTTCTCAATTTGGGAGTGGACCGTCTCGGCGTCCATCGGCGCCACACTCGAGCGCAGGGATGCGAGCGCGTCGCAGTACTCCTGCGGCAGCATGTCGGTGTGGGTGGAGGCAATTTGGCCGAGCTTGACGAACGTGGGGCCAAGATCCTGCAGGATGTCCACCGTCATCTTCGGAGTAAGGCCATCGCTATAGTCATACTTCTTGAGGATGGCGACGATTTCCTTGCCGCGCGCGCTGTAGTCGGTTTTATCCTTCGTTTTTTTACGCGCATTCCTGAGCGCCTGAATAAAGCCTGCCATGCTAAAACCCCTTTCGATGCTGACATAGCTCGTTTTTTGCATAGCCAAGCTATTCTACCCGTTTATGCCCAGCGTAAGACAAACTTCCTGTAGTGACACGGGTTTCCAAAAAACATGTCTCCGGCAAGCGCCCATGGAAAGCAGCCATGGGCACAAAAAATCCCCGGAGGCATGTTGCGCCACCAGGGATAAGTAACGCTCTTGTGAAGCGCCAGTTTGTAGCATCGGTTACGCTACATGCCCTTGGGGTTCGGGCCGAACTGGTTCGTTCCGGGTTGAGAATCCGTTGCGAGGAACACGATAAGAACGATTTCGCCCACGATTGGAATGAGGCCGATCAAAACCCACCAGCCAACCTTCCCCGTGTCGTGAAGACGGCGAATCGACACAGCAAGGCTCGGAATCGCAACCGCGAGTCCCCAAATCGCGGGCAAGAACATGATGGGACCCTCGCCGTGGCTTATCGCGCCCGCCAGCAAGTTGAGTACGAACGACACCAGGAAATTAAAGAGGACGAAGTACCAGTACTCGCTCCTCCGTGCGCGACCTGTAAACGTTGCGTAATTGCCAAATACGCTTTGGACAGCCTCCATTATCGACATGTTATACTCCTTTCGAAGAGGCCGAAACAATTGCGCGTATTATACCCAAGTCGGAGCATCTTAAACCTGCATTTCGAGACACGTTCCCGAACAGTTTGCCTCATATTACAATGGAGCCGAAAGTTGCATGCCGAGCGAGAGGAGCAAACTATGGCAGAGGGCACCTTCGACCTTCGCGGATGGATTCGCGAGCAGGCGCACAAGGGATACGCGGCCAACCTTGAGAACGACGACCACTTCGTGTTCGAAACCAACTTCGCTACGGCGGAGGTCAGCTTTTACAACATGGATCCCGACCCCGAAATCGTCGAGCTCCGCATAGAAGAGAAGGCCACGGGCGAGACTCGGTTTTTCCTGCACTTCCACCCGGTCAACAGGGAGCACTCCATCCAGCTCTTTCGCGAGATGATCCAGGCACTTCTCGCCATGGGCGATCGACAACGAACCGAGGTCCTGCTGTGCTGTACGGCCGGCATGACCACGTCGTTTTTTGCAGAGAAACTCAACCAGGCGGCAGAAGCCTTAGGACTCGACTGGGGCTTTTCGGCAGTAAGCGTCACCGAGGCGTACGAAAACGGACGCAACAAGGCGGCCATCCTCATAGCTCCGCAAATTGCCTACCAAGCCGAGAGAGTCCGGCAGGTGATGGGCGACGTGCCGGTGCTCGAGATTCCCACGGCCACCTTTGCCGCCTACGATGCCGCAGGCTGTTTGGAATGGGTTAGGGAGGAGCTCGCCGCACGAGCGAACAAGTCGAACGGACAGGCAGACGAAAAGCCGCCCGCGTGCGCGCAGGGCTTCGGCCGCATTCTGGTGGTAGCCGCCCATGCGGCCTCTAGCGAGGCAACGATTCATTATAGAACGTATCACCATGGAACCATCGCGGCAGAGGGCAGCGTAATAAAGCGACGCCTGACCCTCGACGACATCACCGACGTCATCGATACCCAGCTGTGCACCTGCAAGGCAGGTGGGCGGGTCGACGCCGTTGGCGTCGCGCTGCCGGGAGCGCTGCGCGACGGCTACTTGCTCATCAAGACAAACCGAGATGTGGACCTCACCAATGGATCGGAGGGCTTCATAATTGGAGACTACCTCTCCGCGCGCTACCCCATCCCCGTCATCCTTTGCAACAACACGAACGCAGCGGCATTGGGTTGGCGCGAGGCCCATCCCGAGTACGAAAACGTAACGTTTTATTCGCAAGCGACCGGCTGGGCGATGGGCGGACAAGGACACGTCGTGAACGGCAAACTCCTGGAGGGTGCGCACGGCAACGCTGGGGAAATCCGGCTCGTGGTCAATCGGTTCTCCTTCTCGCGTCCGCTGCACTACAACCCCTTCGACCCCGCCGACGTGCTCGAAACGGTTGGTCAGGTCCTCGCCATGGACTGCGCGACCTTCGACCCCGAGGTGGTTGCGCTACGCTGCGACCTGTTGCCCAACATGGAGGAGGTGGCGGACGAGCTCGCCAAGTACGTACCTCGCGACGCGCAGCCGCTCCTCGTACATGTGGACAACTACGACGAGTGCATCCTCGCTGGCGTCCTCGCCCGTTGCCAGCAGCGCCTGGCGTAAGGGGCTTCGGCTGACGCAAAGGTCTTTTCTCGCGCATGGGCACTTGCCTCGCGCGGGGGGGCTTGCCCCTGACGGGCGCCTGCCTCGCACGGGCGCCCGCCCCTCACGCAAAAGGACCGCCCTTCTTGATGAGGGGCGGTCCGTCACAATACAGCCAGTCAAGTCAAGCCGCTATTGCAAAATCACCATGCTCATGATGTCACCCGTGTAGGCGTCCACCTCAATCCGGTATCCCGCCGGCTCGGTGGTAAGGTACACGACGTAGTGGGGCGCGTCGCCGCCGAGTACAAGCTCCACGGTCGTGTTTTGAATATCGGCATCGCCGATGGCGGGAGTGGCCGCGATTGCTGCGGATATGATGGCGTCATCCTCGGAGATGTATTGCGGCTGCGACTGCGTCTCCTCCTGCACTTGCTGCTCCTGCTGCTGTTGCTCTTGCTCCTGACGCTGACGCTCCTCTTCTTGGCGCTGGCGTTCCTCCTCTTGGCGCCGCTGCTCCTCATCCTGGCGCTTCTGTTCTTCTTCCTGACGCTTCTGTTCTTCTTCCTGACGCTTCTGTTCTTCTTCCTGGCGCTTGCGCTCCTGCTCCTCTTGGCGCCGCTGCTCCGCAGTGAGCTCGATGGTAAAGGTCACCGTGGAGCCTTTGTCTACTTCGGTGTACGGCTGCGGCTTAACCGTAATAACCCTACCGGCCTCGTTTCCGGTATACGTGTAGTTGAGCCCCGCGCTCTCCAGCGTACGCTTTGCCTCTTCCAAGGTATACGTGCGAATGTCCGGCACGGCAACGCGATCGACGGGCTTCTTGCCCTGCGAGATTTCGATGCTAACTATCGTGCCCTTCGCCACCGTAGAGTCTTTGGGAATCGACTGACTAATGATGCGGTCCGCCTCAACTTTTTCGCTGAAGGAAGAGGTTGTGTCGATGGCCAAACCCGCGTTTGTAAGTGCGTCGCGTGCCTCCTGTGAGGTTTTGCCCACCACGTCGGGCACCTTTACTTGCTCTTTGCCCAAGCTCGTGGAGTACGAGACGACGGGCCACTCTCCATTCTTGAATTGCTCGGCGGTAATCTGGAGGGACGAGCCAGGTACTGCTGACTGGTCGCAAACCTTACCAGGCTCCACGTCGTCGGAGTACACAGGATCACCCGGCAGCGAGAAGATGAACGCGCTAACGAGGGCCATCTCCGCCTCTTCTGGCGACATGCCCTTGAGGTCTGGCACTATAACACTCGTTGGAATCGGACGTCCTTTTGCAACGGTAATGTTGACCGTCGACCCCTCGTCCACAGTCTCCTTCGCGGCAGGACTCTGGCCAATTATAAGTCCGTCAAAGGGATCTTCGTTCGTTCCCTCGTTTTGCTCCACCGTGACCTCGCCGAGTTTTAGGCCAGCCTCGGCAAGCATCTGCTCTGCCTGCTCCTCGTAGTAATACGTCACGCTCGGCACTGCGACCTGCTTTTTTGGCCTCAGCGCGATGAAAGCGCCAATACCAATGGCGATTGCCACCACAACTGTTACGACTATGGGTACAACTGGCTTCTTTTTCTCCATTCGCTCCTCCTGACTTCCACCGATACGACCACTAACGTACATAGCATATCCCACAGCATAGCGAATGCAAATATTCAATTTCGCCCCTCGCAACGCTTTTTGGTCGCAAACAAACGCCTCGCGCAGCAAGCCTGCCACGCCGCCATGGCAGCCCGCCTCTAGAGCATGTTCACCCGTTCTCTTGGCTTGGTGCGCTTTGCCATCGGCGCGCTATACTATGTTTAAGCTGCGAACGAACCGAGTGGGCCAGCTTGCAATCCACAAAACAGCCCAAGGAGGCGCCGTGATACCCGATTGGCTTGATCTTTCCGCTGTCGTCGTTGGGGCATTTGCCGGGGTGCTCGTCGGCAAGAAGTACGGCCTCGACCTCGTAGGCTTCATCGCGATGTGTATTATCTGCGCACTCGGTGGCGGACTGCTTCGCGATGCCATTATGCAAACGGGTAGCGTCTACGCCCTCGATTCCAAGCTTGCGATTCCCCTGTGCGTAACGACGGCAATCATCGGCTTTTGCTTCCCCACCGTCATGCGGCGCTTCCCCAACCTTTACGAGTGGGTCGACATGGCGTCGGTTGCCCTCTACGTTATTGCCGGCACAGACAAAGCCCTTGCATACGGCCTGCACTTTTCGGCGGTCGTACTCATGGGAACCATTACGGGCGTCGGTGGCGGCATGCTGCGCGATGTGTTTTTGGGAGAGGTTCCACACGTCTTCCGGCAATCGAACTATTATGCGCTTTGCGCCGTCGCGGGATCAATTATTTATTGTGCGAGCATGTACGTAACCATTGGGGACCAACGCATTTCGTCCATTCTCACGGTGGTTAGCGTCCTTGCGCTCAGGCAGCTCTCGCTCCGCCTCGACCTCGTTTCTCCCGCCGACGTAAACTTAGAGCCCAAGGTTATCGATACCGGTAAGAAGGCTGTGCGCAAGATTCGCCGGAAATAGCGTAACCTCGGGTCGCCGCGCCTCGGCTCGCCGTGCCTTGCCAAAACGTGTGGTCTAGATGGCATGCCAGGGCTAACCACGCTCACGCCATGGAATCCGAGACCGCTCCGAAGAACTATGGCATACGATAAACGCAACTCCTACAGTTGAGAAAGCGTTTATATAATGAACAACGTTTGGGGGCACAGTATGCGTTACATTGAGTTCGGGCCGGGCAAGGCCAAGGTTTCGGAACTGGTGCTCGGCACCATGCGCATTGCGCAAATGCAGCCGAAGGAGGTGGCCACGCTCATCGAGACAGCGCTCGACGCGGGCGTCAACGCCGTAGACACCGCGCCAATATATGGACCTTCCGAGCACATTATTGGCGAAGCGTTCGCCGCACGCCCGGGCCTTCGCGACCGCGTTTGGTTGCAAACGAAGCTCGGCATCCGTCCTCATCCGCGCGCAAAGGCCAACTACTTCGATTTCTCATACGATCACATCATCGAGAGCCTAGAGAATAGTCTCCGCGTGCTCAAAACCGACCACATTGACTCGTTGCTGCTGCACCGCCCGGACGCACTTATGGTGCCCGAGGAGATTGCGCAGGCCTTCCAGGAGCTGCACGATGCGGGCAAGGTTATCGACTTCGGCGTGTCCAACCAGAACCCCGCACAAATAAGGAGGCTCGAGAGCTATCTGGCCTTCCCCATCTGCGCAAATCAAGTGCAACTCTCGTGCGCCTTCACGCCCATGCTGGACGCCTCGCTCAACGTGAACATGGAAAACGACGCCAGTGTAATGCGCGACGGCGGCATTCTTGAGTACGCATACGATAAAGGCATGGCAATACAGGCGTGGAGCGTTATGCAGCACGGCTACTTTGGCGGCGTGTTCCTAGGGAATCCCGACTACGCAGACCTCAACGCTGCACTGGACACCATCGCCACAGAGCATGGCGTAACCGCCGCGGCCGTAGCCATTAATTGGGTGCTGCGAGTACCAGGCAAGATGCAGGCCATCGTGGGCACCACCAAGGCCCAGCGCGTCACCAAGTCCGCCGCAGCGTGCGACTGGGAGATGACTCGCGAGGAATGGTACGAGATTTATCTCGCCGCTGGCAACGCGTTGCCCTAGCCAAAACGGGCGGGCTTTCCGTTACACACACTCAAGCTTTGACGGATTTTGCATTCGCGCGGCCCCCGGGCCGCGCGAATCGTATTACTGCCCAGCGTCGTGCGACTTCTGGTGGATTGTATATTCGTTCGGATTCTCGCGGCTTTGGCATCTTTGGGGACAGCTGCCCCCACAGCACACAATCCGCATCCTGTGTGCCAAGGGCGCCAATTAGCGCGGGTTTTTCATCCCAAACGGCCCTACCAAACACAATCCGCATCCTCTATGCCAGGGATGCCATAGTGCGAGTTGGGGGTGGAGTTGCCGGGACAGAGAAATCATACCGCACGGCTCGACATCGGCCTTCCTGAGGTAACAACAATCGCGTCCATGCGAACGTGCTAAGCGCAGCATCTAGCAACGCAAAGTATTGATGCACAACCTCGGTATACAGCCGCTACGCCCTCACGACGTCAATCCACCCCTTAAGATGCGCTATAAATTTATCGTACGTCATCAGCGGATCTGGCTCTTCTACTACTTCGTTTTCGAGGTCAACGACGGCAACCCATACCGCCTGGTAAATTCTTTCGCGGAGCAGCCGCTTGCCCAAAATAGTAAAGCGGTCGACATACGATGTGTTTTCAAACTCCTTATCGAATGCATAACGCGATTTGGCACCGATTCTCGAAGGCCTCGTGCTCTCTGGAGTCTTGCGAATCAAGAGCGCATAACCAAAGTTTGGCGGCAAGTCATTCGGCTCAAGCAGGTGGTTATGCGTCGCGTATTCAACATCCGACGCACTGCCCAGTGCCTCTTCCACCCGGTTGTTTGCGTTTTTGCCAAAGCTGCCGTTAATACTCTTCAGTTCAATGGCAGCAACCAGCACGCCACCCTCAAAGGCGGTGATGTCCCACCTCTTCGAAGGCCTAAACCAGCCGGGAAGGGTTACGTTAACATCGTCGAGGAATATCGAGTCCTCATCGTAGCCTACAAGTTTCATATCTTGCGCAATCTTTGCTGTCAGCGGCGCAATGTGACGCCCGCTTTGAGTCCCCTTTGTTACCGCAAACTTCACGCAGTTCAGGACTGCGTCCTTTACGTCATCACGCATCCACACCCTCCAAACCGTACGCTCTCCTGCTTGCCCTGTTCGCGCGGGCACGATCTCCGCAAACAAACGCCTCCCCAAGCTCGGCTCGCGTCTCGTCGTCAACCTCTTCGGCCAACGGTATGTGCACTCGCCGTAAATACTGAGCCTGAAAGCGCAACGTCGACCCGCGCATCTTCACCCCGAACGCATCGACGTAGCCTTCGACAAGATCGCTCATCATCAGTCCACCAAGGGCCCTCACATCCCACTCGCTCGAAATCATCCAATAGCAGTTGTGGTGAGGATAGCGCGTACCATCGCTGTATACAGGATCCGATCGCGCCGCCATATCCGGAAAGAGGAGCATCTCCCTACCCATGAGCGAATGGTCGGGCTTATCTAGCGTCCGATACCATGAGCCGGGATGGTCCTTCGCCACCCTACGAGCCTTTATCTTCTCCTCATTCCTATGAAGGTAGTCCTTTAGCCTCGGGTAATCGTCGAGGTCCACAAGAGTCCCATCGTCGTTCCACGGATTCACAAGGCACTTCGTTCCCCTATGGTTTCCCGCCCGCCAGTCTCTCATAAAAAACAGGGGAAGCATGCGATCCTTTTCTACCAACTCGGGGTTTTCCGTAATGTACACCTCGTCGCACCCCGAAGCCACACCTATGCCCAACTTCACGCCCGCCTCCTCCAAAGACGGGTATTTGCTATCTAAGTCGCTTAGAAGCCGAAGTAGTTCGGGCGACGCGAGAGGGACAGGTTTCGACCCCGCGAGAGACGGTAATATAGCTGCGGAGGCATTTGTTAGCGCCGAAGGCACACCCTCTAAAGCCGCACCTTCCACAGCCAGAGCCGCGTCCTCCGAAGACGCATCCCCCAATGCCGCACCCTTAGTCAGCAGCCACTCCTTCGCGACCCCAACGTCACGCCAAGAGAACTGGGGACTGCAATCTATGTATCGCGTCGGCCTTCCCGTCCCTCTTCGGATAAGCGAAATCGCAGGATATGCCGCAACATCATCCTCGAAGGCATCCACTCCATGCATCCGCACATGAACGTCAAGGCTATATCCATCGGAGACGAACGAGCGGAGACGACTCCCGTATCGATTTTGGAGCCAGCGATCGGAGCAGATAAAGCAAAGGGAACCGCCATCCACCAACGCGTTGAGGCCCTGTTCGAAGAAGCCAACATAGAGGTCGGACCCCATCGTGCAGCACGTGAGCCTTTGCGCATACAGCTCTCGGCGCTCTCTTGGTACAAGAGCCGCACGAACATAGGGCGGGTTGCCAACCACCCAGCGCGCTTTTGGCACATTAGCAAGGAGAAAGTCTCCCTCCCGAATCCAGGCATTTGCAATCTGTTTTGACTGCTTCGGAGTAAGATTCCAGTGCTCAAGGATGCCACACACCGCACGTCGACTTTTGTTTACGGAAGCTTGGCTTAAATCATACGCGCGCACGCAATGCCTAAGGCCCTCTACACTGAGCACGCCCTCGCGACGTGCGCTCTCGCAGAGTCGCATCGCTATTCGTCGCAAGAATGCACCATCGCCACACGATGGCTCAATAACGCACCCCGAAGTAAGGCTCCTCTCCGGAACATATCCCGCAATATCCAAAATAAAGTCCACGACCCAATCTTTTGTAAAGACCACGCCTGGGGTTGTCAATGTTTGAACCTCCTTTCAGAACAGAGACTGGCCTCGCCATAGCTACTATGATACCCACCACGCGCGACAAGAATTACCCACATACCAACGACATGGACGTTTGGAAGAAACCCGTCGCTTGGCTCCCCTTTCTTGGTCTGTCCCCGCTTGGGCTCGTTCCAAGCATAGCTACGTGTCGAATCATGATGATGTCCATCGCCTCGTTTGCCCTGTTCGCAAAAAACGAGATAATCTCGTTCGCCAGCGAGGTGCGAAGGGAGGCGTAGGCAGCACATGATGGGCACGTATAGGTTTGCCGGGATGACAGTACGTGTGGAATCGCTGTATGCAGACGTGCACGATCTATGCCATGAGTATCGCAGCAGCGGCGAGCCCAACTTTGCGGTGCACACCACGCAGGGCGACATAGACTTCGAGCGCAAGCGTTCGGATGCCGCCGACGCTACCGCCGAGCGTACGCCCAACGATTACACGGACGCCTACCTGGAAACGCTCGCCGTGTACCGCAAAATCGCGGAGGCGATGCCTGCACACGGCGTAGTGCTCGTGCATGGGTCGTGCGTGGCCGTGAACGTTTCGTACACCTATTGGCCCGCCACCGAGGACGTGGCAGCACTTTCCAAGGAGGGCATGCTGGCGGCGGTTGCAGGAATTTCAATCGAGGTGCACAAACACGAGTTCGTGGCGTTGGCTGGACACGGCGGTTGCGGAAAGTCCACGGCCCTGCGACTGCTCATGGGAGCACACCGACCCGATGCGGGCGAGGTGTATTTGCACCTGGAGGATGGCTCCGATTGACAGTTGATGCTACTTGGCGGCGACTGTTTGCCTACGTGCCTCAGGGCAACCAACTTCTTGAAGGGTCGCTTCGCGAGGTCGTGGCTCTCGGCAAGCCCGAATCGGCCTCGGATGATGCTCGGGTTTGGGCAGCCCTTCACACGGCGTGCGCAGACAAATTCGTCCGTAAGCTCCCCAAAGGACTCGACACCCGTCTTGGCGAGCGTGGCGCGGGGCTTTCGGAAGGGCAGATGCAGCGCGTATCTGTTGCCCGCGCAGTGTTTTCGGGCGCTCCCATCCTGCTGCTAGACGAAGCCACTAGCGCGCTCGACGCAACGACCGAGGCGCAGCTGCTTGCCAACTTACGAGACTTGTCTGGTCGTACGGTGATTGTGGCGGCACATCGTCCCGCAGCGCTCGCGGCATGCGACCGCGTACTCGAGTTTACGCAGCGGGGCGTCGTGGAGCCGTAGCCGAAAAGGCGACTGGGCAACGTACGGCGGCTCTTTGAGGATGGGTGCCAAACGGCCCATTTGCAGCCCGAATCGGCGGGCCAGATGGCCCAAACGGCACCCATTACGAAGGTCGGGCGCCGTTTGGGGTTAGGTCGGGCGCCGTTTGGGCTGCAGGTGTCAAACGCCCCGCAGCGACCTACCACACCGAAACGCGCTGGGCGGGATCGAGCCACATGCCATCGCTTTTTTCAATGGCGTATGTTTTGTAAAACTCGTCAGTCTCGCGCACGGGCACGTTCACGCGGTGACTATCGACGGGATGGGTGTCGACTTCGAGCAGCAAGGCAATGTACTCCGGCGTCGGTACCGACGACCAGCCGTTAGCATAGGCACGGAAGAACGCATCGTAGTCAAACGCCTTTTCCTCGGACGCCACCGCCATCGATACCTTCATTCCGCCCATGTCGGCAATCGCCTCGTCGCAAACATTCGCACCGTCGTACGGCCCGTTTCCATCGGGATCGATGGCGTCGAAACACTCCACGACGCGCTGGACGCGCTGCTCAAACGCGGCGAGATCGTCTTCGGTCCACCATGACTCGTACGCACCGTTTTTATCGAAATATGCACCGGTGTTGTCGAAGGCATGGCTTATCTCATGGCCAATGGTGACGCCCATCCCCGCGAGCTTCTCTTCAAACGAACCGCCTTCGGGCCAGTAGATACCACCCAGAATCCCCGCGCCAATCGTTATTGAGTTAGTGCCAACCGAATAGTACGCATTCACATCCATGCAGTTGCGCCAGTACTCACCTTCTTCAGGATGGCGAAGCATGTAGAGCTCCTGCTCCAAGTCGTATGCTGCGAGGGACCGGGTTTGCGTAAACAGGGACCCGCCCTCGTCGTGCGAGGCAATACGTAGCGTGTTCGTTGGCGCCCACTTGCTAGGATGCGCGAGGTACACCCTCATGGCGCGGAGTTTCTCTACTGCTTGCTGGCGCGTTTCGAGCGAGAGCCAGTCCTCGGCCATAAGCATCTTTTCGTAGGCGGCAATGTAGCGCTTTACCATGCTGTCGACTTCCTCCGTTGTGTGCGGATCGTAGAAGTTCTCCACATACACCTTGGCGAAGCTCGTGGGCAACGCACTGCGCAGATACGCCATCCCATCGTGGCGGACAAACGCCGCGTATTCCTCCTCGGTCATGTCTGGCACGGCGTCGGCTGTTGAGTCGACCCCGGCAGACTCAGACTGACCCTCCTCTTCCGCCTGTTCCGCCGCCGCCTCCAGCAGCTCGTCGCTAATGTAGTCGTCACCGTGGGCGTCATAGGCAATCCCCATCGCCTCGGAATCGAGCAGAGTACTGCACTGGAAGGCCAAACTCGTAAGAGCGTGCGACACCAAGAATTCGAGGTTGTCCTGCGTATAGAAGTCGCCCATCTCCTCGAAATACGTTGGATCGTTCATTACGTACGCGCTAGCATCCGTGTACCCATAGGCGTCCACGATGCGGTTGAGCGGAAAACCGCCCTCGCATGCTGCGGCAAACTCGTCATGAGAATACATAGCGTACGTGTCACCTTCGGAATCAACACTTTCATCAATAACGGCCTCCAGGGCGGCAGCGCCCGCCACGATGTCGGCAGCCTCGTCCTCGCTGAAACCCATGTGTTGCAGCATCCTGTAAGCAATGTCGACCGTATTCGAAGCTTCGCGCAGCTGTTGCAAACACTCCTCGTCCACCTTTCCGCCGTTTAGCACGTCCTCGTCGTCCCAGTCGAACGGAGCAAGAGAAAACACGGGACGGTTGGCCACCACTACGTAATCGCCGGGGTCAACGATCTCGCCATCCACATCGTTGTAGAGCTCCAACGCAAACAGAGAGATGTTCGTCTCCGTCGTGTTTTCCTGGCTGTTCACAATCCATTGGCCCGTAAGCCTAAAGTCGTCGGAGCACAACCACTCGGTGAACTCGTCAATCGTCTTGATGGAACGCAGCCGTTCCACGACGGGACGAACCGGCTCGACCCCGTCGGCATCGCGCTCTTCCCAGTTTTGGTATAGGTCGTAAAGCGAACGTAAGCAATCCAAGTCGTGCTGCGTCTCGTCGGAACCTCGATTGTCGCTTGTGAGAAAATCGAACATCTCGTCGGCGATTTCGTACTCGCGGTCGAAGTCCACCGACATCGAGCCGTTGGGATGCTCGTTTCTTTGCAGAATGGAGTCACGCGTTGCGGCCGTGTAAAAGTCGTCTTCGAGCCGCACCTGCGTGTCGCTTGTCATCGCACCACGGATGTTCCATGCCTTCCACGGCGTCCCGCCGGGTTCTTTCGTGGCAACTGAGGCGACCGGCCAAGTTGCGCCCGGCCCTTCCGGCTCGCTCGACCCTGTCCGCCCAGATTCTCCCGGCATGGCGCATCCCGCCACGAACGCAACGCTCACAACAATCGCCAGCAAGCGACGTAACCCACTCTTCATGTCGGCTCCAATCCGATTTGCAATGCGTGAAATATCATTACTATACATGAGACAAGCTCCTTGAGGGCCCGTCGCGCCGCACTCGGGTAGAATGGAGCGACACGAGACGGGCCGGACGAAAGGACAAACGTGGCGGCAAACGAGAGCGCACTCCTGCCTTCTCAGCGCATGCGCGTAGCTTACACGCTCACCTTGGTGGGCGGGTACCTCGACGCGTACACGTACTTCGAGCGAGGAGGGGTTTTCGCGAACGCCCAGACGGGAAACATCGTAAAGCTTGCCATCGCACTCGCGCACGGCGAAAGCGCGACGTACCTGCAATTCCTGCTGCCCATCCTCACCTTCGCGCTGGGGCTGTTTGCCGCCCTCACCATACAAGAGAAACTCGAGGAACATGGCATGCGCCTCAAGCGCCGAGCCGTGCTCGCCACCGAAATCGTTGCCCTCGCAATCGTAGGCCTCATTCCGTTGGAGCCACAGAACAACGCACTCGCCAACTGCATCGTGAGTTTCGTTGCTGCCATGCAGTACGAGGCCTTTTCCACTTTCCGCGGTGATGCCATCGCAACCACGATGTCTACGGGCAACCTGCGCAAGTTCGTTGACGCACTCTACGCCGGGACCCTGCAACACGACCCCGAAAAGCTCGCGCACGCCGCGAAGTTCCTCAGCGTTATTCTCGTCTTCTTTTTTGGCGCCTTCTTGGGCACGCGCTTTTGCGACGTTTTAAACAAAAGCGCCGTGGTGCCGCCCATCGTTTGCCTCGCATTGGCCATTGTGTTTATTACGCTGCTCCGCCGGCGCGCAAGGCCGGAAGAGTAAGCGTGCCCGCGGCGCGATTCGCCCGCGGCGTTTTGGCCGTTGCCAGGGTTGGGTGTCGTTTGGGACATTTCGCCCGCCGATTCGGGTCGCAAATGGGCCGTTTGGCACCCAACTTCAACGATGGGTGCCGTTTGGGCCACCTTGGCCGTGGTTTTGTCTGCTAAATGGCACGTTTGGCACCCATTAGCATTATTGGGACGCCAAACGCGCTGGTTGCAAGCAGTTACATTGTATCCAAAGCACACGGTGCACCCGTGGCGCGAGACTCGTAGCGTGGCGCGCAGAGTCGTCCGCGGGGAAAGGCGCACCCGCGACACATCCGAAGCAAGCGATAGATACAATCTGATCCCGGATGCGCAGCATCGCGGTTCGAAAATCCGGCTGCTTTGCGGACTTCAGAGACAGTTTAATGACCGGGTGCTTTCCCATCTTGGAAAGCACCTCTTCGCCACAGCCCATGACCTTCATTCCCACAAAGTACCTGCTGTTGTCCACAGGCTCCCGTCCGAGTCGATCTCCGCCTCGAAGAACGTCCTCAGCATGGACAAGGCCAGGGTTTTGCCGAAGCGTCTTGGGCGAGTGAGAAGGGTGGCCATCCCGCCTTGTTTAAGAATATCTCGAACAAGAAGCGTCTTATCCACGTAATAACAGTCGTCGTCGATCATCCGCTTATAGTCTTCGTACCCAATGCCGATCTTCTTCCGCTCCATGCCTACCCCCCTTCGCTCCACGAGCAATCTCGGATTCTATTATACTGAGGTCAGTAGACAAGAAAACCGCGCAAAGCGTACCGTCCCCCTCACAGAGTGCTGCGCAGTCTCCGATGTTGCGAGCACGTCGGGAAGCGCATTCGCCACGACGTGCTCGCAGCATGACCACCAACATGCTTCACTAATATATGACGCAGCCGCAGCGACCCGACTCCTTCATGCGGTACAGCGCAGTATCCGCATCCTTAAAGATGTCGCCCTCGGGATTCTGGCGATCGGCGAAAGCCGCGCCTACGCTGAGCGAGGTTGGCGGCAGGTCGCCTGTTGGCTTTTGCAACATGAGGTTGGCCTGCTCAATCTTGCGATGCACCTCCTCGCGCATGGAGCTATCGACGTTTAGCATAATCACCACGAACTCGTCACCGCCCAACCTGAACACAAGGTCGTCCGCACGGAAGCTGTACTGCAAGACCTCGGCAACGCGCACGAGCACCAGGTCACCCACGTCGTGCCCGTAGGTGTCGTTCACCGTTTTGAACTTGTCTACGTCCACCATGAGTAGCGCAACCCTCGAAAGATCCAGCTCGCGCTTCATGATGTTGTAGGCCTTACGGTTGTAGAGACCGGTAAGGGCATCGTGCATGGACAGATAGTTAAGTCGGTCGAACTGCTTGCGGTTGTCCTCAAAGATGGAATTGTACGTATCGGCAACGAAGCGCAGCTCCTTGGCCCCGGCAGGGTTCACGAACTCTTTTCGACGCATGTTCTCTACCATACGCGCCAGCGGTTGCTGAATCCAGCCAAAGATGAACACCACGATGCAAAGAACAATGATGAGCATGGCCAGCGTGCAGAGCGACTGGATTGTGAGCAAGGTGTCCATCTCGTTCGAGGTCTCGCTCCTCAGCTGCCCGGAGCTCTCGATGAGCGCATCGGTACATCTGGCAGCATAATATTTGATGTGCGTCTTGTACTCCGCATAGGAGTCGCCAAACACGAGGTCTTGGGCAAGTCCACGCTTTCCTTCCGGCGCGAGAAGCATCTGCTCGGAACTCAGCTGCACACCGCGCAGCCCCTCGGGCATGCTCGCCTCGTCGTACCCCTTTGCGAGGAGCGTAAGCTTCATCGCCTGATCCTCGAAGACGACAAGCTCGTTGGAATAGTCCAGCGCCTTCCGCAAATCGTCAAGAGCATCGTGGTCGCCAAGAAGCTCTTCCAAGCTCTGCACGGCTCCATCTCGGCGCTTGGTAACGTCAAGCTCCTCGAAGTAATTCTCAAGGTATTGCATGTCGCCCGTCATCACAAAGCTGCGCACGTTCTCGGTAAGATAATCGGACCCCATCTCGAGGTCGGTGGCCGCCCGTTGGGCAAGGATGAAGCGCTCGTTGGCAGCCTCAACATTGGTAATCCCTTGTCTGACGTTTAAGGAGACAAAAACAATTGCAATCGCAACGATTACCGCAACGATCACGGCCACCAGCTCCGCATGCCGAAGCGAGATTGCCGGAAGGCGCTCCCACCAGCCCTTGCGCTCAGAAGAGAGAGCGGAAGGCTCGGTCGATTCGTCGCCGCGCATGCCTCCTTGCCCCTTGGCCCCACTCCCGGCACTGCCCGCTGCCAATCGTTCCATGTGCGTCGCCAGCCCCTCCGGCGGGAGAGGTTCGCAGAGCAGGAACCCCTGCACCATGTCGCAGCCCATGGCCTTGAGCTCGTCGAGCTGCTCTTGGGTCTCCACTCCCTCGGCAATGAGGGGCACGGCCAAGTGCCGCGCAATATCGACCACGGCGCCGAGCATGTGAGCACCGTTATCTGCCTCCTCGGAAAACGCCGTTTGCACAAAGCGCATGTCGAGTTTGAGCACGTCGACGGGAAGCGTTGCCAACATGTTGAGCGAGGAATAGCCCGTACCGAAGTCATCCATCTCAATAACGAGCCCCATCGAACGCAGTCGTCCGACCGTCTCCACAAGCTGCGCCGAATCCTCCGCATAGCCCGACTCAGTTATCTCAAGATGAAACTCGCTCGCATCGAGCTCGTAGCGGTCAATAATGCCCTGCAGCACCTCCACGATGTCGGCTGCGTACATGTCGACGCGCGATACGTTTACCGAGATGGGCACGCAGCATCCAAAGGTTTGCTTCCACACCTGCGTCTGCCGGGCCGCCTCCTCCCACACGAGGCGGTCGAGCCGTTGAATGAGGCCGTTCTCCTCAAAGAGTGGCACGAACACGCCGGGACTCAGCAGTCCCAGTTCGGGATGCTGCCAGCGAACAAGCGCCTCGGCACCAGCGAGCGAGGGCACATCATGTTGAATCTCAAACTTGGGCTGGTAACGCACCACGAACTCGCCGCGCTCAACGGCCCCTTCGAAGTCCTCGACGAGGCGCCGCGAGAGGAGCTCCGACTTGAGCAGCCCGTCATCGTAAACGCCGATGTTGCGCGTCTTGCTTCCACGAACGGTATCGGCTGCCATGCGGGCACGTTTGAGGCGGCGTTCGATGTTGAGCGACTTGTCGACATTCGCATACACGCCCATGCGAATGCCTATTGGCTGGCTCTTGCTTCGGTCGTCCGAAATATGCAGGCTCAGTTGATCGAGCATGCTCTTGTAGTCATCGCGGTGCGGGCAATAAGCCTCGAAGACGTCTGCCCCGTTGCGCGTGACGATGCCGCCCGAATCGTGAGTAAACTCGCGGATTTTATCTGCCATGCGCTTGAGCACCTCATCGGCGTACGTACGGCCAAAGCGCTCGTTCAGCACGGAAAAGTGATCGATGTCAAACACGATGACGTCGGTGCTCACATCTTTGTGATGCTGGTCGTACTGCTCCGCGTAGCTAAGGAAATACTCCGGGTTGTAGAGGCCGGTCTTCGGGTCGCGCTCGGTCGACTGGATGATCTGGCGGTCTTCCGAGAGCTCGATGGTGCGGCGCACACGTGCCGCAATAACGCCAGCCTCGGGGTAGGGCTTTTGAATGAAGTCGCTCGCCCCCAAGTTCAGGCACTCGATTTCCTGTGTGAGGTCCGCCGAGACCACAATAACGGGAATGTGGCGCACGTCGGGCAACTCCTTCATGCGGCACAGCACCTCCTGGCCGCTCATAACGGGCATCATGAGGTCGAGCAGCACTACCGAGAGCGTCTCGCGATACTCCCATATGCGCCGCATGGCCTCCTCCCCGTCGCCGGCCATGAGTACTTCGTACCGGTCTCGCAGGAAAACCCCAAGCATCTCGCGGTTGATGGCCTCGTCGCCCACAATGAGGATGCGACGTTTTCCAATAACAGAATTCAAGTTTTCACCATCTTCGAACATGGCGGCTCCCCCGCTGGTTCTGGGCGTTCGATGCGATAAGTCCTAGCGAATAGTTTTTAATATTAAGCCGTCCGGGGGGCATTTTGCCACCGAAAAGGCAAATGTAACGTTCGCTTCGGTACCCGAATCCCATACGAACAAACTATCTCGCCACAACTCAGCGTGAAGCATGAGATAATACCCCTGCACGATGCAGAAAAGGCCCGAGATGAAAATAGCGAACAAGCGATATCTCATAGTGTTACTAAACGTTGCCGTGATGCTCGGCATTATGGGCTTTGTTTTGCTGCACGCACAACGGGTGGCCAACGAGTCGATTGCCGCCGAGGTGGGCCAATTCGAGACGGCGACCAGCACCATGGAACAGGTGACGGCCAACTACCTCGAAGGAGAGCAAAACATCTGCGACGTATGGGCGCGCTACATCAACAACACGCCCATGACAATAGACGAGGCGGCTTCGTTCATAAGGGCCTCACACGCCTCGTCCGACAACTCCGCGCACATCGTTTTTGCAGACGACTCGCTCGAAGGGCTCTCGACGCGCCCAAAGACGGGCACAAAAGACGACTACGCCGTTTCGTACAAGGCAATCGGTCTCCCCATACGGCCCGACAAGCTTGCCGAGCAGGAAGGCGCCATCAACGTTTCGCGATCGTACACCAACCCTATGAATGGCATACAGTCGCTGGCGTTTTGCAGCAAGATTTCGGTTGTGGACCCCCACGATGAGTCGGGGCAGCGCGAAGCAGTCCTCCTGCGCGTCATCCCCACGGAAAAGCTTCAGGAAAAATGGGTGTTTCCCATCGACCGGTACAGCGACGCCGAAGTCTCGCTTATCGACAGCGATAGCAACTACATAATTAAGGGCCACGAGTACAAGAACAGCAACTTCATCGAGTTTTTCAAATCGTACAACCAAATCGATGTGGCCGGGGTCAAAGAGCTGCAAAAGCGTTTGTCGACGCAGAGCGGTTCGTTTTTTATGACAAACTCGCGCGGGGAGGAATGCCTCATAGCCTATGCGCCCATCAGCGCGAACCAAGGTTGGACCATCCTGAACTACATTCAAGCGAGTGGTTTGCATCGAAGCACCGTCGATTGGTTTTTGGTTGGCGGGGTTGCCTGCGCCCTGTTGTTCCTGCTCATCTGCGACATGGCCTTTATGAACTGGTTCAACGTGCGCCTGGACGAGGCCGCGAAGGACGCCGAGGCGGCAAATCGCGCAAAGAGCGATTTTCTCTCAACCATGTCCCACGACATCCGCACGCCCATGAACGCGATTTTGGGACTGACGACCATAGCACAACGAAGCGTCGACGACCCGGCCACCGTAAAGAACAGCTTGCATAAAATCGAGCTCGCGAGTAATCACCTGCTCACGCTCATCAACGACATTCTGGACATTTCCAAGGTGGAAAGCGGCAAGCTCTCCCTCACGCCGGTCGTCTTCTCGATTGTTGAGGTAACCGAGAACCTCGTTAACATTTCGCAACCCATGGTAAAAGACAAAAGCATCGACTTCCACTTTCGCATTAACTACATGGAGCACGAGCACCTTTATGCCGACCAGCTGCGCATCAATCAGGTATTTATCAATATTTTGTCGAACGCGCTCAAGTATACGGAGGCAGGCGGAAGCGTCGCCGTTGACTTGCGGGAGCTGGCAAGCGAGGTGGACGGCGCCGTACGTTTGGTTTACCGCGTTGCCGACACGGGCATGGGCATGAGCAAAGAGTTTATGGAGCACATGTACGAGTCGTTCTCGCGCCAAACCGATAGTCGCGTTAACAAGGTACAGGGCACGGGCCTCGGATTGGCCATTACCAAGCAGATGGTCGACCTCATGGGAGGCAAAATCGAGTGCTGGAGCGAGCTGGGCAAGGGAACGACGTTCACCGTCACCCTCGACGTGCCCGTTGCGCCGCAAGAGGCCGAAACCGAGGAAGAGGGCGGGAACGAAGACCTGACGCTTGAATCCGTCGCCGTGCTGCTCGTCGACGACGATGCAGCCACGCTCGAACCCGCCCGCCACGCACTCGACTCGCTCGGCGCGCGCGTCGATGTGGCCACTTCGGGCACGCGGGCGCTCACGATGATGACGCCACGCGACGAGGTGCAGGTAGCGGAGCGGCCCGAAGCGCCGGCCGATGGCCAGCCAGGGACGCTGGCTGCCGAGCAGGGCGGGGCGTCGGCCGAGAGCCGGCATGGTGCACCCGATGGCTACGACGTCGTCATTGTCGATTGGAAAATGTCCGAGATGGACGGCGTCGAATTCGTTCGCCGCATGCGTGCCCTAGATGGAGGCCGAGCACCGATAGTCCTCATCTCGGCTTACGATTGGCCCGACATCGAGGAAAGCGCGAAGGACGCCGGCGTCGACGGGTTCGTTTCGAAGCCGCTGTTTAGGTCCACGCTGTACCACGCGATTGACGAGCGAATGCATTTGTCTGCGGAGCCAGTTGCACGCGACGACGACCACTCCAACATCGCGGGCATGCGCGTGCTCGTCGCCGAGGACAACGACATAAACTGGGAAATCATCAACATGTTGCTCGGCATGCACGGCGTTGAGGCTACACGTGCCGAAAACGGCCAAATCGCGGTAGACTTAGTCGCGTCGCAGCCGGGGGCCTACGACCTCGTGTTCATGGATGTTCAGATGCCCGTCATGAACGGCATCGAGGCCTCGAAGGCCATTCGCGCGCTGCCGGACAAGCGGGTTTCGGGAATCCCGATTATCGCGACGACAGCCGACGCGTTTTCGGAAGACGTGGCGCTGTGCTTGGATGCCGGCATGAACGGACACCTCGCCAAGCCATTGGATATTCAGCTCGTTCTAAAGGAGATAAGTAAGGTTAAGGAGGGCAGGTTATGAAAAAGTCCAAGGTACGTTGTTTGCTCGTTGCGTTGGTTGCGATCGTCTCGGTCGCGTTGGTGGCCTGCGGCGCGTCGCCGGAATCTTCGGGATCGGCGTCGGGAGCGTCGTCGGAGCAAGCAGCCGAGCAGAAGAGCTTTACCCCCTCGCTCGACACCGCCACGAAATGCACCCTTACCGTTGGCGGCAGCTACGATAATTTCGAGGCGCTCGAGGCCGAATTCGACAAGTTCAATGAGTATTACCCCGACGTCGAGCTGAGCTACACCAAGATCGATGATTACAACAACCTTATTTCTACCGTTATTAAGTCGAAGGATGCACCCGACATCTTTTTCGCACACGACTTCATGCTGGAATCCAGCAATTATGGTGAGCTGTTCGAGCATGCCGAGGACCTCTCCGATCCGGCGCTGAACATCGACCTTTCGTGTGTGCGCCCGAGCCTGCTGTGCAAAGACGAGACGGGAGCGTGCCCCATGGCCCCCGTCTTCTCCAGCACTTCCGGCATCCTCGTGAACGAAGACCTCTTTAAAAAGGAGGGGCTGAGCATACCGACGACCTACGAGGAGCTACTGACCGCGTGCGACACGTTCAACAAGGCCGGGTATCCCACCCCCATGTTGTGTCACAACGTGGCGTCTTCCTACGGCAACCTCGTGGGCGAGCTCATGTACACCAACGCTTCCAAGAACCCCGAGATGGTCGAAAAGCTCAACTCGCTCGACCCCGCGGCAGGTGAATACATGCGACCCGTTCTCGAGAAGGTAGACGGCCTTATGAAGAGGGGGTGCATTAACCTCGACGTTTGCAACGAACTTGAAGATGGCTACAACGCACTCATCCTGCGGTTCTTCGAAGGCGACATTCCCATGGTGCTGTGCTCGGGCGATACGGCGTCGGGCACGGCCAAGCGTGAGAGCCAGTCTGAAGCGTTTGTTGCCCATCCGTTCTCGTACGCCCTCCATCCGTTCACGCTCACCGACGATGGTCCTTGCCTGCTCGACAAGCCTTCGGTACAGTTCGCGGTCAACAAGGATAGCGAGAATCTCGAGATGGCGAACGAGTTCATGCGCTTTTTGATGAATCCGCAGGAGCTCAACGACATCGCGCGTGCGAAACACCTGCTCACGGTAACGCCCGACCTTTCCTACGACGGCGCGTACGCTCCCTTCAGCGCAATCGACCCAAGCCGGATTATTGCCACTCACGAAGTGGGGCTCGCCGACGAAGCCACCATCCAGTACCGCGTCGCGGCCTACGACGTCGCGAACGGTAAGGCGACGATCGACAAGGCCATTGAAGGGTACGGTTCGTACGAGCTGTAGGTGCCCGAGAGCTTGGATGCCCGGGTGCCCGCCCCTGCTCTTGAGGTGACCAAGAGTACTTCAGCGGGTGGCCATACTTCGAGGTAGTGGCCACCCGCCGGAGTCGCGGCTACGCGTCGAAGTCGGTGGTCTTGGAAACCTCTGCCCACTTCTCGAGCTCTTCGAGACGCGCATTCAACGCGCCGCGCACGGCAGCCAGCGCATCGGAACCAAGGTAGAGCCGCAGCGGAGTATCGTCGGCCTCAATGGCCTTGATGATGGGGTATCCGGCCTTGAGGGGATCGCCCGGCTGCTGGCGCATGTTGACGTTTTGCGCCACCGAACGCTTGTGAGCGGTTTCGGCGTAGTCGCCAACGGTGTTCTCGGACCCCTTGAGCGAGGTGTCGTAGAAGTGCGTGCGAAACGCGCCAGGCTCCACGATCATTGCCTTAATGCCAAGCGGCGCCACCTCGGCGCGAAGGCCCTCGGTCATGAGCTCGACCGCGGCCTTAGTTGCAGCGTAGTATCCGGAAGCGGCACCCGTGCGCACCGCACCGATGGAGCTCACGTTTACGATGGCGCCGTCTTTACGCTCGCGCATGGCGGGCAGCACCTTCTTTATCATGGCGACCATGCCAAAGAAGTTGGCGTCGAACATCGCCTGGACTCCCGCCGGATCGGCCTCCTCCACGGAGCTTCGATAACAGTAACCGGCGTTGTTCACAAGCACGTCTACCTGGCCGAATCGTTCGACGGCCGCCTCATAGCATGCGTCGATGGAAGCTTGCTCGCCAAGGTCGAGCGCCACCGCCAGTGCCTGCTCGGGATAGTCGTCCACGATGCCTTGCACCTTCTCAGGCGTGCGCGCCGTCACAACCGCGTTGTCGCCGTGCTCGAGAACCGCGCGCGCGATGCCCTCGCCAATACCGCCTGCCGAGCAACCAGTGATGATCCATGTCTTTGCCATAATAAGTTCCTTTCTCGCGTGCGTCGTTGCGCTTTTCCTTGAACTCCATTATGCACGCCTCCGCGCATGTTGTACACTGCAATCGGGGACGTCTAGATTGCGTTTGACGCAATGTGATAATTGCTCACCAGGCATGCCTCCCAGAGCTTGCCTCGCGCGGGGCACGCCCCACGAGACGCGCTCGCAAACGAATGCGTCTCGCCGATGTTCGAATGGAGGATGATCATGGAACTTGAGCAACTACGACAGCTTGACATGATTTCGCAAACGGGAACGCTTGCGGGAGCCTCCGAGAGGCTCCACATTTCGCAGTCGGCCCTCTCGCGCTCGATGCGCCGCCTTGAAGACGACTTGGGACAGCCGCTCTTCAAACGCACTCGGAACTCCATGGAGATAAACGCCGCTGGCCGAATCGCGCTAAGCCACGCCCAACTCATACTCGCTGAGGAGCGTCGTCTACGCGATGAGTTTGCATCCCTGGCAAAGCGCGAGCGCACGATTCGCGTAACGAGCGTGGCACCCGCACCCACCTGGCGCTTGAGTGCCATCACTCTGGAACAGTGTCCTACCGCAATCGTGGAGCCCGACATAGCTACGGAGCAAGAGACAATGTCGCAGCTGCTCAACGGCGCCTGCGACCTTGCCATCGTGGCCCACCGCCCTGCATTGCCCACCATCCAATCGTGCTTCCTCATGCACGAGGACCTCTACGCCAACGTACCGACCAATCACGCGTTGCACGAACGCGAGTCGGTAAGCTTTGCCGAGCTCGATGGGGAGGCATTTTTGGTATATGGGGGCATCGGCTTTTGGCACGACGTCCACACGCGCATGATGCCCCATGCGCAGTTCGTAACCCAGCCAGACCGTACCATCTTCCTTCAGCAGATGCGCACGTCTACCTTGCTTACCTTCACCACGAACGCCCCGGAAAACACCAATCGGCATAAGTCGCGCCGTGCGATTCCCATAACCGACCCCGAAGCACACGTAACGTTTTGGCTCTGTATGCGCTCCGACGCACCGGAACGCATACGGGCGTTGTTTGCGTTGGTCAAGGAACAGTGCGCCGTGGGCAGCGGAGACCTTACGTAAGCGGCTTGCAGCGGACCTTGTGCAGATGCGGTAAACCGTATGACATGACCAACTGGGGTGGAATCGGACGACGAACCAACCTGTACGGCGCACCCGGCCTACGCGTCAATCGCTCCGTTGGCCCACTGCGCAAGCCTGGCCTGCGACGGACGTCCGTTGAGTGTGCCGCCGGCAAGCACACGCGCGCCCGAAGCAAGCTTTTGCATGCGTGCCGGAGCCTTGCCGAGGCCACTGCCACCGCTCGTGGCGAAGGGGACCACGGTTTTCCCGGCAAAGTCGTAAGCCTCGAGGAAGGTATCGATGATGCGCGGCTCGACGTACCACCAAACGGGGAATCCCACGAACACTACGTCGTACGAATCCATGCCACTCACAGAACCCACGATGGCCGGCCTGCACGACTCGTCGTTCATCTCCAACGAAGTCCGGCTGCCCTTGTCTCGCCAGTTAAGGTCCGCACTCGTATACGGAGTCGCAGGCGCAATCTCGAACAGGTCGGCGTCTACGGCCTGCGCCAAGTTCCGCGCCACGGCCGCCGTAGTACCACTTGCACTGAAATACGCTACTAGTTTATTACTCATTTTTTGCACTCCTCATGTATTGTTAAACCAACTCCGACGAACCCAACGGCACGCTCGCAGCGCTAGCCGCATGGCCAACAGCTCCGTCGACGAAAGCGCCGGCGGGCGCCAGTCACACGGCCGAGCGAGGCCGGCACGCATCAGCGCAGACTGGCCACAGCCCATGTTATCGCCGATTCTGCGCCATCACGCCCACGAGCGCGTGCGGCACGTACGGCTCCTCCAAATACGCGAGGTCCTCCGGCGCGAGCACGAGATCCGCCGCCGCAGCCGGACCCTCCAAATGATGCGGCTTGGTAGCACCCACCACAGGGCTTGTCACCTTGGTGAGCAGCCATGCGAGCGAAACGGCAGTCATGGTCGTGTTGTATTTCTCTGCGACCTCGGCAACTCGGGCGATAATTACCCCATCCTGCTCAGCCGTCGCATCATACTTGCCCTTAGCGAAGGCGTCCTGCTCCAAACGCTTGCTCGTCTCGCCGGGCTTGCGCGCAAGACGTCCCGCCGCAAGCGCGCTATAGGGCACCGTGGCCACCTCGTCCTCGGCGCAAAGCTGCAACAGCTCGCGCTCGTCCTCGCGGAAAATGAGGTTCATGTGGCTTTGCACGGCCTCGAATCGCGCCCAGCCGTGGGCCTGCGCAATATCGTTCGCACGCGCCAGCTGATACGGATGACAATTCGACACGCCAAGCGCGCGAACCTTGCCCGCCTCCACGGCCGCGTTAAGCGCCTCAAGACTCTCCTCAAGTGGCGTGTTATAGTCCCAGCTGTGCATGTAATACAAATCGATTGTATCTACGCCCAGCCGGCGAAGGCTGTTGTCGATGCACTGAGCAATGTAGTCGCCACCGCTGAGCTCGGGCTGCTCGGCAATTTGGGCGGGCATGCGCGGCGAGTACTTGGTGGCGATCACCCACTGGTCGCGCGGGGCCAGCGAGCGCAGGGCCTCCCCCACGTACTCCTCCGACGTGCCAAACGAATAGGCCATGGCCGTGTCGAAAAACGTGATGCCAGCGTCAATCGCCTGCGCGATTATCGCTCGTGTGTCGTCGGGCCCGAGCGTCCACGTGTGCAGAGCGCCTTCCCGCACCTCGCCGAAGCCCATACATCCCAAGCAAAAACGGCTTACCTCGATGTTCGTCCTGCCAAGCGTCGTGTACTGCATTGCAACTCCTTTCCTTACGAATCTTATCTGTTCGGATCTTATCTGTTCGGATGAGACAAAACCTTTCGCGCAAGCGCCTACGCACGCACGCGCTTTTCCCAGGGACGTGTGGTAACGCGCCAGCGCAGGTAGGCCAAGCATCCGCCGGCAACGCCAACGAGCACGATGCCCGCAATGATGGGCGCCACGTACGAGCCTGTCACATCGTAGGCAAGTCCTGCTGCGACAACGCCCAAGGCAGAGGCGACGCTGGTCACAAGCGAAATGGTGGAATAGGCGTCCGCGTACTGGTCGTCGCCAAAGATGTAGCGAGTGAGCAACGATATGCCCAGCGACCCAATGGAGAAGCACGTGCCGTAAAGGAAGCCCGAGGCCAAAAGCGCCGCTTGGCCACCAAAGTTGAACAGGATGAGCAGCAAGCCGACGAGCGTCGTGACGAGCGAGATTACGCACGCGCGGAAGGCGCCAATGCGGTCGGCGATGGCACCAAGGGCAAACTTGCTCACGACGTTGCCCACCATAGACGCCGAGAGGAGCAGCGCTCCCACCTGCGCGCTGTAGCCATAATCCTGGGCGAGCGAGGCCATGTGGCCCGAGAGCGTGGTGATGAGCACGATGGCGATTACGAACACCACCAGCACAATGAAGGTCGGCGAGAGAAGTACGAGCTTGAGGCCCAGGTCCTCGCTGGCCGGCGCGGTGGCCTTGTTATCCTCGGGATTCTCGTCAACTTCGTCCGCACCGTACGGCTTGAGCCCAACCTCTTCGGGCGTGAGCGGACAAAAGAGCATAACCGGCAGAATTGTTATCACCGTGAAGGCGACGAAGCCAAGGTAGGCCACCTGATACCCAAAGTTCTGAATGCAGGCGGTAACGATGGGACTCGCGATGGCCGATCCGATGCCCGAGCCCGAAAGCGCGATGCCCGTAATGGTGCCGCGGCCCTTTTGGAACCAGTTACCAATATAGAGGGTAATGATGAACATGGCCACCGCCGCAAAGCCAACGCCACGCACAACCGCCGCCACGTCCATAATCAACGTGTTCGGCGCGAACGCAATGACCACGCCGGAGACAAGAACAAGCGCAGTTGCCACCATCAGCACGTTGCGCATCTTGTGTCCGTGCGCAAGCGAGCGCGCCACGATGGGCGTGAACAGCCCGATGACGAGGTTGGAAATGGACATGTGCATAGTAACGGCGCCACGTCCGGCCCCAAGCGCGTCCGACATAGGCGTATAGAAAACTCCATACGCGTTGGGAAGTCCCATGGTTCCACAAGCCATGAGGCAGACGGCAACCGCCACCACCACGTACCGAATGTCCAAATGTTTCTTTTCCACGGTCAACTTCCTTCTCGAGGCTTTTATCTCCATCTCTATTTTGGTATGGTGGGGTCAATATTTCCAATGGCTATATTGAGCAATTATCCATGCTCCATAGGCATATACATAGGCATGGGGAGGCACCATGGAGCTGCGAGTTCTAAAGTATTTCGTCGCTGTTGTAGACGAAGGATCCATCTCGAACGCCGCGAAGGTTTTGCACGTTACGCAACCCACGCTCTCGCGCCAACTCGCACAACTGGAAACGGAAATGGGAGTCCCGCTTTTTACGCGAGGCAGGGCCGGCATCGAGCCGACCGATCGCGGCGCAGTGCTCTACCGCTACGCCCTCGACATCCTCGCCCTAGCAGAGAAGGCCGAAGACGAGGTGGCCATGCCCGAAAGTAGCGTAGTCGGCACCATACACATCGGCGCGGGAGAAACGCGAGCGTTCGCAATCGTCGCAACTGCTTGCGCGCGCGTGCGCAAACGGTATCCTGGCGTGACGTTTGATGTGCACGACGGCACGTCGGCGGACCTCAAGGAGCACTTCGCACGCGGCTTTTACGACTTTTTGCTGGACTGCAACTCGGGCGAGAACGCCGAGTTCAATCAGCTCGAACTACCCATACGCGACGAGTGGGGCATCGTGGTGCGTTCCGACGACCCTCTTGCGGCGCTCGATGCGGTGCGTGCAGAGGCCTTGCTGGAACGTTCGCTGATAGTGCCGCCACATGCTTTAAGCCACACGTTGCGACAATGGGCGGGGCAAGCACGCGTACAGCTCGAACGACAAGTCGTAGCGACCCATGGTTTGCCCCTCAACTCAAGGTATCTTGTACACGCGGGCGTAGGGGTCGAGTTTACGTATGGGGGACTGATAGACGGGGAAGGCGATGCCGGAAACTTGCGCTTCCTTCCCCTCGCGCCGCGCGTTGAGGCTGTCCACAAGATTCTTTGGCGCAAGATCATGCCCACGAAACCCATGCAAGCGCTTATTGACGAGCTCGTGGTTTTGTGCGAGTGAGGGGCGGATGCCCGAAGGGGGCGCGGCGATGTGTGCTAAACGGCCCCGCCGGCACACGACCTTGCCTAACGTGTACCGGGAGGGCCACTTAGCATGGCTTTTGTCGGCTAAACGGCCCCCGTGGTACACAACCTTGCCTAACGGTTGCGAAGATTCATTTTCCGTCAGATTTCGTCTCAGGTGCGTTGCAAAGGTGTATTTTCCGTCAGATTCGGCACGGGCGATTTGCAGAGGTCGGTTTTCCGACAGATTTCGGCCGAGAGGCGTTGTGAGCTGCCGCCCCGTCCTTAAAGATTAGTCAAATGTTCCGTCAGTGGCCCGGAGGGAGCCGTGCGCAAACAGCCCTCGTTCCTGCGTAACTGCACGCATCTGCTCCTCCGGGCCACTTCGCGATTTGACGCTTCTTTAGGGGCCGGAAACGCCGCCGAAAAGGCCACCGCCTTCGCTCGAGCGTCCCTGGCTTTCAGCTATTTTTTAGCGTGTACAATTTCGTGGATGAAAAAGCGGCTCATAGCCCGAAAACATGCGTAGCACAGCGCTCGAATCACATGGATAATGGACACGTCGCAGGAGAAAGGAGAAAATACCATGAGATTTTGTCATGTAACCATCCAAACGGCAGCATTCGAGGACGAGCTCAAGTTCTATACCAAGTATGCGGAGTTAAAGATTCAAAGAGACATGCGGACGGCGGGGCGCAACATGGTGTTCCTCGCGAACGCGGAAGGCGACACCGAAATCGAGCTTATCGAAAGGACCGACGCCTTGGATTCGGGGAACGCGAATCTTTCGATTGGCTTTGTCGCCAACAATCTTGACGCGCTACACGCCGCTTTGGCCAACGACGGTTACCTTCCGACCGAGTTCATATCCCCCATGCCGTCAGTGCGCTTTTTCTTCGTAAAGGATCCAGCAGGGGTTAACGTTCAGTTCATTTAGGACTGCGAGCGGAGGATGCGGGCTGCCAGCCTGGTGGGCGGACGGAGCACCAGCCCGCGCTCCGAGCTGGCGGGCACGGGACCTGTGGCGGAGCGTCAGCCCGCGCTCCGAGCTGGCGGGCATAGCCAATGGGGAGCCAACGAACCTCGCCGGGGGCCTTTTTCGGTGTTAAGCTCCCCAAGGCGCTTCAGAACTCACGCAGCGGCAACTGGCTCGGGCCATCCCGACCGCTTACGTCACCACCCGTTCGAAGGCATGCATTCCGCGCAATGCTGTCTAGTCATAGGGCCTCCTACCCGTGTTTTTTCGAATGAACGATTGCAGCGAATCAGCCAAATGACAATCGCGCGCCGCGATCACGGGGTATAAAACCAACCCGAGGCGCTGCTATAATGCATGCATCATACACAACGAAAGAGAGGTGCCATGAACTATCGGCGTTTGGGACAAACGGAGCTAGAGGTTTCTGAAGTCGGCTTTGGCGGAGAATGGCTCGACCGCATGAGCGCCGAAGAGGCCCACGCGCTCGTCGTTCGAGCGGCTGAACTAGGCGTGAATATCGTCGATTGCTGGATGAGCGACCCCGAGGTCCGCACACGCTTAGGCGACGCAATCGCCGAGACCCCTGACCACTGGATAGTGCAGGGCCACGTTGGATCCACATGGCAAAACGGCCAGTACGTGCGCACACGCAATGTCGAAAAGTGCAAGGTCGCTTTCGACGACCTGCTGAATCGCCTCCACACCGACCACGTTGAGCTGGGCATGATGCACTACATCGACGATTTGGACGAGCTCAAGCGTTGTTTGGACGGCACATACCGCGATTACATCGAGTCGCTCAAAGCGCAAGGTGTTATCAAGCACATCGGCATGTCGACCCACAGCGCCGTGTGCGGCGCATATGCCGTAGAGCAGGGCGCCGTCGAGATGATGCTTTTCTCTATTAACCCCGCCTACGACATGCAGCCCGCGTCCTTCGACATCGAAACGCTCGCGAGTGGACCCGACGCCAATCTCGACGGCTTCGACGAGGGACGAATGGAACTCTATCGCGCCTGCGAGCGTGCTGACATCGGGCTCACCGTTATGAAGGCTTTCGCCGGTGGCAATTTGCTCAATCCCGAGAGAAGCCCGTTCGGCGTGCCGTTCACCACGACGCAGTGTATCCATTACGCGCTTACGCGTCCGGCAGTCGCCAGTGTGCTGGTGGGTTACGGAAGCGTGAGCGAGCTGGAAGATTGTGTGGGCTACGAAGACGCCACCGAGGACGAGCGCGACTACGCGAGCGTGCTGGCTTCGGCACCACGCAATCCTGTGAGCGGGCTGTGCACGTATTGCGGCCATTGCGCACCTTGTCCGGTAGGCATAAGTGTGGCGCAGGTCAACAAGTTCAGCGACCTTGCGCAGGCCCAAGTAGACAAAGGCAATCCCGTACCAGCCCTCGTGCGCGACCATTATCTTGCGCTTGAGCATCATGCGGACGAATGCGTTGCCTGCGGAGGCTGCGAGTCGCGCTGTCCCTTTGGCGTGAAGGTCATCCAGCGCATGACGCGCACCGCCGAACTCTTTGGCGCGTAGGGCCGGGCTCGCGTCGCCGTGTCCTTCGGCGCGCGGGTCCGGGGCTCGCGTCGCCGTGTCCTTCGGCGCGCGGAGCCATGCCTTCGGCGCGTGGGTCCGGGGCTCGCGCTAGCCCCGCACGCAGCCAGCCGCACGTACAGGCCGCACGGCACCCGCGCGCTGGGCGCGTCACCCGAGCTAGTCGTCCTCAAAGAAGCCGAGCTCGTCCAACTTCTCTATGGTGCCTTTGAGGTAGGCATCATCCGTAATGGGCCACTTCCAGCCCAAACGATACAGGGCCTTAGTGGTAAAGGTGTTGTCGTAGCCTAGGTAGGAGGCGTTCTGTCCATTATGCGTGGCGTATGCGATGAGCCCGCTTACCGCATCCGAGCCCTCGTGCTTGGCGCTATAGTCCGCAAGCATCTTGGCAAAGTAGTCATCGCCCACAACGCGAATGCCGAAGCCGAGTTCGCGCAGCGCGAATATTCCGTCGCCCATCTGCACCTTGTGATTGTTGCACGCATGGAAAACCGAAAAACGTGACGAAGCCCTACCCAGCCTCAACACGGCAGACGCCACGGAGTCTATAGGAGAATACTCATTCTCCACATCCATCTGACTCACGGGATAACCGCCCACAATGACGTAACCGCGCAGCAAACGCAAGAAGCCGTTGGTAATACTGTTGATTTGGAACTCCCCGTCCGACGCACGACTCATGAGGTTGCCCACGCGAATAATCTTGCCCTCGATGCGCCCATCCGCCACGGCCTGCAACACGCAACGCTCCGAGAGGAACTTGCTGCGCACGTACGCGTTGCTGATGCGCTGTCCAAAGTACAGCTCGGCCTCGGTCAAACGATGGGAGGGATCGGGTTTACCCTTGAAGCTCTCCCCCGCCGTAGATATGGTCGATATGTGCACCAAGCGTCTGCGACCACGCGCGCAGAGGTCCACCAAGTTACTCACGCCCGCAACGTTGGCGCGATCGAGTTCATCGCCAGCGGCAAAGTGTTTTACGCAAGCGGCGCAGTTCACCAGCGTGCGGAAGGGGATTCGGTCGAGCGACGCAACATCTGCGGGATTGGCGATATCTGCCTCAACGCACAGAATACGCTCGCCAAAGAGCTCGGTATACGGCTTCGCGAAGTAATACATAAGCAGGTGCGCGAGTCGGCTTTCCGCGCTTTGGAACCTCCCCTTGCGCACGACGCACCAAATGCGA
This sequence comes from Atopobiaceae bacterium, assembly GCA_017510785.1. Taxonomy (GTDB): domain Bacteria; phylum Actinomycetota; class Coriobacteriia; order Coriobacteriales; family Atopobiaceae; genus RUG440. The sequence continues at coordinate 15,231 of JAFWMH010000037.1, read as the reverse complement.
CCCTCGTGAGTCTCCAAAAAATCGCGCAGCACGTGAATACCCAAAAAGCCCGTGGCGCCCGTAAGGAGCACGTCGCCGAGGCCCTCGTCCGCCACGTAGTCCACGTTTTCCGAGACGTTTTCCGCGAGCAGCCGATTGATGCTTGAGTAGTCGTAAGCGTCTGGCGCCGCAGTGAGGTCGTGCCCGGCACCAGTTGTTGTAGCAGACAAAATCATTCGGTCGCTGCCCCATGTTGCGGGAGAGTCTTGCGCTGTAGCAGTGGCCTGTTCCGCGGAAGCGGACTGCGCTGATGGCACGGCCTGTGCCGTGGAACCATCCTGCGTTGCGGAACCAGACCGCGCCGTAGAACCGGGCTGCATTGCGGGTGCGCTTTGCGCCGTGGACGCGGGTTGCGCCGCAGCCGAACGTTGGTCGTTTGTTGACACCCGTTCAGCCGCATTCCCAAACGCTGCGACGGACTCACCGGCCGCATCTGCATCCGGTGCATCACCCTGCACCATGGTCGCCAGCCCGCGCACGCAGCGATGCTCGAAGATGTCGGCATACACGATGGGCAGCTGCGCATTGAAGCACATCACCGCCACCTTGCTCGCGCTCAGCGACGTACCACCCAGCTCAAAGAAATCGTCATCCAAGCCCACGCGTTCACGACCCAAAGCCTTCTGGAACATCTCGCACAGCTGCCGCTCGAGGTCGGTGGTCGGCGCGACGTAGCCACCCGCTTCCACAACACTTTGCCCAGGCGCCGGCAATGCACGGCGGTCGATCTTTCCACCAGAAGTAACGGGCATGGCATCCAAGTGCACAAAGAAGCTCGGCATCATGTAGTCGGGTATCAGCGGTGCGAGGAACTCGTGCCACACGTCCTCGCCAACGTCCACGCCCGTCCAATAGCCCACGATGTGAGTGGTGCCGTTGAGGTCCGAGGCAATAACGGCAACCTCGTCCACACCATCGTACGAAAGCATGGCGCCCTCAATCTCGCCAAGCTCCACGCGGTATCCGCGAATCTTCACCTGGTTGTCGATGCGCCCAATATAGAGCATGTTGCCGTCGCCCCGCATGCGCACCTGATCGCCCGTACGATACATCACGCGCTCGTCCTCGCACGTGGCAAAGGGGTTCTCTACGAAAGCCGCCGCAGTCTTCTCGGGCAGTTTATGATACCCGCGCGCAACCGACCTACCCGCATGCACGAGTTCGCCGGGCACCCCCACGGGCACGCGCCGCATCTGCTCGTCCACCACATAGCTACGCACGTTGAGGATGGAACGGCCAATGGGAATGTTCTCCTGCGGCTTATCCACCACAAAGGTGGTAGACTCCACGGTGTTCTCGGTGGGACCATAGCCGTTCACGACCACGTAGGGACGATCGTAGAACCGCTTGAACTTCTCTCCGCCGAGGAAGATCATGCGCAGGGCACAATCGCCCTCAAGCTGGTCCACCACGAGCTCGCCCATCTGAGTCGGCATAGTTGCAATCGTGATGGGCTCGCGCCGGAAAGTTTGACACACCGCGACGGCGTCCTGACGTACCTCAGCAGGAATGATGTAGAGACCAGCACCCACGGTAAAGGGCACGAAGAGGTCGTGCACCGAGGCGTCGAAGCAGAAGCTGGAGAACTCGCCGTACAGGTCGCCCAGCGTGGGCTTTTGGAAACCCTGAAGGTGCTCGATGAGGTTCATGAGGTTTCGATGCTCAAGCATCACGCCCTTGGGCTTGCCGGTGGAGCCGGAGGTGTAAATCATGTAGGCCACGTTGCGCGGACTCGGACGCCAGGACTCGAGCTCTGCCGCCGTAGGCGCAGGAGACAAGTTCGCGTCCGCGGTCACGTCCGTTCGCCCGGCAGCGTCGGCGTCGGCGCCCGCGCCCGAAGAAGTGGCAGGCGCAGCAGACAAACCCGTCCCCGCGGCTGCTCGCCCGATCGAGCCCGCTCGCTCACCCGCGCCCGAAGAAATGGAGGACGCAGCGCACAAACCCGCGACGTTGGAAAGGTCCACGCGAACGCCATCGAAGCTGCTCACGAGGTCGGCATACTCGGGCATGAGCAAAAGATGCCGCGCGCCGCTGTTTTCCAGCATGTACTCCAAGCGGTCGGTGGGATAGTCCGGGTCCATGGGCACGTACGCACCGCCGGCACGCATGACGCCGATAACGCCCACCACGAACTCCTTCGTGCGACCGGCCAGCACGCAGGCATACTGCTCTGGCCCAAAGCCCGTTTGGCGCAGACGCGCCGCCACTGCAGCGGAGGCCGCGTCGAGCTCGGCGTAGGTGAGCGAGCTTTCGCTATCGCGCACGGCAACGTTTGCCGGATAGGCCGCGACCGACTCGGCAAAGAGGTCCACGAAGGTTTTATCTGCGTGCGCAGGCACGTCCACCATGCACGGCGCCTCGTCGAAGAGCAACTGGAGGTCGGCGGGATCGCGTCCCTCAATAAGTTGGTTGAGCGCGAGTTCGAGGTTATCGAGGAACCAGCCGGCCGTCGTTTCGTCGTAGAGGTCGGCACGATACTGCAGGTCGTAAACGTGCGCATCGCCGTCCACCGCAACAGACATGCTCAGCGGCTCCTTGGCCACATCGAGTTCCAACAGCATGTGCTCGGCAGGCTCGCCGCAGATTTCCCGCACGTTAAAGTTCGACCCCTGATACGCCAAAAGCGTGGTGGGATCGATGCCACACATGCGGTTGACTTCGGCAAACGGGAAGATGTCGTGGTCCATGTTGCCCATCAAGAGGTCGCGCACAGCAGCAAAATAGTCTGCCGCGGCAAGCGACGTATCCACGCGCACGGGCAGCGTTTTTACGAACATGCCCACCGAACGCGCAAGCTTCGCCTCATTGCGACCATGATAAATCGTGACGAAGGTAGCCTCGCGCTGGAAACGATACCGCGCGAGCACGGCGCCGAACGCACCCACGAAGAACGCGTTGGGCGTCACGCCAAGCTCCTTGCAGCGAGCCTCGAGCGCAGCAGGCGAGACGTCCGCACTCGTGCGGAGCAACGAGGCACAGCGGGCGGGCGACAACTCGTGATCGTGCGCAAGGTCGGACGTGGGCTGGCAGTCGGCATACGTTTCGCGGTAGAACGCCTCGGCCTCCGTGTAAGCCTCGCTCTTTCGCAGGTCATTCTCTGCTAAGGCGACGTCCAGCATGCTATAGGCTTCCGGCTCGATGGCCTCGCCCGCATAGGCATGGTTTATGTCGTCTAAGAGCACGGCGAGCGAGGTGCCGTCGGCCACGATGTGGTGGGCATCGATGAAGAGGTACGTTCCGTCGGCGGTGCGATGAATCTCCACGCGGAAAAGGCGCGCGCCCAAAAGGTCGAACGGACGAACGAGCGTCGGAGTGTTCAACCCCTCAACAATCGGCGGCACAAACGGCTCGGCATCGTTCGCAAGGCGTTGGCGCACCTCGCCGTCGTCGTCGAGCGCGAGTCGCACGTCCAGGCACGGATGCGCTGCGACCGCCACGCTAACCGCCTGGGCAAGCCGCTTGAGGTCGACGCCGGAGCCGATGCGCAGCAAGTAGGGAATGTTGTACATCGTGCTGCCGGGATTCGCCACGCAGTCCACAAAAACGCCCTGCTGGCTGGCGGTAAGCGGGCAGGCGGCCGTGGGATTGCGCATAACGATGGACTCATAGGCCTCCTCGGCAACGTCGGCGTGGCTTTGCAGGAAGCTTTCGAGCGCAATCACCGTAGGATTGGCGCGCAGGTCGGACGTGCGCAGGTCCACACCGAACTCGCGGGAGATAAGCGCGTTGAGTTGGATGGAACTAATGGAGGTGAGCCCGGCTTCGTAAAGGTCGGTGTTTGCGCCGAAGTCCTCGTGGCCGAGGGCCTCTGCTGCGCACGCGAAGATGCGGCGCTGTGCCTCGGTTGCCGGCCCAACGTGCTCGCGCTCGGCATGCACGGGCTCGGGCAGTGCGCGGCGGTTAACCTTGCCGTTTTGGTTGAGTGGGATGGCGTCAATTTGCATGATGACCTCGGGCACCATGTAGGGCGGCTTGCGCTCGCGGATAAACGCGGCGAGCTCGGCCTGGTCTACGGTCTCGTCGGAGACGACGTAGGCCGCGACGTACTTGCCGCCGGAGGGTTTTTCGAAGGCTGCCACCGTGGCGTCGGTTATGCCGCCGAACTCCCGCACGACGCCCTCCACCTCGGCGAGCTCGATGCGGAAGCCGCGGATCTTCACCTGGCCGTCGGCGCGGCCCACGAACTCGAGTGCGCCGTCCGCGCGGTAACGCACCACGTCGCCCGTGTAATACGCCCGCTCCAAGTGCGGCGTGGGCGTGCCTTCCCGAGAGTCCACGAGATCGTTGAGACCACGACCACCCATTCCCAGGCGCAGCTCACCATCGTCCTCCCCGCCTTCTTCGAAGAACGGGTTGCGAACAAACACCTCTGCGGTTTTGTCTGCTCGATTAAGGTATCCAATGCCCACATGCGGGCCCGCCGCAAGCAGGTTGCCGCAGGCGCCGGGCGGCACGCGCCGGCCATGGGCGTCCATTACGTAGAGGCGCACGTTATCGAGAGCGGGGCCAACGGCGATGTTCTCCTCGCGCGATGTTACATGATACGTCGTAATGCACACAGTCGCCTCGGTGGGTCCATATATGTTGTAGAGTCCGTAACCCTCGGGCGGATCCACCGTAACGAGCTTTTCGCCACCCACGAGGAGATAGCGCAGGCGAGTCGGACGGGTGTACAAAACGAATTGTCGTCCCACCTGCGTGGTAAGAAAGAGGTGCGTTACCCCGCGGGCGTCGAGGTAGTTGGCCATGCCCAAAATCTCGAGCCGCAGCTCCTCGGGAACGATGACGACGGCAGCACCCGCCGTGAGCGCGGAGTACATGTCCATCATGTTCGCGTCGAAGCCGAAGGACGCGTAGGCACCCACGCGATCCTCGGCGCCAAGCTGGAAGAGGCGATGATACCATGCAATAAAGCACACGAGGTTACCGTGCGTAAGTTGAACGCCCTTGGGCACGCCGGTGGAGCCGGAGGTGTAGAGAAGAATCATGCACGAGTCGGCCGTGGGCTTGGGCAGCGCAGATACAAGCTCGCGCGTTGCGGCGGGGCCGCCGGCCACGCTCATGGCGGCAACGTCGGCCGTGCACGCGGCGGTACCGTCGCCCGTGCGCACCGAGCCACCGGCCAAGAGTGTCGCCGGGTCACCGTCAAGCAACACGACAGAGCCGTCGTAGCCCTGCACGCGTTCGCGAAGGGTGGGCGTTGTTACGAGCACGGCGGTGCTGGCGTCCTTCACCATGAAGCTCAAGCGCTCTGGCGGATACGTCGGGTCGAGCGGCTGATAGGCACAGCCGGCCTTCATCGCAGCGAGTGGGGCAACGGTCATCCAGAGCCCGCGCGGAATGAGGATGGACACGACGTCGTCCAACCCAGCGCCGGTCGCAGCGATGCGCGCTGCCAGCTCGTCGGAGGCCGCGTCGAGCTCTGCATAGGTGAGCTGCGCGTCTTGGTAGACTACTGCAGCGTTCTCGGGATGCGTCGCAGCGGCCTCCTCGAAGAGGGAGAGCACCGTGGCCTCGGTGTTGTAGGGAACGTCGGTTTGGTTGAAGGAATCCAAAATGGCAAGGGTCGCATCGTCCACGAGCGGGATATCCACGACGCGCGCAGCAGGGCCTTGGGTTGCGGCACTCGGCTGAGCCGCGCCTTCGTCCCGTCCAGCGCCGTCCCGTCCAGCGCCGTCCTGGCCAGCGTCGTCCTGGCTCGCGGCAGCGTCGGCCAGCCCGGTGTCGTCCCGGCCCGCAACCCCAACCAACCCGCGCAGGATGGTAGCGTACGTGCGCCCGAACGTCTCGGCGAAACCCGGCGTGTAGCGAGCGGCCTGGAAGCTCACATGCAGCGCAAGCTCCCCGTCCTCTGGCCAGAGCTGAGCCGTAAAGGCGCCGCCCGTCTCGTCCAACTCGAAAGGCTCGCTCACGAGCGCCGAGCCGCACAGCTCGTCACCGAGGTCGGTGTTGCCCTGATACGCAAACAAAAGGTCCGACGTGATACCCGTCTCGGCCGATACCTCGGCAAACGAATATACGTCGTGCGCCATCGATGCCAAGAGCTGTCCCTGAAGCGCGGCGAAGAGCTGTTCCGGCGCGGTTTCTTTTGTCCACGCGACGTAGACGGGCAGGGTCTTCACCAGCATAGAAACGGTACGCGCCATGCGACCATCACCACGCCCGTTGTAAACGGTAGTAAAGAGCGCCTCGTCAGCATTGGCGTAGGCACCAACCGCGAGCGCAAAAGCCGCCATCGCCACAACGTTGGCCGTCGTATTGCATTGCCCGGCGTAGACCTCTAGTTCCTCTGCGCCAAGTCCGCAGGGGACGACAACCTCGCTTTGGCCCTCGCCCGGCGCGTCGAGCGCGTCAGGGATTGGCAGACTCTCCACCTCAAGACCGCCAAAGTTCTTTTGATAAAAGTCACGCGCCTGGCCATAGGAAGGACCTTGTCTGCGCATCGCCTCTTCTTGGGCAACCTCGTAGCCGGACCACTGCTCAAGCTCGGGCTTGTCGCCAGCATAGGCCGCCGATGCGTCGCGCAAAAGGATGCCAAGCGACGTACCGTCGAATACAATGTGGTGGAAGTCGTAGAGCAGGCGCGTCGCGTCGGACGTGCGCGCCACCGCGAGACGATACAGGGCGCCGCCGTCGAGGTCGAAGGGCACGATGAACGAGGCGCGGAACTTGCTTAACGCCGCATCGTCTGCGAGCTCCACAAGTTCCACCGCGGCCGGCTCGTCATCGTTGCGCCGCATGCGCGGAATGCCTTCATCAGACAAAAACAGCCTGCCTTTGAGCTGCGGATGCGCGTCGACGGCCGCGCGAAGGGCGTCCGCGAGACGCGTCGGATCCACGGCAGCGTCGAGACGCAACGAGCCGGCGATGTGGTAGAGGAGCTCGTCGGGCCGCGCCGCGCACTCAACGTAGATGCCGAGCTGCGTTTGGCTGAGGGGATAGTCCTCAAGACGCGGTAGATCCCCGGCAACGGTGTTCGCGGCCTCGTCGAGCGCCGCGCACAAGGCGCGCGGTGTGCGGTTCGCGAGCACCTGACGCGCCTCCACCTCCAAGCCCTTTTCGCCAAGAAGCGACACGAGCCGCATCACGCGAATGGAGTCCCCGCCCAAAGCGAGGAAATCGTCGTCCATGCCAATGCGGTCAAGCTCGAGCGCCTGCTCGAACGCCGCGCACACCAGCCGCTCACGATCGTTCGACGCGGCGGCGTAAACCGTGCGCCAGGCATCGGCGTTGGGCTCGGGCAACGCCATGCGGTCGATTTTTCCGTTGGCGTTGAGCGGCAGCTCGTCCAGCCGCACAAAGAAGCGGGGAATCATGTAGCTTGGCAATGAGCTCGCCAGGTAGTCCCGCAGTTGCGCGTCGTCCACCGGTTCGGCTTCGACGTCCGTGGCGGGGCACGCGGGAGGCGCGGGCTGCTTAGGATCCGTCGGCTGCGCGGCGGACGCTGGCCCCGCAGGCTGCGCGGGCGTCGCGGAGTCTACGGATGGCGCGGGCCGTGCGGGTCCTGCGAGCTGCGCGGGCGTCGCGGAGGGTGTGGGCTGCGGAGAATAGTACGCGGCGAGGTACGTCTGGCCGCTTTTGTCTGTGAAGGAACGACATGCGGCGGCGCCCACCTGCGGGTGGCTAGCGATTCGCGCCTCCACCTCGCCAAGCTCGACGCGCTGGCCATTAATTTTAACCATCCAGTCGCGGCGGTTGACGTACACATAGCCGAGCTCGGCGTCGTGAACAAACATGTCGCCCGTGCGCAACAGCCTTGGCTGGCCGTCTTCGGCGACAAACGGGTTCGACAGGAAGGTGCGCGCCGTAAGTTCAGGCATATTAAGATACCCGCGCGCCATAGGACCGGCAAGATAGAGCTCGCCCTCCTCGCCTTCGGGAACGGAATTGCCGTCCTCGTCCAAGAGGTAGGCAGTGATGCCCGGCAGGGGCTCTCCCAGCGGGGTGTTTTCGTACGCGCGGTCAAGCACGCGCGCGAACACGGTGCCTGCGATTTCGCTCATGCTATACGCGTTTCGTATCGCGACGTCGCCCGGCGCAACGTTGCTCAGACGCTCGCCGCCCACGTCCACCATGCGCAGGCACGCGGGTAGCTTCGGAAGCTGTCGCAGAAGCTGCGGACTCGCGAACATGGTAGTAATGCCATGGCCGCCGATGTACTCAACAATACGAGCCGGTTCGCGGCGTTCCTCCTCGCTCAAAATGTGGACGGTATTGCCCGCGCACAACGGCGTGAGCAGGTCGACGACCATGGCCACGAACGAAAATGGCGTGATGGAGAGGTGTACGTCGGACTCCGCGCGCGGGTACGTGCCTCCCCCACCCATCGTGCGCTCTATGGCGGCGGCGAGCTCTGCATGCTCGTGGATAATACCTTTGGGCTGGCCCGTCGATCCGGAGGTGTAGATAACGAGCGCTGCGGAATTCGGCGGACACGCGAGGCCGTCGCCGGGCGAGGGACCATCGCCGGGCTCGACGTGCTCGTGCGGCGCAACCGCTGCGACCCCACCGCACGGGGTGAGGTCGACTTGTGATGCATCCTCGCCACGCGATGCCGACGAAACGTACGATGCGGGCGCCGCGGCAAAGGCTTCCCGCACAAAGGCCTCGTCCACCACGAAGTCGGCCCCACAGTCACGCGTGATGAGGTCTACGCGCTCCCGCGGATAGGTCGTGCTCAGAGGAGCCGCCGCAGCGCCCGCGCGCATAACGCCCATGAGCGCGGCAACATAGGCGGGACTTCGTTCCATAAGGATTGGATAAACCTTTTCCGCACGTGCGCCGCGAGCAAGAAGAGCCGTTGCGATGCGCTCCGAGTGGTCGTTGAGCTGGGCATACGTCAACGTTTGTTCGTGAAACACAAGAGCGGGCTTGTTGGCATACTTGCGAGCGTTCGCTTGAAGCTGGGCAACAACGTTTTGCACGGGAGCCTCCTTTGCCACGTTATTATCTTTATCTATTGTACCGCCTGCGGATTGGGACAACTAATACAAAATGGGCATAAACTCCGCAATCTGTGGGTCCACGAGGTCGATTACCTGGCTCGCAAGCATGTTCGGTTTGCGCCGCAAAGGCCACGGGGACGAATCCCGCGGCCATGGATAACATGCGAGTCATAAAACCAAGGCCGCTGCGGACATTCTCGCACACGGGGGCCGACAAACATGAGGAATCCCGTGGCAGCCGACGGAGTCGCGGGCCTCCACCCATCCGCTACATAAATCATAATGGGCACGTAGTTTTGAACGCTCGTACAAAACCCCTGTTCACGAGTCCCCACGTATCAATACTTCAACATCACGTGCCCACTGTGTAAAATAGACAGTGGGCACGTGATGTTTCGATACTTATGAACACTGGCCCGTCAACTGGGGTTTTATAAACTGTTCAAAACTACGTGCCCACTATTTTACGAGAGCAGCCTCGGCAAGCTCCACAACATGCTCCGCAGCGGCATGAATGGGCGCTCGCGAGGGGCGGTCGGCTCCAAAAAGCACGCAAAACCTGCCGCACCCGGGGCTGTCAACAAGGTTTGTGGACCTCGACCGACCAATTCTGACCATCGCAATGTCTCGCAGGCCGGTCGCAGTCGAAAATGAGCAGAGTCTGCGCCCGCAAAACCATAGGGCTCAAGCCCAACCAAGCCAACAACACGCTGGGCACCGTCCGCACGGGCTTTCGCGTTCCCGGCATTGACGAATTTGAAGTGGCGCCTGCGGGGAGAGCGCGAACCCGTCGTTGGCCTGAATCCACTCAGACGCATATGAAAACACGGTGCGCAGCCCCTTCCCATAACCATGGAAGTAGGCAGTTCCCACGAGCCTTAGCGAGCCATCGCCGCCGTCGACAAAAACCGACGCAACGCGCCCGCTCATTGCCTCCTCACCCGCTTCGGCACTTCTTGCGCAAGCCTCATGCGGCCCATCTCTGTTGTAGCGGGATCGAAAGCATCGACTACCAGCGGCAGAATATCTAATACGCGCGCCATCGAGAGAATCTTGCCCATGCCCACGGAAGGGTCGCCATGCTCGGCGCGGCGGACCGTGTCCACGCTTACGCCAGCGCGGGCCGCGAGTTCGGCTGCGGTTATGCGCTCAATGCGCCGCCATGTGGAAAGGTTCTCGCCCACCTGACGGGCGGCACGCACTATGACGGGAGAGACGCGACGTTGGGTGGGCATAACTGCTGATATTTCCTTGCTTATTTGGTTTATCTCTAGTTATATCATAGCATACGAACCTTACGCATTTGTGATAATACCCCAGCGCAGCGTCGCAATTCGCAGGCGCTCGCCGCGCGACCGTTTTTGGAGGAGACGCACAACGGCCATTGACCGGGCGGGCGGGTGGCCGGTGGGTGGCGGGTGGACGCTCTAGGCAGCGCCGTTCTAAACGGCCCCGCCAGCACACAGCCCGAACCCGTGTGCTGCGGGTCCCACTTAGGGCCGCCGCCGTCCGCTAAACGGCCCCGCCAGCACACAGCTTACAACATGCTCGCAAAGCAAAACTAGCTATGATTACGCTACCAGGCGCGCACGAGCACGCGGGCGTATGCCAAACGGGACGCGAGGCGCACAGCGCACACGGACCGCACGCAGCACTCGAGTGCACCGCCGTCCTGCGCGAGGACCACAGCGCCACGGAAAGGACCCAGCATGCACACACGGCTCGCCACGGCAGGCGACTTCGGCGGCATCATGAACCTGTATCTTGCAACAGCCGATGCGATGGTCGGCACACCGCACGATTGCTACTGGAGACGAGGCGGCCATCCCACGCCGGCCTTTATAAAAGCTTTTATCCACAACCAAGGCATGTTCGTTGTCGAAGAGAACGGCGCGATCGTCGCCGCAGTTGGCATGGACCACGACATCGGCCACGACTACGGCGATCTACCCTGGCTCGTAGACGCACCCGACGAGCATGTCACCGCAATTCACCTGCTCGCAGTGCGCGAGGATCGGCGCGGCACGGGTATTGCCCGCAGACTATTGCGCGCATGCCTCGACGAGGCGCGCAGACGCGGCATGCAAAGCGCCCGACTCGATGCCACGGCCAACAACGCGCCAGCCATAGCCCTCTACCAAAGCGAAGGCTTCCTACAAGTGGGTGCCGCATCCGTGGACGTGGGGCTCGAGGAAAACCCGCGCGTGCCGTTCGTAGTTATGGAACGTCCCATCCAGCAAACCCGCGCGTGCCGTTCGTGGTTATGGAACGTCCCATCCAGTAAGACAAACGTACCTGTCCCCTTTGTCTCGCCGCCCTCCTTGCCCACATTGCTAAAATAAATCTATACTCCCGGCATACAGAAAGGCGGAGGATCCACCGTGCGAAGCTCGTCACATCCGCTCTTCGAACAAAAGCTCCTCATCGATACCAACAATGCGCCTAGCGGTGTTATCGCCCACTTTGCCGATGGCGACGAGGAGATAATCCATGCCAACAGGCACGCGCTCACCATGCTGGAATGCGAATCCCTCGAGGAGTTCATGGAGCTCACGCAAGGCACGTACAAGAAGCTCGTGTACGAGGACGACCTCGACGCCGTCGAAGACAGCATTTGGGGGCAGGTAAGAACTCGCGACGGCTTCGACCGCGTGTATTATCGCGCCAAAACAAAAACCGGGCGCATAAAAACCCTCCTGGAGTACGGCAAGCTCGTGCAAAACGACGCAAACGGTCGACCGGTATTTCACGCGCTCATCGTGGAGGTCACGCCCGAAGCAACAGTGGATTGGCTCACGGGCCTACCGGGCATGTCGCGCTTCCACGAACTCGCGCGAATCGGCGCGCAGATGCTTTTCGCGCGCAACGAGCGTCCCGTTTTGCTGGCGCTCGACATCATGGGCATGAAGAGTTTCAACGCGCGTTACGGTCGCGACGAGGGCGACAAACTGCTTCGCTCGTTTTCCGACGTGCTGCGCAAACACTTTGGCAGCGAGGCGTGCTCGCGCTTCGCCGAGGATCACTTTTATGCATACTCACGAGAAGACCAGATTGAAAAACGCGTAGAGGCGGTGTTTGCCGACTTCGAGGCGTCGGGCTTCGAGCGCATCCCGCCCGTACGCGTGGGCGCATATGTGTGCGACCCCAAAGACGACATCGTTTCGGTTGGGTTCGATCGCGCAAAGGCCGCGTGCGACCTCGACCGCAAAACGTGGCAGTCGCATCTTACGTGGTTCACCGACAAGATGAGAACCGCCGCGTATTTGCGCGAACACGTGCTCGGAAGCCTCGACCAAGCCATTGCGGAACGATGGATTCGGCCCTTCTACCAGGCCGTGGTGCGTTCGTCTACGAGCGACATTTGCAACGAGGAAGCTCTCGCGCGTTGGATCGACCCCGAGTACGGTCAGCTCTTCCCCGACCAGTTCATACCCGACCTCGAAGAGGCCGGCCTCCTACATAAGCTCGATCTTCACATCGTGGATTGCGTTATTGAAGACATGCGCACCAAGCAGGAGCATGGCATCGCCATCGTTCCCGTGTCCATAAACTTCTCGCTGCGCGACCTCATGCAGCTCAATCTTGTGCGCGAGCTCACGAAGCGTGCCGATGCCGCGGGCCTGCCACGTAACCTGCTGAGGGTCGAGCTCACCGAATCGGTGGCGTCCTCCGACCCAGTTTTCTTGCGCAGGCAGATAAACGCCTTGCACGAGGCCGGCTTTGAAGTGTGGATGGACGACTTCGGCAGTGGCTACTCGTCGCTCAACACGCTGCAGGAGTTCGACTTCGACCTCATTAAGCTCGACATGGGCTTCCTGCGAAGCGCCGAAGTCGAGAAGTCCCGCATCATTCTCGCCGGAGTCGTGAAGGCCGCCGCCGAGCTGGGTGTGGGCACACTTACCGAGGGCGTGGAAACCGCAGAGCAGGCGGAATTCCTGTCGAGCATCGGCTGCGACATGCTCCAGGGTTACTTTTACGCGAGGCCCAACAGTCTTCAGGATATTATCTCCCACAAGGGCAAAAGCGACGACATGCGACGCGAGTCCTTCGAGGAGGCACGCTACTGGAACGAGGTGAGCCTGACGAGCTTCTCCAACGTTGGGGCAAAGGAAAATCGCTCGTCGGATTGGGCACCGCTAACGGAGCTGCCCACTGCCATTTTGGAAGAGCGCAATCGCTCGTGGCGTATCTTGCGCGCCAACGACCCCTACATCGAGTTTCTTCGCAACGTGGGCGTCCTTACGCAGCCATACTCAAATTTGCTCACCACGGACATCCCGCCTCGAGCCTTCGACCTCGAGTTTTATGTGGCGGCCGATAGGTCGCGTTTCTCGCATACCTGGGAGCGCATATTCGGACGGCTCGAGTACGGCTCGGGGTATCAGTTCTACATTCGCCATATTGCGACCACAAAGGAAGCCAAGGCATTTATGGTAACGGCAATGCCTACCATGCTGGGCTCTGGCCTCGGCACGTACGGCGACGTGCCCGTTGCCTACGCCGTGTTCCGCGTGGTGCTCAACGAGGCCGGCAACGAGGTGGTGGACGCCCAGTACGTTTATGCTAGCACCTTGTACTGCGAATGGAGCAATTGTCAGCTGGACGAGCTCGTCGGGCATACCTTCCTCGAGGTGATGCACGACGCTAACAAGATGTGGTTCCCCTACTGCTATGAGGCTGCCATTCTTGGCAAGAGTCTGCACGACATCGCATTTAGTCCCGAAACCGGGCACTGGCTGAGCTTCAACATCGCTCCTTCGCTGGTAGACGGATGCTGCGTGTTTGCCTTCACCTTGGCAGACGACGAGCGGCACGCCAGCGACGAAATGCGCATGGGCCTCGATACCTCCGACCTCATTATTCGCATGGCCAACGAGCTCAACGCGGAAACCGACTACAACAAGGCCATGAACAGTTTGCTCGAGTCGGTGAGCGAGGTTATTCATCCAGAACGTCTGTACGTATTCGAGCGCGGCGAAAACACGTCCTCGAACACCTTCGAGTGGTGTGCCGAGGGCATTGAGCCTCAAATCGACACGCTTCAGGACCTGGACAATTCCGAGTTCGACACCTGGGAAATGCTGCTCAAGCAAGAACCCGTCGTGCTCATCCCCGACGTGGAGGAACTGCGAACGACCGACGAGCGCATGCACTGGCAGCTCACGCGACAGGGCATCACCCACCTTTTGGCCGTGCCGTTCTACCATGGTAGTCATTTGCTTGGATACCTTGGAGCAGATAATTACATGCTCGAGGAGGACATAGACTCAGTTCGGCTGCTGCAAACTGTCGCCTCGTTCGTGAGCGCACGCATCGTAAACAAGCGGCTCATGGACACGCTCGAGCAAATGGGCTCCACCGACGAACTCACCGGGATGCTCAATCGCCGCGGCATCGACCTCGCCGTGAGGGATTATCTGCGAGCACGCGAAGACGAGCCCTATACTTTGGCGCTCATGGACGTGGATGACTTCAAGCACATCAACTCTGTATATGGTCATGAGGCAGGCGACGAGGGCTTGCGCCTCATTGCGCACAGCGTGCGCGAGGCGTTTCCCGCATGCGCCATCGTTGGCCGCAACGGCGGCGACGAATTCATGGCGCTCATGCCCGGCGACGAGTCCCGACGCATGGGCGAGTACCTCGATGCGCTGCTGCGCGTCGGTCTCGTGCGTGCCGGTAAAGAGGCGCCGTGCCCGCTCTCCCTCTCCATTGGTTACGTTTCGGTTCCTCAGCAAGCAAAAGACTTGCGCGCGGCATATACCATGGCGGACGCTGCACTTTATGCGGCGAAGCTCTCGGGCAAGTCCGCGATTCGACAGTACGATTCCGCCATGGAGGTACAGTACCGCTCGCAGACGGGCTTTACGCCGCGTGACGTGGCAGAGAGTCTTCCTGGGTCGATTGTGGCCTACGAGGCGGCGGGAGACCGAAAGATTCTGTTCGTGAGCGACGAGTTGGTGGAGCTCTTCGAATGCGACAATGCCAGCGACTTGCTGCAGTATGCAGGCGGTACCTACGACGGCCTGTATAGGCACATCGTCGAACCCGCTCCGAACGAGGTGCCAGCGCTGCGCATCGCCACTAAGCTGGGCAATGTGCAGCACGCGTTCTCCAAGCGGCGCTGCGTGAAGGTGAGCGGCGTGGGCGACGTGGTATACGAGCTGTTCATCCGCTCGTCCGCGGGATAGCGCGGGTCGCGCGGGCGGGTCGCGCGGGTGGGGCGGTGCGGGTCGCGCGGGCGGGG
>JAFWMH010000036.1 GCA_017510785.1 Atopobiaceae bacterium | reverse complement strand
TCCGACCGCCCGGCGCCCCGAACCGCCACGAGAGGGCGACGATGGCGGGCCGCGGCTTTAGCCGCGGCCTGCCGACTCACGGCTCGAACCAACTTGGCACCAAAGACAATCGCGTTCGTGTCATAGAATCCGAGACTGCTCCATGTAGCACTCGAGGAGCTGGTGGTGGTTCATGACAATCCCGCGGGACGCCGCGAACGCAAAGAGCTGGCCCTTCGTGCCGGTGTTGGCGTAGCCAGTATGCTGGAAGGCGAAGCTTCCCGCGAGGGCCTCCCTGACGAGGTACGTCTTCCCAACGCGCCTCCTCCCGAACACGGCGACGAACTGCGACCGTCCGCCTCGAGGGCTGACGCCAAGAGCTTCCTCTCCTTGTTGCGAGCGACGAGCATATGTCCCTCCACATCCCAATTTCCTCAACATTGGAGTATTAGCATGATTAAGCAATTAAAGTTACGTCCAAACGCTAAATCGACGCAAATTTGGCAGATTAAGCGATTTAGACATGAGGTACGAGCGGGAATGAATTTCGCAGGCAGTCTGCGAAGGCGACGGAGTTCCCGCGCGCCCGGCGTGGAGAGGTCGCGCGGAAAGAAGGTTGCGAACGGCGCGAGGTGTTTGGCGTCGGTTCAAACAAGGCTGTTGGTCAGAGCTCGACGCCACGCTCATTCGTCCTGCGGCGTCCTCACGTCGAGCGCTGGGGCGCTCACCCGCGCATAGTCCACGGCCCTACGGTCGCGATGGCCGCCCGTGGCACACAGCGCCGCACGGCGGACTCGAGTTCGGGGTGCCGAAGGACTCGAGTTCGGGGGGCGCTTCGCTTCGCGGGGACGCGGTCTCACGGCTTTGCCGCGGAGACTCCCTCGCGTAGTGCGGCGCGGTAGTCGGTCGGTGCACCGAAAAAGTCCAAAACAACCGTGCGGTTATCGTTGAACACTTGGGTTGAATGAGCGGACTTTTGTCCTTTGCCGCGACCAATGGACCCGTACATGGGGAGCTGCGCTTGGATTTCCTCCATTACGCTTACGAGTGACGGTGTGGTGGCCCCGTTGTCGAAGTTGATTGCCGTGGACGTGCTGCCGTCGGCGAGCTCTATTTCGGCATCGAGACCTATGAACTCGCTGCGTTCGAGCAGTCCGGTGCTGGGATTGGTCGCAAGCGTTCGTGCTGCGTTGGCGCTGGTCGTAGCTGCGGCCGTCGACTCGGTTGCCGCGCCGGTTGCCGAGGCTCCGCCTGCCGACTGGTCCGTCGTGCTTGCTTGCGCGCCACATGCGCCCATGAGCATTGCTGCCAGTCCTGTTGCCGAGAATCCGCCTGCCTTGAGCACGTCGCGTCGTGTTATTCCTGCCATGGTCGCGCCCTCCGCCCGAGTCTCGGGCTGGGAAATGCGTCTCGGGCTGGGAAATGCGTCTCAGCCTGGGCAACATTAGCCAACAGCTAATGAACCTGCCCAAGGGATGTCGTAGAATTCCACGAAGGAGAGTCCGCCAAAAGCCCTCACACTAGCCTTCGCGTCAGCCTTTACGTCAGCCCTCACGCTAGCCCTCGCATCAACCATTGGATTGGCGGTCGCTGCATCAGTGGTCGAACAATTCTCCCGAGAAGAATTCGTCCATCGAGACGCCAAGCCCATTGCAGATGCGCTCGATGTTCACAATCGAAACGTTGCGCTTGCCCGTTTCGACTTCGGCGAGATACGAACGCGAGATGTCGATGGCGTAGGCGAGTTTGTCCTGCGAGAGATTGGCGTCCGCGCGCAGTTCTTTAATGCGAAGTCCCATGCGGACCCTGATGTCGATTTGTTCCATGTGAGCCTTTTTCGTTGGTGTACTCACATGGTTTCTCTTGTCTGGCGAAAAGATACCTCACGATAAGTGACAATCTGTTTGGAAAGCTGGAGAAAAGATAACCCCATCTCGTACCAAGACTGCTGGTGCGAGATGGGGTTATCCTTAACGTGCGCGAACGGGCAATGGACGCGCAATCTATGGACGCGCAATCGCGTGCCTATGCTGCTTCGGCGAGCTCGGTCTCTTCGCTCTGGGTTTGCTCGGCGGCGCTGTTTGCGTCGCTCTCGGCTTCGGCCGCGTCGGCCGCGTCGGCGCTCTCCTCGTCGGCTTTTGTCTCTTCGGCTTTTGTCTCCTCAGCCTTGGTTGCGGCGCCGGGCAGCTCCGTTTTGGATACACCCTCGCCATAAATGGTGGCCCAGTCCTCGTCGCTCATGTGGAAGAGGACCCAGCCTTCCTTCTCGGCCTCGGCGGTTTGCTCTTTGGCGCGCTCGGCATCGCCGTACTCACGCTCAAGATCGTCGCACAGCACCAGCACGCCCATGCCCTTGTGGTCGGGATTGGACTGAGCGTAGTTCAGCATGGAGTAGTCGCCCGAGCTGTTGCCAAACGCGAGGATGGGGCGCTTGCCAATCTCGCGCTCGATGGCGATGGACTTGCCGGTTTTGGCCGTCTCTTGCAGCAGGGGCTCGGCGAGCACGATGGTTTCGTCCTGACCCATGTTGTACTTGTCGAATGCCTCGTCGCCCTGCTTGGTTGAGGCGTACGCCACGTCGGTGCCAATGATGTGGTCGGGGGCGATGTTGAGCTCTAGCGGTACGGCCGCACGCACGAACTCGCGCTCGCAGGCACTTACCATCCACACGTCGAAGTCCTTGGCCTGCAAATAGCGGATGACCTCGAGCATGGGCTGGTAGAAGGACTTGCCGTACGTCATGCCGTCGAAGCCCACGGCGTCAACCGACTCGAGGAAGTTGCGCGCGAACTCGCGGAACTGGGCGGGGGTGAGGCCAGCGAACTCGGAGGCGATAAGGCGAGCCTTGTCCTTTTCCTGCTGCTCGGACGGCTTCTCGCCCGCGTTGATGGTGTCGCGGATTCCTTGGCAAATCTTTACCGTTTCCGGCGAGGGCTTGTATTCC
This sequence comes from Atopobiaceae bacterium, assembly GCA_017510785.1. Classification (GTDB taxonomy): domain Bacteria; phylum Actinomycetota; class Coriobacteriia; order Coriobacteriales; family Atopobiaceae; genus RUG440. Next base: position 114,944 of record JAFWMH010000036.1, on the reverse strand, counting down.
GGCTCGTTGTAGCTGGGGTTGTCGAGCACGCGGTTGTTGAGCATGCACCAGTCCACGTAGAACGGGGCCTTCTCGCAAATAATCGTGCCGTCCATGTCGAAGGTTGCGATGCGATCCTCGGGGGCGACATAGTCGGGACTCGACTCGTCGGTGACGGCGTTTACGTACTCAACAAGGGCCTTGAGCGAAGCGGAGTCGGCTTTCCACGAGGGGAAGGCGGTTGCCTCGTCGGCTGCGGCTGCGGTGGCCGCGGAGTCGTCGGCCGTGGAGCTGGATGTGGAGCTGGCCGCAGAGTCGGCTGTTGATGCGGCCGTGGACTGCTCGGTGGTGGAGGCGCTTGCGTCGGCGGTGCTCGCGGTGCTGCCGCTGGCGCCGCACCCGGCGAGGGCTAGAACGCAGGCGAACACGAGGGCGAGTGTTGCCTTCCAAGTTGATGCAGCAGTTTTGTGTAACATGGCACTCCTTTCCAAGGGTTTATCAGCGACTAAACAGTATCACACCGCCTGTGGCTTGCTGGCTTGTTCGGGGTGCCTATCGTTCGACGGCACGGCCTGTGCGGTACCCGCGCCTTGCGGCGTCGGCGGCGGGCCAGGCAACAATCCTGCGGTACGTGCGCGAGGCAATGCGAAATGCGATGAGGTAAAGCGCTCCGTACACGAGCAGAGTAAGCGCGGTGCAACTCAAAACCAGCCCCATGTTGGTTATGCCAAACGCCAGCAGGATTCTGCTCGTTATGGGAAGGGCCGCGAGCGTGTGGCAGGCTGCCATGGCAAGTGGCGGCAGGAACGCAAGGGAGTTTTCTCCGTGCACCACCAGGTCGACCTCGTCGTCCGACATTCCAACCTGCTGCATGGTTGCAAAGCACGGAGCATCCTCGTACCCCTCCGATACCTGCTTGTAGTACACGATTAGTGCGCAGGCCATAAGGAAAAGGATGCTCAGGAACAGGCCGACGAAGAAGTACGCGCTCACGAGCGCGCGCCCTTCCTGCGTGTTTCCCCACGCAGCGCCCACGCCGGCCCCAACGTACATGCCAAACGTCGTCGAGGCCGTAACCAGTGCCATTGTGGAGAGGACGCAAATGGTGGCGAGCCCGGTGGCGTTGCGCCTCATGCGATGGAGCGTGTTCGCCACGGGAAAGAAATGCCGAAGTTGGTAGTAATACGATGCGTTGGCGCGAAGTCGCTTGAGTATGGCGATGCTCGCCGACGAAAACAGGCAGTACGTTGCCACGATGACCAGCAGCACAGCCAAAAGGAAAAGCCCAAGATTCTCCAAGGGATTGTCAAAAAAGGAGATGGAATAGCCCAGGCCTAAGGCCATAACACCAACGATGGCAACGAGTCGCCGGGTGCGTGGCTCGCGGTCGCCAACGTCCGTAGTGTGGAACAGCACGATGGGTCGCACGAAGCTCACGCGCACGAGATTGGTAACGAGGTTCATGAGCACCATAAGCCCGTAGACAAAAGCCGTGTACAGAATAGCGAGCTTGGGCACCTCGAATCCCAGGGCTACATCGGTTTGCATGACGGCACGAAAGAGCAAAACAAACAGCTGCGAGAATCCAATGCCAAGCAGGAGCCCGCCGCCGATGGAGATGACGCCGGCAAAGAGCGTCTCCCAGCGAAGCAGCTTCCTTAAATGGCGTCTCTCCATGCCGAGGATGCTATAAAGGCCAAGCTCGCGCTCTCGGCGTTTCATGAGGAAGCTGTTGGTGTACACGAAGAGGAAAATCGAGAAGAAATCGACCGCAAGCACGACGACCGACAAGAGTCCGTGAACGGAAGAGGCGCCCGGCAACAAATCCGTGCCAGTGTTCATGTTGAGAAACTGGATGTCGTAATGAAGCGCGACGATAAGTGCACAGGAGAGCAAATAAGGCAGGTAGAACCGGGCGTTCAGCCACATGGAGCGCAGTGCGAGCCACGGAAACGACAAGCGACTACGCATGGGTGGCTCCTCCTCGTTGAGGGCGGATGGTCGCGGCAAGGCTTCGCGAGATTGCGGCGTAGAACGCTTCGGAGTCGCGCTCGCCGCGCCGAATTTGCTTGCGCACCCTGCCATCCTTGAGGAAGAGCACGCGCGTGGCGCGGCTTGCTGCGTTTGTGCTGTGGGTGACCATGAGGACGGTTTGTCCGCGAGCGTTCATGCGTCCCAGAGTTCTGAGGAGGCTTTCGGCGGCATGCGAGTCGAGGGCGCCCGTTGGCTCGTCGGCCAACAAGATGGAAGGACGCGTGATAAGCGCACGGGCTACGGCAGTGCGCTGCTTTTGTCCGCCAGAGAGCTCGTAGGGGTACTGGTCGACGAGCCGCTCGATGCCCAAGGTCTTGACGAGCGGTGTGAGCCGTCGCTCCATCTCGTCGTGCGGCACGTTTGCCAACACGAGGGGCAGGAAGATGTTGTCGCGCACCGTGAGGGAGTCCAACAGATTGAAGTCTTGGAACACAAAACCCAAGTGCTCGCGACGCAAAGCCGCCAAGTCGCGTTCTCGGGTTCGTGCGAGGTCCTTGCCTTCCAGGAGCACCTGTCCCGATGTGGGCTTGTCGAGGGCCGCCAGAATGTTGAGCAATGTGGTTTTGCCCGATCCGCTCTCGCCCATTATGGCGACGAACTCGCCCCGCCTTACCGAGAAGGACACGTCGCGAAGTGCCGTGACGCCCACGCCGACCAGCCGGGGCTTATAGACCTTCTTGACGTGTTTGACCTCGAGCAATGCCATGGTGGTTCCCTTTCTTGTGTTCGCCCTCGCCAGACTTCGTCGACGGAAAGCTGCGCCTCGCCGATGGGGAAGCCGCGCCTCGCCGACGGAAAGCCGTGCTTCGCCGATGGGGAAGTCGCTCACGGCCGGGGGCGAATCGCGTTACGCGCACGGCTCACATGCCCAGGCCGAGGGGGGTCTTTTCACCGAGTAAACCCTACCTATCGCTTTGTTGATGCCAAAACCCGCGTTGCTCGTGAAATATCCATGTAATATTGAAATATTCCACTATTGGAGCATTTCACCGCGCAAAAGGGAGGACCGCCCATGGATAAAACGATGCGAGCGAACATTGTTTCCCGGGTTGCGTTGAGTGTTCTGGCCGTGCTCTCCGTCACGCTCATTCTTGTGGGCGTGAGTCGGCTCTATGGCCTGTACAAGAACCTGGCCGATAACGACGGGTCCATGACGCGTGCATCGCTTCAGGACAAGAAACAGCACAACGTCCTCTTTCTTTCGTCCTACAGCCAGTCGCACTTCTCTGTGCCCCTGCAGTGGGACGGTATTAGCGAGGCGTTCAAAGGGACCGAGGTCCTGCTCGATACCGAGTACATGGACATGAAGAACAACGCCGACGACGAAACCCAGGCCCTCTTCGAGCAACTTTTGCGTCACAAACTTCAGTCGCATGACTACGAGGTGCTCATCGTGGGTGATGACGCGGCGCTCAACTTTGCCGAGGAACACCGCGACGACCTCTTTGAAGGGCTGCCCGTCGTATTCCTCGGCATCAACGACATCGATCATGCCCACAAGGTTCACGACGAAGGATGGGCGACCGGCATTCCCGAGCAGGCCAACATGGCCGAAGTTTTCGAGACGGCGGCAAGCATCTTCGACGGGTGCGACACCTTCGTTTGCATCGTAGACGACACCGAGACCGGCAAGGCCGACGTCGCGTCCCTCGAACAGGTGATGCCCCAATTTCCTAACCACGAGTTCGAAATCGTAAACCTCACCCATATGAGCGAGGAGCAGTTCTTACGAAGGATGGAAGGGCTCGCAGAGAATACCATCGTTTTCGAGCTCGATGCCTTTAGGGACCGTGATGGCAAGGTCTACACAATTGACGATATGTGCAGGCTTCTGGCAGGTCACTGTCCGCGTCCGGTCTTTCGGGTGAGCACGGGCGGGGTGGGTAACGGTGCCCTTGGCAGCGGCTTTCTTGACTTCACGAAGTTTGGTATCGATGCCGGGCAGATGGCCATCGAAATCCTGAATGGCAAGGACCCCTCCAACATTGAGCTTGCCAGCGGGTCCACCATGGAGTACGTGTTCGACTATCAGCAACTCAAACGCTTCAACATTAAGAACTCCCAGCTTCCGAACAACTCCATCGTCCTGGGCAACGACTCCGACCTCATGGAGAGTTATGGTGCCATCCTGCAGCCTTTGTCATATGTCCTTGTGGGCTTTGCATGCCTTACCATCTTCCTCGTGCTGGTGTTCATTAAGGCGCGGAGGAGCGAAAGGGACCTCTACTACCGTCACTACCACGATTCCCTAACCGACCTGCCCAATCGAAACGCCGCCAAGCAGTTGCACGGGAGCCGGGCCGTCGGTTCGGTTGCGCTCATCGACATCGATGGCTTCCGCTTCATTAACGAGGTGTATGGCTACGGCAAGGGAGACGTGGTCATCAAAACTTTAGCGGACCGCCTGCGCAAGCTGCCCGAGCTCAGGTGTGCACGCTATGGCGCGGACGAGTTCTTGGTCCTGTTCGACGGCGACATCTCCCAAGAGCGCAGGTTGTTCGACGAGGTGGTCAAGCTCATGCACGAGCCAGTCGAGACCGACGACCATTCGATTGAGATTTCCTGTTCGGCCGGCATCGTCGTGCGCGACGGGGACCAAACCCTCGAAGAGCTCATGACCGATGCCGACTTGGCCCTCTACGAAGCGAGGGAGTCGAGCGGGCGGAGCCGCTACGCATACTACAGCCCCCAGATGCGGAAGAAGATCGACGGCAGGCGTCAGGTTATTAGCTCGCTGGATCGCGCGATTGCCGAGGAGAGCTTTAGGGTGGTCTACCAGCCGCAAATTGACTTGGCGAGTGGGAGGCTGTACGGATTCGAAGCGCTGTGCCGCTTTAAGGACGACCTGTACTACCCGAACGAGTTTATCCCCGTGGCGGAGAGCGTTGGTCTTATTACCCAGGTCGACCGCATTGTGACGAAGAAGGCGATTGAGCAGATGCGCGCGTGGAGGGATGCGGGCTTCGAGGTTCCGTCGGTGTCGATTAACTACTCGCCCATCCAGCTCAAGGACATCGAGTACTGCGCGTGGCTCAAGGAGCTTTTGGACGAGGCACAAATCCCGGCCCGTCTCATCAAACTTGAGATTACGGAGAGCGGGTCGTTCGACGGCAAGAGGGCCCAGCGGTTCTTCTCGGAAGTCCACGCGACGGGGATGCAGCTGGCACTCGACGACTACGGTACCGGCTACTCTACGCTCAACGCCGTGAGCGCCTACCCCATGGACTGCATCAAGCTAGACAAGTCCGTGAACGACAGTCACCTGCAGCCGGGAAGCGAGGACTACCTCGAGTCCCTCGTGAGCTTTATCCATGGCCTCGGCAAGCGCGTGGTGGCCGAGGGCGTCGAGGACGCGGTCCAAATTGAGCTGGCGCGAAAGCTTGAGATTGACTACATCCAGGGGTACTACTATTCTCCGCCGCTCGATGCAGAGAAGGCCGAGGCGTGGTTGAGCAGGCGAGCGTAGTTGCTCGTCGGGAAGCCTTGCGGAATCGCGCGGCCTGTGCGAATGGCGGGGTGAAGCCTGAAGGAATCGCGCGGCCTGTGCGAATGGGGGGTCACACTTCCCGGCGCGCTTATCTGTGCCCCTTTGGCACCCAACGCAGCAATGGGTCGTCACAACAGGTGCCGACGGGGCCCAAATAGCCGGCAAGTCCGGCCTATCTGGCACCCTTTGGCACCCAACGCCAGAAATGGGTGCCGATGTGACCCAAATAGCCGGCCCGGCGCATTTATCTGTGCCCCTTTGGCACCCAACGCCAGAAAAGGGTGCCGATGCCACCCAAATAACTGACAGGCCCGGCCTATCTGGCACCCCTTGGCACCCAACGCCACGATGGGTGCCGATGCCACCCAAATAGCCGGCAAGTCCGGCCTATCCGGCACCCCTTGGCACCCAACATCGCAACGGGTGCCGACGGGGCCCAAATAGCAGACAAGCCCGGCCTATCCGTCACCCTTCGGCACCCAACGCCACGATAGGTGCCGATGCCACCCAAATAGCCGGCCCGGCGCATTAATCTGTGCCCCTTTGGCACCCAACGCCAGAAATGGGTGCCGATGTGACCCAAATAACTGACAAGCCCGCCGGAGGGGCCATCCCCTTGTTGCGGTCGTGCCTCGGTGACGACGTCACGCCGCAGGTTTTATCATCAGTTTGTTCTTCCTCTCTCGCACTTCGTAACAAACTTCGTAACAATATGCCTGTGGGGACACGTGCCGAAACGAGTCAAAAGGTGCTGTGCGTGTTCCTACGCCACGTCCATGTAGTTGAGCATGCCGTTCACGGCGACTTTGGTGGCCGCCACGGCGTGGACCACGGTGTTCGGGCCGGTCACCACGTCGCCTGCCGCGAAGACACCCGGCACCGTGCACATGCCGTGTTCGTCCACGATGAGCAGGCCGCGCTCGTCGCCCTCGAGTCCCTCGGTGGTGAGGATGAGCTTATTCTTGGGCTTCTGGCTGACGGCTACGATTACCGTGTCGCACTTCACTTGGTCGAGCTCCTCCTCGTAACCGACGACCTTGTCGTTCTCGTCGAAAATCGCCGTGCGAAATACCGGCCCCTGTTCGTTTATCTCGCAGATGGCCTTGCCCTGCACAAGCTCGCAGCCGTCGAGCAACGCGTACTCGAGCTCGTCGGAGCTTGCCGATATATGCTTGCTCCGAGCGTAGAGCGTGACCTCGCGTGCCCCCTGGCGGAAGGCCGTGCGCGCCACGTCCATGGCGGTGTTGCCGGCGCCAATGACGGCCACGCGTTCGCCAACCTCGGCCGTGTGCGGCGAGCGCAGGTAGTCGAGGCCAAACAGCACGTTGCCGCCGGCCTCGCCCGAAACGCCCAGCGTTTGTGCGCGCCAGGTGCCCGTACCCACGAATACGGCGTCGTAGCCGTCGCGGAAGAGGTCCGCTATGGTGAGCGACTCGCCGATGGCGGTGTTGTGCCGCACGCGAACGCCGAGCTCTTCCAGAATCTCCTGGTAGCGGTCGAGCACCCTCTTGGGCAGGCGATACTCGGGGATGCCGTAGCGCATGACGCCACCCAAGCGCGGGTTTTGGTCGAATACCGTGACGTCAACACCCGCTTGCGCCAGCCTGAGCGCGGCGACGATGCCTGCGGGCCCTCCTCCGATGACGGCGGCCCGCTTCCCGCATGCCTCGGGTCTCTGGAAGCGCACACGCTCGAGGTAGGTGCTCGACACGTAGTGCTCGATGGCCGAGAAGTGGACGGGGGTGCCCTTGCGGCCGAGCACGCAGTGGCCCTCACACTGGGCACCGTGGTTGCAAATGAGGGAGCACACGGCGCTCATGGGGTTGTTCTGGAAGAGTACCGCTCCGGCCTCGTCCATCCGGCGCTCGCGGAACAGCTGGATTGCCAGCGGAATTGCTGTGCCCACGGGGCAGCCCCTCTGGCACATGGGCCTCTTGCAGTTGAGGCAGCGGTCGGCCTCCTCGACGATGTGTAGCGCCATGGTGTTCTCCTTTCTTATCCTTTCTTATGCTACGGTAACCGCAAAGCGCGGCACCGTTGTTCCTAACACCTGTTCAAGAACGCGTACGATCACCTCGTGGTCGAGTCCCTCGTGAAGACCACTCACTGCGATGGTGGCTACCCACTCGTCACGCACGCGTATGGGAAACGCCCCACATGCGGGACACACCTCTGGCACATGTGCCCACACCTCGTCAAGCGGTTTGTCACTTGCGATGGCCTGTAGTTGTGTCCACGGACTAGCGTGGCCGGACACGAGGGCAGCCGTGCGCTTGCCTGCTGCGAACTCGAGGTTGCGTGCGCCTTTGCCTTCGCCGAGCCACTGGAAAGCGATTGCCCCGTCCTCCTCGCGCGTGATGGTTACGGTGTACGTCTCGCCAAATTCGGGCGCAAGTCGGGCGGCGGCAATGCCCAGCTCGAGCGTCTCCGTCGCGCCAAAACGCTGCTCATAACGTAGTTCTCGCTCCTGTGAGGCGAGCACGTCCATCGCCTCGGCGGCCTCCTTTGCCGTGATGATAATTTCAGCCACGATTGCTCCTTTCTTGTGCATTGTTGCAGGTCGCGCGTTGCGTCCTCGAGGATGCGCGGCTGTGCGATGGCCTCCTCGGCTTCGCGAGCTGCGGCACGCCGCGAGCGACCGTCTCGCAAAGAACGTCTCGCAAACATAGTAGCGCAGAACGCCCCACTGCTCCGGCGTGTCCGGGCCGAAGTCGCCGTAGCGGGCGGGAAGGTAAGAGTTCTTGATGTCGCGCTGCTGCTGGCCATTATCACCTCGACGAACGTGTCGCGCGTGGCATTGACCTCGAAGCTTTTGAGATTGCTCTCGAGCGGAACACCACGCGCCTCCTGCTGGAGCTTGGTGCAGGCTTCGCCTTTATGGGGACGCAGAAGGAGATCGTCGCATTTGGTAAGCCGCGCGGAAGGCGGGACGGGCGCCGTCGGAAAACCGACCTCGTTTCATTTGCTCGCCATTTGCTTTTCGCTTGCTGTCTTTGAGCGGAGGACGGGTTGTTCTTTCCGCAGGGATTGAGCGAAAAGCTCGTCCCCTGTTCCACGGACAGGTGTCCGTCTGCCGTGTGGCCCTGTTTTTGTAAGAGCTCACGCAACGGCGACTCCGGAATCGCAAATACGCTCCCCAGGCTGCTTCATAGTCGCGGACGCATGGCGCTCGCGGCGCATGGCGGCCGTGGCGCATGTCGCGACGGCGCCAGCGGAACCGCGACCCATCTTGCGGGCGGGTTGTCGCCGGGACCGGGCCAAGGGAAAACCCTGTCGGAAACGCGGCTTGTGCAACTGAAGGATTCGCACAGGTCGACACTCCGACAGGTTTTTGTCCCAGACGCTGCGTCGGGGGTCATGAGAGGGAAAACCCTGTCGAAATCGCGGCTTGTGCAACTGAATGCGTTGCACAGGTCGACATTCCGGCAGGTTTTGTCCCAGACACTGCACCGCGGAGGCCGTGGGAGGGGTAATCCTGACGAGAAGCGACCTGTGTAAAAAGGGGTGTTGCAGAGGTCGATTTCGGACGATTTTGCCCCACTGAGCTGTAATCGCCGAGCGTTGAGATGACTCGACAAAAAACGCCACCGCAAGGGTGGCGCGAATCTTGCGTGGTGCCCTCAGCGGGAGTCGCCACCTTGCCTTCGGTAAGGCTCATAGGGTTCGTCGCTTCGCTCCTTACGCCGCGACAAGCCAGAGAGCTTGTCGCGCCCTCGCGGGTTCGACTCCAGTGCGGCTGACCCAACAAAAAAGCTCCCTGTTATGGGGGAGCTAGATTAACGTGGTGCCCCCAGCGGGAGTCGAACCCGCCTCTGCACCTTGAAAGGGTGCCGTCCTAGCCGATAGACGATGGGGACTTGCTAGATTTCGCATTATAGCACGAGTTTCGTAAGATGGCTATGGTTTTTGGAAAAAACTTGGGCAACTCGTTCGCACAAAACGGCGAAAAAGCGGGCGACCCGAAGGCCGCCCGCTGAAACCTCAAACCTCTGCCGCCTCGTGCGGCGCCTCATGTGAGCCCACTGGACCCACCTCCACAGCTGGGATAACGTGGTTGAAGCAATGTGATGTACTAGCCTGCGTGACGCCTACCAAGCGTCGGGGCTCCTGCGCGGTTGCATCGGTTCTTCCGAATGTCGACTTCAAACTGACTTTGCGATGCTTGTATCGCCTACGATGGCCGCTTCTCTAGGCCTCAAACCGAAGACGGGACTCGCGATGCCAGCCGCGGGACACCTGATGTATCGTTTCACTGTTCACTGGCATCACCTCCTGAATCGTCCGCCTCTCGTGCGGTGCTTTTGATGACTTTAATATAACCGCACCGTGCTCAAATGACCACGAAAATGTGGTCAACTTATGGCGAACGGTTGCTTTTGTCCCGTGAACGGATAATAACTGCTGGTTACCTGTATACGCATGCGGGTACAACCTACTATGGCTGCCTTCGTTACAACTGCGAGGAGGACTGCATGGCCGATCTTGATGACATTTATGGAGCGCATCGTCCGGAGATGGAGCGCGTGCTCGATCGACTCGTAACAAGAATCGAGCATTTGCGGGAGGAACTTACGCGTCAGCGCAACATGGATCCTGTCGAGCACATACTCACGCGCATCAAATCGGATGCCAGCATGCGCGAGAAGCTTCGTCGCAGGGGCCTCCCCGAAACAACCGAGGCCGCGCTCAACGAGCTGCATGACGCGATTGGAATTCGCATCGTTTGTGGGTTTTTGAGCGACGTGTATGCGATGCGCGACTGGATAGCGGAGGACCCAGAGGTCGAGGTTCTGGAAGAGCGCGACTACATTCGTCATGCCAAGCCCAACGGGTACCGCAGTTATCACATGATTTTGCGCTCGAAGGAGGGCTACCATGCCGAAATCCAGCTGCGGACCATTTCGATGGATACCTGGGCGGCGCTGGAGCATCATTTAAAGTATAAAAAGGAATTCGTGGGTAACCAGCGTCTCATCGTTAACGAGCTTAAGCGTTGCGCGGACGAACTCGCCTCGACGGACGTTTCCATGCAAACCATTCGCGACGCGATTATGGGAGAGTGACACATGGGCTTACGACTACAGGCTAGGTACGCGCACGGCACAACCGCGGGGGAGTGATTCACATGGGCTTACGACTGCTGCTTGCCGAGGACACGCGCGACCTCAACCGAGCGCTCACCATGGTGCTCGAGCACGAAGGCTATGAGGTCCTGCAGGTTTTCGATGGCGAGGAGGCCCTCGGGCGCATTCGCACCGAGGCGCTCGACGGTGTGATTCTCGACATCATGATGCCCAAGAAGAGCGGCCTCGAAGTGTTGCGCGAAATGCGCGCGTCCGGGGTGTATACCCCTGTGCTTTTGCTCACGGCAAAGGCCGAGGTGGACGACCGCGTGGTTGGTCTCGATGCGGGGGCCGACGACTATCTTACCAAGCCGTTCGCGATGAAGGAGCTTCTTGCTCGGGTTCGCTCCATGACGCGACGCCGCGAAGAATACAGCATTGAGCGCTTGACGTTTGGTGATGTTTCGCTCAACGCCGATACGTTCGAGTTGACGGCGGGCAACTCCATACGTCTATCCGTAAAAGAGTTCGAACTCATGCAAACGCTGGTGTTGAACGTCGAGCGCCCCCTTGCCTGGGATTATCTGCTGGAGCACGTATGGCGCGCCGAGCCCGGGGTCGATAAAGACACCGTCGAGCTCTACATGTCATACGTGCGCGCCAAGCTCAAGTGGGTGGGGTCGCGCGTGGTAGTGGAGTCCACCGATGACGGCTTCCGGCTTGTGGATGCAGAGCAAGCAAGCGAGGGACATGGCGATGCTGACGCGGCTGGTCGCGAGGCCAAAAGCGCCGCGGCGTACGAGCGAATTGGCAGTGCGAGCAAGCTTCGCATGGACGCGCTTGGTCGCGAGGCCAAAGGCACTACGTCGCACGAACGCGTCGGTGGCGGCGCGAGCAAATCCCGCGTGGACGCGCCTGGCCGCGAGCCTGTGCGCGAGGCCAAAGATGTTTTGTTGGGAATCGGACGCATTGCAACCATGGTTAACGACGCGCTCAAAGATGGGCGAAACGCATGAACTCAGCTGCCATCGATGCCCTGCGCAGGAAGTTCATCCTGCTCGCCACCATTTCGTTTTTTCTCGTTATTCTCTTTACCGGTGGCATGACGGCGCTTTCTAGCCAGTGGACGCTTCGCATGCAGGCGGGTCATGCGCTCGAACTCATAGTGGAGAATGACGGGACGTTTCCCGAGCCATCGGGTCCCGAGGATCGCTTGGGCGCAACCGACCACTATGAAGGCCTTACGCCGGAGTTCATTTATGGCGCACGATATTTCTCGGTAATTATCAATAAAGAAGATAAACCCACTAAGGTGGACGTTACCCACATCGCCTCTGTGAGCGAACAGCAGGCCGTGGAGTTTGCGCGTGAGGCCATTGTGTCGTATAAGCAGAGCCTTACCGTTACTGTGCTCAACCTCGGCATGAAAGATAGCTATTTTTATATGGTTAAGACTCAGCCCGATGGCACGAGAATCGTGGCGTTTTTGGACTGCTCTTTTCAGATGCAAGTAAACCGCGAGGTGGTGAGGTATACCACACTTATTTGTATTGTTGGCCTTGTAGGTACGTTCGTGCTCGTCGTGTTGCTCTCGGGCAGAGCCGTGCGGCCCGAAATCGAGAACGCGCGCAAGCAAAAGCAATTCATTACCAACGCGAGCCACGAGCTAAAAACGCCGCTGGCCGTGATCCGCGCCAACACCGAGGTAATCGAGATGCTGCAAGGGGAGAGCGAGTGGACGCAGTCCACGATGGGCCAAGTGGACCGCATGGATGGGTTGGTGCAAAACCTTGTGATGATCGCGCGGTCGGAGGAGCGCGAGAATAGCACTGAGATGGGCGAAATCGACGTGTGCCGCGTGGTGGGCGATTCCGTTGACCCGTTTCGGGCGCTGGCTCGGCAGGAGCACAAGGAGCTGGTGTATTCCCCAGATAAAGACGTGAGCATGGTGGCTGACGCCAGCGCGATTCAACAGCTGTGCACGCTGCTCGTCGATAACGCCATAAAGTATTGTGACGAGGGCGGAACCGTTTTGGTGGAGGTGTCGTCGCCGCGCAAGGGTCGCGTGACGCTGGTGTTCTCGAACACCTTTGCCGAGGGGAGAAGTGCGCAGTTCGGGCGGTTCTTCGAGCGCTTTTATCGCGACGATGAGGCGCACAGCGACGAGGGCGGATACGGCATTGGCCTCTCGGTGGCCGAAAGTATTTGCAAACGTTACCGCGGCAGCATTCGCGCGCAGTGGAGGGGCGGCAACGCCGTGTTTACGTGTCAGCTTCGCAGTGCGCGATAAGGTCGTAGCCGAGGAATGCGTCGCGATTAAGAGAATGCTTGCAAAAAGATGGCGCGCCGGCCCGCTGTGGACCGACGCGTCGTGTGCTTTTGTCTGCGTGCGTGCATCGTGGAAAAAGATGGCCCCACGCGATGGGCGACCTCACGCGGTGGGCTGCCCCGTGCGAAGGGCGGCCCCACGCGAAGGGCTTCCGTGATGCGCGCCGCAGCCAGTCGTAGCTACATGCGCGCCGCGATGGCGGCGATAAACTCCTCGGTGGTGGCACGCTTGGGGTTGGGCAGGCTCGTGATGGCCGCGAGGTCACCCGTCATCACACCCGACTCGATGGTGTCGATGGTGGCCTTCTCGAGGCGGTGGGCAAACTCAACGAGTTCGGGCAGGTCGTCGAGCTCTCCACGCTTCGTGAGGGCGCCCGTCCAGGCAAAAATCGTTGCCACGGGATTGGTGCTGGTCGTCTCGCCGGCAAGATACTTGTAGTAGTGGCGCTGTACCGTACCGTGGGCGGCCTCGTACTCGAAGTAGCCGTGGGGCGAAACGAGCACCGACGTCATCATGGCGAGCGAGCCAAACGCCGTGGAAAGCATGTCGCTCATTACGTCGCCGTCGTAGTTCTTGCATGCCCAAATGAAGCCGCCTTCGCTGCGGATGACGCGCGCCACGGCATCGTCGATGAGCGTGTAGAAGTACTCGATGCCCGCCTCTTCGAAGCGTGCCTTGTACTCGGCTTCGAATACCTCGGCGAAAATGTCCTTAAAGCGATGGTCGTACGTCTTGGAAATGGTGTCCTTTGCGGCAAACCAAATGTCCTGGTTCGTGGAGAGCGCGTACTCGAAGCTCGCGCGCGCAAAGCTTGCGATGGAAGCGTCGAGATTGTGAATGCCCTGCGCGATGCCCGGTTGGTCGAATTCCTGAACCGTGGCGCGCACCTCCTCGCCTCCATCGGCGGGGGTGTACACGAGTTCTACCTTGCCGGGGCCGGGAATTTGCAGTTCGCAGTTTTTGTACACGTCGCCGTATGCGTGGCGCGCAATGGTGATGGGCTTCTTCCAAGTCCTTACGTACGGATCGATGCCAGCGACCACGATGGGCGCCCGGAAAACGGTGCCGTCGAGCAGGGCACGAATCGTGCCGTTGGGGCTCTTCCACATCTCGTGCAGATCGTACTCTTCCATGCGAGCGGCGTTCGGCGTAATGGTGGCGCACTTCACGGCCACGCCCAAACGCTTGGTGGCCTCGGCAGCGTCTACCGTTACCTGGTCGCGCGTGCGGTCGCGCTCCTTGAGGCCGAGGTCAAAGTACTCGGTTTTGAGGTCAACGAATGGGCAAATGAGTTGGTCTTTTATCATTTGCCACAGAATGCGGGTCATTTCGTCGCCGTCCATCTCCACAAGCGGGGTGGTCATGCGGATTTTGCTCATGTTTCCTCCTTGGTCGGTTCGTGCGAATCAGTATAACAGGCAATGTTGTGGCTGGCGAAGTGCGTGGCGAGACAAACTCGCTGGGAGATGTTTTGCGCTATTGAGTTGAGTTGCGAGCTCATCCGAACTCTTTTTTGTGCTGTTGCCTAGAAAGTGCCGAAGAATTACCGTGCACGTTCGGCGAGGTACGCGCGAGCGCAGGCGCCTGCGGAGAAGGGGGTCGTGCTGGGCGTACGGCGACCGACGCCAACCGCCGGATGCGCCATGCGGGGTCGACCGCCGGGTGCAGTAATACTTCGGCGCTTCCTTAGCCCCCTATGGCCGGCATGACGATCCTTCCGTAAATGATTGCGGTGCCAACAACGGAGATAATAGAAACGAAGAACAGCACGAGGAACTCCTGAAGGGTCGTGCGTCCCGCGAACAACGGATGCTCGCGAAGGCGGCGCTTGTCGAGGGCGAGATAAAACACACTAGAGAGTGGCACGAGCCACATGAAGAGGTAGGCGAACAGGCGGAACCATGGGGGATAGGCGGCAATGCCGGTGCCGTCGCCCGGGCTCACAATTACGTAGATGGTAACGACGAAGAGCAAAAACCACACGGCGCCGAGGGCCGTGTTCCAAATCTTGCCGAGCAGCTCAAAACGCAGGGGTTTGTTGGCTGGCGGGGAGCTGGTCGTGGGGTCGTCGGCCGTTCTGGTCGAGAGTCCGTCTACGGGGCGGTCTTCCGAGCTGGTCGTGAGGCCGCCCGAGAAGCCGCCCTCGTGTCCGCGTGTGGGGTTGTTTGCCGTGCCGTTTGCGAAGCTGCTCCCCGCACCGCGCATGGGGTTGTTTGCCGTGCCGCCCGCGAAGCTGCTCCCGGCGCCATGCGCGGGGTTGTTTGCCGTGCCGCTTGCGAAGCCGCTCCCGGCGCCACGCATGGGATTATCTGCGATGTTGCTTGCGAAGGCGTTTGCAGGACTGCCGGCGTGCGAGGAGTTTGGCGCGGACGCGGTTTGTTGCAGCGCGAGCAGCACATCGGAGGCAAGCTCACGAGCGGAGGCGTAACGCGCATTCGGGTCGAACTGCGTTGCACGAGCGAGTGCCGGTCGTAGCGTCGCGGGAATGCGTGGATCGGCGAAGCCGGATTCTCGCAGCTCGCTGGTGGGGTCCTCTCCGAGCAGACAAAAGGCCAAGGTCATGCCGAGCGCGTACACGTCACTGCGCACGCTGGTTTGACCGTATCCGAATTGCTCGGGCGGCGCGTATCCAGGCGTGCCGTAGCGCACGGTGTCGCGTGGGGCGTCCTTACGCCAAGTTCGCGCAATGCCCAAGTCAATAAGAAACACCTGGCCGTTGGCGAGCATAACATTTGAAGGCTTTATGTCGCGATGAATGATGGGGCTCTCGAAGGTCTCGTGCAGCTCGGAAACGGCCTCGCACAAGGGGATGGCTACACTGCGGAACAACGTTTCGTTGCTCGTGGTTCCTGGCGCTTCCGGTGCCTTCGCCGCGAACTTATCTACTGCGTCAAACGACGTTTCGTTGCGCGTGGTTCCTGGCGCTTCCTGTGCTGCCGGCATGAACTTATCTACTGCATCGAACAGCGTGTTGCCGTGTATGTACTCCATGACCACTTCGAGCGTGTTGCCCGTACGCTCGCACTCGTAGACGAAGGGCTGATGCGTCAGTCGATGACCTGACGTTTGTGCTCGGAGTATGCGCTCGTATGCCAGTCCGCGATGCTCGCCCCCCGCAAAAACCTTGCGTACGAAAGGACCTATGCGTTCTCCCTTGTCGTTGCGGCGATATACCACCTGCGTCTTTTCGGCGGGGCTTTCCTTGATCGTTTGTGCCACATCGTAGCGATCGGCAGTTGAATTAAGCCACTGTTCGAGTTGGGATGAGAACTCATCGCTCACGGGTGATTCACCTGCTTTATCCGAGGGTGTTCTCTCCCATACGATAGAGTGTTTCGTTGACTTTTGCCAGAGGGGTATGGTGATCCAAGCAGAACACGATGATGGCGTCGCGCCGCTCCTTAACGTACAGCCGCGATGCGCCCGCAGCCTGCAGGAGTCGGTCCGTCTCGCGCAGGGAACAGCCGAGGGCGAATGCGAGGGCGAGGGTCTTGTCGCGCGAGGGGTTCTTGCGGGCGCCGGTGAACAACTGATACCCATACGTCGTATCGATACCCGCCTCGCGTACCACGTCCTTGCGCTTCAGGCCGTGCGCATCGAGAAGCTCGCACAGATATGTGGCAAGCGTACGCGTTGAAGTTTCGTGGGATTCGAGGTATGCGGTAGCGCTTGGCGAGCTTCGCAGCTCGTCGAGCAGCTCTTCGGTAAGTGGTTCGCTCATGGTTCGCCTCCGTCGCGGAAATTGTGCGTTCATTATAGCGAACGCACGCGGCGATGTGTTGGTGCGGGGATGCGAGGGGGTGGGTGGCCCTACAAACCTCGCGAAGGCAGGCGAAAAGGGCGGATCCGCGAGGTTTGTAGGATTGGACGCACCCCGAATCCGACAAAGCTCGCGAAAACGCGAAAGACGGCTCCCTCGGCGAGCTTTGTAGGGTTCGCGCGGGCCGGCTCTTGCAGAATGAGGCGCCGGTCGTACGGAAGCCGGTCGTTGCGCCTTCGCCTTCGAGCGATAGTGCACAAACATTAGCTGGTGGCTAATGCAATAGAGGCACAATTCGTCAATCATCATGCTACGTATATTTTGACGAAAGGGGTTCCCATGGCAGAAACACAAGTGAAAACAAGCTCAGGGCTGGCGATTGCCGGTTTGGTACTGGGTATCCTCGCAATTTTGGGATCGTTCCTGCCCATTATTAACAATCTTTCTTTCATCTTGGCGCTGATTGGCGGCGTGCTCTCCGTGGTCGCTCTCATTGGCGCAATGCGAGGCAAGCATACCGCTAAGGGAATGTCGATTGCGGGTGTCGTTTTGGCCGTGGTGTCCATCGTGGTGGTACTGGCAACGCAAAGCATGTACTCGGCCGCGATTGATGCTGCAAGCGAGAGCCTTAAGGACGAGCCTGTGGCAGCGTCGAAGTCTTCGTCCAGCGACTCCGCGAAGGACGAGGCCGAGAAGTCCGATGCAGCCGAAGCCAAGCAGGATGAAAAGAAGGACGAGAAACAGGACGAAAAGCAAGACGAGAAGGCCGAAGAGAAAAAAGAGGAAGAGGTTGACTACTCCAACATGGAACAGGGCCAGGCCGTCGAAATGAAGAGCGGTCTGAGCGTGGTAGTTAACTCGGTGCAACCCGGCCCCACGCGCTACGACGATTCGCCTACTGTATGTGTGAGCGTTACGTACACGAACAACGGCGATTCCAACGAGTCGTTTAACCCCTTCGATTGGAAGTCGCTTGATGCCAATGGTGTGGAATCTAGCACAACGTTTGTAACAGACGGTGTAGATGAACTTCAGTCAGGTAAACTGCAAGCTGGTGGCACTGTAACGGGCAACATTTACTTTGAGGGTGAACCCGTCAAGATTCTGTACTACTCCAACATGTTCAATAGCGACGCCAGCGCGGGATGGAACGTCTAGAGGCCGAAACAACCTCCCGCGATGGAATAGAGGGGCACTTCCGCTTTGCATGGGTACGCAGCGGAGGTGCCCCTTGCTTTGATAAACGGACCCTGTGGTACACGACCTGTGACGTGTACCAGGAGGGCCACTTAGCATTGGCTTCGACCGCTTAACGGCCCCGCCGATACACACCTTGGCGCTGCGTGTCGGCGCCGTCACTTACCCGGAGCCGGCTGCCGGCGGTTCCTGCCTGACGGAGCCGTCCGTCGGCGGCTACGTCGATGCATGTCGCAAGCCCGTCGCCCGTCGCGCGCCCGTCATGTGTCGCCTCGGCTCGCTGTGCACGTCACATCCGAGATGCCGCACCATAACTCAAGGCGGCATACAGGTTGCTGGGGATGCTACCGAACGCATCTTGCATCGGATAGCATCCCCAGCCATTAAACGCCGTGTACGGCGTCGGCCATCCGGCGCACGTAGTCGGCGACTGGCTCTACGCAGTCCTCCCCAAGCTCGCCAATCATGCGTACGATGGCCGAGCCAACGATGGCTCCGTCGCTCAGCGAGGCCATGCGCGCCGCCTGCTCGGGCGTGGAAATGCCGAAGCCCACGGCACACGGGAGGTCGGGCCGCACTTCCTTTACGAGCGACACCATGGCGCCGATGTCGGTGGTTATCTGCGAGCGTACGCCCGTCACGCCGAGCGAGCTCACGCAGTACACGAACCCGCGCGCATCGGCGGCGATGGCCCGAATGCGTTCGTGCGAGGTCGGCGCAATGAGGCTCACCACGTCAAGACCTGCCGCCGCAAAGGGTTCGTCGAACTCCTCCTTTTCCTCGTGCGGCACGTCGGGCAAAATGACGCCGCCCATTCCCAGCTCGGCCTGACGAGCGGCGAAGCGCTCGATGCCGTAGGAATATACCACGTTTGCGTATGTCATTATCACCAGCGGCACTTGCGACTGTTCACGAACACGCGCAACCATGTTGAACACGTTGTCGGTCGTTACCTTGTTCGCCAATGCGCGCAGGTTGGCTTCCTGAATAACGGGTCCCTCAGCGGTGGGGTCGCTAAACGGAATGCCCAACTCAATGAGGTCGGCCCCGGCATGAGACATAGCCAGCACGAGCTTCTCGGTTACGTCGAGCGTTGGGTCGCCCGCCGTAATGAATGGGATAAACGCTTTGCCGTTGGGCGAGTTTGCGAAGGCGTCGGCGATATGCGGGAACGAGCGCCGAGGTGCTGCGGCGCGTTGCGTCGGGCGCTCGTCCCGGGTGCGCTCGCCGTTGGCTGCGGCGCGTTGCGTCGGGCGCTCGCCGTCCCCCAAAGTGCAGTTACTCATGAAGGTCCTCCCCTCGGTAGCGGGCGATTGCCGCAACGTCCTTGTCGCCGCGGCCGCTGAGCGTAACCACCATAATTTGATCGCGGCGCATCGTAGGCGCGAGCTTCATGGCGTGCGCCACGGCGTGCGCGCTCTCGATGGCGGGAATCACGCCCTCGGTCCGGCTCAGATACTCAAAGGCATCAACGGCCTCGTCGTCGGTTATCGCCACGTACTCGGCGCGCCCGGAGTCGTGCAGAGCCGCGTGCTCCGGCCCCACGCCCGGATAATCCAGCCCGGCGCTAATGGAATACACCGGCGCAATCTGACCATACTCGTCTTGGCAAAAATAGCTCTTCATTCCGTGGAAAATGCCAAGCCGACCAGTGCTTATGGTCGCCGCCGTCTCCCACGTGTCGATGCCACGGCCGGCCGCCTCGCAACCGATGAGCCGCACGCTTTTGTCATTAATATAGTGATAAAAGCTTCCGATGGCATTGGACCCGCCACCAACGCACGCAAGCACGGCGTCGGGAAGACGGCCCTCTGCCTCGAGCATCTGTGCGCGGCTCTCGCGGCTTATAACAGCCTGAAAATCTCGCACGATGGTGGGGAAGGGATGCGGACCCATCACCGAGCCAAGGCAGTAGTGCGTGTCGTCGATGCGGTTGGTCCACTCACGGAAGGTCTCGCTCACGGCGTCCTTGAGCGTGGCCGTGCCGGCGTCCACTCCGCGCACCTCCGCGCCCAGCAAGCGCATCCTGTACACGTTGAGCGCCTGGCGCTCCATGTCCTCGCGGCCCATGTACACCACGCACTCCATGCCCATAAGAGCCGCCGCAGTTGCCGTGGCCACTCCGTGCTGTCCGGCGCCCGTCTCGGCGATGAGGCGGGTTTTGCCCATCTTCTTCGCGAGCAACGCCTGACCGAGCACGTTATTAATCTTGTGCGCCCCAGTGTGGTTGAGGTCCTCGCGCTTGAGGTACACCTTGGCTCCGCCGAGGTCGGCCGTCATGTTGGCTGCAAAGTACAGCAAGCTTGGACGTCCGGCGTAGTTGTTGAAGAGGTCCGCAAGCTCGGCGTTGAACTCGGGGTCCTCCTTGTACTGGTTGTATGCCTCCTCCAGTTCGAGGACGGCGTTCATGAGCGTCTCGGGGATGTACTGGCCTCCGTGGATACCGAATCTTCCGCGCGACGCGCTCGATTGCTCCATGCTGCTCCTTTCTGGTTTTTTGCGGGTTCGAAGGGTGGGTGAGCGGCGGTTGTTTTGCGGTGCGGGCCGCCGATTCCCTCTACGCCCGCGTTATGTAGTAGATAAAAGCTTTTCGGACGGCCCGTGCGTGACGCCCGTTGGCACTGATGGTTCGTGGTGCCTTGGCGCCGCCCGTTGGCGCCGCTGGTCCGTGTTGCCTTGGCGCGCCGCTCGCGTCGACCGTTAGCGCTATTCGTCCGCATCGTCCGCCCGCACGGCCAACACTGCGGCGCGCATCTTCGCCGGGTCCTTGAGGCCCCCGGTTTCGATGCCGCTGCTCATGTCGACGGCCCAGGGATGGGTGGCTTCGATGGCGGTCGCGACGTTGCTCGCCGAAAGACCTCCGGCCAGTACAAACGGACGGCGCACCTGTTGCACGAGCGACCAGTCGAACGTCTCGCCCGTACCTTGGCCGTTGTCGAGCAGCACGAGGTTGGCCGTGCTCGCTTCGGCGCGCGCCACGTCGCTAGGCTTGCAGACGCGAAACGCCTGGACGATGGGGACGGCACATGCGGCGCGTAGCTGCGCGATGTACGCCTCGTCCTCGCGTCCGTGCAACTGTGCCACGTCGATAGCACCCTGCGCGAACAGCCGCGCCACGACCTCAACTGGCTCGTCCACGAATACGCCAACGCGCGTGATGTCCTGCGCCACGCGCGAGGTGAGCGCGGGAAGCTCTTCCGCCGAAACCGATCGATGCGAGCGCGGAAAGTCCACCACAAAGCCCACGTAGTCGGGACGAATGTCGTTAACGGCCTCGACGTCTTCCGGACGAAACATCCCGCAGAGCTTCACGCGCGTTCGGTTTGCGGGGTTGGGTTCCAGCGAAGCGCTTTCCCGGGTGTTATTATCTGCGATGAGGTCTCGCGCGAACGATGGCTTATGGTGCGTGGCGTGGTTCACAGCTTGCTCCTCAGCTCGTCGGGCATGGTGCGTGGCGTGATTCACAGCTTGCTCCTCAGCTTGCCGAGCATGGCGCGTTTGTCGCCCGCGCGCATAAGAGTTTCGCCAATCAGAACGGCGTCGACGCCCGCCTCGGCAAGTCGCGCAACGTCGTCGGCCGTCGTCACGCCGCTTTCGCTCACGAAGATGCGGTCGGGTCCCACGAGCGGACGCAGGTCGATGCTGCGCCCGAAGTCAACCTCGAAGGTGCGCAGGTCGCGGTTGTTCACGCCTACCACGCGGGCTCCCGCCGCCAGCGCACGCGGCACCTCATCCGGCTCGTAGGCCTCCACGAGCGCCGAAAGACCGAGCTCGTGGCAAAGTGCAACGTAGCGCGCGAGCTCCTCGTCCGAAAGTATCGCGCATATGAGCAACACCGCCGACGCCCCGAGCGCCTTGGCCTCGTAAATCATGAGCTCGTCCACCACGAAGTCCTTGCGCAGCGTTGGAATAGTTACGCCCGCAGAAACATCAGCAAGGTACTGCTCGTCGCCCTCGAAGAAGAACGGCTCGGTGAGTACGCTCACCGCGGCTGCGCCCGCAGTCTCGTAGTCGCGCGCAATCTCGACGGGGTCGAAGTCCTCCACAATGGTGCCCTTCGACGGCGACGCCTTTTTGCATTCGCAGATAAACGCCATGCTTGGCGAGCGCAGCGCCTCCTCGAAGGGGAACGCAAACGTCCCTTCGGCGGCGGCCATTGCTAGGGCCTTGTCTTTTACTTCTGCCGTCGAGCGCAGCTCGCGAACGAGCGCGCAGCTCTCTCGCGTGCGCTCGGCAATGCGCTCAAGTATGTTCTTCTCCACGTGGTTCTCCTCTCGAACGTGAATGTGGTGCGCGGCGACCCGCAGCCCGTTGCCGGCGACCCGCAGCCTGCGCGCCTGGCGACACGCAGCCCGTTGTCGGCGACCCGCAGCCCGTTGCCGGCGACCCGCAGCCCGTTGCCGGCGACCTGAGCTCCTGGCGATCCGCGACCCGTGTCAAGACACGAGCGGGCGCTGCGGCGGTCTCAACAGAGTTTACGACTTCTCGATAAGCGCGGCGAGGGTTGCGCCCGCAGCACCCGACGCCACGACCTCTCGCGCAAGCGCGACGCCGGCGGGCACGTCGTCGGCCTTGCCGGCGGCCACGAGGGCGAACGCCGCGTTAAGAAGGGCCGCTTCGTACTTCGGGCCCGCCTCGCGACCTTCCAAAATGTTATGAACCGTAATCGCGTTCTCCTCGGGCGTGCCGCCAAGCAGGTCGTCCTTTGCGCAGCGCGTAAAGCCGAACTCCTCGGGCGTCACGACGCTCGTACGATAGTACCCCTCGCGGAGCTCGCACACCGTCGTAGGCGCCGAGAGCGAAACCTCGTCCATGCGATCTTGTCCGTACACGACGAACGCGCGTCGCACGCCGAGTGCCGAGAGCACCTTGGCGATGGGTTCCACCAAGTACTCGTCGTACACGCCGAGCAGGTAGAACGAAGGCTTGGCGGGGTTGGTGAGCGGCCCCAGAATGTTGAACACCGTGCGAATGCCCAGCTCACGACGGATGGCACCCACGTAGCGCATGGCGGGATGATACTTCTGCGCAAACAGGAAGCACATGCCCACTTCGTCGAGCAGCCGCGCACATGCGGCGGGATCCTGCTCGATGTTCACGCCGAGCGCCTCCAAACAATCGGCCGTTCCGCACTGCGAGCTCGCGGCGCGGTTGCCGTGCTTGGCAACCTTTGCCCCAGCTGCCGCGCAGATAATTGCCGACGTGGTGGAGATGTTAAACGTGTTGGCTCGGTCGCCGCCCGTGCCCACGATTTCGAGCACGTCCAATCCGGGGTGCTCAACCGGCGTCGCCAGCTCGCGCATGGCCTCGGCGCAGCCGCTTATCTCGTCGATTGTCTCTGCCTTGGCGCTCTTCGTCGAGAGTGCCGCCAGGAAGGCCGCGTTTTGTGTGGCGGACGTCTTGCCTTCCATGATTTCGTGCATTACGGTGTACGCCTCGTCGTAGGTGAGGTCTTCCTTCATAACGATTTTTTCGATGGCTTCCTTGATCATTGCTTTTCCTCTCTGCTGTTTTGCCGCGCGCCCTTCACGCGCGGCCTTTCCGCGTTATGTCCCGTCGTGTGGTTCGTGGCGCTCCGCCCGACTCGCCCGGTTCGTTAAGCCTGGGCACTTCGGCCCGTTCGTCCGCTCCGTGTGGCCTGTCGTCTCGTGCTCCGCCCGACTCGTCCGGTTCTGCCGACTCGCCCGCCTGGCCCGACTCTCCAAGCTCGTCCGGCTCGCCCGGTTCGACCCCGCGAACGTTATCTCTGCCCGTGCACCACCCCCTATAAACCCCTCAACCATGGCCAGTCCGTCGGGCGTGAGAATCGACTCGGGATGGAACTGCACGCCAAAGGTTGGGTGCTCCGCGTGCTGAATGGCCATAACCTCGCCGTCCTCGCTGCGTGCGGTCACACGAAGGCTAGGCGGCAGCGTGGCGTCGTCAATCGCGAGCGAATGATACCGCCCGACCTTGGTGTGCGAGTCGAGGCGCGCAAAGAGCGGGCACGTAACATCCACCTCAACGAGTGAGGATTTGCCGTGCATAACGTGCGACGCATACGTCACCGTTGCGCCAAACGCCTCGCATATGGCCTGATGACCCAAACACACGCCCAGCATGGGTACCCTGCCCGAAAGCGTGCGCACCACGTCCTCGCATATGCCCGCGTCGGCGGGACGGCCCGGACCCGGCGAGAGCACGATGCCGTCTGGCTCAAGTGCGGCGAGCTCTGCGACCGTAAGCGCGTCGTTGCGCACGACGTTGAGTTCGGCCCCCGCCGAGCCGAGCAGCTGATACAGATTGTACGAAAAGCTGTCGTAATTATCTATGAGCACGATCATCGGTCAATACCTCCCTCCGCTTCGAGCACTGCCGAAACAACCGCGCGAGCCTTGTTGCGGCATTCCTCGAATTCGCTTTCGGGAACGGAGTCCATAACGATGCCGGCGCCCGACTGCACGCACACCTCGCCGTTCTTTTTGTAGGCAAGTCGAATGCCGATGCAGGTATCGAGGTTGCCCGCGAAGTCCAAGTACCCTATGGCTCCGCCGTAAATGCCACGTTTCGCGCCTTCAAGGTCCTGAATAATCGAGCAGGCGCGCAATTTGGGCGCGCCCGAGAGCGTGCCGGCGGGAAGGATCGAGTCGACGGCGTCGATTGCGTCGTAGCGGTCGTCGATGCGTGCCGCCACCGTTGAACCCAGGTGCATGACGTGCGAGAAACGCAGCACGTCGAGGTAGCGCTCCACCTCAACCGTGCCCACACACGCGATGCGGCCCAAATCGTTGCGCCCGAGGTCAACGAGCATGTTGTGCTCTGCCAGCTCCTTTTGGTCGGCCCGCAGCTCCGCTTCGAGGGCGGCGTCCTCTTCGGCCGTCGCGCCACGACGACGTGTGCCGGCAAGGGGATAGGTGTACAAACGACCGTCAGTAAGCTTAACTAGCGTTTCGGGGCTGGCGCCGGCAATCTCTACGTCGTCGCTCGTAAAGTAAAACATGTACGGTGACGGGTTGGTGGTGCGCAGCACACGATACGTGTCGAAGAGGCTTCCCGTGGCCGGCGCCGTAAGCGGATTCGAAAGAACAACCTGAAAGATGTCTCCCTCGTGGATGTGGTGCTGCGCCGTCCTCACCATGCTGCAAAAGCGCTCGCGCGAGAAGCGGGGCTCGAACGCACGCTCGAGACGCAGCGGTTCGAACTGCTGACGAGCGCCTTCGCGAATCGTGCGCTCCATGGCGTCGAGCGTGCGCTCTGCCTCGGCGTAGCTTTTGTCAATAGCGTCGGTGTATGCGTCGCGGTCTGCCTCGATGTGGCTTTTGTCTGCGTCGTCGGCGTGCACGCCGCAGATAATATATAGCCGCTGGCGGTAGGAGTCGAACGCTATAACTTTATTGAATACCATAAGGTCCATGTCGAGGAAGTCCTCGTGGCCAAGACCCGCGCGACGCAGCGTGGGCTCGGCATACTTAAGATAGTCGTAAGCAAAGTAGCCCACAAGACCGCCGGTGAAGGGCGGAAGACCCTCGATTTGCGGCGAGCGGTTGGCACGTATGACTTCACGCAAAAAGTCGCCGGGGTGCTCGACGTGCCGACGCTCGACGTGACGATTGGCAGTGCCCACGCCTGTACGCACCGTGAGCTCGCCGTCAACGCAGGTTATTTCCATGCTCGGGTCGTATCCCAGGAAGGAGTATCGGCCCCAGCGCTGGTCGGCCTCGGCGCTTTCCAGCAAAAACACGTGGTTGCTCGCGTGGCGCAGGGCTCGCATGACCCCTATAGTTGTAAAGCTATCGGCGTAGAGCTCGCGAACGACGGGAACGCGCTTGTATTCGCCCGACGCGAGCAGCGCGCGCACCTCTTCCAAAGTTGGTCTCACCGCACGCCCCTTCCGTTGCGGACGGCTAACAAAAAAGCCGCCCTTGGTCCAATCGTCCAAGGACGGGCCATTCGGCTCGCGGTGCCACCTTGGTTCGCGGAATCGCTTCCGCGCGCTTTGCAGGATGCCAACACATCCCTGGCACGTGACGTGTGCCTTCCGTCGCAGCCTACTTGGCGTGCGGGGAGATAAAGACAAGTTCCCGCGCGCATGCCGTTCGGTGCGCCCTCGGCGGCCCATTCAGCGTCCCGCATCTCGTCCCGGCTCTCACCGTCCCGGGCTCGCTCCTCGCGCGTGTGACGCCTACCTTCCGCCTCAACGGTTTGCAAGTGCGCGGCAACTATAACATGCGACGTCGGTGGCGCATATGGGGCGAAACGCAGTTGAAATACGCGGCGTTACGCCGCGAACCGGTCGTTGCGAACTGGCCGTTGCGAACCGGTCTTCGCGGACCGGTCGTCGCGGACCGGTCGTCGCCAGGTTCCTCGCCTCCGACACCGCTCGCAGGCTCTTCGACGATGACCTCGAGCTTTGGTGGGGCGGACCGTCCACGGTGGTGGGCTACTACCTCATGGAGGCGCCACCCACGTCGTAGGGCACGTCTTTGTTGCCTCTCTCCAGGCGAATAACGCACGGATGGCCGGTCTCTGTTGGAAAAACCGCGGGATTCCGTCGATTCGGCGTACATCGCGCGCAATCCGGCGTCGCGATGGCGCTACCATGGTGCGCGGGTCGAGCCATTCGGTTTTGGGTAGAACCGCTTGGCGCGGGTCGAGCCGCGCGACCGCGGCATGCGCCACGTGCCCACGGGCCGAGCGGCGCGGCTGCGGCTTGTGCCACGTACCCATGGACCGAGCGGCGAGACCTGATTTTCGATCGGACTTTCGAACAAAGGAGCAGCCATGCCCGTAATCCACACGTACTCCTCCACGCCCATCCCCGAGGCGGCGCGTCAGAGCCTCAAAGCTACGTATGGTGCCGCGATTTCGTCGGTGCCCGGCAAGAGCGAGACCTGGCTCATGTGCCTCTTCGACGAGAATGTGCCCACCTATCACGGCGGAACCGACGACGCACCGGCCGCGTACGTAACGGTGGACGTGTTTGCGCGCGAGGCGGTTCCGCGTGCCGCTTGGGATGCCATGACGCCCACGATTTGCGACGCGCTCAGTGCGGAGCTCGGCGTCGATCCCGCGCGGATTTACATCAAGTACGGAGAGGCGACCAACTTCGGCTGGAACGGCATGAACTTCTAGACACACGCAACGAGCACCGCACTCGGGTGGGCATTCCGGTCGACGGGGTTGGGTCCTCCGTCGCTTGGGTTTTGCTCCCGCGACGCCAGACTCGGGCAAGCACTCCGGCCGCTCGGGTTGGGTCCTCCGTCGCTTGGGTTTTGCTCCCGGCGATGCCGGGCTTTCAGCCCGTTTCTCTCCTGCGCCACAAGGATGGTGCGCATGGATTAGCGAATGTGCAACGCCGTGACTAATTGATTAATTCGTGCGAAATGCTCTCCAAGGTGCTTCATGGCCGCAGATGCACGGCGTGCGCGGCGTCCAAGCGCGTCGGCGCGAGGGTGCGACGCCCGGCGCGTCGGCGGCGGACGGAGTCGCGACTCTCGCCGCGGACGGGGCGCCGTCGGGACCGTCCCGAGGGAAAATCCTGTCGGAAATGCGACTATGAGGTATCTTGGGGAGCATATCGCGCGAAATCGGTCCATATTGAGATTTTCATTTTGCAGGTCCACATGCCAGCATCCATATGCTAACAGCCACATGCTACCAGCCTCACGCCCGCAGCCACATGCCAGCGTCCACATGCCCGCGGCCGCATGCCGCATCCACGTGCCAGCACCCTGTCCCCTCGGCCTGCGACGACCGTGCGGTGAAGTGGGATATACTGGACGGGAGAGTGTCAAGCGGAGAGTGGGCTATGGAAGATAAGACGCTATACCACGGAAGCAGACAAGTCATCGTGTACCCAGAGGTCAGGGTCACCCGCTTCAACAAGGATTTTTACTACGGATTCTATTGCACGGAGTTCCGTTGGCAGGCGATTCGTTGGGCGACGCGTTTTACGGGCAAGGGCGTGCTCAACGAGTATGCGTTCGAGTTGCGA
Organism: Atopobiaceae bacterium; assembly: GCA_017510785.1. GTDB lineage: Bacteria > Actinomycetota > Coriobacteriia > Coriobacteriales > Atopobiaceae > RUG440. The sequence goes on along the minus strand of JAFWMH010000036.1, from coordinate 87,122 downwards.
GAACCCATGTCGGTTCTTTGTTTTCCGCAGATGAGCGAGGATTGGCTTGACTTTATCATCGCGTGCAGAAGCGGCGTTCCACACTCTTACGACATCGTAGAGGGTCCTATGGCGGACGACCAAATATTTAACTATATTCAAAACTACCTTGATGGTAAGATTAGTAGGGCAGCATTTTGGGAGTTGGCCCGCTTCAAGCATCCTACGCATCAGATGAGCTTCCATAGCGCCCGGGCTCTTGCGTGTTTGCGGTTCGTCAGGGAGGTTGAGGTCGCCGATGAAGTATGACATAGCGCTCATGTACACGTGCAGTCTCATTGAGTTCATAGGTCGCAAAGCCCTCCTGCGTAGGGGGGATGTTGTCCGGTTGCTTGGAGACGACACGGTCGCGCGCATCTACCGGCACGCGGATGTGCTTCACAGTGAGTCGATCGAGCGCGTCGCGGATGAGTACATGTCCATGAGCGGTATCAAGAAGGGCAACTTCAACAACGTGGCGACATGTCGGTACGAAGTTCCGGACTACTGGACGATGGGCGAGGTGTTCGAGCGGCTCATCGAGGACGTGGACAAAGGGGATGTTCTGGCGACGTTGCGCGAGGTCTATGGCTCGTGGATGTGCGACGCCCTGTCCAACTACAACTCCGACCTGTTTTATCAACCACGGGACTACCTGCGCGAGTGCTATCTCGCTGGGGAGATACTTGCGGCGTGATGCTGCCTGCAGCGTGATGCCGATCGTTCCGTAAGCGGAGCCTGTCCCGTGCAAAACGAAGAGTTTCGGCCCATACGCGGCGCAATAGCATCCAAGCCAAACAATCTTACGTTGACCGCGCCGCCACCTATTCATCGTCGCGAATGTTTCGTTAACACTCAATGAGCGTCGTATTTCGGTCCCCATGCTCGCCTATACTGTGTGAAGCATAAGGCGAATGTTAGGGGAATTATGGGAGCCTTCTTTGGATCGGCGTCTCGTCGCGACGTGACGCTCGACGTGTTCTTTGGCGTGGATTATCACTCGCACTTGGGTACGCGCCGCGCGGGTATGGTGATGCGCGACGGAAACGGAAACTTCAATCGCGAAATCCACTCCATCGAGAACACACCTTTCCGCACCAAATTCGAAGAGGACCTCAACACGATGCACGGCTGCACGGGTATTGGCTGCATTAGCGATTCCGACCCGCAGCCGCTCATTGTGCGCTCGCATCTTGGCGTATTCGCTATTACTACGGTGGGCGAAATCGCCAACGCGGAAGCAATTATCAAATCCTTTACCGGCATTGGTCATCAGTTTATGGCGATGAGCTCGGGCGCCGTTAACGCAACAGAGCTTGTCGCTGCGCTCATTAACACGCAAGCAAGCCTTCTCGACGGTATAAAATATGCGCAAGAGATAATAGAGGGCTCAATAACCCTCCTCATTATGTGTCATGACGGATCGCTCATTGCTGCGCGCGACCGTATGGGACGCTTGCCGGTGCTTATTGGCAAAGACGAGCAGGGCTATTGCGTCACGTTCGAGAGCTTCGCGTATGGCAAGCTGGGCTATGCGGACGAGTACGAACTGGGTTCGGGCGAAGTAGTTCGCATTTGGGCCGATGGCTACGAGACGCTTTCGCCCGCGCGCGACGAAATGCGCATCTGCGCGTTTTTGTGGGTGTACTATGGGTATCCCAACTCAAACTACGAGGGCCAAAACGTCGAGGTTATGCGATACCGCAACGGCTCCATCATGGCAGCAGATGATGCCGCTCACGGTACGCTGCCCGATGTGGACTATGTTGCCGGCGTGCCTGATTCCGGATTGCCCCACGGCATTGGCTATGCAACCCAATCGGGCAAGCCGTTCGCGCGACCGTTCGTTAAGTATACGCCCACGTGGCCGCGTTCGTTTATGCCGGCCAACCAAGAGGTGCGCAACCGCGTTGCCAAGATGAAGCAAATTCCCGTGCCCGAGCTTATTGCGGGCAAGCGGCTGTTGTTCGTAGACGACTCCATCGTGCGCGGTACGCAGCTTCGCGAGACGGTCGACTTCTTGTACGGGGCCGGCGCGGCCGAGGTTCACATGCGCTCGGCGTGTCCGCCCATCATGTTTGGGTGCAAGTATTTGAGCTTCTCTCGTTCGAACTCCGAGTACGAGCTTATCGCTCGACGCAAGATTCGCGAGCTGGAAGGCGACGAAGGAGAGAATCACATCGCGGAGTACGCCGACGGGCGCACCGAGCGCGGCGCCTGCCTGCTGCGTTCGATTTGCGAGGAGATGGGATTCGATTCGCTCGGATTCCAGTCGCTCGACGGGATGCTCGAGGCGATTGGCATCGATCGTCGCAAGGTGTGCACCTACTGCTGGACTGGCCACGAATAGGCTCGCTTGGCGCGACCCGTAACGTGTACCAGGGGGTCCACTTAGCCCGCATTTCGCACGCTAAACGGACCCCTCGGTACACAACCTGCGTATTGTGTGTCGGGAGCGCCACTTAGCCCGGCTGTTCTCCGCTAAATGGCCCTCTCGGCACACATGATTAATCGTGCTCACCAAAAGACCTCGCGTAGCCGTGCCATGCGGCACGCTGCTTCTTGGTGATGTGCCGCTTTTCGGTTTTTATGCTCCCCAAGCTGGTCCATAACCGCGGATGCACACCGGTTGCGACGGCCAACGCGTCGGTGCCGTTCGGAGTCGCGACCACCGTGCGGGCGGGCCGCCGTCGGGACCGTCCCCGGAGAAATCCTGTTGGAAATGCGACTTGTGCAACTGAAAGGCTTGCACAGGTCGATATGACGACAGGTTGCGCCCCGGACGGAACACCGCGGGGGCGTGGGAGAGAAAATCCTGTCGGAATTGCGACTTGTGCAACTGAAAGGCTTGCACAGGTCGATATTCCGGCAGATTCGGCCCCGGTGACTTGCACAGGTCGATTTTCCGACAGATTTTTGCCACGCGAGCGTCGCACAGGTCCGTTTTCCGACAGGTTCCGCCCCGGTGGCTTGCACAGGTCGATATTCCGACAGATTTTTGCCCCAGGAGCATTGCACAGATCGAGATTCCGACAGACTCCGTCGCGGACGTCCAGCGACGGAGTCAAGATCGACCCGTTGCTGTGGCAAAGCGAGAGCGCTGGTCGAGTGCCTGGCTCACGAATACGCATTATGAATCACCTTGGGAGTGTGTCGGTTTATTCGTTTTGTAGCGTCTCTGAGGAGAGTGGCTCGTCGGGGATTAGTCCGCCATTTGTTTCTAGCATCTCCTCGAGCAGGCACTTTACGAATTCCCCAACGGTCATGTCGAGCGCATACGCATACAGGTCAAGTTCAGTAAACCGTATTAATCGCTCACCATTCTCAATTTTGCTCACGTCAGGCTGAGCGATGCCAATGACTTTGGCAAGCTGGCCCTGCTTCAAGCCACTATCCTTTCGCAGCTTGCGTAGGGTTTGACCGAGCTTCTTTTGGCGAGCCTTGTATAGCTGTCGCTTTTGTTTGGAGACGTATGTGCTATTCATAGCCGAAAAAATAGACCAGAATATGAAATATGCCAAATTAGCATATTCTTGCCTGTGGTTTGTGCCTGAGATGTGTCACGCAAAGGGTGTCGCCGCCATTATTTCGCCGCGCAATCAACCAAGAGCGCGCGATTGACGTTGCGGGAATTGAGACAAATCTTTGGGGTGCTCACTGATGATGCGGCGTTGGATAGCTGTCGGGCTGCGTAACTGCGCGCGTCTGCCCCTCCGGCCATGAAGGACCTTTTCCGCGTTGCACCACTTGGTATTTCCACGCTATATTTCCACGCCGGTATTTCCAACTGCTCCCGATTGACATCTGTTGCAAAGTGCCCCTTGCGCGATGCTGCGACGTCGGCTATACTACTTTTCTACGAAGTGCGTTCGATGGGTTCGGGTGACGGTATACTCTGAACCTGGTCAGGGTCGGGAGACAGCAGCCATAAGGGGTCCCTGCCGGGTGCCCGTTCCCATCGAGCGTACTCCGCAGTTTACGCCCCGGGTTCTCTCGGGGCGTTTTTTTCGAGACGACTATGGCCGATCGACCAATGGATTGACTGGCCGACCGACGATTTGAGAGATGTGTTCCATGGGTTTTGTCAACTTCATTATGGGGCTCCTGCGCGATCCGCGCGCCTTCATCGCGGCGCAAATCGCCGCCGGCCCTCTTGCGGCCTACGGCTTTGTGTTTCTTGTCATATTTATTGAAACGGGTGTTGTGTTCTTCCCGTTCCTTCCTGGCGACTCGCTGCTCTTTGCTTCCGGATTCTTCGCGCAGGGCGGCGGGTTCAACATTTTTATGTTGCTCGGCGTCGCGTGGTGTGCTGCCATTCTTGGCGACCAATGCAACTTCTTTATCGGCCACTTTTTGGGTCGAAAGATAATAGATTCGGGCAAGGTAAAAGCCATGACTCCCGAGCGTATCGCCAAATCGGAGGCATTCCTCGACAAATGGGGAAACCTTGCCATCTTTCTTGGGCGGTTCTTTCCGTTCATTCGTACCTTCGTGCCTTTCCTCGCTGGTATGGGCGGCATGAAGTGGCACAACTTTGTGATGTTCAACATCATGGGCGGTATTACGTGGAGCACGCTTTTCATTTTGCTGGGATACTTCTTCGGCGGGATTCCCTTTGTGCAGGATCACTTCGAGCTGCTCATTGTGGGCATCGTCGCCGTTTCGCTCGTCCCCACCGTGGCCGGCATCGTTCGTAGTCGCCTTAAGCCTACGGAGGAGTAGCGTTCGCGAGTTCGTAGCGGGTCAGGTGACAAGAGCGTCGGAGAATGGTCGCTCCTTGGGTTGCCGCGGGCTAGGTGACAAAAGCGGTCGTCGTGGCTGCACGAGGTGCCCGCGGCTGCGCGTGTGACACGCCCACCAACACCCGTTGCGTCCAGACAACAAAACCGCTCGCCGCGTTCCACAGCGAACCGGCGAGCGTTTCGCTTCGGTGCGTTCAATGCACGCGACAGGCCATGCCATGCCGCCAACCGATGTGTTGAGCGCGCAACCGCGGCGTTGCGCTAGGCTATACCCAACTGTATCTCCAACACAAAGGAGGCGCGCATGCCCGCCAAGCCCGCTGCACCTATTGATGCCACAACCACCCCCGCGTGGAAGGCCCTCGCTGCCCACTACGCCAAGCTTCAGGAAGAGGGGATTAGCCTCAAGGATTGGTTTGCCAACGATCCCGAGCGCGTCGAGCGCCTTTCGTACGACACGCCCGACCTGCACTTCGACCTCTCCAAGAACCTCATCACTGACGAGACCATCCAGCTGTTGGTTCAGCTTGCGCGCGAGGTCGGCATCGAGGAGCGTCGCGAGGCGATGTATTCTGGCGAGCACATCAACCCGACCGAGGACCGCGCCGTGTTCCACACCGGCCTCCGTCGTCCGAAGTCCGACATCGGCAAGTTCATCGTTGACGACCGCGACGCCATTGCCGACGTGCACGAGGTGCTCGACCGCATGTATGCCTTTGCCGAGCGCGTTCGCTCCGGCGAGTGGAAGGGCGTTACCGGCAAGCCCATCGAAACCGTCGTTTCCATCGGCATCGGTGGTTCCGATCTCGGCCCCGTTATGATTTACGAAGCCCTCAAGGCCAACCTTTCTGGTCCCGCGTGCCGCTTCGTCTCCAACATCGACCCCAACGACATCGCCGAGAAGGTAAAGGGCCTCGATCCCGAAACTACCCTGTGCATCGTTGTTTCCAAGACGTTCACCACGCTCGAAACAATCACCAATGCCAAGATGGCCCGTTGGTGGCTGCTCCACGAGCTGGCCGAGTCTGGCGCAATCAATCCCGACGGCAGCCAGGATGCGGAGGCAATCGCCAAGCACTTCGTGGCCGTCTCCACCAATCTTGAGCTCGTGGCCGACTTCGGCATCGATCCCGCAAACGCCTTTGGCTTCTGGAGCTGGGTGGGCGGCCGTTACTCCACCGACTCCGCCGTGGGCCTTTCTCTCATTTTGGCCTATGGCAAGGAGACCTTCGAGCAGCTGCTCGCCGGCTTCCACGACATGGACCTCTACTTCCAAAACACGCCGCTCGAAGAGAACGTCTGCGCGCTCATGGGCCTCATCAACATTTGGTACAACAACTTCTTCGGGTTCGAGACGCACGCCGTGCTGCCCTACAACCAGTATCTGCATCGCTTCCCGGCGTATCTGCAGCAGCTCACGATGGAGTCCAACGGCAAGTGTGTGCGTTGGGACGGCAGCCCTGTGACCTGCACCACGGGCGAGATCTTCTGGGGCGAGCCGGGCACTAACGGCCAGCACGCGTTCTACCAGCTCATTCATCAGGGCACGAAGCCTGTTCCGTCCGATTTCATCGCCTTTGCGAATAGCGCCAACCCCATCAAGTGCGACGGCCAGGATGTACACGAGCTCTTCCTTGGCAACTTCCTCGCGCAAACAAAGGCGCTCGCCTTTGGCAAGACGGCCGACGAGGTTCGCGCCGAGGGCACCGAGGAGTGGATTGTTCCGGCGCGCTGCTTCGAGGGCAATCGTCCGACGACCTCCATCTTTGGCACCGAGCTCAACCCGCACACGCTCGGCGAGCTCATCGCGCTCTACGAGCACATCACGTTCGTCGAGGGCACCGTTTGGGGCATCGACTCCTACGACCAGTGGGGCGTCGAGCTTGGCAAGCAGCTGGCAAAGCAGATAACCCCGGCCCTGCACGACGACGAGGCGCTCGCTGCGCAGGACGCCAGCACCAAGGCCCTCATCGAGTTCTATCGCAAGAATCGCAAGTAACGAGCTAGTTTAAGCCTATTGTATTTGTGGGGATGCGCCCCTGGTAACCCATATAGGGTTGCCGGGGCGCATCGTTAATGGGTCTTGTCTCAAGGAATTGGTAATCGGCTCGCGGCGCCACGGTCGGCCGCGCGCAGCGAAGCGTTCCCGGCGGCCGCTTGAGCCCGGCTGCTTGAGCCGTGTCTGCCGGGCTACGCGCAGGACGGGCTACACGCAGGACTTGTTAGCCTTCGTTGGAACAGACACTTTTACACCTTGGGCACACGCCCGAAAAGTCGCTTGTGCGCGGCGAGAACGCGATACGCCGGTCCAGAAGGCAGCTCGGTGTTCTCGCCGAACGCGGCATAACACATCATGTACAGGTACCGGAGCAAGTCGGCCGACTCTCGCTCGGTAATGCGCTCGTCGGCGCTAATCAGGGCGCTGCCTACGAGCGCGTACAAGTTAATGAGGTCGACGGCAAACGCCGCGGGCAGGTTCGTATCTGTTGCGTCGCCGGAAGCCTCCATTTCGCGTTGCAGCGTGCTGCCAAGTTCTTGTAGCATAAGAATCGAAGGCGGGATGGCGTGTTCAAACAGATGGTCGCTCACGTCCTCGCGAAAAATCGTGAAGTCCACGTGACTCAAATCAATATCAAAAATGTGATTAACGACAAGAATCTCGCGCATGTCGACGCTTCCGTTAACGCCGGCAAGGTATAAGACAAAAGCAAGCAAGTCGCCACGAATGCGTCCTTCAATGCTAATGGGCACTACGTCGGCATGCATCATGAGTTGGTCGTAGCTTTGCGCGATGCCAAGTACCGAGTTGAGTTCCCTGCGAATAGCGTCGATGGACGCATCGTCGAGCGCGCGCACCGACCTTTTTCTTTCGAACAGTCCCATGATTTGTCCTTTCGGTCGGTATTGTCACTTATATTTGTCTTACAAGCCACCATCATACCACCCATGGGCAAGTGTGGAGGAATTGTGAAGCACACGAGATACAGTTGCGCAATTTCTGTCCCACCCCCGTTCTAGGATGAGCATAGAACCTTTACATTTGTATATCGCGTGTATCTCCGTTTTCCGCTGGATCGCCTTCGTAGGCGGGCGGGTCGTTTGTGAGGCCAAGCAAATAGTCGGCGGAGCAGCGCAGCTCTTGGCACAGCTTGCTCAGCAAGTCCGAGCGCGGCGTTCGCAAACCCACCTCCCAGTTGCTAATAGTTTGGTCGGTTACGCCAATTGCGGCGCCCAAATCGACCTGCTTCATGTGGCGAAGACGTCGAACTGTTGCGATGCGCCTTCCAATGAATTCCTGATCGGTCACGATATGCTCCTCGCGCTGGGGATTGCATGGGTACGTTGTAAGTTTACAAGAATAATTGTACGTATTTTACAATATAGAATGGATTATTAACTATGAATACTATCACATCTCTGAAAACGGATTCAATTAACACAGCAGAAACAGCAGCGTATAGAACGGCGCGCATCGCGTGTAACATGAGCGTTGCGGAAGCGGCTTCCAAATTAGGCGTTTCGCCGAATACGCTCTATGCCTACGAGCGTGGTGAAGCGCAGCCAAATGCGGTTGTTTTGCGCAACATGGCCATCATTTACCACACGAGTGCCGACGACCTTTTGGGGCTGGGAACTTCTCCGTAGGCGCTTCGGCGCGCCAAGTCGGTGACGCATGGCACCCGTGCTTCTCGAATGGCCGCGACTCTATAGGCGCTGCGGCACATCATGCCAGCTGCGCTTGATGTTCCGGCTCCTGAGTCGTTGCGACTCTATAGGCGGCCACATCATGCCAGCAACAATACCGAGATAATCCCGCACAGGATGGCGACGACGCCGATGGAGACTACGACCACAACGCCAATTTTGGTATTTCGATCGTGCTCCTCCTTGGGCGTGATGTGCGTGGCGTTGACGCGTGACGGAACAATCGTTTGCTGGGTTGGCGCTGGAACAGGCACCTGGGCGAGGGTTAAGTCGCCGCCACATTCCCCGCAATAGCGCGCGCCATCGGGAAGCTCAGTTTGGCAATACGGGCAAACCATGGGCACCTCCTGCATGAGTTGGTTTTCTCCATGGTACACTCTTCGGATGGACTTGTGTGGCATCTTGCGGATGATTTGGGTGCATCCCGATGACTTCGCAAGCAATGCAAAAGAGGGAGAGGGGAGTAACGGATGCAATACAGGAAGGATCGCGCGGGGAACTCCATTTCGGTGTTGGGGTTTGGTTGCATGAGGTTTTCGCGCAAAGGCACAGGCATCGACTACCAGGCGGCCGAAGAGCAGGTGCTTCGCGCGATCGACTTGGGCGTGAACTACTTCGATACGGCTTACTTGTATCCTGGCAGCGAAGAGCTGTTAGGCGAGGTGCTCGATCGCAACGCTTGCCGCGAGAAGGTGCTCATTGCCACCAAGTTGCCGCAGTATCTCGTGCGCAAGAGTGCCGCCATCGACCGTTATTTCGACGAGGAGTTGCGTCGACTGCGCACCGATTATATTGACTATTACCTCATGCATATGGTTACCGATGTGCGCCAGTGGCATAACTTGTGCGAACTTGGCATTGAGGACTGGATTGCCCAAAAAAAGGCGAGTGGAGCGATTCGCAACATCGGCTTTTCCTTCCACGGCAGTACCGGCCTCTTCCTTGAGGTGCTCGAGGCGTACGACTGGGACTTTTGCCAAATTCAGTACAACTACTTAGACGAGCACACGCAAGCGGGGCGCCGCGGCTTGGAGGCGGCGGCCGCACGCGGGATTCCGGTGGTAATAATGGAGCCGTTGCGTGGCGGCAAGTTGGTGAACGGCTTGCCGGTGCGTGCGCGCGACGCGTTTGCAGCAAGCGGACGCGATTGGACACCTGCGGAGTGGGGATTGCGTTGGCTCTGGAACCAGCCCGAAGTGACGTGCGTGCTGAGTGGCATGAACTCTCTCGAAATGGTGGAGGAAAACTGTCGTGTTGCGAGCGAAGCGCGGGCGGGTGAGCTCGGCGAGTCGGATTTTGCCGTACTCGAGCAAGTTAAGGAAGCCATAAACGAAAGCACTCGCGTGGGCTGTACGGGTTGTGGCTACTGCATGCCGTGCCCGAAGGGTGTGGACATACCCGCGTTGTTTCGCTGCTGGAATCATATGTACACCGAGAGCAAGAACGAGGCACGGCGCGAGTATTGGCAAACCGTTTCGCTTCGCCGCGAGAAGGCCTTCGCGCGGCAGTGCGTGGGGTGCGGCAAGTGCGAAAGCCATTGTCCGCAAGGCATTGCCATACGCGAAAACATCCGCATAGCCGATCGCGAACTGCGTCCGCTCCCGTGGCGCATTGCCGGCGACGTCGCGCGAGCCTGGGCCGTGCGCTAATGGCTAATGGCGAGAGAGCGTGCCTTCCGCGGGCGCATCGCCGGTGAAGTCGCGCGACCCTGGGCCGTGCGCTAATGGCGAGAGGGCGTGCCTTCCGTCATGCCCTTGTGCTGGATTTTGTACCGGGTTTATTAGAAAAAATCGTGACGCGATGAGCGGAGGAGCCATGTACGACGTTGCGGAAAGTATGGCGGACGCCGTGTATCACCAACGAACGCGGCTCGGACTCTCCCAAAAGGAACTGGCCGAGCGGGCGCACGTATCGCGACACACCATCGTAAACATCGAGAGTGGCCAGGCAGCGGGGATTCGCATGAGCACGCTCTTCAAGGTGTTCGATGCGCTCGGCCTCGAGATGCGCCTTTTTCCAAAGCAAGTAACCCCCCGCGCAGACGAGGATGTGCGCATACTGCGCGAGCGGTTCCGCAAGCGATTCGTTGCTGGGGGTGAGAAGGACTACGCCCTATTCAAGACGGGGAGCTGACGACGAGAGGGACTACCAGGGGCAGGCAAATATCCTCGCCGTGCTCGTGTGCGGCGAGTATGCGGGCAGGATTTCGGTGTACGAGCACGGATTCTCCCGGTTCGAGTACGACCCCTCATATAGCGGCCCCGACCTTTCGGTTCGCATGCCACTGGGTGACGGCCCCTTCAACGATGTGGTTGTTCGCCCGTGGGTGGAGGGCCTGCTCCCCGACAATCCCCATGTGCGGAAGACCATGGCGGTTGCGGCGGGGTGTAGCGCTTTCAACCCGTTCGACCTGTTGACCCACTATGGTCGTGACTGCCCGGGCGCGGTCCAGATTTGCTCTCCGCAAGACGTTGCGTCCGTCATCGCACGGGAAGGAGCGTACGAGCCGATTTCGGACGAGGAGATTGGGCAGAGGCTGCGCGGAGCACAATTGGATGCTGATCCCACATGGATGAGCGGGGACGAGCGGTGGTCGCTTGGTGGGGCTCAGGGCAAAATCTCGTTGGCGCGCATAGACGGTCATTGGAATAGCTGCCACGGCTCTGCAGCGACGACGCACATAGACGGCAGAACGCTCGATTCGAGTCTCTTTGCGCAAATCGAGTCGGGATCCGTTCCGCGCGACTGAGCGGCATGCGGTATGCGGGGACGTCTCGTTGCGAGCATCTTGCGCATCCAGCTCTACCTGTGGGAAACGTGGCGGGTCGCGTTGGCGTCTTTCGCGAAAAGGCGTTGAGTGCTACCATGGTTTACCCTCTGCGACAACAAATTGAAAGGTCACACATGGTTTCTCGCGTATATGTGGAAAAGAAGCCCGGATTCGACGTGGAGGCGCGCCAGCTCAGCCATGAGCTGCGCCACACGCTGGGGGTGAAGGGTCTCAAAAACCTACGCATCATCAATCGTTACGATGTGGAAGGCATCACGCCGGAGCTTTTCGATACGTGCGTCTCCACCGTGTTTAGCGAGCCGCAGTCCGATGACGTGTTTTTCGAGCTGCCGAAGTTCGCCGCAACAACCAAAGTCTTTGCCGTGGAGTTCTTGCCGGGGCAGTTCGACCAGCGCGCCGCAAGTGCGAGCGAGTGCATCCAGCTCATTAGCCAGGGCGAGCGTCCCGATGTGGTGAGTGCCAAGTTGTATGTGCTCGAGGGCCGTGTGAGCAAAAAGGGCGTGGACCTCGTGCGCAATTATGTAATAAACCCCGTCGAGTCGCGCGAAGCCTCGCTCGAGACGCGCAATACGCTGGTGCTCGAGCTGGCGGAGCCCGAAAAGGTGGAGGTGCTCGACGGCTTTCGCAAGTTGAGCGAGGACGAGCTTGCCGCGTTTATCGACGAGCGTGGTCTCGCTATGGACCTGGCCGACATCCGCTTTTGCCAAGAGTACTTTACCGGCGAAAAGCGCGACCCCACCATTACCGAAATCAAAATGATCGATACGTATTGGTCGGACCACTGCCGTCACACCACGTTCGGCACGGTTCTCGACGACGTGACGATTGACGAGCCCGTGGTGCAGGCCGCTTTCGAGCGGTATCTTGAGCTGCGTCGCGAGCTTGGCCGCGAAAACAAGCCCGTGTGCCTTATGGACATGGGTACCATTGGTGCGAAGCACCTCGCGCATACGGGGCAGCTCACCGGCCTCGATGAGTCGGAGGAGATAAACGCCTGTACGGTGCGCTGCACGGTAGACGTGGATGGCGAGGATCAGGACTGGCTCTTCCTCTTTAAAAACGAGACGCACAATCACCCCACTGAAATTGAACCCTTTGGCGGGGCGGCCACCTGCATCGGCGGCGCCATACGCGACCCGCTTTCGGGGCGCAGCTACGTGTATCAGGCCATGCGCGTGACGGGTGCCGCCGATCCAACCGTTCCCGTGAGCAAGACGCTCGCCGGGAAGCTTCCGCAGCGCAAGATTGTGCGTACGGCCGCTCAGGGCTACTCGAGCTACGGAAACCAGATTGGCCTCGCGACTGGTCAGGTGAGTGAGCTGTACCATCCTGGCTATGTGGCAAAGCGCATGGAAATTGGTGCCGTGGTGGGCGCCACGCCGGCGAGCCATGTGCGTCGCGAGTGCCCCGCGCCTGGGGATGCCATCGTACTGCTGGGTGGTCGAACTGGTCGCGATGGCATCGGCGGTGCGACGGGTAGCTCCAAGGCGCACAAGGCGTCGAGCCTTACGACCTGCGGTGCCGAGGTGCAAAAGGGCAATGCGCCGGTCGAACGCAAGCTGCAGCGCCTGTTCCGGCGTGAGGACGCTTGCCGCCTTATAAAACGTTGCAACGACTTCGGCGCCGGCGGTGTGAGTGTGGCCATTGGTGAGCTCGCCGACGGGCTCGATATTAACCTCGACCTCGTGCCCAAGAAGTACGAGGGCCTCGATGGTACCGAGCTTGCCATCTCCGAAAGCCAGGAGCGTATGGCCGTGGCGCTGGCTCCCGAGGACGTCGACGCATTCCTTGCGTTGGCGTGCGAGGAGAACCTCGAGGCCACCGTGGTGGCAACCGTTACCGCGGAGCCTCGCCTGCGCATGCATTGGAACGGCGATACCATCGTGGATGTGAGTCGCGAGTTCCTCGCTTCGAACGGCGCCCCCAAGCATCAAAAGGTGCACGTGCGCGCAGCCGAGGCGTGGGCGCCCGCATGGGAGGGCGCGACCGCGGCCGAACGGCTCCGCTCCGTGCTCACCGACCTCAACGTCGCCTCGAACAAGGGCTTGTCGGAGCGATTCGACTCCACCATTGGTGCGGCGAGTGTGCTCATGCCGTTTGGTGGTCGTACCCAGCTCACGCCCGCCATGGGCATGGTGTGCAAAATGCCGGTCGACGGCGAGACGACTACGGTAAGTGGCATGGCCTGGGGGTACAACCCCTACCTTACGAGCGCCGACCAGTTCCGTGGCTCGTATTTGGCCGTCGTGGAGTCGGTGGCACGCCTCGTGGCATGCGGGTTGCGCCGCGAGGACGCGTATCTTACCTTCCAAGAGTACTTTGAGCGTTTGGGTAACGTGCCCGAGCGTTGGGGTAAGCCCACGGCTGCGGTTCTTGGCGCGCTGATGGCGCAGCTCGACCTTGGCATCGGCTCCATCGGTGGCAAGGATTCCATGAGCGGCAGCTTTGAGGATCTTGACGTGCCGCCCACGCTCGTGAGCTTTGCCACGGCGGTCGGTTCGCTCGATCGAGTAACGTCTCCCGAGTTCAAGCGCGCGGGCAGCAAGGTGGTGCTTGTTTCGCCGCACTACGGCGAAGACGGCATTACGCCCGAGCCCGCGTCGTTGCTTGCTGCCATCAAGTACGTGCAGCAGCTCATAGGCGATGGCGATGCACTGGCCGTTTCAACGGCTGGGTACGGCTGCTTGGCCGAGGCGCTGTTCAAGATGTGCGTGGGCAACCAGCTTGGCGCGGACCTCTTCAACCTTGCGGGGAATCGTCTCTTTGTCCCGGCATACGGCAGTTTCGTGGTTGAGGTGAGCGACTGCACGTACGTGCCGCGTTCGGCCGCAGGATTCGACGTGTGCCACGTTGGCACGGTGACGAGCGAATACGAGCTCATCATCGACGACGAGGTTATCGATTTGGTTGCCGAGCAAGAGGCGTGGGAAGCGCGTTTGGAACCTGTGTTCGCATATCGCGGCGCGGGGGAAACGGTGAGCCAAGTTTCGTGGTATCGCACCGAAGGCCCCGCACGTGTGCGTCGTGCGGAAGAGTTCGGCAAGCCGCGCGTCATTATTCCCGTGTTCCCGGGAACTAACTGCGAGTACGATACCGCGCGTGCCTTCCGTCGTGCCGGTGCCGTTGCGAATACCTTGGTAATCAACAACCTTACGCCCGAAGCAGTAGCCGAGAGTTGCGACGAGCTTGTGCGGCAAATCGACCAGTCGCAAATCATCATGCTGCCCGGTGGCTTCTCGGGTGGCGACGAACCCGATGGCTCGGCGAAGTTCATTTGCGCGCTGTTCCGTGCTCCGCAGGTAAGCGAGGCGGTGCGACGGCTGCTCAACGAGCGCGATGGCCTTATGCTGGGCATTTGCAACGGATTCCAGGCACTCGTAAAGCTGGGACTCGTGCCCTATGGCGACATTGTGCCCATGACTGACGAGTGCCCCACGCTCACGTTCAACACGCTGGGTCGCCACCAGAGTCGTCTTGTGCATACGCGTGTGGCCAGCGACCTTTCGCCCTGGCTCTCGCAGTGCTCGGTGGGTGACGTGTACAACATTGCGATTAGCCATGGCGAAGGCCGCTTCGTCGCTTCGGACGAACTGCTCGCATCTCTTGTTGCTCGCGGACAAATCGCAACGCAATACGTGGACGAGGCGGGAACGCCGAGCATGGACCTTTCGGTTAACCCGAATGGTTCGGCATTGGCCATCGAGAGCATTACGAGTCCCGACGGACGCATTCTGGGCAAGATGGGTCACACCGAGCGTGCCGCCGAAGGCTTGTATCAAAATGTGCCCGGTAATGCGTTCCAGCCTCTCTTCGAGGGTGGTGTGGCCTACTTCTCGTAAGGGTTTGTCACCTCGCCTCCTGGTCCACGGCAGGCGAGGTGCAATCGTTGGCATGGCCGATGAGCGCGTATTTGTGGCTGGTGCGATGTAGCCTTGGCTTTTGGGCAGCACTTCTTGAGCAAGGTTAGTTTTTATGCTTGCAACAAGGTGCCTAACGCATTATTCTCTACGTGCTATCGTTTTCTTTGGAGATGAAATATGGAACTAGATACTAACGACGTACTCGAGAATAGGCCGCGTAGGCGCGGGCGTCCCCGCACGCGAGGCGTAACCACACAAATGAACGTTCGCGTCGACCAGGACCTCAAGGTGCGTGGCGACGAGGTGCTCCGCGCGACGGGTACTAACCCAACCGACGTTATATCGCGCCTGTGGGGTTACGTGGTGCGCACGGGCAGCGTGCCCGACTTCCTCACTGCGCAGGAAATCGAGGAGCAGCAAAACGAGCGTGAGCGCTTGGTTGCTGCGATGCAAGAGGTGCGTGGCATGCCGTGGCGCGCATTGGAGGACGAGGCCGTGTTGCAGGGGAATGGGTATCGCCCCGTTTCGTTGGACGAGGTTCGCAAGATGAGCGAACGGGGTCAGGCTGTGCGGGCAAGGGAGGTCGCGCAAGTATGAGCGTGCAAACCAAAAAGACGGCGTTGGTCGACAAAGACGTATGGCTGGCGTTGTGCCTCGATTTGGGCGAGCAGGCGGCCGAGGCGTACCGGTTTTTGGACGGGGCTTTAGGTGTAATCGACCTTCTTGTTACCACGACGTGCCTCCAGGAGGTGTGGAGCGATTTGTGCCACGTGCTGCGTCATGTGGTTGTGCAAGAAGGTGGCGTGGTGGACGATCGCGTGGAGGCGCTCATAACGTCCATTGCGTGGGACTGCATTTCGTTTGTCCGCGAGGTTTCAATAGTGGTTTCGAGCGGCGCACGCGACGCGACCCTTGCGGACGTGCTTCGCGATCAGCATGCCGACTACAGTGACGCGTTGCTTGTAGCCACGGCGCAGGGATGCTCGGCGTCCTGCATCGTTTCGTTTAAGGAATCGCTGCATGAATGCTTGCCGGTGCGGTGTCTTACGCCTTACGAAGCTTCCATAGCCTTTAACCTGTAATTGTCTCTTCGTTTTTGTCCAGCTAGTGATTTTGTCACCCAGTCCAACGATGGGCTGGGTGACGTATTATGTGTGCGTCCCTCGAGGCCCCTGATTGGGGGCTTGCGGCCCCGCGCAACGCTGCTCCTTGCCGTTCCTTGCGCGAGTCCAAGCTAAATTACAAAAACCAGCGCGACGACGTAGATAACCGCGAGCACGAGCGCGAGCCAATCGCGTGCGCGCATGTGGAGCGGATGCCAGTGGCTCCTTTCGGCGCCGTCTTCGTAACAACGTGCGTCGAGTGCACGCGAAAGGTCGTTGGCATGGTTTAGGGAACTGGCGAGCAGCGACACAATGAGTGGTGCCACAGCACGTATGCGCCGGATTGGCGAACCTTCGGTGAGCGCCCCGCCGCGGGCCGTTTGCGCATCCACAAGCGCGGCAGCCTCGTCGGCAAGGGTGGGGATAAACCGCAGCATGAGCGAAAAAACCATGGCTATGCTGTGTGCGGGAAACCCAATGCGCGCCAAGGGCGACAACAGCTTGTCGAACGCATCGGTGAGCTGCGCCGGTGTTGTGGTGAGTAACAAGAGCATGCCGGCAAGGACGCCTATAACGAGGCGCGTGCTGTAAAGGAGTGCCGCGCGCACGCCGTCCGTGGTGATGCGGAGGGGTCCGGCATGGACGAGGACGACGCCACTTGTGGTGAGAAGCAGGTTGAACACTCCAAGTACTACGAGCATCGCGAAAACGGGCAGTACCGATTCGAGCACGCGATGCGCCGGGATGCGGGCGAGCGCGATGGTTACAAGCACAAAGGCGAAACCCAACGCGAGCTGGGCGGGCGTGTGAATGAAGAACACCGAAACCATTATGGCGAGGGAGGCACACACCTTCGTGCGGGGATCGAGCCGATGCACCACGGAGTTGGCGGCGAAGTATTGTCCGAGGGATATCTTAAGCGCCATGCGAATCGCCCCAGTCCGAAAAGGAGGGATGCTCTGTTGAAATGGTTTGCGCCAGGGCATCGAGTGTGAGCGGCGAGGACTCTATGCCATGCGCGAGCGCCCATGCGAGGGGTAGTGGTAGCCCAAGGCCTGCCCGCAGCAGAAGCTCTTCGTTTTTCGCGCAGAACACCTCCGCAGGGGTGCCCGTGAGCAAGACGCGCGCCTGATCGAGTACCACGATGCGCTCGGCGCGTGCGGCCTCCTCCATGGAGTGCGTTACTTGCACGATGGTCGTACCCAGTGCGTGAATATTGTTCAGTATTCCCCGCAGCTCATGGCGTCCGCGGGGGTCGAGTCCTGCTCGGGGCTCGTCGAGCACAAGCGTTTTGGGCTGCATGGCAAGGATGCCCGCCAACGCGCACAGCCGTTGCTGCCCGCCCGAAAGCTCGAAGGGCGAGGCGTCGTCGAAACCCACCAGCCCCACTATGTGCAAAGCCTTTGCGCAGCGTTGGGAGATTTCGCTTGCCGAAAGCCCCATGTTGCGAGGTCCAAACGAAACGTCCTCCAAAACGGTGCTTGCGAAGAGCTGACGCTCGGGGTGCTGCATTACGTAGCCAATGGTTCCGTGTAGGCGGCGCCGGCTGCGTTTGCGTGCGGTGCATATGCCGTTTATCACCACGCGGCCCTCGTCGGGGACCTCAAGGGCACAGAGTAGCCGCAGCAGTGTGGACTTGCCCGAACCCGTTTGGCCTATGATGGCCAGCGACTCGCCCTGCGCGATTTCAAGCGACACGTCATCGAGCGCCTTGCGCTCGCGTCGGTAGGCAAAGGAGACGTGCTCGACGGAGATGGCCGGCTGCTCCTGTTGGGCGGGCGAGTCCTCCGTGCGTGCCCGCCCACAAAGAATAGACAACTGCTCCGTCGGTGGCCCGGAGGGCGCCGTGCTCAAACAGTCCTCGTATCTCAGGAACTGCACGCGCCGTCGGAGCCGCATCTCGAACGGCTCCTCAAGCCCGAGCGTGGTGAGAAGCTCTGCATGCGAAGGGTCGAACACTTCGCGCGGCGTTCCCTCAAGTGCTACCCGACCAGCATTGAGCACTACCACGCGGTCGGCCTCAAGCGCCTCGTCCATAAAATGGGTTATATGCACAATAGTCGTGCCCGCCTCGCGTAAACGACCCATAACGCGCAGTATTGCCGCACGTCCGCGCACGTCGAGCAAAGAGCCCGGCTCATCGAGCACGAGCACTTGTGGTTCCATGGCCAGAGCACCCGCAATGGCTACGCGCTGCTTTTGTCCGCCAGAGAGATGCGTGGGATCGGCCTTGGCAAAGTCCTGCATCGCCACGCGTCGGAGCTCGCGTTCCACGCGTCGGCCGATTTCTGCGGGAGGAACACCGAGGTTCTCGGGACCGAACGCAACGTCCTCGTCGACCACCGTGGTTACGATTTGGTCGTCGGGGTTTTGGAAAACCAACCCGATGGAGCGGCGCGCGCGACGATACGCATCGAAGTCGATGCGCGCGCCGCGCGCGCCGTCGAACACGTCCTCGCCGACGAGTCGCACAGAGCCCGCGTCGGGTGCAAGCAGTCCGCACAGGACGGAGGCAAGCGTGGACTTGCCCGAGCCATTGGCGCCGAGCACGCAAAGCCATTCGCCGGGTGCGACCGAAAGCGACACGTCGTTGAGCGCCTGTGAGCCGCTCTCGTACTCAAGCGTTACGTGCGAAAGCTCCATGAGAGATGCGTCCGTTGGGGCCTGCCCGTCCCGGCCAAAGTCAAGGGTGCGTGCGGACGAGCCCGGTGCGCCCTGCGAGCGGAGTGCCTCACGCGCGAAGTCGCTTTGGTCGCTGCCGCTCACTAGTTGCCCAACGCCTTGGTGATGGGCTTGTACACGGCTGCCGTCACGACGCAGTTGATGGCGATTTTTACTATGTTGAACGGCAAAAGCGCAGGGACGATCATATCGATAACGGTTTGCGTCGGCGCGCCCATGAAGATGGGGGTTATCACAAGGTTGGCGAGGATGCAGCACGCAAGGCACACCACTGCGCCAACACCCATGCCGATGAGCGCGCCTTTAAACGTGGTGTTGCGTTGGTACACGAGCGATGCAGGCAGCACGAGGCTCAGCGTGGCGATAATTGCCATCAGCATGCCATAGATGCCGCTCGACGTAGCTATGTGCGGCAGGTACGATACGGTGCTTACCACAGCTCCAGTGAGCGGGCCGAACGCGAAGCCGGCGATGAGTGCGATTATTGCCGACGGGTCGTACTTAAGGAACGTGACGCCCGGCAGGATGGGGAACTCCAGGAACAGCGTGCAAATGGCGGCGACGGCGCAAAAGAGCGCAGTTATCGTGATGCGCTTGGTGCTCCATCCGGAACCTTGCTCTGTGGTGGAGTGGTTGTCGTGACGATTGCTGGCAGAACTCAAGTCGGTAGCCATGGCTGGCCCTCCGTTTCTTCCATCCGGACTGTAACCGTTGGCCTTGGATTCTCACCAAGTCAGCCGCCGCTGCGGCACGCGGGCTCGGGAGCCTGCTCCCATCACCGCCAGTGGGGAATTTCACCCCGCCCCGAAACTGATAGCTTGACTATAGCACAGCATGGCGCATGCCCGGGGGCACGCGCCGTTTGCACAGAATCGCCTCACGGCGCTAGATCGAGCGCTAGACCGAGACGTTGAAGTCGCCCAAAACGGCCTTGGCAAAGTCGTTGAGACTCGATTCGTCGACGTCCCATACGCCGTTCGTCTTAGTAAAGTGGAGATTGAGCTTGGTCGTTACCAAGTCGTCCGATTCGTCAATCAGTTTGTATACGTGATCGAACAGGACCTTATAAAAACCCTTCTCGTCATTGTTGTTAACCTTCTCTTCGAGTTGCGAACGGAAATTCGCGTCGTTTTCCACATCCGAGTTGAGGCGATCCATAATGCTTTGGAAGTTGGCGTTTGTAAGCGTGACACTTGCGGTGGCCTTATTGCCATTCACGGTAATGTCGCCGACTTCGTATTCAAAGTGCTTGAAGATGTGGCCCAAATACTCGTATGGGTCGATTCCGTACGTTTCGAGTTGATTTAATCCAGAACCATCCGCCGCATCAATAAACACCGAAAGAATCTCTTTGTCGACGTTTTTGTACGCATCGAATACTGTTGTAAGGGTGAATCGCACCATGGCCTCGTCGGCTTTTGTTTCAAACTTCTTCATATCGAAGTGCTCGTATATGTTGGAGATAAAGTCTTGTATGCTTTCGTCGGTGACGTTCCATCCCGCATCCTTTTTGGTGAGCTCAACGTTTAAATCGGTGGTTGTGGTGTTCTCCGTGGCGTCGATGACGTCGTAAAACTTGTTGGTAATCGATGCGTAAACGCCGTTCATATCCCCATTAATTGCCTTTTTGAGCACGTCGTTATTGAACTTGGTGTCGTCCTTAATCGCGTCGAACGTTGCTTCCGTTGCGGCTTGAGGGTCGATGTGCGTAATGGTGAGATTGGCGCTGCCTGAGTTGCCGTTGATGCTTACGTCGTGTATTTCGTAGTCGTAGTGCTTGAGAAGATGCGCGGTTAGCTCGTAAACGTCGACGTCGTACTGCTCTGCCTCGTGCATTATGGATCCCACGGGTTCGACCTCACGCGCCAGTTTGATGTATGGCTCGAGGTTCTCCTCGGTTGGGTCCTTAAACATGTTGAAGATGCTTGCAATCGTTGCGCGAGCTATTACTTCCTCGTTAACACACCCCGTGAGGCCGAGTAGGGGGCCAAGCGACAAGATGGCCAACACGAACACTGCCAAACCCGTTGTGAGTCGAGACCTCATGACGTTCCCCTTTCGCGGGATGCCGTTGCCGTTGGGGATTGGTTTGCAAGTTGCGCCGACTCGGCGAGCGATGCGCACCGTCCCCACTAATGAATGTAGCAGATGAGGGGGACGTGAATGTTCGCGCGTCATGCCAGCGCTGCGTGAAGGGCGTTGAGCGCACAGACTGCCTTCTCGAGGCTCACCTGACCAGGTGCCGAGGCCGTTTCGAGTGCGCAAAACGTGAGTGCGCTGCCAAAGGATTCGCCGGCGAGTCGCGTAATGGCGCCGTGCTGCCCCATCGCCATGGTGAGCAGGGGAGTTTCGAGCTGGGAGGATGCAGTCGACGTTGCTTCCATGAGTCGCGCGGCGTCGCTGGGGGAGGTGGCCATAACGGCGAGCTTGGGGATGCTCGCTCCGAGTTCGGCCATGCGGTGCAGCTCGGCAACCATCCAGTTCGACTCGGGCGTGCCGGCAAAGTCGTGATGGGAAACAATCGTACGCATGCCGCGCCGGAGGGCTGTGGATGCGAGCTCGCGAACACGGTCGTGGCCGACGCCAAACTCTATGTCGACAAAATCGGGTCCTCCTGCGTCGACGATTGCCTGAACGAGCCGTGCGTATTCCTCGCCGGTCGCTTCGAGCTGCCCGCCTTGGCCCTTGGTGCGCAGCGTTGCTATGAGGGGCGTTGTGGGGAGCGCGTTTCCCAATGCGTGTGCCATGGCCGCGAGCTCAGCAGCGTCGTGGGGGTTGCGCGAATGGTCGGCACGCCACTCGATGCAGTCGGCTCCCGCCGCGACGGCGCGCTGGGCGGCGCAAACTGCGTCTTCGCGCGTGGCATTGAGTATGGGAACGATTGTTTTCGGGCGACCTTCTCCGATGCGTACGTTCTTGATGGTAATTGGAGTCATGTTAGAACCTTCTCGCGTTGAGGGCTTTGCTCGCGTCGAAATAATATACTATTTGAGAAAAGCGAGGAGGAAACATGAGCAGGCCAACAATCAGGGTTGAAGGCGGGAAACGTCGGGCATCGAAGCCGGGTCCGTTGGGAGTTTCGGCGCTGGTGCTGCTCTCCGCGGCAAGCGAGGGGCTGGACCGCGCCCATCAACGGCTTGTGAGTCGCCTGTATCGTCGTGGCGAAACCAAGGACTCCCTTATTCGCACGGTTGAGGAGTACCCGCTGCCCTCGCGTGTTAAGGGGCTTGTTGCGACGCGTATGACGACTTCCGACGACGCGGAGCCCTCGGGCATCGAGGTGGAGTCCATTGTTGAGGTCGTTGACGTTACCGACGTTACCGACGTAACCGATGTTTCGGCCGACGTTGCCGACGGCTGCTGACGTTACCGACGGCCGCTAACGTTGCCGACGCTGCCAGCGTTACGGCCGATGGGGGGCCGGGCTCACGAGGCGTGAGCTTTTGCAGCGTCGATGCGCGGCTGCGAGAGGCTCCTTTAGCGGGTTGTTGCCCGGAGGAGTTACCCTCCCGAAAGAGCGTTTTGGCTCTAAAGATGGCGATGCGGAGTGTTTGCCCACGCTGCATTGGCTTGTTTTCATCGAGTTGTATATAATCTGTGCATGGAAAGAGGTGAGTCGATGGGGATACACATTAAAGGTGTTCGCACATCACGTGTGCTCGCATTGCTGACGAGTGCCGCAATTACGTCGTCGCTGTTCGGCGCCGATTTGCCATGTGCATTGGCAGAGGCCTTGGACGCTCCTTGTTCGCCGGCAGACGCGATTGAGCATGTGTCAACAACGCCGGGGGATGGCGAGGGCCGTGTTGCTCCGGAGGCCACCACAGGCGAGCTCGAAGCCGCGAGTGGGCCCTCGGCGGTGGAGGCGGGCGATGCCAGTCTCGAAGGTTCCGCCAGTCTCGAAGGTTCTGGAAACTACGAAGGCCCTGGCCAAGGTCCCGACGAAGGCGAGGTCGTTGTTGCCGCGGAATCTGCCGAGGCTGCCGCAACTTCCGAAGCCAATGCGGAGCTTTTCCCGGCGACGCAATGCTCGGATGGCGAGGATTCACTTGGGGATGCCCCCGCAGTGCGCGAAGACTCTGCCGGAAACGATGTGCGCGAGCAGGTGGCGGGCGTTGGCGCATGCGGAGGCGCGGTAACCAAACCGCAAGAATCCGTTCCTTACGTTAACGAGGCGGGCGAGTCCGTCGGGTGCGATACCTACACCGTGGTCACTTCCGACTTTAGCGGAAAAGCCGTTGGCGATGGTACCGAATATGGCGCGTGGTACGTCGTGCGCGACGACGTCGAACTCGACGAGCGGCTGGCCATAAACGGCACGGTGCACCTCATTTTGTGCGATGGCGCCAAGCTTACGGCACGCGATGGCATCGATCTTTCCGAGGGAAATACGCTCAAGGTGTACGCTCAATCCGGCGGTGACGAAGAGGGTGTACTCGAGACGGCCTCATTTGGTGGCAAGGCCAGCAACGATGACGCTGACGCGATGCTCTCCGCGGGCGAGCTCGTGGTGACGGGTGGTTTGGTTGCCGAAGCGAAGGTCGATGCGATGGATGTCGCTGGCTCAAATGCGCTGTGTGCTGGAAATGCATCCAGCGAGCAGACGACGGACCCGCGCGAAAACGACAACGGCACTTGGACGCAATCCGTCGCTTTGGCCAACGCGGGGGATGCGCGCGCTATGGCGGGCGTGGGCAAGCAGGCCATTGCGGCCCAGCACGGCGCATACGTTAGCGCCAAAACAATGGGCAATGCCAAGAGCGAAAAGCCGATTTTCTCCCTTACACTCAATGCTAACGATGGTGACGATGAGCCCGAGACGTTTGAGGTCGTGAGGGCAGAGGCGGGATACTCGCGTAAAGTGCCAAATTGTCCGTTCACGTGTGTGGGTCGCACGTTTGTGCGGTGGAGCACCGAGCCGGATGGTTCGGGGAACACATATGCGGCGGGGGACTGGATTAAGCTGAACGAAAATGTTGTCTTGTTTGCGCAGTGGGAGACGAACACCTACGTTGTGACGTTCGAGAGCAATGGTGGGTCGCGTGTTGATCGGCAGCGCGTCATGCATGGTAGCATGGTTGCCCGGCCGGATGATCCGACGCGAGACGGCTACGAGTTCGCGGGTTGGTTTGTGGATGGCTCGCTCAAATTTCCGTACGACTTTTCCATCCCTGTTGCCGGTCCGCTTACCTTGCATGCCAAGTGGAAGAAGCTGAGCCTTGAAGACGCAGTCGTTTCGCTTGGTGCGCAAACCTATACCTACGACGGCTCGGCCAAATGCCCGATTCCCGAGGTGAGGCTTGGCGGAAAAACGTTGCGTCCGCGAGTCGACTATCTCGTGACGTACAAAAACAACGTTGAGGCTGGCACGGGCATGTGCACGGTTACTGGACGTGGCCTGTACGTGGGGAAATCGATTGCGGAGTTCGTTATTGAGCCTGCTTCGTTCAGCGTGTTGGCTCCTAAGACGCAAACGTACACAGGCAAGGCGATTCTGGCGATGCCCACGGTGCGCTCTGGTGACAAAACCCTCGGGCTTGGCAGCGACTGTGCCGTGCGTTGGGAGAACAACGTGGACGTTGGCACGGCAACCATCACGGTTACCGGCAAACGCAATTATGCTGGCACGCGACGCGTGACGTTCGAAATCGTAGAGGAGCAGTGAGACGGCGCGTTGCAGGTCGAGCGTCTGAAGATTGGTCGTGCCGTATGCCTCAAATTGGGGTATGCGGCAATTCGTTACGTGTAAAAAATGCGAAAATAGAATATTGTTACAATGGACAAACGCTGACGCAGGACGGAGCGTATACTGCCACTGCAATGGGTTTGTCTAATGAGAATTACGCGGTGATGCGCGGTTGGGAACAATCAAAAGCAGTCGTGTTATGGCCAGCGTAGTGCTGTGACCAACACTTTGAAGGAGCGCCAGCTTTGTGCTGGCGCCTTTTATCGAGCAAACGGGTCGTTAAATCGACGTCAAATCGAAGGTACTTTTCTACACAAAATCGGGCAGTAGGTCGGCTGCATAGAGCGGAATGTTCGTTACCCACGACTGGCGGTCGAAGCCCGCGAGCGAGAGTCGGATGCCCGGCTCTAGCCCATACTTGGCAACAAAAGTGCGCAGGCTCTTCGCGCGCAGGTTAACCTCGGCCTTTGCTTCGACGGGTACAACACGATTGGAGTAGTCGTATACGAAGTCTACCTCTCCCGTCGAGTTTTCGGCCGACCAGTAGTAGGGCACGACCTTGTTCGACGCCACAAGCGACTGACAAACGTAGTTCTCGGCAAGTGAGCCCTTGAACTCCGTGAAGAGGCGATTCCCCTCTACGATGGTAGAGGCGTCCAGGCGGCTTGCGGCACCGAGCAGGCCCACATCGAGCAGGTACAGCTTGAACGCCCCCAAGTCTTCGTAAGCGGAGAGGGGAAGACCGGGTTTGCGTATGCGATTGACCTTCAGTACAAGCCCGGCATCAGCGAGCCATTGCAAGGCTTCCTCATAACCACGCGCTCGGGCGCCAGGCTTTACGGCCGCGTAGAGGAATTTCTTGTTCTCGCGTGACAACTGCCCGGGTAGCGAGCGCCACACCAAGCGTATGCGTTCGGTGAGCTGTGGTGTCGCATATTTGGAGAAATCCAACTCATAGTCCGTAAGCAGCCTGTTTTGCACACTGCGAACACCGTTGTAGTCGTGCTCGTCTGCAAATGTTTGTACAGCTTCGGGCATGCCGCCTACATACATGTAACGACGCAGTTCTTCAGTAAAGCGCTCGGCGAAGGCCCCCATGAGCGACTCGTCGCGTGCGTCGATGAGCGCGGCCATACGGTCCTGTCCCACGCCACGTAGGTATTCCGTGAACGTCATGGGGTGCATGAGCAAGTGGTCGACCTTTCCCACGGGGAACGAAACACCCTTGTCACCCGTACGCACCGACTTGCTTTTGGACCGGCCGTGCAACGCCACCCCGAGTAGCGAGCCCGCCGCGATGAGAGGAATGTCGGGGCGTTCTTGCTGAAACGACTTGAGGGACATGAGGGCACGTGGGCACTCCTGCACTTCGTCGAAGACCACCAAGGTGTTTGGTGTGTCGGCGTTCACACCTGTGTGGAGCGTTATCGCATCTAGTAGACGCCTCGGCTCAAGGCTTCCCTCGAAGACTGAGTGCATGTCTTCGTCCGCGAGAAAGTCCACATACGCAATGGCGGCAAATTCGGTGCGGGCAAGCTCACGAATGGCCCAGGTCTTTCCCACTTGACGCGCGCCCTGCAGCACGAGCGGCTTACGCCGAGGAGAGTTCTTCCAGTTGAGCAGTGACTGCATGATGTTCCTTTGCATACGCACCTCATTCTGCGTTAGAAATGGCACATTCGCACGATTTACGTCGTTATTATTGGCAAAATTACCACAATTACCGACGTAATCCGTGCATAAAATGATTCAGAGAGAAAATCCACCGAGCGTCACGGGGGATACGGCTATTTCCCACGGTGCATCAGCCTGGTGCGTTAGTACAAGTCCTGGCGCCGATGGGAGAACACGGGCATTGCATCGCGCGCGGCGTCAACGGTTGCGAGGTCGATATCGCAAACGATGAGCTCATCGCTTTGGCCGCTCGCGAGTTCGTCGCCTAAGGGTCCGAATACGAAGCTCTTTTGTACGTAACGTTCGCCTGCGTTGCAGGCTCCCACCACGATGCACTCGTTTTCGATTGCGCGTGCAGTCAACAGCGTTCGCCAGTGAGCGAGCTTGCGCGGCCCGTCGTGCCAGGCGGCGGGAAAGATCAGTACGTTGCAGCCGGCAAGCGCCAGGTGCCGCGCAACCTCGGGGAATCGTAAATCGTAGCAAATGGCCATGCCGAGTGTGCAAAACGGCGTGGGAATGGGCTTGCATAATGCGTGGCCAGCTGCGTTGCGTTCGGATTCGAATACTCCATGGGCGTCGTAGAGATGACACTTCCTGTACGTTCCTTGAATCGTGCCGGCTTCGTCCACGAGTACGGCGGTGTTGAAGGGCTGGCCATGGGGGTTTGTCTCAAAGGTCGTGAATGCAATCCACATGCTGTGCGTCCGTGCTTCCTCGCGAACGTGCTGCACAAACGGTCCGTCGAGCGGCTCGGCGAGCTCGGGGGAGGACATGAAGTTTTCGGGGAACACGAGCAGGTCCATGCCGCGTTGTGCTGCCTCGTCGATTTGGTCGATCGTTTGCGCGAGACCTAGCTTGAACGTCATGGTGCTCCCTTCGATGTGGGTTCTGTGGGTTGGATTTCATTATAGTTTATGCTGGTGCAGGGAGATTCAACCTAAGTTCTCCGCTGCAGTTGCGAACTGTTGGTTTAAGCCGAGCGTACACTTGTGGCGAAAATGTGGAGAAGACACGTTTCATGCGGCAATAGCGCCTTTTTCCAAGTTGTCGGTTGACTTATCCTAGGGGTCTGTTATTCTAAACGAGCTTGAAGAAGCGCAAGGGCTGGGTAGCTCAGTTGGTAGAGCAGGGGACTGAAAATCCCTGTGTCAGGGGTTCGACTCCCTTCCCAGCCACCAGTTAAAATACGAGGTCAACCATGGTATTTGGTTGACCTTTTTTGTTAGCTCCGATATTTGTTCACCCGCACGTTCACCCGTTGTTCACCCGAAACCCGCGACAAACCGATTTCGGCCTCGAAATCCGCTGTCAGGATATGGAGAAAAGCACACAATTCCAGCCAACGGGTAAGCATTCCTCGTGAGGTGCAAAAGGCCTGATAAATGAGCCGCTGAGACGCTTTCTAACGGCTTTTCTCGTCAAGAACGACTAAATACCCGCAAAAGAAAAACCCGCCCATGTGCGTGCACCACATAGGCGGGTTGGTTGTGCCAACGTCAGGGCGAACGAGTTGGAAGTCCCTGCGTGGCTTTCGGATGGTCGGTTAGTCCAGACGCAAAACGTCGTTGAGACTCGCATCGTCTCCAACGATTTCCTTGGCAAAGTCGGCCACGCTGTCCGTGCGAATGTCTGCCACAAGTGCGGCTCCGATTGGCGTGCGCTCTTCGCTGGGTACATGTGCGCTTCGCTCTTGGCTTCGTTTGAGCATCAAGTCGAAACGTGAGCCGCCGCGCCACTGTAGCAACATACCAGCCGCCTCGTTGAACGAATGCAGGTGATCGTATGCCTTGGCGCGTGCGCTCTTGCCACGTGTCGAGACGCGAACGCCACCACGCGCGGTACATAGGTCTTGCAGCGCGTCGAGCGCGACGTCGCAACCCTCCATCAGCTTCGCCGCCGAATTGGCCTCGCGTGCCGTTATGCTGGTTCTCATCTCAAGAGCTTTGAGCGCGTTAAGCATGTCATTGGTCGGTGCGACCATTGTCTCGTCTATCTTGTCTGCCTTTTCCTTCATGGCTTTGAGCGTCGCGTTGAACTTTGCGTGTGCCTCCGTCTTTGCGACTTCTACCGCCTCGTTGAACTCGCGGGTGATTTCCTCGCGCTCCCTGTCGGCGCGTTCGCCCCTGTAGCCGTCGAGCTTTTCGAGCTTGCCGTCGCGCTTGCTCGCGGCTTCGTTGACGCTCTCGGTGTATCCGCTCCACGTGTCCATGTAGTCAGTCAGGTTCATGATCTAGCTCCTATCGTCTTGTTCCTTGTCGGCGTTGAACACTCCGCATTCGATGCAGATAAGCGCGTCCGCAAGGTGTCCCAGCATTTCCAGCTCTTGAAAGCTCATGTCTGGACTCGTTACGATCCTCTCCGCACGTGCCTTGCATGCGTCTATGACTGCCTGTGTCTGCATGTCCGTAAGCTTGATGTTGATAACCTCGCTCATGTCTCCGTCTCCTTAGCTCCAAAGCTGCTTAACCATATCGTCAAGCGCGACGTCCAGCTCGCTCGTTTGCTTGCCCACTCCCGTGATGTAGTTGAGTCGGTCGTAGGCTGAGAAGAACGTCGCTGTGGTTGACCTGCTGAGGTCTCCGTCCTGAATCGCTGCCGTGCTCATGTCCAGAACGTCCGTGAGCCTGTCGATAGCCTCGTCGCGCGTCCACTTGGCTCGCTCCGCAAGCTCCTTCTGTCCTTCTTTCAGCGCACGGGTAACGTCGGGGTCGTTGTGCTCAAGACGCCATGCCTCCACGCGAATGCTGTGGTCGTTCATGTTCTCCACGTCGAACGCCTCGCGGTAGCTGTCCGCAAGTCCCTTACCACTGAGTCGAGCATTGATGAAACTTTGCTTCTTATCGGTGAGCATATGGTGCTCCTATCAAATCGTGGGTGTGCTGGTAGATATATACGTATGTGGTGCATGCACGCAGGATGCAAACGCCCCGATTTGGTCGAATCATCCTGCGTGGTAGCAGTATGTGAATGCTTTTCGGCTCTCCACATGCTGCTACGTTGCAGTAAGTCATGGTGCATGGTTGCAGGTGCTTTCGGTTTTTAGCCGCTCCCTCTTCGCCTTGGCCTCTTCGTTTTGCAGGTGGACGGTCTTAACGCTCTCGGGTGTTCCGAATGCCCTTGTCCCCCAATGGTTCCAGCGGTCGGATAGGCGATAGAGCGACTTCGTTCTCGTCTCGTAACCCGATTTCACGAGGTCAACGAAACCATGCGCTATCAGGGAACCCATGTCGTGCTCAAACTGTCGGGTGTCCGATGGCCTGTACAGTTCGTGGATGGTCGTGCGTAGGCTCTTGTTCATGTAAAAGAGACGTTCGTCGTGTTCACCCTCGGCCATTGCACGCCCATGGCTCTCGCGCCTGCAATAGATTAGTAAGACCTTCTCCCGTGCCGTCAGGTCGTGGAATGCTGGACTGTCGAGTAGATCGTCGTACAAGCATTGGAAGTGTCTGCTGCTGTTCGCCCTGCGTTGCCACGGCTTGCGTGGCTGCTGCTTCTTGCCACGGCTCATGATGTGCCTGTGAGCACGTCACAGACGCTAGGACGGGTTATTAGAAGACCTGCGTACTCGGGGTGCATCTCGCACAACTTGCGTGCTAGGGGTGCTCTCAGCGAGTTTGAAATCTTGCACTCGCTGCCGTCCGTCCCAGACCAATCGTGTGCTCGAATGTCCTCAACGTAGCGGCTTATGCACATCCTGCGTCCTGCTGCGTAGTCCCTGCGTGCAAGCTGTTGGATACGCTTCCACGGTCGTGGATATCTTGCTATCCACTCGTCACGCCCTGCGTTCAGCTCATGCGCACGTTGTACCATGTTCTCGTCAGGCTCCCCCACGCCGTTCTCTGCTGGTAGCTCGAACAGCGTGGGGGTGTTGTCGTGCTTCATGTGTCCCCCTTACGCCAATCCGCAATATGCGAGTAGGCTGTCGCGGTTGACACGCCAATTCTTGCCGCACTTGATGGCTTGGACTTGTCCCGTCGAGCAAAGAGTCCGCATGTACCGCCCTGATACCTGCGGTATCTGCTTGGCCGTCTCAACGTCCAGCAAGAGCGGTAGGTCTGTCCGTAGCCTGTTGGCGTCTTTAGGAATGCAAGTTACATCCATAGTCATTCCTCCGTTCTCTATTCCGTTTTCAATGTCCGCAACCGTTGCGTGAGTACAGATTACATCTATGCCAAATGTGCCGTATGTGGCGGTTTACCTGATGTTTTCCAGTCATGAATACGTGAAATCGGAAACCTATTTGATAAAGAAAACCGCCCTTCCGATTACCGCACGCTCAAATCGGAAAAGCGGTTCCGTAAAGTATTTTTCATTCCATAAATGTTACACAATCACACCCATGAGACTCCGTGGTCTACAGAATGGAGACGGCTTATCAGGCTAGACACAATGGCTTTGTCCGTCGTTGTCAGATGATCATAGTACGTAGCTACCGTGTTTGCCGAAAGCACCTGCGGTTCTCCCCTCAGCTCCGTGAGGGTGACGTCGAGAAGGGTAGCCAACTTCGCCACCTGTTCGCGGCTCATGCGTGATGGGTACTTGATAAGGTCGTGTGCCTGCGACTTCTGAAGTCCCAACACTGTCTGTATGTCTTCGTTGCCGATACCCTTGTCGCGCATGAAATTCTTTATGCGCTCGTTAATAGGCTTGTCGAAAGCCGCCAGCTCCTGTTTGTACTCCATCTCGTCTATGCCCTTGCCTTCGCTCTTTGCTTTGGCGTGCAAGGTCTTCCATGTGCGTATGTAGCTGTTGGCTAACGGATGGTCGGGGTCTGAGTATTCCATCGTGGTCGTTATCTCGCTCGGTAGCATGTTCTCCCCCTATTTATTCAAAAGATATGGTGTGGTGTGCTCGGTAACTATGTAATCGTCGGCAACCAGTGCGGATGCTCGTCTACGTGCCTCGGGGTCAGCGGATGCATACACGTGAAGTGTCATAAACTCGTTGGCATGTCCTAGATTCGATGCGACCGACTTAACATCTGCTCCTTTGGCAATTGCACGTGTTGCATAGGAATGGCGCAGGTCGTGAAAAGTAATGCGCCGACCTTGCGTGCCAACCAAACCTATAGATGATGCAAATGATGCCCAGTCGCGTGATAAGCGCGTCGGATTGTAATTCCGTCCGTCTGGATATCCCAAAACAAAAAGGCCAGAAAAGTAGGTCTCAAACTCGGCTGCTTCTGTGTCCATTCCAGCCGCCCTACACTCCACAACCATCTGTTGCCGACGTCTAATAAGCATGTCCCACATTGCTCCTTCTATAGGAACACTACGACGGCTGCTTTCTGATTTCGGCGTCTTTACGAATGTGCCGCCCCTTCCAACACCGATTGCCTCCACGACATATAGCTGCCTGTTAGCGAAATCAACAGCTCTCCATCGAAGTCCACATGCCTCACCCTCTCGCAGCCCGCTGAATAGGCTAATTGTTGCTCCCACGACCATTGAGGTTGGTTGCATGCTCGAAAGCGTCATTGCAAGACGTGCTCCATCTTCTGCGCTGAGCGAGTTAGGCGTCGGTGCCTTACGTTTGGGTGGCTTAACTGCACTTGCTGGATTCCATTCAAGGTCTCGCACGTCAACGGCATGTTTAAGAACCTGCTTTAAGAGTCGGTGTGCTTTTCCCACGGTGCTCGCGGATAACCCGCTTTTGATTAGTTGACCTTCCCATTTCTGGATATGCGCGGATCGTAGCTCGTTTAGCCTTATATCGGCGAACGCTTCACGTATGCGCTTTGCAGATTTACGATAATCGAGAATCGTACTCGCCTCCACGCTCCCCGCAAGCTCCAAATCATCTATGAAGCTGTCTGTGTAGTCACTGACAAACGTACTTGCCTGTGGGATGCTGTCAGCCTCGCGGATGGACTCGGCTATCAGCTCGTTCCGCCATTGTCCCAACGCCTCGATTGCATCGTCTTCGCTTTTAACGGGTACTGCGTTGCCCCTTCTGTTCTTGTAAGTCTTTAGAATCTTCGTCCGCTGCTTGCCGTTGGAGTCCTTAACGACGCCCTGCCACGGCTGTCCTTTTCGGTTGGTGAGCTGTCGCACGAAACCTTGCGTGTACTCCATTTTGGGTTCCTTCCTGCGTCTCCTTGGTCGGGGGTTCTCGAAAAGTGTTCACCCGACTGTTCACCCGCTGTTCACCCTAAATTATACATCCGCGCGGTTTTTCATGTTCCGTTGGATTCCACTACAGCCGTATTTACCTGCGTGTTTGTTCCGCTTAAACCGATTACAAATATGCATTCCGCATGCTTAAAGGACTGAAAATCCCTGTGTCAGGGGTTCGACTCCCTTCCCAGCCACCATTTAAAACACGAGGTCAACCATGGTATTTGGTTGACCTTTTTTTCTTTAGTCTTGTGTTTTTGTCACATTGATTGTCGCTGTTCTTATCTTTCCGCAAGACGAATAACGACCCCTGCAGATGTCGATTGACTGGCGAGTGTGAACGAGTAACGAGTGAGTTGGAGCGTTGATCGCCACGTGTTTCTGTCCCCAACAGCCTCTATGATGTACGTGTAAGATTATGCTGTGTGCTGTTGATGGTTCACGATCTACGAGATTGCGAGGTCTTATGCTCCTAAACGAGCGAGTTGGCTTCTTTGAAAGGAGCGATAACGCAACCATTCTTGCTGTATGTAAATCATTGCTGAGAGACATGCCGCTTGACGATGCCGAACGACGATTGCTTTCGGATGTTCGACCCGCTTCCGCAGACGTTGTCAATGAGGCCAGACGTCTTGTCCGTGATGGAAACGACCCCCTCGGGGAGGCGTTTATGCGTCTCAACCGGGCCGAAGAACGGCGTGCTTTGGGGCGGTCTTCACGCCGACGGACATTGTCGAGTCGATGTTGGACTGGGCTTGCGGCCAAATCGTTCCGAGGAGGATTATTGACTGCGGCTGTGGTTCCGGAAGGTTTGCGTTGGCTGCGGCAAGGCATTTTCCGGACGCCCACGTTGTGGCCATCGACGTATCTCCCGTTGCTACGACCATGTGCAAGGCGAACGCGGTCGCCTCTGGCGCATCTATTACGGTTATTAGGGGTGACTTCACGCAAGCTGAACTGCCATTCGACGACGAGGGTCCTACCTTGTGGATCGGTAACCCTCCCTACGTTCGTCATCACGAGCTCGCCAAGGAGCGGAAGTCATACCACCTGAATGATCTTCGGACCCTTGGTGTGAGGGGCAATGCTCTCGCAGGCCTTCACTCGCACTTTGTGGCGTCCATCGCCCGACGCTTCAGAGACGGCGACGTGGGTTGTCTCATCATGTCGGCCGAGTGGATGGATGTCGGTTACGGCGCGGCAATTCGGGACATTTTAACAAAGAGACTACCGATGACGCGCTTGCGATTGTTCGACAAGTCGAGCGAGCCCTTCTCTGGAACCATGACGTCAGCCGTGGTGGTCGGCTTCGGCAAAGGGTCTCTCGATGGTTTTGTCTCGAACGGGGACGCCACGATCGCGTTGGGCGAGTTCCAAAAGTCCGACAGGTGGAGCGACGTTCTGTCCCGCACAAACGGCAGAACGACCGGCAAGGGCTACGTCCGCCTCGGAGACATCGCCCGCGTGCATCGTGGCGTCGTCACTGGCAAGAATAGCTTCTGGGTCCGCCGTCCAGGCGAGGTTTCGGAACAGCTTAGCGTACCGGTCGTAGCGCATGCGCGCGAGCTTGCCGGTGCCGATCCGGCATGCAGGGATGTGGCGAGTCTTTCGAGGTTGGTCACACTGCCTGACGACATCTCTTCGCTGCCCGCAGAGCTCCATGCTGAGGCAAATGCCATCATTCGGGATGGTCTTCATGATGGTGTCGATCGTGGCTTCGTGGCGAGTCATCGGCGGCACTGGTGGAGCATCAAGGCACCGAAGGCTCCTGCGATCATGATGACCTACATGGCGAGGCATGCGCCGACGTTCGTCGTCAATGTCGATGGATTGGGGATGCTCAACGTGGTTCATGGCATTTATCCGACCGTTCACCTCTCCGATGGCGCCATACGCAACTTGGCGGAGTACCTCAACAAGAACGTCGCTGTAAGTGACGGCCGGGTTTATGCTGGTGGGCTGGCAAAGTTTGAGCCACGCGAGGTGGAGCGGCTGGTCGTCCCCTCGCCAGAAGTCTTGGAGGGATAGAATGCCTAAGATGCCCAAGGTTTGGAATGAGGACCAACTGAGGCACGATGCCGAGTTGTCGGTTGAGCGTTTCAAGGAGAGCCGCATAACGGAGTCCGAGCAGCTAGCATCGTCAACTCATTCAAGCGTCTCAACCATGAGACGGTGGA
This sequence comes from Atopobiaceae bacterium, assembly GCA_017510785.1. GTDB lineage: Bacteria > Actinomycetota > Coriobacteriia > Coriobacteriales > Atopobiaceae > RUG440. The sequence goes on along the minus strand of JAFWMH010000036.1, from coordinate 52,568 downwards.
GAAGGCAACGCATTGGTATCGTGCCCTCGGCGCGAACGGAGTTGTTTGCGCAGGACTTCTGAGCGGCGTGTATAGCGTTGACAATCTCGTTTCGGCCCAGCGAGAGGACGTGTCGCTATTCTGGAGCCATGATTTGGGTTGTATCGGTGAGTTCATCAAATCGACTTACCCCTCAACGATCGAGTTGCAGCCCACAGGACGTTAGTAGTAGCGCTTTTGGGAAATGGCGTTGTTGTGTGCTACAGCTTGCGAGCAGAATGTGACTGCGATGGGAGTCAAGGGACGGGAGCCCGTTCGTACGCCCTGCATGGCGCAGGCAGGTGCCAACGGGATGTGGTTTGGCGTACAATTGTCGTAGCATTTCGCTGCGAAAGGGGTTCTTATGCGTATGTCTCGTTTTAGCTTTCGATTTGCCCGGTCGTATCGAACGCTGCTCGCGCTTGTGTGTGCTTTTGTCTGCGCCGTTGTGTTAAACGGTTGTGGAAACAATGGCCAGGAGTCGGCCGCCTCGTCGGCGGAGTCTGCCGAAACGAGCGCGACTGACGCAACGGGTTCCGACGCGACGGGCTCCGGAGTGACGGGCTCCGGCGCAGCGAATTCGGATACAAACGCCTCTAATGATGCGGGTGCTTCAACTAAGGCGGACGGGTCTTCCGAGTCCAAGTCCGACGGAAAAAATGGCGACAAGGCTGAGCCTGCCCCGAAGATTGACGAGGCGCTCGTCAAGCGCTGGACCGAGGACTTCAAACGCATCGCGGACGCCTCGGGGATGCAGGTGTGCGTTCGCGCCATCGACCTTAGCACCAACACAAGTGTAGACATTCGTGGCGATGAGAAGATGGCCTCCGCGAGCATGATTAAGCTGCTTATTGCCGAAACATTCCTGCACAAGGCAGCCGACGGGGCATTCGCACTCGACGGTACATATACGCTCAAGGACTCAGACATCGTTGGTGGTACCGGTTCGCTTCAGGGCTCTGGCGCAGGCGCGGAGGTGAGCTATAAGGACCTCGTGTTCAAGATGATCAGCGAAAGCGACAACGTGGCGACCAACGTGCTCATTGACGCATGCGGCATGGATGCCATAAACAAGGAGGCCAAGGCGCTCGGACTCAAGGCGAGCGAGGTCAATCGCCGCATGATGGACACGGACGCGTCGGCGGCCGGCATCGAGAACTATACGTCTGCCAACGATCTGGCGGCGCTTCTCGAATTGGTGTACAAGCAGAAGTTTGTGAACGCCGAGATGAGCGCGCTCATGTTGCAGGCGCTCGAAGCGCAGGTGGATAACGAGTGCATTTCGCAGGGCCTTCCCGCAGGTGTGGTGTTTGCGCAGAAGACGGGTTCCCTTGGCATCGTGCGCCACGACGGCGGCATCGTGGAGGGACAAAGGCCTTTCATCCTTGTAACGCTTTGCGGCGGAGAGGGCTTCAGCGAGTCTGGCGCGATGAGTACCATGGCTCAGCTTGGCGAGGCGGCGTACGCGGCGGTTGCGCAGTCGGCGTCTTCCGGACAGGGGCAGGAGGTGGCCTCCGGGCAGAATGTGGACTCCGACGCGGGCACGAGTGCCAACGTGGGGACGAGCGCCGGCGAGGGTGCAAGCTCTGGGCAAGCCGTGAATGCGAGCCCAGAGGCAACCGTCGGCCAAGAGACGACGGCCGGCGAATCGAAGGCTGTGGCTTAGGACGAAAGCCGTGGCAAACGCCACCGTAGACGTCTGACGATGCGAGCGTAAACGATGTGCCCCCTGCATGGCCGTGCGGGGGGCACATCGCGTGGGATGGCCGCCGTGCGTGGCCGCCGTTCCCAGGAATGTGCAGAGCGCGCTAGGAAGCGTTCTTCTTGTTGTTTGCCGCCCGTCGTGCTTCGAGGAGTCCGGTGGGGAAGACGGGGAACTGTCCCAGCAACTCGGGGATGTAGTGCTCGATTACGACGCAAAGTCCCATGCTGAGGGCGAGCGCTGCCACACTCGCCACGATGGCAACGACGAGCTGGGGTGCGGGAATGAGACTGGAGAAAAAGGGCATGAGAACCTCCTGAAGCATGGGCTTGTGCAGGAGGAAGATGCCCATGGTGTGCATGCCGATGAAGGAAATAATGGCAAGGCTAAACGGATGGAAGCCTTCGTGGGCGATGCGCCCAAGTATCATGGAGGCCGAAAGAACGATCATGGTACCCGCTTTGGCGATGTCGAGCAGCTCTATGCGGGCTCTCTTTCGTTTGTTGGGCATGTGCTTGCGTCCTTTCTCGGGGATGGGGTCGTGCTGCCTAAATTTTGATTATAGCCTTCGGAAGGCGACTCAAAGTGGTGGGGCCTCGAGTGCCCGGGGCCTGGAGGGCAGGGGCCTCGGAAGGTGGTGAATAGATAAAACCGCTCGTCCGACTTTTTCTTTTAGCGACCTCTGCCACGCTCCCGGAGGCGTGGCTGGACGTACGCGATGTCGTTCCGTGCGACTCGCGCGGGGCCCGACCCGACGGAAAACGGGCCCGCGCGACGCTTACGCGCTAGCAGGTTTTCGCCTCAACGAACCAAGCATGGCGGTAGTCGTCGTAATATAAGTACGTTTGTTGCGCGCCCACGCGAATGGTGTAGCGCATGCCGGTGCCACCCGTCTTGAGGGAGTGCGCTTGGCGCCGATCGAGTACCCTGCTTACAGTGTAGCGACGCCCATCGTCCCAAATGATGCACTGTGGCGTGACGAGTCCATCCGCCGAGGTGAGCGATACCACATCGACGTACTTTCGCTCGCGCTCCGGTCGCGCTCCATATATGCGTCCTTCGGTGTCCATGCTATGCTCCTTTCGCGTTGCGTCGTGTCCTTGCCCATATACCTTGCGTGTGCTTACACTCACGTTTGCAGTGCCTACGTTTGCCGCCCGCTGCGCCCGCCGTGCCCGCCTCCCACGACCGCCGCCCGCTGCGTCCATCGGTCCGCCCTCCTACGCGAAAAAGGAAATCGGATGCACGACGTTGTCGCGCTCGGGATTGAGCGTGGCCAGTCGCTTGTCGGTAAGCTCCGAGAGCCGCCGTACGGCGTGATTGCCGAATCGCGCGCGGAGCTCGTCTATGGTGCGATCCAAGTCGAGCAGTCGCTGGCGCGCGCCCTCCTTGCCAAACACATCGAGCTGCACATATGTGGCGGCGGGGGAGAGGTTCGAGGCGCGCACGCCTAGCGAACGGAGTTTATCTCCGTGCGAGAAGTCCCAGTCGCCGCAGAGCAAATCGGCCGCAGTGGAGCATATTTCGTCGGTAAGTTGCGTGGGCTGTGCAAGCGTGGTTTGACGAGAGCGCGAAGCGAGCGTTTGGAAGTCGCGACCCCAAACACTCACGGTGCTTGCCGCGAGCCCCAACGCGCGTAGACGCTGCGATACCGACTCTCCCATAAGCCATATAACTTGCCGCGCCGTCGTGGCGTCCTCCACGTCGAACGGCGTGGTAATGCCGTTGCCCACGCCCTTAACGACGTGCTCGATGTCGCCCAAGCTGTTCTCGTATGTGCGCACGGGAGCCGCGTCGAGACCACGGGCGAACGACTGCACGACTTCGCCCATCTTGCCGAGCATGCGTCGAATGGCGTAGTCGTCGGCCAAGGCGAGCTGTCCTATGGTGCGAATGCCCATGCGCAGCAGCTTGCGCTCGGTCGCGGGTCCCACGTAAAGAAGATCGCGCACCTTCGAGGGCCATACGAGGTTGCGGTAGTTATCGGGTGTTACGCATGTGAGCCCGCACGGCTTTTGATAATCGCTCCCGAACTTCGCGAATATCTTGTTCCACGATACCCCCACCGAAACGGTGCAGCCCAGCTCTTCGAACACCCGTCGGGCAATCGTGCGCGCCGTTTCCATGCCGTCGCCGCCGTGCTCTATAACGCTGTGCGTAATATCGAGCCAACACTCGTCGAGTCCGAACGGTTCGACGAGGTCGGTATATTCGTTGTACAGTTCGCGCGCGAGCGAGGAATACCGTATGTAGAGTCCGTATCGAGGCGGCACAATAATGGCTTCGGGACACGCCCTTCGCGCTTCCCACAGAGCCATGGCCGTTTTCACGCCACGACGTTTTGCCGGATACGACGCAGTGAGCACGATGCCATGACGCGATTCCTCGTCGCCGCCCACAATAACGGGCTTGTTGCGCAGCGCGGGATTCTCGGCCATCTCGACGCTGGCGTAAAAACAGTTCATATCTACGTGCAAAATGGTGCGACTGGTATCCACATGACCTCCTTGTGCGCGGAACCTTCGTTCGCGAACAAGTATTTCACAGCCATGGGACAAGAACGCGCGTGCGAAATGGCATCACGTGTTCCTTGGGGCGCCGTCGGTGTGGCGCACGCCCGACGACGTGACCCGCGCCCAGTGACGCGATACACACCATGTTGCAAGCTGTGTGCTGGGAGGGCCGTTTAGCGGGCGTAAACTGGGCCAAGTGGCACTCCTGGCACACAGGTTGGAAGCTGTGTGCTGGGAGGGCCGTTTAGCGGAAGAAAGCTAGGCTAAGTGGCACCCCTGGTACACGTTAGCGGGTTGTGTACCACAGGGGCCGTTTAGCGGACAAAACCAAGCCTAAGTGGCCCTCCTGGTACACAAGATGAGGCGAGCGACATGGAGTCCGAACGAAGCACGGCGAGGCCGGAGACAAACGCGCTCGATACGATTAATGCGGCGCCAAAACCGCACGCTAAAACCGCACGCGAAAGCTGGGCTCGCCTGGTATCGGCTCGATTTCGTTCTTGTCGGCAATGATGTATGTGGGCGTGAAGTATCCCCACGAGTGGGGGAGCGTACCGAAAAACTCGGCAATTTGCTCGCCGGTGCCTTGAATCTCCGCGCTTACGCTGCCATCCCACTCGTTGCGTACCCATCCCGTAACGCCGAGCCTGTTTGCCACCGAGCGCGATGTCCAGCGAAAGCCCACGCCCTGTACCTCGCCCTCAAACCTAACAGCGAGCCTGCGAATGCCATGCTTTGAATTCATGCCTGCTCCCAACCCATCCGAATGCAGCGTGCCCGAGGCAGCGAACCCGAGGCGGCGCAACCGAGGCAGTACCCGAAGGCAGTGCCCACTGCGGCGCGCCCGAGACAGCGCGCCCGAGACAATACCCGCCCGAATGGATTTGTCGTTTCCCTATAGTCACACACGCCGGGCGTCCGTACGCGTACAATTATCTCATATGCGTCTAATTATAAGGGGGAGCCGTGGATTGCACCCGAAAAGAGTTCGTGTCGATGCTTGCTGCGGGGTCCGCTCTCGCCGCAGCAGGATGTGTGCCGCAAAGTGACTCCACCAACGAATCGCGGGATGGGTCGTCCAACAAGCAAGAGGATGTTGCCGCGGCAAAGCCCGAGCCCGAAGCCGAACCCGAGCCCGATGTGGACCTCAACGAATTCGAGAAACTTGCCATCGATGCAAAGGCATGGCGCTACGACGCTGCCAACGACGTGTATTATCAGCTCAACATCCCCTATTGCCTCAAACCTGCCGCCGAGCTTTACGAGTCGCTTGCCATCTTCGTTCCGGGTGCGTACTTCACCGCAAAGGAACATGGGCGCACGTACGAATGCACAGTGAACCCCGAAGGCAAAGTGGGCTCCTTCACAGCCGCTACGGCGCCCATCGTGTTGCCCATCAACTCTGGTACCCTCAACGCGCAGGCAAGCCCTACGTCCTATGGGCACGCCGGCCTCGATGCCTACCTCAATGCGGGCTTTGTGTACGTTTACGCAGGCTTTAGAGGGCGCAACTCGGGATACGAGAGCACGGGAGGAGGCGCCTATTGCGGTGGCGACCCATGGCCGCTCGTGGACCTCAAGGCGGCCGTGCGGTGCCTGCGCTACAACGCCGACGTCCTGCCCGGCAACATGGGTCGCATCTTTACCTTTGGCTTTAGTCTTGGCGGAGGCCTGAGTGCGCTGATGGGGACCTCAGGCGACTGCGAGCTCTACAGCCCGTATCTCGAGGAGATAGGTGCCGCCACGCACGACGCCAAAGGCGAGGCGCTTTCGGACGCAACGTTTGGCTCGGCATCGTGGTGTCCCATCACTTCGTTCGACTCTGCCGATTCGTCGTACGAGTGGATGATGGGCCAGTACGCCACCGACGCCTCGCGCTCCGAAGGCACCTGGACGAGACTCCTTTCGCGCGACCTTGCCACCGCATATGGCTTGTATCTAAACGAGCTGGGACTCAAGGATGCTGAAGGTGAGGCGCTCACGCTCGACGAAACCTCGGGCGAAGTGTACGCCGACGGAACGTACTACACGCATCTTTTGGATGTTGTGCAAGCGAGTGCGCACGAGTTCTTCAAGAACACGGCGTTTCCGTACACCTACACGCCCCAGCACGTTCTCAACGCGAGTTTCCCGGGCGACCCGAGCTGGCAAAGCGTGGGGGCAGGCTCGGAGGACGTCGACATGGTGACGGGCGACGCCTCGGCTCAGGCGGCCGGCGCCGCGAGAGGCGATGCAACCACCGAGGGGATGTCGCAGGTGCAGTCGGTGGTGTACAACACTCAAGCCGACTACGTGAACAACCTCAACTCCGACGAGTGGTGGCTCACCCTCAACGAAAGCAAAGCGACGGCGCGCATCACAAGCCTTGGCGATTTTGTCCGCCACCTTAAGAGTGCGGCCAAAGAGGTGTGCGCTTTCGATGCCGTTAATCGTTCCACGGTGGAAAACCAGCTCTTTGGCACGAATGAGATAAGTTCGTTGCACTTTAGCCGCATGGTGTACAACGCCCTCGTGGATGGGCGGGCGAGTTACGCGCAAGCGAAGGGGTTTGACGAAGCATGCGTTGAGGAGTGGGCCACCGATCTTGTGCAGGTCGACGACCTCGAAACCGGCATGCAGGAGCGCATGAACATGTTCAACCCCCTCTACTTCCTGTGCGGTTCGTACGAGGGCAGCGAGAGCTCGCAGGTTGCTGCTCACTGGCGCATTAACTCGGGGTTGTTCCAAACCGATACGTCGTTGTGTACTGAGGCGAACCTCGCCCTTGCGCTCGCCCAGCGTAAGGAGGTGGCCGACGTCGCCTTCACGCCCGTTTGGGGACAAGGCCATGTGCTGGCGGAAGTTGCAGGCACTCCCGAGGAGAATCTCGTTGCATGGATTGTGTCGTGTTGCGAACAGGATTCCAAGCCGGATGCGTAATACGATTCGCAAAATGTGATAAATTACTGCCTTGTGGAGGATTCCTCAAGAGTATGCATACAAAACACACAACAAAGTTGGTGTGTGGTATAATTCCTCCGGTAGTTGGGAGGAGCATTATGTATAGCATAGGTGAGTTCATCGTCCATCCGGGTCAAGGCGTATGTAAGGTTGAGGGAGTGGTGGAAGAGCCCATTGCCGTTTATCAGCTTACTCCAATTGGGCAGCGCCATCCCATGCGCATTAGTTTTCCGCTTGCCAGTGAGGACAAGCTCCGTCCAGTCCTCACGCGCGACGAGGCGATGGAAATTATCGACCAGTATCCTAGCATGCAGCTCGACGACTACGTAGGCCGCAGCAACGCCTTGGAAGAGGAGCACTTCCGCCACAAAATTCGCAATGGCTCGTGTCGCGATTCGGTGCGCATCGTTAAAACCTTCAGGCATCGCATTGCCGAGACGCGTGCTCGCAACAAAAAGCCGCCCGTGGTATACGAACGCATCCTCAAGCAGGCGAGCGATCGTTCCTTGGAGGAGCTTGCCATCGCCCTCGACTCCACGCCCGATGGCGTGCGCATGCTCTTCGAGCAGGAAATCGACGCTTCGCAAAACTAACGAGCGAAAGGTGTGGCAGCCTTCTGGGGCTTTTCTCGATGAGACGAGCTTCCGGGAAGGCTGCCTTGCGTATTGCGCATTGCTTTTGCGCGAGCGGGAGCACTGCTTTCCATGCTACAATACGTTCTCATTGACTTAGCGCCACAAAGGAGGTGCCATGCAAGACCGTGCAATTATTACCGTTTTGGGAAGCGACCGGTCGGGAATCGTCGCCGCCGTTACGGGCGTGCTGGCAGAGCACAACGCGAACATCCTCGACATTTCGCAAACCATTCTGCAGGGCATCTTTACTATGACGATGCTCGTGGACCTTGGCTCGACGAACGTTTCGTTTGGTGATTTGCAATCGCGATTTTCCGAGCTTTCGGACGAAATCGGCGTGCAAATTAGCATGCAGCGTGAAGAGGTCTTTAAGTATATGTATCGTCTGTAATCGGCTTGTGCCGTCAGGCTCGGAACTACGGGAGGTCGTATTATGCCCAGGATTCCCCTGATTCGCGAACGAATCCGCACGTTCCTTACCGATCGCGAAACGTCCGCGTTCGATAGGGTAACCGATAACTACCCCATGCCGTCCGTTGCGATGGGCATACCCACGCAGGCGCAGCAGCTCTACGACGGCATGAACCACGTCGACGCCGTTCCTACGGAGCTTTATGAGCGCTACGACGTAAAGCGCGGCCTACGCAACGCCGACGGATCGGGCGTGCTCGTGGGCCTTACCACGATTTCCGGGGTTCACGGATACAAGCGCGAGGGTGGTCGCGTCGTCCCCGACAAGGGCGCGCTTACGCTGCGCGGCTACAAGATGGAGGACCTCGTCGAGGGAAGCTACACCAACAATCGCTTTGGCTACGAAGAGGTGGCGTATCTGCTCATTTCGGGCGCGTTGCCCACGGCGAGCCAGCTGGCCGACTTCAATGCGCGCATCGCCTCGCGTCGTCAGCTGCCCGAGGGCTACTTTGCCCGATTCCCGCGCACGACGCACAGCCACTCCATTATGAACGTTCTTCAGCGCGCAACGCTCTTGCTCTATGCCTTCGATCCCACGCCCGACGACACGTCGCCCGTTCACGAGGTGGACGTGGCGCTCTCGCTCTTAGGCCGCTGGCCGCGCGTTGCAAGCGTGGCGTATGCGGCGTATCGTGCGACGCAGGAGGACCGCCGTACTGTGGTACCACCTGCACGCGAGGAGTATTCGGTGGCCGAAAGCATTCTGGACGTGCTGCGTGGTGACGAGGGCTTCACGCGCGACGAGGCGCTGCTGCTCGACGTTATGCTCATGCTGCACGCCGAGCATGGTGGCGGCAATAACTCGACGTTTGCCACACGTGTGCTTTCGTCGTCGGGAACGGATGCGTACTCCGCGTACGCGGCGGCGCTTGGCTCGCTCAAGGGTCCCAAGCACGGGGGTGCCAACTACAAAGCGGGCGAGATGATCGAGGACATCGCGTCTCACGTGCAAAACTGGGAGAGCGACGATGAGGTGGCGGACTATCTTACGCGCATACTCAAGCGCGAGGCGTACGACCACACGGGTCTTATTTACGGATTGGGTCATGCGGTGTACACGGTAACCGACCCTCGTGCCGAAATCGTAAAGCGTTATGCGGGAAGGCTTGCCGACGAGTGCGGGCAGCGCGAGAAGTTCGAGCTCATAAAACGCATCGAAACACTGGGGCCGCTGCTCATGCGCGACGTGCGCGGCATAAAAAAGCCCATCTCGACGAACATCGACATGTACACGGGTTTTGTGTACTCCATGCTGCGCATTCCTCAGGAGCTCTTTACGCCCATCTTTGCCATCGCTCGCATGGCTGGCTGGGCGGCACACCGCATGGAGGAGCTGTACGGCGCAGCACGCATCATTCGTCCGGCATACAACTCCTGCATGGACTCCCGTACGTACAAGTCGCTCAACGAGAGGGTTTAGCCACTATGGGCGAACAGACAAGCGCACGCCAAAGCGCACGCCACGCAAACCAAAACGCACGCCATGCGCGCATCGTGTTTTGCGATATGGACGGCACGTTTTTGGCAAGCAACAAGTCGATTCCGCCCGAGAACTTCGCGATTCTTGACGAACTTGGGGCGCGGGGCATCGAGTTCGTGCCGTGCACGGGACGTCCGGTCTCGGCCATTCCTGAGGAGGTGCGCGCGCATCCTGCGGTGCACTACGCCATTGCGGCGAACGGGGCCATTGTGGAGGACCTCGTTGCTGGCAAAACGCTTCGGTGCGCTCCCATTTCCAAGCGGAGCGTGCTGGAGCTTTACGAGCGCGTGCGCGACTGGCCGCTCACCTTCGACGTGTTCGCCGATGGTGGTGTGTACTCGGAGCGTGCGCGCTACGACTCCATGGGTTCGCTTGGCTTGCGTCCTGCCATGCTGGCGATGCTGCGGCGCGTGCGACAGCCCGTGGATTTGGACGTGCCCCAAATTGTGGCCCGTGCGCAGTACGTCGAGAAGATTACCTGCTTCTTTGGCGACCTGAGCGTGCGCGAGCGCGTTGTGCGCGAGGCCGATGAGGTCGGTGGTCTTTCGTACGCATGTGGCGATCCGAGCGACGTGGAGCTTATGGCTCCGGGCGTCTCGAAGGGCGAGGCACTCGAATGGCTATGCGGGTACGTGGGAATACCCGTTTCGTGTGCTGTTGCGTTTGGCGACGAGGATAACGACGTGAGCATGTTGCTCGCTGCTGGCGATGGCGTTGCCATGGCGAACGCGTCGGAGTCGGTGCGGCGCCACGCCGACCATGTCGCCGCCACGAATGACGAGGCTGGCGTTGCTCGCTACCTTGCTGATTGCTGTTTTTAGGTGTCTTTGGGCGCAATGCGGGTGGAGCTGTAATGCGGATGGAGCCGTCTTACGTGATGGACCCCGCGGGCTTGTCTCAATTTGGGTTTGATTCGGACGGAATGGTCTTGCGCGAGGCGATTCTCTGGGCAATCGTGCAAACGTGAGGTTTTACCTCGGGACGCATGTGTCTTTCCGGGAACGTCATGCCTGGGACTTGTCTTCTCGATGCGCTTGTGGCAAATAAAAGCAAACGGGCCGCCAGAGTAGGTAGTCTCTGGCGGCCCGTCTCATGCTCGCCTCAAACTTGGGCCTTGGGGCTTGAAGGCTTGGGCCTTGGGGCTTGGAAAGCTGCGGGTGCTTCGGGAGCGGCTGTTTAGCCCACGTAACGGTTCCAATCGGCACGATTGCCGTAGAACAAATTGACGTCGAAGTAGTCTATGCCGCCGTTATGCTCAAGGACGCCCGTGCCCGCATACTGATGAATGGTGGGCTTAGCGCCCCACGCGCCCCATGGAGACGACGAGGACCAGGGGTTCTTTTGGTAGCCATATACGGGCTCCATGCTGGCATATTCTGCGCCCCACAGCGGGTAGGATGCCGCAACGGACGACCAGTTGTATGCGTTGCAGTAGCTTTTGCTCGTGTACAGGAACGGGATGCCGCCCATGCGCGATTGCAGGCGATCGAGGAACCTCTTGCACCACGCCACGTCCATGCCGGTGTCGAAGAGCTTGTTGCCGTCGCCCTCCCAGTCGAGGCACGCAATGGCGCGGCCCTTGTAGTCCTTGATGGCCTCGTAGAACTCGTCGGCCTCGGCGACCGCGTCGCCACCGTTGGCATAGTGATAAAAGCCTAGCAGGCGGCCCTCGGCAAGCACTTCATTTGCCCACTGCTTGTACCACGGGTTGTACCGTGTGGCAGGGCTACCGGGCGTGGAAACGCCCTCGGTTGCTTTAATGATAATGAAGTCGCCTTCGGTATCCGAAATGTCGATGCCTTGATCCCATCCCGAGATGTCTACGCCGTTGAGCGTGTCCGCCTCAATTACCGCATAGGGCGCGTTGGTGCTACCGGGCGCCATGCTACCTTTGGGAAGCAGTTTGATTTGGAGTGCCTCCATGCGCAGACCGCCGCCTTCGGTACCTGCGTTGGCGCCGTTTTTGGCCCATCCCATCCAGCCGCGCCGCTGCACGTGGCATCGATACCATATGTCGTAGGAGTCCTCGGCACCACCCGTAAGAGAGATTTGGATGGCCTCGAGGCGCTTCGACTCGCCGCTCGTGCCGGAGAGGTCGCCGTTGGAGCGCCAGTCTTGCCAGCCATAGGTTTGCACGTGAGTGCGATATGTAACGCCGCCATCGACGCCCAGCAGCCGGATGCGCATGGCCTCCAGGCGCTTGGACTCGCCGCTCGTGCCTGCCGTGCTTCCATTGGAAACCCAGCTTTGCCAGCCGTAGGTTTGCACATGCGTTTGATACTCCACGCCGGGTGTCATAACGGGCGAGGGCGTTGTGGCACCCTTCTTTACCAAGCGGATTTCGAGGGCCTCGACGCGCTTGGACTGTCCGGAGGTTCCGGCGAGGGCGCCGTTCTTCACCCAGCCCTGCCAACCGTAAGTTTGCACGTGGCACCTATACCAAACGTCGTGCGTCTTGGCGATGTCGCCTGTCAGATGAATCTTGATGGACTCGAGACGCTTGGACTCGCCGCTGGTTCCGGAAAGTTCGCCGTTGCTTACCTCGTTGAGCCAGCCATAGGTTTGCGCGTGCGTTTGGTATACAACCGAGCCGCTCGCGTTCTTAAGCCGAATGCGCATGGCCTCGAGGCGCTTGGACTCGCCGCTCGTACCGGCCATTTTGCCGTTCTGTACCCATGTTTGCCAGCCGTAGTTCTGCACGTGCGTTTGGTATTCAATGGAAGGGTCGGCCATGGCTGAAATGCCGCCTTCGTTGGTTTTCTCGTTGGCCTTGGCATTGGAGGCTTGCTTTGACGTTTGCGTTTGGGCGGTCTTGTCCTTTGTGGTTGCTTTGGGTGCAGTTTTGCTGGGGGCTTTGGCCTTGGTCGAGGCTTCGACGCCCGAAGCTTCGTTGGTGCTGGCGTGGTTGCCTTCGGCTGCGGCCCCGCTCGCCTCGGCGGCCTCGCTGGCCTCGGGAGCCTCGTTGGCCTCGGTTGCGGCCTCGCTGGCCTCGGGACCCTCGCTGGCCTCGGTTGCGGCCTCGCTGGCCTCGGTTGCGGCCTCGCTGGCCTGGCCAGATGCGGGCGCTTCGTCGGTTGCCGTCTCGTCGTCGCTGTCCGTGCCCAACGCGTCGCCGTTCGCCTCGGGCGCGTCGTTGCTTACGACATCGCCGTTGGCCGTTGCGTCGACGGCGTTTGCGGCCACATCTTCGGCGTTTGCGGCGCTTTTGTCTGTTGCAGATGTGGGGTTATCTGCTACAGTGGCTTCCTCGAAAGCTACTACGGTGGGGGAGTCGTTCGAGGCGATAGATTCGTCGATCAACGCATTGTCGCTGGCGGCGCACAGCGCGAACTGAACCTCCGCAAGAGGCGTGTTTGCCGAGCCGGATGCCTGGCCAGCGTGTGTCCAGCCGAGCCACGTGCCGTCGACTGTCCGACTTCTATACCACAGGTCGTAATCGGCGGCAAGATCGTCGCTCAAACGAGCTTGAACACCATAGACGCCAGATTCGATGCGTGCTGTTTCGCCTGACGACGACCACGTTTCTTGCCATGTAACGTCACCATCGAGCAGACGATACTCAACGGTGCCAGTCTCGAAGGTCGTTTTGATTTCGAGCTCATCGATGGGCGTGTTGGTGGTGCTGCTCGAAAGTCCCTTCGCCTCATCGTCGTGAAGTGAGGAAAGAGCGTCAATCCACGCGTTGTCCTCGCTCGACTTGATCACGTCGTTTTGCGCATGCGTGCGGTACTGTACTTTTGGCGATTCAGTATTGTGAGAATCCTGGTTGCTTTTGTCATCTTCATTCGAGATGGTTGGCTCGGTCGCGTCTTGGCTGACTGTTTTGCCCTCATTCTTCGACTCTGCATCGTTAGGCTGTTCCTCGACAATCGTCTGTTGCACGTGCTCCCAGCCCTCTGCCAATACGTTCGTTGGAATGCAACTCATGCACAGCACGAACGAGAGGGTTAGCGCTAAGGTACGTTTTAGCTGGTAAGACATCTATCACCCTTCTGTTGTGGCCAGAAAATATACATGCTACCACATTGAGGGTATATACATGAAAAGGTCTGGTTTGCTTACAGCAATAACTTACAGCGGCGACTCGCTGCGGCGACTTGTGGCAACGACTTGCGGCGGCAGAACATTGCGCGAGTTTGCGCCCGTGCCGCCGGTTGTGCCCGTGCCGCCTGCTTAATCCTGCATCTTTGATATCAACGTCTCAATGTGTACAATTTCCTCGCCTAAAAAGGGGCCGAGTGTACAATTCGGAGACAAAATCGTACATTCGGCCCCTATTTCATCCGCGAAATCGTACACACCAAAAATTAACTGAAAGGACGTGAGTCGAGATAGGCACAGCCGCGCGTCGTTCTGCCCCGAAAGTATGGCCCAATCGGCCTGTCCGTGCGGAATGGCCCGGCCGGCACGGCCCAGCCAGCATGCCCTGCCCGGAATGGCCTACTCGGGAAGTTGCCCCACAAGGAGTGGCCGCACGAAGTTCAACGGGAACGAGGGCTGGAAAAGCCGCCGCATCCCGGCACGCCCTCTCCCACGAAAAACAAAAGCGGTAACGGGACGCATCCCGTTACCGCTTGGTTATGCACTATAGCCTTGGCAGCGCCATGGCCTTGCTAGCGCCATGCCCTTGGCAGCGCCTTGAAGCGTGCATTACGCAAGAATAGCCTCGGCGGCAGCCTGCAGCTTGTCGCGCACGGCCTCGGACTCGGCGCGGGTCGCACCCTTGGAGAAGAGGTACGCCTTAACCTTGGGCTCGGTGCCAGACGGACGGAAGATGACCTTGTTGTCGTCCTCGAGACGGTACTCAATCACGTTGGCTGCGGGCAGCACCTGCGGGGCTTCCTTCTGCAAGCCACCAACACGCGGCATCTCGGGGCCAGTGCCGAAGTCCGTCATGCCAACGACCTTGTAGCCGGCGATCTCGGTAAGAGGCTCTTCGCGGAGGCTCTTCATGAGGGCGGCCATCTTGTCGGCGCCAGCAGCACCCGGGAAGCTGGCGTTAACGGTGCCGTTGAGATAATAGCCATACTTCTTGTACAGCGCCTCCATGGCGTCGTAGAGGTCCATGCCGCGGGCGGCGTAGTCGGAAGCCATCTCGACGGCGAGCATCGTGGCAACAATGGCGTCCTTGTCGCGGGCGTGCGTACCAGCGAGGTAGCCGTAGGACTCCTCGAAGCCCATCAGGTAGCGATCTTCCTCGCCAGCGTCCTTGAGCTGGTCGATTTGGTCGCCGATGAACTTGAAG
Organism: Atopobiaceae bacterium; assembly: GCA_017510785.1. Taxonomy (GTDB): domain Bacteria; phylum Actinomycetota; class Coriobacteriia; order Coriobacteriales; family Atopobiaceae; genus RUG440. The sequence continues at coordinate 37,564 of JAFWMH010000036.1, read as the reverse complement.
CCGGTGAGGACGCGACGGACCTCGAAGCCCCAGTCCTTGGCGAGTGCGTCGGGCATCGTGGACGAAACGATGGTGGTAACGGCAACCTTGGACTTGACGTCTTCGCCGTTCTTCTCGGCCTGCTGCGCCAGCCAGTCCATGAGCAAAACGCCCATCTCGTTGCCGGAAATCAGCACGTACTCGCCGTCGTGCGGGATGGCGGTGCCCATGCGGTCGGCGTCGGGGTCGGTAGCCACGACGAGCTTAGGCTTGACTTCGTCGGCAAGCTTGAGAGCGAGCTCGAGGGCCTCGCGGAACTCGGGGTTGGGATACTGGCAGGTCGGGAAGTTGCCGTCCGGATCCTTCTGCTCCTCGACGACGGACACGTCGTTGACGCCGATCTCCTTAAGGATGCGGGTTACGCACTCCATGCCGGTGCCGTTGAGCGGCGTGTATACGACGGAGTAGTCGTCGCCAGCCTTGAAGCCAGGCACGGAGACCTTCTTGACGGCGGCGATGAAGTTGTCGAGAACTTCCTCGGGCGTCCACACAACAAGACCCTTCTCGATGGCCTCGTCGAAGTCCATAATCTCAACGTCAAACGGGTTAACTTTGGCGATGGTGGCGCTAATCTCGTCGGCCGCCTCGTTGGCGATTTGGCCGCCGTTGTCGTTGTACACCTTGTAGCCATTGTACGGCGCGGGGTTGTGGGAGGCCGTAAGAACGATGCCGGCGGAAGTGCCGAGGTAACGAACCGCAAAGGAGAGCGTGGGAACCGGCTCGATGCGCGGATACACGTACACCTTGACGCCATTGGCAGCGAGAACGCCCGCGGCGACCTTTTGGAACTCCTCGCCCTTAAGACGCGAGTCGCGTGCGAGTGCGAGCGTGGGGTTCTCGTAATGAGCGTTGAGGTAGTCGGCGACGCCCTTGGTTGCCTGAGCTACCACGTACTCGTTCATGCGGTTGGTGCCGACGCCGAGCGTGCCACGGAGACCGGCGGTGCCGAACTCGAGGCTGCGATAGAACGCGTCAAACAACTTGTCCTCGTCACCGGCGGCGATGAGGGCGTCAAGCTCCTCTTTGAGGTCGGGGATGGTTACCTTTTCTTTCCACTCGTCGATCGTGGCCTGGATTTGTTTGTCCATGGGAACAGCCCTCCAAACTCGTTGGCAGTGTATACCTTGGGATATTGTACGTGCGGTTTTGTTGGCCGTATCGAACTGCTAGGTGGATGGCATGTGTTGGGGGGACAAAAGGGGGATGTGATTATTTCCGCGCGGAATTATGTGACAAAAGCATGACGAAGGTATGGGCTTGGTGACGGCCAAAACAATCTCCCTGCTTTTGTCACCCGATTAACGCAGAGTCGTACGCCATGTACGCCGTTATTCGCGCTATACTTAAGTGTTCCAAGCATCGCGTTTAAGGGGAGAGGTTCTCCATGGAGTTTTTTGCGACGTGTCCTACCGGATTCGAGTCGTTGTTGGCCAATGAGTTGAGGCGTTTAAGCATAGGACAGGTGCGGCCCCTGCAAGGGCGGGTGTCGTTTGGGGGAAGTATGCACGATGCGTACGTCGCGTGTTTGTGGTCGCGACTCGCGTCGCGCATCGTCGTAGTGCTGGACCGTGTTGCTGCCGGCAATTCTCGCGAACTCTACGCTTCGCTGCATGGCATCGCATGGGAAGCAGAGCTTTCACCGCGTGCGAGCTTTGCCATTGACGCTACGGGCACCAACGCCGAGTTGCGCAACACGCAGTTCGTGGCCCAGCGTGCGAGGGACGCCGTTGTTGATCGCATGCGCGAGGCCGTGGGGATGAGGCCGTCTGTGGATGCACGCAATCCCGATGTGCGCATTGTGGTACGGGTATCGCGCGATCGCGCAACCGTTGGAATCGACTTGGCAGGGACGCCGCTGTTCCGGCGTGGATACGAACGCCCGGGAGGCGGCTTGCGTCCCGACTACGCGGCGGCATTGCTTGAGCTGGGTGAGTGGCCGAAGGCATCTGCCGGCGCCACGCTTTTGGCGCTCAACGACGAACAGGGAACTCTCTTGGCCGAGGCTGGTCTTATGGCCGCGCATCGTGCCCCTGGACTGCTGCGGGCACGATGGGGGTTTGAGGGTTGGGCACGCCACGACGTCGTGTCGTGGGAAGCGTGTCGCGAGGAGGCCGAGCGTATTGGCGCCAACAGGCCGGACGTGCGGCTTTTTGTGCTCGAAGGAGGTACAGCGACGCCTCGTGCGACGCTGCGAGCGGCGGGTGTCGATGCGGAAGCGCAGGTGATTGCCTCCAACGAGCTCGCTTCGCTTGGGAGGCCAACGCTTTTGGCGTGCGACATGTGTGGCTTCGACGTCGAGGATCTCGCTGGTGAGGCGGCGGCCGTTTCGGCTTTTGTCTCCGTAGCCGCAACGACCATGCCGGTTTGCACAACGGTGTTCTCGCGGGACGGCCTGCCGGGAATCGCGTTGAGCACGACGCCTGCGAGTACCGTAAAAACGCAGCTGGGGCGCGACGATGCGCAGTTCAGCGCATTTGGCGAGCTTGAAGGATTGCAGAATCCTGTGCGCATTGAGATTCCGAACGGTCCGACCATAACGCCCCTCGTGGCGGCGAGCGAACAGTTTTCGTCGCGCCTGCGCAAGGTGGCGCGTCAACGGAGACGATGGGCAAAGCGTGAGGATATAACGTGTTACCGTGTGTACGATGCCGACTTGCCCGATTATGCGGTTACGATTGACCTCTTCGAAGGTACTAACCCTAAAACGCTCATGCCCACCGGCAAACGTTGGCTATATATTTCGGAGTATGCCCCGCCCAAGGAGGTAGACCCGGCGTTGGCGAGGTGCAGGTTGCTCGACGCGCTGACTCTTTCGTCGGCAGTTTTGGGTGTTGCTCGCGAGAACGTGTACACGCGTGTGCGGAGGCACGCCAAAGGTGGCTCTCAGTACGCCGAGGAGGGGAGTCGCGGGCAGGCGGGACGTGCGCGCGACGGCGCACGCGACGGTGGGCGCGACGGGCGCGACGGGGGGAGTGGCGCCGGGTTTGTCGGCGCACGCGACGGGCGCGAGAGGAAGAACCTTAAGGGTGCTGCAACTTGGGGCAGCATGCCTGCGGGTGCGCACATCATCGACGAGGGAGGTTTGCTGTTCGAGGTGAATTTCTCTTCGCGATTGGATTGCGGCATCTTTTTGGACCATCGCGACACGCGTGCGATGCTGCGCGAAATGGCAAAACAGACGAAAGGGTCGAAGCGTTTCCTCAACCTCTTTGCGTATACTGGCACTGCGACCTGCTACGCAGCAGATGGCGGCATGATACACACGACCACCGTGGACCTCTCGCGGCCGTCACTCGACTGGGCGCGTCGTAACATGGCGCGAAATGGCTTCGAAGGTAACGAGCATGAGTTCGTTCAGGCTGATGTGCTGAGTTGGATTAGCGAGCAGCGGCATTCGCGCAACCGCTGGGATCTTGTGTTTTGCGACGTGCCGACCTTCTCGAACTCTCGGCGCATGCGAGGGCGCTCGTTCGACGTGCAGCGCGACCACGTTGAGCTGCTCATCAACCTCTCGCGTTTGCTCACGCGCAACGGCACATGCGTGTTCTCGTGCAACTTGCGTACCTTCAAGCCCGACCTTGATGCGCTGGCACGCGCGAAGGTCGAGGTAGAAGACATCACCAAGCAAACGATTCCCGAAGACTTCGCACGCAACCAGCGCGTGCATCACACATTCATCGTGCGCAGGGCGAAGCAATAGGCGCATGCGTCGCGCGTTCCCCTGCGCAGAGCGTGGCACGCCGGGGACACATTTGGCACCCAACGTTGCTAATGGGTGCCATTTGCGCCACTTGTAGCGTGGTTTTGTCCGCTAAACGGACCATTTGGCACCCATCCCTAACATTGGGTGCCGTTTGTGCCTTTTAGACAAGGGCGCAGGCCCGCAGATGGCACATTTGGCACCCATTGTTGGTATTGGGTGCCATTTGGGACGTTTTTGCCCCGGAATCGGGCCCCAAATGGCACATTTGGCACCCATCCCGGCTAATGGGTGTCGTTTGGGACACTTTTGCCGCGAAACCGGGCCGCATTTGTCCCGTTTGGCACCCAACGTTGGCAATGGGTGCCGTTTGGGACGGTTGGACAAGGGCGCAGGCCCGCAGATGGCACTTTTGGCACCCAAGCCAACGATGGGATGGATGCCGTTCGTGCCGTATTGGCTGGCAATGTGGTCCCGGGCACTTCCTGATGGCTGATGAGCGGCCAACATGAGACCGAACCCAGCCTGAGGGCATGCGTCTCAGGCTGGGTTCGGTCATGGGTAACCCCTATAGATTCGCCGGCCCGTCCGCGAAGGCGCGGCGGCGCGTCCGCGAAGGCGCGGCGGCGCGTCCGCGAAGGTGGGCTACTCGTCCGTCAGGGAATGGCGGCTCGACGTGGATGCTGACTCCTCGCCCGCCGTATCCTCCTCATCCGCCGTGCTTTCCGCGTCCGCGTCCGCGTCCTCTTCGTCGTCGGCAGACGAAGAGGTGTTGCGGCGGTTGCTATTCGCGCTGCTGGCACCGCTCGTACCACTCGCACTGCTTGACGTTTCGCTCTCCAGCTTCTCGAGCTCCTCGTCGCTTATGGTGATGGTGTACATCGAGGTGGCGGCATTGGCTATCGTGCCAGGACTCCATGTGTTGTGGGTGCTCGAGACTGCACTTGAGGTTGGGTCATACACCGTAAGCGAGCCGTCGTTGTTCACGTTTACTACCAGTACCCAGTGAGCCTCGTCAGTGAGGGTATCGGCCTTGACCTCTGCCGCAATCACGGTTTTGTCGTCGAGGGAGTAAATCATGTTTTCGGAGGACTCGATCGGCTCGGTGGTAAGGCCGAGCGTTGCGGCAAACTTCGAGAACAGCTCGGCCTTGCTGCCGGACTCTCCTTCGGCGTAGTTGCTCTTGCTTGCCTGCTGGGCGATTTCGGTAGGGGTATTATCTGCTTTGCCGGTGAGGCCCATGTAGGCCATGGCGAGCGTCGTTGGGCCCGAGCCCGTAATGGCTACCGGTCCATCGCCGTACGTTACGGCACCCCAATGCGAATCCCAATTGTAAAGCAGCGGAACCTCGCCGCGTTTGATAACACCGTCGTAGGGAGTGCTCGATTTGTCGGACGTTGGGTAGTTGGCCACGAATGGAATTGCATCGGGCTCATTGAGGGCGAGCTTGAGCATGCGGTCGTCTTTGTATTTGTCTGCGTTCTTTGCAATCTTCCTAAGAAGATCGGCCTGGTCGAGGGCCTCGGTGAACTGCGACGTAACGGCGGCCGGAACACCGGAGGCAACGCGGGCGTCTTGCTCGTTTTTGGGCTGCGTTTCCTCGGTGGCTTGCGGGGCCGATTCGCCACCGCCTCGAACACAACTCGAGATTCCCGCAATTATAACGATGAACACGACTAAAACAATGACGCAAAATGCGATGATGCGCGGGGTGAGCAAGGTGCCAATCCCTGTGTTTTCACGACGGACTCGTCGCGAATGCAATGTGTAGCCTGTGTCGGGACGCGTGAGGGTGCCGTGCCGACTGTGCGTGTTGCCGCCGGGCGCAGAAGACTGCTGGGTTGATGTGCGCCGCGATCGGCGTTGACGATTGCTGCCCTGACGGTTGCCGCCTTGACGGTTGCGAGTAGAGCGGTTGCCCTGCGAACGACGTCCACTCCTGGGTGCGTTTGCCATGACTGTCCTCCTCTATGGAGCTGCATACCCATCTCATAATAGACCATGTTTGTTGTGTGCTATACCACATTTGCATCGATTCGGTCAACTACTCATGTTTTCGGCCTGTTTGGACGAGCGATAGGCTAATGAAGCGACAAAAAACGACCTTTCGCGTATCAATCCACACAAGTGTTGTATTTTATGCTAGCTTTTGCATACGTGAGATTGGAGGGACGCGTGATGAATCGACAAAACGATCGGCAAGAAGCAATTCGATGGATTGTCCGCAATAGGTCCATCAAGACTCAAAAGGATTTGGTAGACGAGCTGCGTGCCGAGGGTTTTACGTGTACGCAGGCAACCGCTAGCCGAGATATTTCCGAGATGGGTTTGCGCAAGCTGCCAGCAGGCGTGTATGTTCTTGCCGAGGATTTGCACCTGCAGCACATGGTGTCGGAGTTCGTGACGAACGTTGAGTGCATAAACAATCAGGTGATAATTAAAACCCAGCCGGGTACGGCGCCGGGCGTGGCTGCCGCAGTGGATGCGGCCGGGCTTTCGGACGTGCTAGGCTCCATCGCTGGTAGCGATACCATTCTGGCGATTACGCGTGCCAACGAGAGTGCTACTGCTACGACCGAGCTCCTGGGCATGCTGTGCAAGAGGGGCGTCGACGAGCCTTAAAGCCTTAGTGGAGGCAATGCGAGGCATGTGCAAACGCGAAGCGCCGCCGGGAAACTTGTCCCGACGGCGCGCTGGTTTACAATGCGGAGCTGTGTTCGGCGCTGTGTGAACTACAGCTAGTAGATGCTGCCGTACCCGCTCGATCCGGTGCCATACCCCGAGGAGTCGTACCCGGTGGTATCGCCGTATCCGCTGGTATCGCCGTACCCGGATGTGCCGGTTCCGGTACCTGTTCCATAGCCCGTGCCGTATCCGGTACTGTCGTAGCCGTACGCGCCACTGCCGGTTCCAGTTCCGGTTCCGTAGCCGGTTCCGTATCCTGTGCCATAGCCGTTGTTCCAGTTGTTCCAGTTGTTCCAGTTATTCCAGTTGTTCCAGTCGTTGGGGTCGTTCTGGTTGGCGCCCGTGCCAAACGGGTCGCTCACGCCGTTCTCCTGCGAGCTAATTGCCTTGTCGGTATTGGAGAACTCCCACTCTGCGTTTGCCTTGTACTCGGGCTGGTGATCGGAAGTTGGGAACTCCATGCGGTCGACGTTCTCGAGCATGGTGTTGACGAACGAGGCAAAAATCGGGCATGCCGTCGTATCGGGGTGGGCGACCGCGCGCCCTATGTACACGGGTTCGTCGGTACGGTATCCGCACCAAATCGAAACGGAAAGCTGAGGGGTGTAGCCGCAGAACCAAAGGTCGCGATACTCTTCCGTCGTGCCCGTCTTGCCGGCGACGGGCTGATCGATGGTAAGAAGACCCTGCATGCTCGCGGCCGTGCCCTGCGGGGAAGAAATTACGGTTTGGAGGACCTGCGTTTCGGCTTCGGCAAAGGCGTCGTCGAGCACGCGCTCCTCCTTGTTCTCGTGCTGGTAGACTTCATGGCCGTTGCGGTCCTCGATGCGCAGGATGGCAACGGAGTCGCGATGGATGCCGCCCGTGGCAAGCGTGGCATAGGCCTCTGCCATCTCCACCGGAGGAACGCCATAGGAACCCAAGGTAATGGAGAGGGTTGGCTGGAGATGCTCGGTGTTGATGCCCATCTTGCCTGCGTACTCCACGATTTGTTCGGCACCAACTGCCTCAGCAACCTGCACATAGCCGGTATTGGACGAAACGGCCGTGGCATCGGTAAGGGTTTGTACGCCATAGCTTACGTTGCCATAGTTTTGCACGCGCCACGTGGGAAGCACTTGGACTGGCGAGTCGCAATTAAGAAGGATGTTGGGGTTCATGCCGTTGCCCATGGCTGCGGCCAACGTAATGGGCTTGAAGCTCGATCCGGGCTGACGGTTGGCCTGCGTGGCAAGATTGAACTGGTCCTTGTTGTAGTCGCGGCCGCCGACCATCGCAATAATGTTGCCGGTGTCGGGCTCGATGGCGACAAGCGCAGCCTCGAGTTGATCGTTGCCGTATTCGTCGAGGCGCGACTGTACTGCCTGCTCGGCCTTTGCCTGGGCCTCGGGCTCGATGGTGGTGTACACCTTCATGCCGCCCTTAAACACGGTGTCTTGGTCGAAGTCCTCAAGAAGGTGCTGCTTTACGTAGTCGGTGAAGTACGGATACACGCCCTTCTCTTCCATAACCTTGCCCTCGTTGAGGGTGAGCGGCTCGGCCTGAGCTGCGTCGTGCTCCTCTTTCGTAATGTCGCCGGCGCTCAGCATGCGGTCGAGTACGAGGTTGCGACGTATGATGGCGTCCTCGGGATGCACCGTTGGGTCGAAGTAGGAGGGCGACTGCGGAAGGCCGGCGAGCAGTGCCGCCTCGGCCAAGGTGAGGTTCTTGGCGTCCTTGTTAAAGTAGGTAATGGAGGCGGCTTGGATGCCATACGCGGCATGCCCATAGTAAATGGTGTTGATGTACATCATGAGGATTTGATCCTTGGTGTACTTCTTCTCCATTTGGATGGCGATGTAAGCCTCGCGCACCTTACGCTTGAGCGTTTGCTCGAACTGCTCGTCCGAAAGCACCGTGTTGCGCACGAGCTGCTGCGTAATGGTCGATGCGCCCTCGGAGCCACCGGTGAACTGCACGATTACGGCGCGGGCGATGCCCTGTGGGTCGATGCCGTTGTGCTGATAAAAGCGGATGTCCTCCGTATCGACCGTTCCCATGAGCACGTACGGCGAGACCTGGTCCTTGTCGACGACGCGACGGTTTTGCAGATAGTACTCTGCAATCACGTTGTTGTTGGCGTCGAACACCTGCGTGGGCTCGGCCACGAGGTAGGCGTCGGTCGAGTTGTAGTCGGGTAGGTTGAGTAGCCACGAGTTGACGAGCGCGCCGACGGAAACGGCAAGCGCGATTGCCAATAGTGCGATGAATCCAAGTACGCCGGCGAACCCGAAGCCAATAATGTGTGTACGGGAGTGTCTGCGTGCCTTGCGTTTGCGAGCGCCCATGGGGTTCCTCCTTTTTTGAGTGTCCTCCATTATACAAATAATACGGCGAGTTAGTAGCTGCTCGAAGGACGTCACATTTCCCACAGCGCACATTTCCCACAGGTTCCCACAGCGTTATAAGGTTGCTGTTATTGCGTTGCGGTCGTTGCAGTCCGTGATAAGCACCTGCGGCTGCGCTGATGCTGCGCGACATTTCGGCCGACATTTCTGCTACTATGTTGCCCTCAAAATGGAGACTGAACCCAAGGAGGGCAGAACGTTGCTGCCGGTTGACGAACAACTCAAGGTCATTACGTCGGGCACCATGCAAATCGTACCGCTTGACGAGCTCAAAAAGAAGTTGGAGAAAGGTACCCCTCTCAACATTAAGCTGGGTGTGGACCCCACGAGTCCCGACCTGCACTTGGGCCACGCGGTGCCTCTGCGCAAGATGCGCCAGTTCCAGGACCTCGGCCATCGGGTTACGCTGATTATTGGCAACGGTACGGCACTTATCGGCGATCCGTCCGGGCGCGATAGCACGCGTCCGCCCCTCACCGAGGAGCAGGTCGAGGCCAACGCCAAAACGTATGTTGAGCAGGCCATCAAGGTGCTCGACCCCGAAAAGACGACCATCGTGTACAACGGCGAGTGGCTAAAGCCCTTGGACTTGCAAAAGATGCTGCATCTCATGTCGCAGTTCAACGTTGCCCGTATCCTGGAGCGTGAAGACTTCCACAATCGCTACAGCAACCAGCAGTCCATCGCACTGCATGAGTTTATTTATCCCGTGCTTCAGGCCTACGACTCCGTGGTGATAAACGCCGACCTCGAAATGGGTGGCAACGACCAAATCTTTAATCTCTTGGCTGGTCGCGACCTCATGCGCGCCGAGGGCATGGAGCCGCAGGTCGCCCTCACCGTTCCGCTGCTCGTGGGCCTCGACGGTCACAAGAAGATGAGCAAGAGCTACGGCAACTACGTTGGCCTTACCGACGAGCCAAACGACATGTTTGGCAAGCTTATGAGCATTGCAGACGAAATCGTTCCCCTGTATTTCCGTTTGTGCTCCACGCTCACCATTGACGAAATCGACGCAATTGACGCCGAGTTCAAGGCGGGAACGGCCGACCCGTACGCCCGCAAACGTGAGCTGGCTCGAAACATCGTGGATTTGTACCATGGCGAAGGGGCGGGGCAGGCGGCCCAGGAGGCCTTCGACGCGCAGTTCAAGCGTTCCGAGATTCCCGACGACGTTCCCGAGTTTCCCGTTGCCGACGTTATTACGCTCAACGACCAAGGCAAGGTGTACCTCGCCAAGCTCATGGCCGACCTCAAGCTCGCACAGTCCGTGGGCGAAGCCAGGCGCTTCATTGATGGCGGCGGCGTAAAGATCAATGGCGAGGCCGTTGCGGCCAAGGCGTACAACGTCGACCCTGAGCTGCTTGGTGCCGGCACCGTTATTCAGCACGGGAAGCGCAAGTTCGCTCGATTGGTGTAATTCGTTGCGTGTGCCGGGGGTGGCCACATGAATGTGCGGACGGCTAAGGTGCCCGAGCTGTTGGCTCCGGCGGGAGGGCCCGCCGAGTTCAACGCGGCGCTTGCGGCGGGTGCCGACGCGATTTATTGCGGATACGGGCAAACGTTCAACGCGCGGCGTGGTGCTCAGAGCTTCGACGCGCACACGTTTGGCGAGGCGTGTCGTCGGGCGCACTTGGCAGGGGCGCGGGTGTACGTTACCGTTAACGTGGTGATTCGCGAGGACGAGCTGGCGAGCGTTTTGGCGCTTGTTCGGCGCGCGTGGCTGGCCGGTGCCGACGCCTTCATAATCCAGGACTGGGGTTTGCTGGCCGAGATTCATCGTGTGTGGCCTAACATCGAATGCCATGTGTCGACGCAGGCCAACGTGCACGACGCGCGCGGAACGGCTTGGTGTGCCGAGAGGGGCGCTAGTCGCGTAACCCTTTCTCGAGAGCTTTCGCTTCCCGAAATGGCTCACATCGCTCGCACAGGCGTGGAGCTGGAGTGCTTCGCGCATGGGGCGATTTGCTTTTGCTATTCGGGCGTTTGCATGATGAGTTCGTGCGCGGGCGATCGCTCGGCCAATCGCGGGGCGTGTGCGCAGCCGTGCAGGCTGCCGTATGAGTTGGTCGACGCACAAGGAACGGCGCTCTCGTCGCCCGAGCGCGGGCGCCCCCTGTGCCCGAGGGACATGTGTGTGTTTGACGACCTGCGCGAGATGCGCGACGCCGGTGTGGCGTCGCTCAAGTTGGAGGGTCGCCTCAAGGGCCCGGATTACGTTTTTGCCGTGGTCGGCGCGTATCGAGAGCAGCTTGGCGACCTTGCGCTTGGGCGCGAGCCCTCGGCCGAGGAGCTTGCGGCGCGTCACACCCGCCTCAAACGCGCGTTCAACCGCGATTTTACCAACGCATACCTTCGCGGAACATCCGGCGACGAGCTCATGAGCTACGAGCGCTCCAACAATCGTGGCGAGTTGGTAGGTACGGTTGTTGGAGCCCAATCGTTTGGCAGTGTTAAGGTTCGGCGTGGCGGCACATCCGGCGGACGCGACCGCTTGCGTACGATGACGGTCGCCGAGGTCGACGTCGCCTTAGACAAGCCCGTTGGCAAGGGCGACCTGTTGGAGCTTCGGCCCATAAGCGACCCAAGCCAATTCCTCACGACGCATGCGCCGGAAGATGCCGCTGCCGGCACGCAAATTCGGTGCCGTACCACGCGCGTCGTAGAGAATGGCTCGCTGGTGAGGGTGATACGCAGCGAGCAGGCCATGAAGGCGGGCGCGCGTGCCGCCGAGCTTGAAATACCTCGCCGACGTCCGGTTGTCGTGCGCATTGTGGCGCGGCTGGGCAAGCCGTTCGAGGTTGAGCTGAGCACGGTAGACGGTGCGGTTTCGGTGTCGGTTACTGGCTTTGTGGTGGAAGCGGCCCGTACGCGCGCCGTCACCCGCGACGACTTGGTATCGCATGTGGGGCGCATGGGCTCTACGCCGTTCGAGCCCGTGTCGTATGAGGTCGAGCTCGACGAGGGCTGCGGCATGGCCTTCTCGGCGGTGCACGAGGTTCGCTCGCATGCGTGCGAGGCACTCGAGCATGCGTTGCTTGCGCCGTATGGCGTGCGCGAGCTGGTTGGGCTTTCGGCTGCTACGTATGGGCCGGGGCGCCCCGGCGTTGCGTGCGCAGATGCTGCCGTGGAGGTATGTGCGCTGGTGGCGGACGCCACGAGTGCCGAAGCGGCCCTTGCGGCGGGTGCGACGCGTGTGTATGCTACGGCCGATGCATTGGCGCGCGAGGGTGAGGCATGGCCTCAAGGCGTGGTACCGCTGCTCGACGAGGTGTGCCGCGAGGCGGATCACGGCCGACTGGACGCATGGGTGCGCGCCGGCGAGTCGGTTGCCGTGGGAAACGTCTCGGAGCTGGCGTTGGCCCACGAGCGAGGTGCACGCGCCGAGGTTCGTGGCTGCATCCCCGTGCACAATGAGGCGTGCATGTTGGCTTTGGTGGAGGCAGGCGCTGTGGGCGTGTGGCTCTCGGCGGAACTCTCTCTTGACGAGATGCGTCGCTTCGTGCCTAGCGCTCCTGTTCCCATAGGATCCATGGTGCTGGGGCGTGTGCGCGCCATGACGAGCGAGCATTGCGTGCTGCAGGTTGCAAAGAAGTGCGTCCATAACTGCGCACGGTGTTCTCTGCGACGTCAGGAGCTGTTCTTGCGCAGCGATGCCGGCGACCTCTTCCCGGTGCGAACGGACGAAAACGGGCGTTCGCGCGTGTATGCCGCGCACGTGTTGGATGCAACCCCACAGGTTCCCGACCTGCTAGAGGTTGGCGTCACGCGTTTTGGCGTGGATGCCACGCTGCTCTCGCCGGAGGAGACGACTCGCGCTGTGCGTCGTGTGGGCGATGCCCTGCGAGCTGCGCGCTCTGGCGTTCGGCCGCAGGAACGCTTGGCCGGGGCCACGTCGGGGCATCTCCTCACGCCGGTTGGATAGGCCGCTCGCGTGACGTGCCGACGCACCGACGACGACATGGGCGGTTTGCACATTCCGCGTCGCTTTTCCGTTATGTGCGGTATAGTTATACGCCGTATGGGTATTGACTAACAGCATAGTAACTTACACCGTACTGGGATTATTTTGGTAAAGGAGGCCTTCCATGGCCGAAGAAGAGAAAAACGATACCATCAACCGCGAGCTGCTTGAGGCTACGCTCAACGTAATCCGCCAGAGCCTTCAGGCGGATGGCGGCGATGTGGCACTTATTGATGTTGACGACAAAACGGGTACGGTGACGCTCGAGATGCAAGGCGCTTGCGCGGGCTGCCCGCTTTCTTCCTTCGACATGAGCGAGGGCATCGAGCGCATTCTGCGCGATCACGTTCCTGGTGTGAAACGCGTTGCACCGGCAGTATTCTAATGCTGGGGTAGAGGCGCGCCAGGAGAGGGGGGAACCTATGAAGGGCATCATCCTTGCCGGGGGATCCGGCACGAGATTATATCCGCTTACGACCGTCACCTCGAAGCAGTTGCTGCCGATATACGACAAGCCCATGGTGTATTATCCGCTCTCCACACTCATGCTCGCCGGCATCCGCGACATCTTGCTCATCAGTACCCCGACGGACCTTCCCAATTTCGAGTGTCTGCTCGGGGATGGCGGCGACTTCGGCGTGAGCCTCACGTACAGGGCGCAGCCTTCGCCGGACGGTCTTGCCCAGGCGTTCGTGATTGGCGCCGACTTTGTGGGCGACGAGCCGTGCGCCATGGTTTTGGGCGATAACATCTTTTATGGGGGAGGGCTTTCTCGTCGTTTGCGTGCCGCCGCGGCCACGGCGGAGGCGGGGCGTGCCACGGTGTTTGGCTACCACGTGGACGACCCCGAGCGGTTCGGCGTGGTGGAGTTCGACGAGGACTTCAACGCCGTTTCCATCGAGGAGAAGCCCGAGCACCCCAAGAGCAACTACGCAGTGACGGGACTGTACTTTTACCCGGCAGGTGTTACGCACGAGGCATCGGCAATCGAGCCTTCCGCACGTGGGGAGTACGAAATCACCGACCTCAACAAACGCTACCTGGAGCGCAGCGAGCTCGACGTCATTACGCTGGGACGTGGCTTCGCGTGGCTCGACACGGGAACCATGGAGTCGCTGTTCGAGGCGTCCGAGTTTGTTCGCACGGTGGAACGTGCGCAGAGCCTTCCCGTCTCCGTCCCGGAGGAAATTGCCTTCAACAATGGCTGGATTGGGCGTGAGCGCCTCTTGGAGTGCGCGGAGCGTTACGGAAAGAGCGACTACGGCGCACACTTGCGCGAGGTTGCCGAGGGCAGGCTTGTGCCGGGCGACCATTAGGAACAATGCCTGCGGGCCGTTCGTTAATGTATTTGGACGAGAGTGAGGTGCGGAAGGATTGCCATGCGTGTATTGGTGACCGGAGCGAATGGACAGCTGGGAAGAGCGCTTAGGCCTGAGCTGAGCGAGTGTCGTGTCGATTGGGTGGACTTGCCTCAGCTCGACATCTCGCGTGCAGCGGAGGTCGATGCGTGGTTCGAGACTCACGGGCCTTACGACGTGGTTTACAATTGCGCCGCGTTTACGAACGTGGATGGCTGCGAGGCCGATTTCGCCACCGCGTTTGCGGCGAATGCACTCGGCCCCATGAACCTTGCTCGCGCTTGTGCCACAGGTGGTGCAACGCTGGTGCATGTGTCTACGGATTACGTGTTTCCCGGAACAGACCCGGGGGAGCGTATTGAGGATGACGTCCCGGCGCCCATTTCGGCGTATGGCCGTTCGAAGTTGGCGGGGGAGGGCCTGGCTCTCTCCGCGAATCCCCGCACGCATGTGGTGCGCACGGCATGGCTCTACGGCGAGGGGAAGAACTTCGTGCGCACGATGCTCTCGCTTGCCGCGCGCTTCGACGAGGTGACGGTTGTGGACGACCAGTTGGGTAACCCAACGTCGGCTGCCGACTTGGCGCGCGAACTCGTGCGGATTACGCAAACAAGTTCTTTTGGCGTGTGGCACTGCACTAACGAGGGGACGTGCTCGTGGGCCGACCTCGCCGAGGCCGCCTTCGAGCTTGCGGGCGTTCCGTGCAAGGTGAGGCGCTGCACCTCAGCCGAATGGAAGGCGATGCATCCCGAGAGTGCCGATCGTCCGGCATTCTCGTCGTTGCGTAATGCGCGGCTCGAGGCGACCATTGGCAATGGCATGCGTCCGTGGCGCGAAGCTTTGGCGGCATACGTCGCAAGTGCGGTGAGTCCTGGCACAGGCGCTGGTGGCGAGTGAGTTGAGTTGCCATGCGCGTTCTTGTTGTTATACCCGCCTATAATGAGGAACAGAGCATTCTTGCGGTTGTTGATTCCGTACGCGCGGCGGGATACGACTACGTGGTGATAAACGATGGCTCGACTGATGGCACCTTGGATGTTTGCAGGGAGCACGGCATTAATGTGGTGAGCCTGCCCCAGAACTTGGGCATTGGGGGAGCCGTGCAGACGGGCCACATCTACGCGTTCGAGCGCGGATACGACGTAGACATCCAAATGGACGGCGATGGCCAACACGACGTGGCCTACATCCCCCGCTTGGTTGAGGCCGTCGAGGGAGGGTCGGACCTCGTTATTGGCTCGCGATTCTTGGAGCAAACCGATGGCTTTCAGTCTACGCGGCTGCGTCGCGCCGGCATCACTTGGATTAAGGGCTGCATTCGCCGTCACACGGGCCTCACCATTACCGACGCCACATCGGGCTTCAGGGCATCGGGCAGACGTGCCCTGAAGCTTTTCTCTCGCTGGTATCCGAGCGATTATCCCGAACCGGAATCCATCGTGTATGCCCACGGAAAGGGTCTCGTCGTTTCGGAAGTGCCCGTCGTTATGCATGAGCGTCAGGGGGGTCACACGTCCATCAGCCCGCTTAAGAGTGTGTACTATATGATTAAGGTTACTTGCGCCATCGCCATAGAAGGCTTTGCACAAGGTAGAAGGCGGTAAGTAAGTATGACCATTCCGTTTAGGATTATCCTGCTGGTGCTCTCCATCACCTTTTTTGTTGTTGTGGTGCGGATGGTGGCGAAGGAAAAGCTTCAGCTCAAGTACGCGCTTCTTTGGATGCTGCTGGCGGTCGCGCTTGTGGTGGCCGCCGTATTTCCTGGCATCGTAGTGTTTTTCTCTGATCTTGCTGGCGCACACGTTACGTCCAACTTCGTGTTTACGGTTGGCTTTGTGTTTCTCATCGTGGTTTGTCTTTCGCTCTCGCTCATCGTAAGCTGGCAAGCGCACGACATCCGCTCGTTGGTGCAACAGGTGGCCCTCCTTCGCAAGGAGCTTGAAGAGCTTCGCGATAGCATGCAATAACATGAACCAAACGCGCTGACGGGATGCCCCGCTGGGAGTTTGTTTCGTCGAAGCAATGGCGGATGTTTGGCGAGCGACGGTTATGACGACGCGACGCACCCTGCTTTGAGCTAAACTGAAGCGCGTCAATGGAAGGCATTGCAAGCAATTCTGCTGCGGCACTCTATGCCAACGAAGGAGATGCTATGACAACGTATCTTGTAACCGGCGGAGCTGGTTTTATTGGTTCGAACTTCGTCCTGTACGTGCTGAGAAAACACGATGACGTGCGCGTCGTAAACGTCGATGCCCTTACGTATGCGGGTAATCTGGAGAACTTGGCAAGCGTGGAGGACGACCCTCGCCACACGTTCGTGCATGCCGACATTCGTGACGCCGAGGCGATGGCGGCCGTCCTTGCAGAGTACGACCCCGACTTCGTTATTAACTTTGCGGCCGAGAGCCATGTGGACCGCTCCATCGAGAACCCGGGCGTGTTTGCCGATACTAACGTGATGGGTACCGTCAACTTGCTCAATTGCTGCCGTGCCGCGTGGTCCGACGGCAAGGGAGGCTTTGGCAACCATCGCTATCTGCAGGTGGGTACTGACGAGGTATACGGCACCCTCGCCATTCCCGAGGCAATCAATCCCGACGGTAGTCCGGCCGATCCCGAGCATACCGACTACTTCCGCGAGAGCACGCCGCTTAGTCCGCATTCCCCCTACAGCGCGTCGAAGTGCTCGGCGGACCTCTTTGTGCGCGCGTATTACGGTACGTACGGTTTCCCCGCAGTCATTACGCGCTGCTCCAACAACTATGGTCCGTACCAGTTCCCCGAGAAGCTCATTCCTCTTATGATAAACAACGCCTTGCGCCACAAGAGCCTGCCCGTATATGGCGATGGTCTTAACGTGCGCGACTGGCTTTACGTGGACGACCACTGCAAGGCCATCGACATGGTGGTGCGCGACGGCCGCCTTGGCGAGGTGTACAACGTGGGTGGGCACAACGAACGTGCGAACATCTACATTGTGAAGACGATAATTGCGGAGGTTGCCAAGGTGACGGGCGATCCCGCAATCAACGAGGGGCTTATCAACTATGTAACCGACCGCGCTGGTCACGACCGCCGTTATGGCATGGCGCCCGACAAGATTCGTGAGGAGCTGGGCTGGTATCCCGAGACTCCCTACGAAGAGGGCATCGTGAAGACCATCCGCTGGTATCTCGATAATCCCGTGTGGGTTGAGCACGTTACCTCTGGTGCATACGCCGACTATTACGAGCGGATGTATGCCGGCAGGTAGGCGTAGCGGCAGGTCGTGTTAGTTTTCTTTGCGGCGCGATCCGCGAAAAGGGGAGGGCATGGAACCGAAGCCAAAACACATGCGCGGGGAGTCGGCGTCGCCTGCGGGCATTCCCGTTGCCGCACGACTGCTGCTGGCGGCAATCGGTTCGTGCCTCGTCGGTCTGGCCTTGTGCTTCGTGGCGGCGCAGGTGCGGGGAGGCTTTAGTGCGGGAGGATGGCTCAACCGGTTTTGGTTTGTCTTTTTCGCGGTAACGTGCTTCGTTGCGAGCGGTATGGTGGTGTGTCGTGAGTGGCTTGCGACCAAGCCCGAACGGGTGTATCTCGTTATTGTGCTGAGCATCACCACGCTCTTTTCCTGGTCGTTTTCGGTGCGCGAGCCAGCGTGGGACGTGGGCATCCACTACCGAAACACCGTGCGCTTTGCCGATTGGGAGGGGGAGGTGGAATCGACCCCTTCCGACGAAATCCTCATCAACAAGTCACCAACCGAGGCTGCTGACGATAGCTCCCTGGCTACCGTTAACGCGCAGGAAGAGGCAGTAGATACGGGCGTTTTGCCGGACGGGACCGCGCAGCCCGCGGGAACAATCGAGCGCATAACCACGGTTTCGGGGTATTTCGTTACCATCGAGTATTACTTGTATTCGCTCGTGATGTTTGTGAGCCGGCTTTTGGGCGCCTCTCCTTCGCGCACGCTCTTCTTGGTGCGTCTTGCGGGTGGCTGGTTTTACTCGGTAGTGACGTTTTTGGGCATGCGAAAGCTGCGACATGGCAAGATGCTCTATGCGGCGCTTGCCCTGTTGCCAACGTCTGTTTTCCTCGTTGCCGACTTGAGCTATTCTTACTGGCTGTTCTCGCTGTGCCTCTATGGCTTCGCCACGCTGGCTGGCATGATGCAAGGGAGCGTGGAGGTAACGCCCGTCTCGCTGGGAAAGATGCTGGGCGCGTTGTTTGTGGGCATGCTCCCACGCGTGGCGTACTTTCCGCTCATGTTTTTGTGCCTGCTCATTCCTACGAAACGCTTTTCGAGCGTGCGTGCCGCACGTGTGTATCGTGGCCTGTTGGTGGGTACGGCGGCGCTTGCCTTTGCGATGTGGCTTGTTCCGCGCCTGCTTGCCAACATGGGGCCGGGAGATACTCGCGGCGGAACTAATGTGAGCCCGAGCGGACAAATTGCCTACATTTGTGCTCATCCTCTCGATTATGCGCGAACGTTTTTGCGATTTGTGCTGCCGCCGCTTACGATGCAAGACGGCGCACCCGACGTTGAGGGACACAACCTCATTGGCGGGTATCTTTCGATTGAGGCGTCGCCGGGTCTCCTCACGAACTACGGGTATTTGCCGAGGCCACACTGGGCGTTTGCTGCGGTGCTTTGGGTTGTTCTGCTGGTGGTTCTTCTTACCGACAGGGATCGAGCCCAACGCATGGGTGTGGCGTGTGGCGTGGCGAGCGTTGCGTTGACGTTTGCCGTGTTTTTTATGATAACAACGGCGCTGTACTTCGACTTCACGCCGGTTGGTTTGCCCGAAATCCACGGGGTGCAGCGTCGATATTTGCTGCCGTTGCTGTTTCCGCTTTTAGTGTTCGTGGGACCGCGCCGCTTTGGTGTGACGGGTGCTGCGCCGCGCGTCAACATGGGCTGGTACAACGGTGCGGTGCTAGGATGCATGGCCGCCGTGTTGCTCGGGAGTTTCTGGCTTTCGTGCGTGGCGCTCATCGTGTAGCGAGAAGGGGCGGGAATCAACCATGTCGGCAAAGCATTTCGCACCTCGCGGCTCTTCGAGGTCGGTTCGCGAAGCAGCAGAGAAACGCGATGACGCGCACGAGACTGGCTCCGGCTACGGCTTCCGCTCGTGGCGGGGCGGCGCTCGCTCCGGGGGGCTTGTCGATGCCGACGTGTCGGAGGCGGAGGCGGAGGGCCTTGGCGCGTCGGACGGTGATCACTCGCGGCGTGGCGATTCGTGGCGTGACGCCACGGTGCCCATGACGTATGCCGATTTCGACGCGCCGGACGAGGGTACGCCGGGGAGCGACGCCACGGTGCCCATGGCGTATGCTGATTTCGACGCTTCGGACGAGGGCGCGCCGGGGAGCGACGCCACGGTGCCCATGACGTATGCCGATTTCGACGCGCCGGACGAGGGCGCGCCGGGGCACGGGTTGATTAGGCCTGTGGCTATTGGCCTGCTGGTTGTGTTCGGCGTGCAGGGCGCCCTGTTCGTGAGCATTTTGCCTGCGTTGCGCATCATTGCGCTCGTGCTTGCGTCGTTGGCTTCGGTGGCTGGCGTGTGGGCGTGCGCGTGCTGGACTCGCAATGACGAACAGCGTGCGAACGCCCTCATGTATCGCGTGTTTTGCATCGCCTTGGTTGCCCTTGGTTTTCTCCACCTTGCGTTCTTTCCGCCCCACACCGTCCCGGACGAGAACATACATTATTCTGCGGCCTACTCGTACGCCAACCACCTGGACCCGACGATGGGTCAGTACGAGGTGCGTACCGAGGATCTTGAGTTTATTCGCGATCCGGTTCAGTTTGGCCAAGAGTTTACTGCGGACTATTGGGAGTGGTGCAAGGGCGGCCTTCCCGTGTTCGCGACGCATGAGGGAACGGCGGAGGATTCGTCGTTTGCTCACGACGTGGATTTTGGAGCCGATGCTCCGCAACTCAGGCTTTTCTCTGCGATTGGCGTTTTGTTGGGGCGGCTGTTTAATTTGAGCGGCGTGCTTACGTTTTACCTCGGAAGGCTCCTCAATCTTTTGTCGTGCGTGGTGCTTATTGCGTGCGCGGTGCGTCTGCTGCCCGTAGGGCGAAACATCATGATGACAATCTCGCTCCTGCCGATGACGCTCCATTTGCTCGGGTCGTATTCGTATGACTCAACAATAATAGGCCTTGCTTTCCTGCTCATTGCGCTGCTGCTGCGTGCGATGTTGGGAGAGGGGCGCATGTCGCGGCGGCTCGAGGTTGCTTGTGTTGTGGTTGCCGTGCTGCTGGCGCCTTGCAAAATCGTGTACACGGTGCTCGCACTGCTCGCATTTGCGGTACCCACGGTGCGGTTTGGCTCGCGGCGCGAGGTGTGGATATGGCGTGGGTGCATGCTGGCGTTGCCGCTGCTTGCCGTGCTGGTGATGCGCATGGGCAAGCTGCTCGTGATGGCGGGTGTTTCGGGTGGCGAAAACAAGGCCGCGCGTCGTTCGAGTACCGAGTCGCTGTATACCCTGGGCGATGTGCTCGCCCATCCGCTTGCCCCCGCGGGCATGCTCGTGCGAACGCTCGAGAAGCACGGTGACTTTTACTTGGGCTCCATGGTGGGAGGTTCGCTGGCGTGGTTCCAACAAAACATCGAGGCGCATCAGGCTCAGGTGTTCGGGTTGCTGGGCGTGCTGTGCGTTTCGGGGCTTTCGGCAAAAGATGACCTGTTTGCGTTAGGACGGCGTACGCGGGCAGCGTGTGCGCTCGTGTTCGCACTGGGCGTGCTTGCGGTGTTTTTCTCTATGATTCTGATTTGGACAGTTGCGGGAGCAAACATTATTCAAGGCGTGCAAGGTCGATACTTTATTCCGTTTCTTCCTTTGCTGCTGCTTGGATTGCGCGGTCGGACGATTGTGGCGCGTGACGCTCTGGCGCCCGTGCTTTTGGCAACCCTTGCGGGCTTCAACTGCATCTACCTGGCGCAGATTGCCTTCGTCGTGCTGGGTGGGGTTGTGTAGCGCGCGAAGCCTGGCCTAAGTGGCGCCCTGGGTACACGTTATGCAGGTTGTGTACCACGGGGGCCGTTTAGCAGACAAAAGCTTGGCTAAGTGGACCCCTGGGTACACGTTATGCAGGTTGTGTACCGAGGGGGCCGTTTAGCGGGCAAAACCCCAGGCCAAAGTGCATGCCGCGACGCCAACGCCGCTACGCCTTGCGCCGCAGCCGCCCGAGCAGCGAGAGGACGAGGGGGTCGCGCGTAATCAGCAGTACCACGGCGTACGCGGCAAGCGACGCGAAGCCCGTGGCGGCGAAGCCCATGAGCGAGTTGCCCAGCGCACGATGCAGCGGAATGCACGTTGCCACGATGGCTGCCATGCCCAACGCGGTAGTTGCGAGCGTGCGCGCTTGCGAGCGAATGAGCTGCGTGGGACTCACAAACGTGCGGCCGAAGTAGGCTGAGGCGCCGAGCACGGCGAACTCGGCGATGGCCGTGGAGGCCGCGGCGCCGACCGGTCCGAACGCGGGAATCACGAACAGGTTGAGCACGAAGTTCACGACGGCGGCGAGAATGGTGGATGCAAGCACGTAGTGTTCTTGTCTGTTAGGAAGCAGAACGGAGTTTACCACGAAGGCCGCGAGCACGGCCGGCGCGAGGGCGATGCACAACATGCGCAGCGAGTCGGCCGAAGGTGCGAAGGCCTCTCCGCCGAAGAGCAACACTGCAGGGTCGGCGAGCAGGTAGAGCAGCAGGATGCACGGCAGCATAACAATGACGAGTCCGTGCACGATGGAGTTAACGAGCGCGAGATACCGTTCGTCCTCCTCGTTGGCGAGGTAGAGCGAGAGTCGCGGCAACGAGACAAGCGCGAGCGCGTTGAGCAGCTGCTTTACGCCGGTGTAGAGTTTCACCGCGAGGCCATAAATGCCCACCTCGAAGTCGTTGCGGAACACGTTGAGTAGCGTGACGTCCAGGTTGATGTAAATCGAGGTCGCAATCGTGTTGCCGAAGAGTACGAACATGGGGACGAGGTGTCGGCGGGCGTCGAAGTGCCACACGAGTCGGATGCGGGCGTAGCGGCGCGAACGCA
Organism: Atopobiaceae bacterium; assembly: GCA_017510785.1. Taxonomy (GTDB): domain Bacteria; phylum Actinomycetota; class Coriobacteriia; order Coriobacteriales; family Atopobiaceae; genus RUG440. The sequence continues at coordinate 15,388 of JAFWMH010000036.1, read as the reverse complement.
GGAAGTTGAACACGTTGGCGCCTACGTTGGAAAACACGATAATCCCCGCGTACACAATGTAGTCGGATGGCTGCTTGACGAGGATGAAGAGCAGCGCGGCGCTCACGATTTGCACGACGAGGGTTCGCGCGGTGATGTATCCGAAGTCCTCACTGAGGGTGTAGAGCCACTCCACGCCGATGGTCGTGCCCAAAATGGTGAGCGACTGTATGGCGAGAAGCGTTGCGTAGCCGTGCAGGTGCGGCCACGCGACGACGAGCACCGCGAGCAGCGCGTACGAGACGAGCGTGGAGCACATGTTGATGGTAAACACCTCGGAGGCAAAGCGGTCGAGCTTGTCGCGGTCCTCGCGCACGCGTGCGCCCTCGCGCGTGGCGTAGTTCGTAATGCCGAGCCCGGCGATGAGAAGGAAATACGATACAAGCGATACCGAGAAGTCCACCTTGCCCAAATTGCTCGCCATGAGCACGCGCGTCGCGTAGGGGTAGGTGATGAGCGGGAAGAGCACCGTACTCATGGTACGGAGTCCGCTGAAGAGTGCGTTTTTTGCCACCGACTTAGCCATGACTCTATGGTACTACATTGGGCGTGTCGCCTGACCCCTCGACGGATGCGCGAACAAGAATGTTTCGCAGTGCACTGTTTTAGGGGTTACTAAGCAGGAGCGACCGGACGGGGTCCTACGCGCGCTCCATGTCACCTGCATCGCAAGTAAGGTAGAACTTGGCCGGCTGCGCTTCACAGGCCTTGAACTTCACCTTGGCAAAGTTAAAGCGAGTGCATAGAGCGAAACGTCCCTCCGAACCGTCGTCGCGTGTGTAGCCCACATGTCGGGCGAACGCCGCATCGGCAACGAGCTTCCAGCGATCGTCGGCCAAACCCCAGCCCTGCAGCATCTGCATGATCTGCGTGCCATAGCCCGACTCCATGCATTCTTTCGCCTCGCGAGGCGCCACCGTGCTGAACCCGAGGGAAAGTCCGAACGTATTGCCCAGGCGCCCTTCCGTTGTGATGTCGAACTGGAAGTCGACTAAAGGAGCGAGCCGAATGAGCTCGGTGCAACGCACGAGCATAGTGTCGTCGAAGGCCGAAAAACCAATCTGACGGAAGCACTCGCCTAGATGCGAGGGATCTTCTCCACAGCGCGTAAGTTCGTTAAGGTCCAAATAGCCGCCTATGCGCATGGGCGTTCCGGGTCGCCCGGGGAACAGGCCTACGTAAGCGGGCGGCCAACCCTTGGGCATACGATTAAGTATATTATGATAATCCCGTGCGCGTTCCGCCTCGCCAACGGTTGCAAGGAACGGCTCTACGAGCTCGTAATGCTCGAATTGTTGGAAATAAACGGCCGCACGCTCAGTCTCGCCTGCCGAAAGGTCGAGCTCAAACCCGCATCCCAACGCCCCGTATTGCTCGCATACACTTGCGTACCAGTCGAACGTAGCCTGATGCCCAAAGCCCGCCCCGGGCGCAAACCGATCGCCAGCCTCTACCATGCCAGGCGAAGTGAGCAGGTCGAAACATGGCTCGCCCAGAAGCGGGAATTCGATGTGGACCACCGGATACTGTTTTCCAATAAGCGTCCGCTCGAAGGCGGGCCGCGCGAGCTCGTAGCTATTGCCGAACAGTGCCTCCTTGCGTCCGCCACCGGCCGCGAGGGTGTACAGGGCGTCGAACACCTCCATTTGGGTGGGCTTTCTCATGGGACCTGCCTTTCTCCGGGTGTATTGCGGTTATTGTACGCGAAAACCGCAATATGTGGCGCTGGGCGCCTTTCGGACCTTGTTTTATCTTAAATTGTGGCTTGTTTCTTTGCCTGTTGCGTCGCGACTGAAGTATGATGAGCCTATGTTTTCGAAAGGAGATGTGGTGGCTGAGGTCGACTCAAGGATTTATAACAAAATGGCCACGGAGAAGCTGAACGGCCCCGAGGAACTTGATTGCTACGTGCGCGTTGCCAAACCAGGCGTGTGGATGTTGCTTGTGGCGTGCGCGTTGCTCATTGGTGGCCTTATGATGTGGGGCCTCTTTGGCACCGTGTACGTAAACGTGAGCAGCACGGGAGTGCGTATTGGCGATAAGGTATGTTGCTACCTTTCGGGCGAAAACACGTCGCATGTGCGTGTGGGAAACGAATCGTCCGTGTGTGACGTGCCGTTGAGAATCGCATCCATTTCGGAGATTCCTCTCTCAGCCGATGAGGTAAAGGAAATCGTAAAGAGCGACTATCTCCTTTCCCAGCTAGTCGACGACGCGTGGGTTTACGAGATAACCTTTGAGGGCGACGGCGCCGACGGGCTCCAAGAGGGCATTCCTCTTACGGTGAGCATCGCGGTCGATCAAGTCACGCCTCTCGAAATGGCCTTCGGCGTGAAGAAATAGGACGTGTGCCGCGCGGAGTCGAAATCGAGTGCGGAGATAACGGACAATAGCCTACATAAACGAAGTTGGGAACCCTGCAGAGTTCCCGACTTGTTAAAAACTGTTAGCGTGCCTACAAAGCGCTACATCCACTCATAGCCACAATCTTTGCACTTGTACTTCATTGTGTGTCCAATGTTGCCAGCCTTGATGTTTTTGCTCTTGCACTTTGGGCAGCCGTCATCCAAGGCCGAATGAGTCCAACAGGTGCCGCCGGAAGCCATCGCGTTGAGCTGCTCGTCGGTGAGGTCGATGCCCTCGGACTGGGCAAGTGCGACCAGCTCTTCGGTGGTCGTGCAGGCCTTTGCTTTTTCAAGCTGCTCAGGGGTCAGGTCTTTGTAGTCCATAGTCACTCCTTTGGACGAACGTATAGTAATCAATGAATGTACACGTATGGCGGCGGGCCGTCAATAAATAATTGGATGAAAGGCCTGCTGGACGAAAGGTCTACAAACGACCGATGAAAACGGCGGCCCACGTGTACGCCGGGCGCCGCTCGGCCCAATGTTTCTTCGGAGGTAGCTTCGCGCCGCTCGAACGGCAACGCGCCTAATGTGCCGCCCATCGGCTATACTTGTTCTTCATGTTGAGCGACGCTCGGGATTTGTTACGACTTCATCGCACGACAAATTTCACTGGTGTCGCTAGACTTGTTCTTCATGGCAAGCGAAGCGAGGGATGGGATTGCCGATGGGCGTGCACGCGTTAATATTTGCAGGCGGCGTGGGTCGTCGCATGGGTGGCAGTACGCGGCCAAAGCAGTTTTTGGAGCTTGGCGGGCGGCCCATCATCGACTACACCATCGCGCATTTCGCCGAGCACGAGCTTGTGACGAGCATGGTAATCGTGTGCCTCGAGCCGTGGATTCCGTACTTGGAGCACGTGCTGGCGCGCAGGTATTATCGCATTCCCATCGACGTCGTGCCGGGCGGCGAAACGGGGCAGGACTCGATTTTTCGAGGGGTGAAACACCTCTTCGAGCGCCGTGAGCACGACGACATTGTTTTGGTTCACGACGGCGTTCGCCCGCTTATTGACGACAAAACCATTACGGCCTGCGTGCGGTCGGTGGAAGAGCGCGGGTGTACGGCAACAACGGCCCCGGCGGTGGAAACGATCGTCGTGTGCGGCGACCGCGGCGAGGTAGGGAGCATCATTCCCCGTGCGCAGGTGGAGCTCGCGCGGGCCCCGCAGGCGTTTAGGCTGGGCGAACTCTACGAGGCGCACATGAGGGCGCGCGCGGAAGGCCTCGACGAGTTCATCGACTCGATTTCGCTCATGAGCCATTTCGGACACACTATATATACTGTGGAGGGGCCGGCCGAGAACATAAAGGTTACGACTCCGATGGACTACTATGCCTTTAAGGGATACATGGAGGCGCGCGACCAGCGCATGTTGTGGAGCGAGTGGCCGGAAGGAGCGGGTGCGCGATGAACGACGTTTACGAGCAAGACGTCCGTGCGCTTGTTGCAGACAAACGCATTCCGTGGGACGCGTTCGACGGCAAGTGCGTGATGGTAACGGGCGCGACCGGCCTCGTGGGTGGCCTGTGTGCGCGTGCTGTGGCCGAGCGCATGGGGCTGAGGAATGCCGCGGCCACTGGAGGCTCGGCCTTTGGCGGCCGTCTTATCCTGCCAGTTCGTGACGTCGAGCGTGCGAGGGCACAGCTTGCAGATATCCCGTTGGCCGAGTTCGTTCCGTGGGACGCGACCCAGTCGCGTGGCAACGGGGACGTAGCTGATTGTTACCCCTCCACGCGGGAATCGCGTGACCGCGACAACGGGGACGGAGGTGTTTGTCACCCATCCACAGAGTCCTTGCTGCCCGACTGCGACCGTATTATTCACTGTGCTTGTCCCACCGCGAGCGCCTTCATGGTGGAACACCCCGTCGATACGATTGACGCCATTGTGCAGGGCACGCGGAGCATGCTGGAGCTGGCGCGTCGGACCGGTGCGCGGCTGTGCTTTGTTTCGTCCATGGAGGTGTACGGCGCGGGGGCCGAAGGTCCGCTTGATGAGTCGTGCGGCGGTATCCTCGATGCCATGAACGTGCGGAGTAGCTATCCGCAGGCAAAGCAGCTTGCCGAGACGCTCTGCGCGTCCTTTGCCTCTCAGCATGGCGTGCAGGTGTGCGTTGCGCGCTTGGCCCAAACGTTCGGGCCGGGGATTCTGGCGACCGACCGTCGCGTGTTCGCCGAGTTCGCACGGTGCTGCAGGGCAGGGCGTAACATAAAGCTTCTAACGGACGGATCGAAACGCAACATGTATGTGTATACCGCCGATGCCGTGCGGGCGCTGCTCGTGTTGGTGGCGCGCGGCAAGGCGGGCGTTGCGTATAACGTGGCCAACGAGGCGACGTTTTGTAGCGTGTACGAAATGGCGCACATGGTGGCGGAACGCTTTGGGCGGAGTACGCAGGTCGAGCGTACGTTGGACGCTCAGGCCGCGGCACGCTATGCGGTGAGTGGCAGCATCTATATGGATACGACGCGCATGCGCGACTTGGGCTGGTCTGCGGATGTGGACCTTGCGCAGATGTACGAGCGCATGTTGGCCGATTGGGACGCGACCGAACGAAGGGGCGAACAACAATGGTGAGCGACCGCGAATACCCGCCAGGAACCCTCGAGCGCGTGCAGCGCATCGAGGCCAACATGCTTGCGCATATCGACCGCATTTGCCGAGCGCATGGTCTTATCTACTGGATTGATGGCGGAACGTGTTTGGGCGCCGTTCGACACGAGGGCTTCATTCCGTGGGACGACGACATCGACGTGGGCATGCCCATCGAGGATTTCCATGCGTTCGTGAAATACGCCAAGGACGAGCTGCCCGACGACGTATCGCTGCATCTTATGGAGACCGACCCCACGCAGTACGTGCTTTGGGGCAAGCTCTACGCCGAGAACACCGTGTTCGTGGAGCACGATGCCTTCGAGGCGGGCTGCGAGGAGTGCGTGTTCATTGACGTGTTCCCCTATATTCGCCTCGACGACAAAGGCGATCATGGCGTGCGGCACCTCAAGCGAACGCAGTTTTGGACGAAGCTCATTTATATTTATAGGATAAAACATCCCACGGTGCTCGACCGGCTTTCGTGGCGACCGGTTGCTCAGCTTGGCTGGAGCGTGATTCATACGCTGCTGCACATCGTTACGTCGCAAGACGGTTTGCGGCGTCGCTTCGAGAAGGCGTGCAAGGCGAAGAATCCCAGCGAGTGGTGGGGCAACCCTTCTGCGGCACGTCCGTATCCGTTCCATCACGATACCCTCATGCCGCCGGTGGAGTTGCCGTTCGAAGACATGACGGTTCGCGCGCCGCACGACTGGGACCGGTTCCTGAGCGACCTCTACCACGACTACATGGAGCTTCCGCCCAAGGAAGATCGCCATGTGCATACGCCGCTCATTTTGGACGTGGGGGACGGCAATCGCATCGACCTGCGTGCGTGAGGGCGTCGCGCGCCTGCGGGCGGGGCGTTCCATAACGCTCGCGGAGCGCGGGCCGACGCGCGGGCCGGAGCGCGGGCCGAAGCGCGGCGCCAGAAACCATTGCAAATAAAAACTTGAGTAGATTGGCTCGTATGACCTCTTCCGCAACACCATCCTTGCCCGTGCTCTACGTCGTCGTTCCTTGCTACAACGAGGAGGAAGTGCTCGACGAGACCTCGCGGCGTTTGCTGGCGAAGCTTCGCGGGTTGGTTGCCTTGCACAAGGTTTCGCCAAATAGCCGCGTGCTGTTCGTCGACGACGGCAGCACCGATGCTACGTGGGACCTCATACGTGCACTTCACGACGATCCCTCATACGAAGGCGCGTTTTGCGGCATCTCGCTCGCGCATAACCGCGGCCATCAAAACGCGCTCTTTGCCGGTCTTATGTGCGCGTTGCGGCGCAATGCCGACGCTACGGTGTCCATCGATGCCGACCTGCAAGACGACGTTGACGCAATCGACGAGATGGTGGACGCATACTTGGATGGCGCGAACATCGTGTTTGGGGTGCGCAACAGTCGCGATACCGACACGCGCTTCAAACGGGGTACGGCGCATATGTTTTATAGTTTGATGAGCGCGATGGGAACCGAGACAATTCCCGATTCGGCCGATTTCCGTCTTATGGACCGCCGGTCGCTCGAGGCCTTGGCGGAGTATGGCGAGACGAACCTGTTCTTGCGCGGCATCGTGGCCTCGATGGGGTTCCGTACGGCCAAGGTATATTATCGCCGTGCCGAGCGCTTTGCGGGGGAGTCCAAGTATCCACTTTCCAAAATGATGGGTCTTGCGATTGACGGCATTACGTCGTTTTCAATAAAACCGCTCCGTATGGTGACCTTTGCGGGTTTCGCCTTCGTGTTTATCTCGATAATTGCGTTGGTGTATGCGCTCGTGTCGCTCGCGCGTGGCGTTGCGGTGGATGGGTGGACGAGCTTGTTGGTGTCCATTTGGTTCGTGGGCGGCTCGATTATGCTTTCGCTCGGCATCGTGGGCGAATACGTCGGGCGCATCTACTTCGAGGCGAAGCAGCGACCGCGCTACATCATTGCCGAGGAACTGCTGTAGGGGAGTGGCAGTCCGTTTTTCCGGAGCATTGTGCGAGGCGCATCACCCGCGTTTGGTGTGCGCTACATAAACCTGCGCCGCGCGCATGCAAGCGTAAGCGAGCCGATAGTGCCCTTTGAGGATGAGCGAGCAAAACGCTCGGCGCGAGGGCGCGAGCTTGCCCTGGAAGTATGCGGCGCGCGGCGCGAAGAAGTCGTGGAGCCACTCGTAAAGAGGCAGCATTTGTTTGTACGAGATGTTCCCCGCGAGCATGGCTGTTTCCAGAGGGTTGAGCAAGTAGCGCGCCATGCAGTCGGAGCAGTAATCGGGCAGTCTCCGCGCAACGTCCCAATCTTCGATGAGAGCGCATTCAAGGTTGACGGCAGTTTCGTAGCCTAGCTTGAGGTCATCGGTTATCGAGAACGACGAGCTGTGGGAGGTGCGCCGCATCCATACGTAGTAGTACTGCGGATTCAGGGCGATGGCCTCGGCTGCACGCAGGAACTGCAAGGTAAAGATGGTGTCCTCATGGCCGTGGCGCAGACGCTCGTCAAAGCGAAGTCCGGCCCGCTCTATTACCTCCCTGCGATAAATGCACGCCCAAACGGCGTCGCTACCGCTTCGTGCGAGGTCGTATTGGTCGCGAATCTCTTGTCCGCGAAGAACTGTGTGCTTCTTGGGTTTGGTGACGCTGATTCGCGGTCGATCGCTCGCGTCGTCGTAAATCGCGAGCTGACGACCATAGTACACGCAGTCTGCGCCGCTAGTAGTTAAAATATGCATGTTGTCGCGCAGCAGGTGCGGCAAATAGTGGTCGTCGTTATCGCAAAAGGCAACGTAGGGAGTCTCGATGCGATCGAGCGCGTAGTTGCGAGCCGAGCACATGCCGCCGTTGGGCTTGTGGAGCACCCGAACGTTGGCGTGCTGCGCAGCCAGCTCGTTGCACACCGTGCCGGAGCCATCGGTAGAGCCGTCGTCAACAAGTACCAGCTCGAAGTCGTCGTAGTCCTGCTCAAGAACGCTCCGCGCCGCATCGGGAACATATTCCGCCGAATTGTACACCGGCATAATGACGCTGACCTGTGCCATGCCCTTCCTCCTCTTTTGTTCCCTCTCGCAGTGGATTAGGTGACAAAACCAAACGATGCTATCCCAATGGGGACGATACTAACAGGAATGGAACCAACGACGTGCCACCGACGCCTACCACTTAATGTCGAAGCGAGCGAGCTCGGTGACAAAGCGATAGGTGCTCAGGAATTGTGGCATGAGACCAAGTCGGAACATGCGAGAGGAGATGAGCGTGCGGCGATACGACGCGCCATGCAACCGTGCATAGCGGCCGCAAATGAAGGGCGAGTTGCGCCAGCGGGGGAAGTTCTCGTCGAGGAAGCGCTTCGAGCGCTCGGTTGCCTCGCGCATGTTGCAGTCGCTATACGAAAGCCGATAATTGAGCGAGATGCCGAGGTGGATAAACGCGGCCGCGTCGAGCGCTTGCATGCGGGCTTCGCTCGCTCCTGCCGCTTTGTAGAGGGCTTTTGTCTCCAAGAAGGAGGCGAATACGCCAGCCACCTGAGCGTCCGAAACGGACGTGATGATTGACCCTTCGCGTACCATATAGTTCACGAGTGATGCGGGGACGAACGTCACCGTGCCGTTCATCTCGAGGTACGCGAGCAAATGGAACACGAGGTCGTCGAGCACGGGCGGCACGGCCTCAAGATTGTGCATGCGCTTGAGTGCCGACGCGCGAAACACCTTGTTCCACGGTGCGCCATTGAGTTCCAAAATCCGGCCTGGCTCGTCGGCGAGCGTGAACGGTTCGCGCGCATCGCACATCTCGCGCGAAAGCACGTGTCCGGTTTCGAGGTCGATGCGACTAAAGCCGCACACCGCCACGTCGGCATCGGCCTCCTTTGCGGCCTTGTACAGACGCTCGGCGAAGTCGGGCTCGGCATAGTCGTCGCTATCGAGAAACCCGATGTATTCGCCCCGCGCCAGCGCGATGCCGTTCATGCGTCCGCGCCACACGCCCTCGTTGGACTTATCAATAATAACTATTTTGCCGGGATAGCGCTCGCGCCACTCGCACAGAATGTCGATGCAATGGTCGGGCGATCCGTCGTTGATGCAAATGATTTCGATGTTTTGCAGCGTTTGTCCGACGAGCGAAGCGAGACATTTCGGCAGGTACTGCTCCACCTTGTAGCACGGTACGATGATGCTCAGTGCGATGCTGTTGTTCATTCGGCGTTCCTCCTCGGCATTCGCGTTTGTTTTATCATCATAGCGCACGTTCGTTTGGCGAGGGGCGAGACCCGTCGGGCGCCTTTTGCATAATACAAACTCCTTGAGGGGGTTGCGCGATGGCCTGGTGAGGTGTGAGCAGCTTCGAGCCTCGGACACGCTTTGCATAAGACAAACTCCTTGGGGAGGCGCTTCACGTAAGCTTGATGCGGGCTCTGTTGCCGAACCACTGAAAAATGAGAATGGACGAGCACGTATGTAACATGTAGCGCAACACGTGGGGGAGGTCGAGGTAGCTCCGACCACCCTGACGCTCTTGCATGTGCGCGGGTACCTCGATGACGACGGCACCTTTGCGCGCGAACAGTGCGATGGTATCGGGCTCGGGACTGAGGTCGCGGCTTTCGGCAAACAGCTTAATGAGGCGGCGGCTGTACATGCGCATACCGGACGTGGGATCGGTTATGCGGACGCCGCACGTTAGCCGAATGAGCGTCGAAATGAGGTGCGAGCCAAGCCCTCGCGCGCCGCCGAGCCGCTCGCCCGCGAGGATGCGCGAGGCGATAACGATATCGGCATGCTGCTCCTGCATGGCCTTGGCCATGGCGGGGATGTACTCGGGCAGATGCTGTCCGTCGGCATCGAACTGCAAGGCCGCGTCGTAATCGTTGCGCTCGGCGTGCTTCATGCCCGTTTGAAATCCAGCTGAAAGACCGCAATTGACGGGCAGGTCAATATGCGAGAGACCGAGTTCGTCGCACAAGCGTCCCGTGGCGTCCGTCGAACCATCGTTTACGATGAGGTAATCGACGTCCGGACAGGCACGCTGCAGCGACTGAACTGTTTCCTCAATACAGTCCTGCTCGTTGAATGCGGGTATGATGGCCAGAATTCTCATGTGTACTACGATACCACGTGTGTATGGTAAATTGGTGGGCATCGAGTGAGGGGAGTGTAACATGAATCGCAGCCAACGCATTCTGCCGGTGTATACGGGAGACGTTTCGGGCGCATGTTCGGCCTTGTTCGAGCTGGGTGGCATGGTGGTGATTCACGACCCGTCGGGTTGCAACTCCACGTATAACACGCACGACGAAACTCGTTGGTACGATTACGATAGTCTCATTTTTATTTCGGGTCTCGTCGAGCGAGACGCCATTTTAGGCAACGATGACAAGTTCGTTCGCGATGTGGTGGATGCGGCGCTGGAGCTGCGCCCGCGGTTCGTGGCGCTGTGCAACTCGCCCATTCCGTTTATTACGGGCACCGACTTTGCGGCCCTATGCAAAATGATACAAGCACGCACAGGTATTCCTTGCTTTTACGTGCCGACCAACGGGATGCACGACTATACCGTGGGGGCTGGCGGCGCGCTGGCTGAGGTGGCCGAGCGCTTCGTGCGTCCAGCCGCCGTGCGTGCGGGCACGCTTAACGTGCTGGGCGTCACGCCGCTCGACTTTGCCGAGGCGGACGTGCGGGGTCTGCCAAATGAGGCCCGGGCAGCTGCTGCGCCGGGTGCGCGCGACGCGGTGGGCGGTGCGACGGGCGCGAGCGGTGCGGCGGCTACGGGCAACGCGACGGGCGCGACGGGCGAGTTGCGGGCGTTCGTTCAGGACGCGGGCTTTGAGCTAGTGTCGTGCTGGGCGATGGGCTCAACGCTCGATGAACTTGCGCGGGCGGCGGAAGCCGAGGTCAACCTTGTGGTTTCGTCGGTGGGGATTCCGGCGGCCGAGGTATTGCGACGCCGGTTCGGCACACCCTATGTTGTTGGTCGGCCGCAGGGGTTGTTCGCGGCGTCGTTGGCCGAGGCTCTTCGAAGTGTCGCCGCAGGCAGTGGGTCTCGCTTGATGCCTTGCAAAGATGCCCGTATGTCGTCGGGTGACGCCACGCGCGTCGTGGTGGGTGAGCCGGTGGCTGCGGGCTCCTTGGCGGCGTCGTTGGAGCTGGCGGACGGCGAGCCGACGCGCGTCGTGTGCGCTACGGAATCGGCCTTCGGCCTTCTTGCACCGCATGACGTGTACGCCGACGGCGAGGAGGAAGTGGAGGCGGCCCTTGTCGAGTCGCGCATTGTGTACGCGGATGCCTTCTATGCGCCCGTCTGCCCGCCTTCGGCAAGGCTCGTGTGTGTGCCGCACTTCGCGTTCTCTGGCCGGCAGGCGTGGTTGCAGTAGCCGCACCTCGTTGGCTATTTGTTCCTTGCTCTCCTCGTGAAGTGGCGTGTGCTCGCGGGGGGCGTGCGTATGGCCCGCGCACGATACCGTGGTCGACGTCCATCAAACCAACGAACATGGGTGCCGTATGGGCCACTTACTACCTGGTTCGCCGCGCCAAATGGCCCATTTGGCACCCATTGTGCGTAATGGGTGTCGTTTGTGCCATTTGGCCGTGGTTTTGTCTGCTAAGTGGCACTTTTGGCACCCAACCCTGCTAGGGGCAAGCGGCAGATGTCGAGGCCCCGGCTATTGGCCGCGCAGTATGTACGCTTCGAGGGCATGTCGTCGGGATGCTGGGCTTCTGGCCGACTGCGCTTCGTCGTTCGTTAACAATGGAGCAAGCCTCGAGGATAGTCACCCTATCGTCACAAAGCTCACACAATTCCAAAAAAGTCATTTGACTTAAACCATGGTTTAAGTCGCAGAATCTTGTCTAGACGGCGTCGCAACGCAAACGCATCCGACGAAAGGACTAGCATGGGACACGTCTCGCTCGGCACTAATAAACACGTTGACAAGCCCATCCTGACGCGGCGTTCGTTCGTCGGGGCGGGTGCCCTCGTAAGTGGCATGCTCGCGCTGGCGGCTGCTCGTGGACGCCGCGCAACGCACAGACGTCGCAGGGCACCGAGCCCGAGCCCGATTCCAGCACCTCTGCACAGGCGAATTCCATCGCGCCCCAAGCGGATTCCGTCGCGCCAGCCGACGTCAGCGACGGCCTCACTCTCGTGAGTGGCGGCACCTTTGGTACAAAGGACAAAGGAACAAGCGATAGGGTGCAGGAGACGAGGATAAAGGCTACAAAGAAGGAACAGGCGATAGGGCGCAGGGGACGAAGGATAAGACAAAAGAACAAAAGATAAGTAATAACGAATGGGGGATTCGATTATGACCAACACAAATTTCAGCGACATTTCGAGACGACAGCTGCTCAAGGCCATGGCTGTGGCGGGTGCGACCATTGGCACATGGTCGCTCGCGGGCTGCTCGGCGCGCAACGAAGGTACGTCCGCGCAGGGCTCGTCGTCAAATACCTCGAAGTCCGAGACGGACTCGACGCCCACCGAGACGAATGCGACGTCCACCGAGACGAACGCTACATCCGCTGAGACGTCTACCCCGACGCAGGCCTCGGGCAACACGCTCGTGGCCGTGTTCTCGTGGTCGGGCAACACGCTCGGTGTAGCAAACCGCGTGGTAGAAGACCTGCAGGGACAAGCGGAGCTGTTCCGCATCGAGCCCGCCACGCCGTACACCACCGACTATGACGAGATGCTGCAAATCGCCCAAGACGAGCAAGCGGCCAACACAATGCCCGCAATCGCGGGCGCCGTATCGAACTGGAACGAGTACGCCACCGTGTACCTCGGCTTCCCCACGTGGTGGGGTCACCTGCCGCAAATCGTGAAGAGCTTCCTCGCCGAGCATGACTGCTCCGGAAAGGTCGTGTACCCATTCAACACACATGCCGGCAGCGGTTTTGCGAGCTGCCTTTCCGATCTTGCGGAGGCTTGCCCCAACGCCGACATTCGTGAGGGACTCTCGCTCGTGGGCGAAGACGTCTCGTCCAGCACGGCGCAAATCGACGATTGGGTTTCGAAGAACGCCTAGTGGCAGAGAAGAGAACTCATGAGGGAAACACGCATGAAGGGCAACCGAGCGAAAAAGATGATGCTGGGTCTCGTGGCCTTCACGCCGACAAGCATTGTCATGCGGGTTTGGCGCGGTATATCATAACGCTAGGAGAGCGCGTACGTGGGAGGCACATATGTTCTACGACTACGTCGAGTTTGAAGACCAGACTCAAATTGCATACTCGAACGTCCTTGCAGACGGCTGCGTGGAGGTATCGGTGGAAAGGCCTGTCGAGCTTGGGTTCGACTCCGCCTTGTGCTCGCTCCCATCATTCGCGTGGCGCGACGTCGTGGGGTTCTCCGACGACGAGTTCGCGCAGATCGACGGCTTCGTCCACAACAACGCGCCCCTCATCCTACGTCTCGCCCGGGAGGTGTCGAAGGAGTATGCCTAGGTTGTTCCTGTTCCAAGGCTTCGCAATCTTCTTCTGGACCGCATAGAATGGCGAGCCGGTTCACGTGTACGTCGCAAAGGGAAAGCCGTCTCCCAACGCGACCAAGATTTGGCTGACGCGCAACGGCGGGTGTGTCTTGGCAAACAACGGAAGTAGGCTCAATAGGAGGGAGCTTGCCAATGTCATGGACTTTGTTATGCTGAACCATGCACAGATTTGCGAACGTTGGCGAAGCTACTTCCACGGTGATATCTCCTACTATTGCTAAGGCGTCATGGTTGAGCGTGTTGAGTGCTTAGGCCGGGTTAAGGTCGCGTTAGACCGCGGCAATGCGTTCTGCCCATCCCGAACGCTCGCCATGATCAAGGGTTTACGGAGGTACAGTTGAAGGGCAACCGAGTGATAAAAATCGCTGTGGACATCGCCATGTCCGCCGTCCTCGTGGCAACGATGGCAACGGCATTGGTGCAGGAGGTCCCCCACGAATGGCTGGGTATGGCACTGTTCGTGCTCATGGTGAGCCACGCGGTGCTCAACCGTAAGTGGCTCCTCGGTGTCATGCGTAGTCGCCGCAAGGCGTCGTATGCGCTACACCTCGTCCTTATCGTCGGGCTTCTGGTATGCCTTGTGGGCATGATTGCCAGCAGCTTGGTACTCTCTAAGCATGTGTTCGGCTTTTTGCCCGCGCTGCCGGGAGCATCTTGGGCGCGGCGCATCCACATGCTGTTCTCGTATTGGATGTTCGTACTGGCTTTCGCGCACAGCGGTCTTCATGTGCGAGTTCCGCGCCGCATGGCGCCTTGGAAGCTGTGGTTCCTGCGCGTGGCAGCTGTGGCCGTTGGTGCCTACGGTGCGTACGCCATCGTGCAGCTTGGCATGTTCGCGTACCTAACCGGACAGGTCCAGTTCGCGATGGTCGACTTCAACACGCCGTTGGCCATCACGTTCTTGCGTTATGCGGGCGTGGCGGCATTGGTCGCCATCGTGTTCCACGGCGTTCAAGTGGCGTTGACGGCTGCTGGCAGGCGTGGAAGAGCACAAGGCAAACGTGTCAACGATCAGGAAGGCGGGGCGGCATGAGCGGACTGTACACCATCGGAGATGCGGCGGCGAAGCTGGGCATGCCCGCCTCGACGATTCGGTTTTACGAGAAGAACGGGCTCATTCCCAACCAACAGCGTTCCAGCGATGGTCGCCGGCTGTTTGACGAGGACGACCTGGAGTGGATGCGTTTCGTGGAGCGGCTGAAGGTATCGGGGATGCCCATCAAAGAGATTCGCGAGTACATTCGGCTGTACATGGAGGGTGACTCGACCATCGAGGAGCGGCGGCGCATCGTGTACGAGCGGCGGGAGGCCATTGAAAAACAGCTCGAGGAACTGCAGCTCGCACGCGATTTTATCGAATACAAGTGCTGGTACTATGACGTTGCCAGCGAGTCGGGCACGTGCAAAACCCCCAAAAACATGCCCTTCGACGAGCTGCCGGAAAACATAAAGCGGATAAAAGCGAAGTGCCGGATCAACCGGTATTGATGAGCGCGGGGCTGCTCGGCCGAGCTGGGATCGCCGGATTCGGCACGCCTTTCTTTAGCAACCGCAGCGGAGAACCCACATAAGGCAAGGAGGAACGCGAGGAGCGTGCAGGCAATCCGTTGGGTTGCGTCAGCTGTTCTCCGCTTCGTGGTTGCATCGATTCCATCCGCGTGGTGGCGGGCCTGAAGTCCTATCCCAAATCCTCTCCGTTGCTCGCAATCACCCGCTTATACCAGTAGAAGCTCTTCTTGCGGCTGCGGTCGTAGGTGCCGTTGCCCTCGTCATCGAGGTCCACGTAGATGAACCCGTAGCGCTTGGACATCTCGCACGTCGACATGCTCACCACGTCGATGCAGCCCCACGGCGTGTAGCCCATGACCTCGCAGCCGTCCTCGATG
>JAFWMH010000035.1 GCA_017510785.1 Atopobiaceae bacterium | reverse complement strand
GGCGGCCGGTGACGGCGTGCCTGGCTTGGCTTCGTGCTTGGGCTCGGCCGTTCGCCAGCGGGTCGTTCGCCTGCGAGCGGCGCGGGGTTTGCGGCTAGTGCAAACATTTTTTTGTCATTGTTTTGGGACCGTCGGGAGTGACCTGGCGGTCCCGCTTTTGTCCGCGGCTCATTACTCGCGGTTTCTTGGTTGTAGCGCCTTCACAGTGCCTTGCCCGGGGCTCTTTGGTTGCAAAACCTTGTCCATTGCATCGTAAAGCCTCGTGTCGCTTCTCCGTAAAGCGTTGGGGTCGCTGCTTGTGTACACGCCCATCGTTTTTCGTTTCCAACATGTGTACTGCAGGTGCCACTTAGGCCGGCTTTTGTCCGCTAAGCGGTCCCGTGGGTACACAACCTTGTAACGTGTACCAGGAGGGCCACTTAGGGTGCGCCTCGTGGGCTAAGCGGTCCCGTGGGTACACAACGTGCGTAGCGAATCCGACAAGTATTGCGAAAAAACGGAATCGGGCGCATTTGGCGGGGTTTGTATGACAAGAGCCGTGCGTCGTTTAAGGGTCGTATGTTTCGTTACATTATGGAGCCGCCCTGCAGCAGCGCGGGTCTAGCCAGGTGTAACCGGTCGTGTCCGCGCTACCACAGCTTAATTGCCCGCGCGCCACTTAGTTCCAAACAGCGCTGCGAAAGGTTTGTCCAGCTGGCGCTATTATCTAAAACAATTGAGTCGGAAGAAATGACGTTCGGTTTGCCGTACAACAAACGGTCTACTCCGTCTTCAACGCGTACGTCGAGGTCGAATGGATAAGCCCCACCGAGATCGTCGAGCAAGGTCCTCAGACGTCCCGAGTTGGAAACGGGCCGATCCAGCAGGATGATTGCCGATGCAATGTTTGCGTCGCGGAGCACGTCGAAGAGCAACTGCGCGGCGGCGGGTGTCTGTGAGACGATGCGATACGTCCCGCGAAGTGACGCAAGGTCTCGAATTGACCCGTCCATGCATGCGAGCAGCGTGGATTTACTCAGCATAACCTCAAGCGTAATGATTGCGTTGAATCCGTCAATCCAAACGGCTTGTCCGCTCAGCTGCCCCAGCGGAACTTCCTTGGCTCGGCGGTTTACCAGCTGATCGTTGGTAGCGACGGATCGCACAATCGCTGTTCGCTGGCGGTCGGAAAGCTGGAGGTGGTCGCCAACGAATGTGGACGCATGCTTGAGGTTGTAGCCCCGGTTGATTAGATAACAAATATGCTCAGAGGCCATGCGCAGCGTCTTGCATGATTCCGCAGAGAAGTACCGGTCGTCCTTTGGCACGTAGCCACGCTTTGCTTGCATGTGTTCCTCCGTAGCTCGAAACCGGATTGATGAGTCTTGTTGCGTGCCGCGATGCTTCTGGCCGCGTATCCGCCGGACGTCGTGATGTTGCCGGGGAGGCGATTCCGCCGGGCGCCGCCCGACGCGCTGCCGACGCGTGCAGCAGTCCCGCCTGAGACGGCGGTCGCGCCGGGTACGGCATAACCCCCGGCATGACAATTCCGTCGTACATTGCAGCTTTACCTCGGAGCGCTGCACGTTACCGCGCGCCATAGTTATGCGGCACACCACGTTATGAGGCCTGTCAAAACACCGGCGAGAATCAGCGGAATCGCCCCGTCTATGAAGGCTGGGCTTGCATCAAGTCCATAGAACAGCTGATAGCAAACGAGGCTTGCGATTGTGCCAACAATGCAAAGTATTGTGAGTATCCAGCCCGGGCTCGAAGCGATGCTGCCCATGCCCACGAAGGTGTTTATCTCCAAGAGGGCGATGCATGCCCACAACATGATAATGAACAATTCTGATGTAACCGGTCGGTGGAGCAGTCCGCTCGTTATGCCGACTAGCGCCACGTAGCTCACGACACCTCCAACCACAAAAGCCATGCCCGGTACGGGGCCAAGCGTGAAGTCAAGTCCCTGAACGATATCGACGAGTGCCCAAATCCCCAGCATTGCAGCAGGGATGAGCAGCCAACCGCTCTTGAGGCCTCGAATGGGATGGTGGGGATTGAAGCCCACAACCCACCACGCTAAGTAAAAGGCGAAGCAGAGCAACAGTTTGATGTTTCCCGCGCGGATGCTGTCCATCGAAACCCCTTCCTAAGAATGTTGGACCATTCTGACACATTCTGGCGCGGTGAGACAAACTGTGTTCAACTGCGGTGTCTGTGTCCGTGCCTATGTTTGTGCCTGTGCTTGGCGAGGCCGAGGCGGAAGGATTGAAGCTGATCGCGCGAGCTTTCCGTCGCGCCAGACAAGAGTTTGAATATGACGGGGCGTGCTCGAATCATGACTTGGCCGAGCAGGGGCGATTAGCGAGGTGTCCGAAAGTTGACCCTTCCTAGGCCTCCGTCGGGCCGATTCTTGTCCCGGATTCGCGTCCGGACCTCTCAGAGGGCCAGAATCTTGATCACTGGCCGGCCAGTTCGACACTTGTGAACGACAGGCCCGCAATTGTGAATGCTGGTCGGTGGTACGGTTGTTCACAATTACATAAGTATTTGAGGGAATAGCCAGTCTAGCAGGTAATATGTTTTAGTTCCGATTCTGCGTTTTGTTATTGTGAGTCCGTCCTTGGCGACACGAGCGCACAATGTCAGAATTGCATGTAGATGTACCTGTCCTACCTGTGGATTCGTGCTTGGGCATGGCACAAAGTGGCAATTGTGCGCGGGCGGCAGAGGAGCCGGCAAAGGAGGTTGCCAAGCGGCGTCTTCCCAACCGACCGTAAGCCAGTGATTTAGCGATCAGAGCGGAATCTACCGGGAAGTTCTGCTGATAACCAGACCAATAATGCACCTCCGATGGAATGGCGGAGGTGGCGGGCGTTTCGGAATCCGAGGCCGCCCCGACCACGGCGGGGCAAATTCGAGCGGGGCCGGCCCGCGGCGATGGCTTGTTCGGGCGTAAGCCCAGCCATGGCGGCGCGAATTCGAGCGGGATCGGCCCCCCAGCCGGCCGCGACGACCGCATGGCCGGGTCGCGCCCGCCCCTCTCGCCCCCGGCGATAGGCGGAATCCGCCCTCCGTGCCTGCGGAGACGGCCCGGCCCGGCCCTCGCCCGGGGGCAGCCGCGCCCGCGCCATAGAGTCAGGTGCCTTCACATAAAAGATAGTGGGCACGAAGTTTTGACCAGTCGTGTAAAACCCCAGCTCGCGGGGTTTAGGACATAAGTAACGCAACAATACGTGCCCACTGCCTATTTTACACAGTGGGCACGTAATGTTTCAATGCTTATGCCAATGCGCCCGCTAACTGGGGTTTCGCAAAACGTTCAAAACTTCGTGCCCGCTATTTTATATATAAGAATATTTCAACGACATCAATTGTCCCGACCTCTCGGGCCGAAAGGCGCCCTGGGGGGCAGGCGAGCGAAAGGATTCCCCACATATGCTCCATAAGCATATTCGTAGCGACACGCCCGAGCCGCCGCGCGACGCCCGTGCGCATTCCTGCGACGCGACTCGCGAGGGACGCCCCTTCCGCCCAGCTATTTGCGTAACGTCGTACTAGGATAATCTGAGAGTACCTGAGAAACCTTAGAAATGTCTCAAAAATTGGTCATTCTGCTTATGATGTTACTATGTATAATGTATGCCCATTTGGCACCCATTATTCAGTGTGCTCTCCCATGTCTCTGTCCACTGGTTTTCTCAGCAAGGGACCGATTGCGCCAGTTATTCAGGCATATGTATGGACGGAGTTACATTCGTGCATCCAATGCGCGTATTGACCGTCGGTGTGCTTATGGGTGTGACGTGATACAATTACCTACCACTCTAATGGACCGATGCTGCCGATTGGTTTCGGCCAAATTAGGGTGTGGGTGGCCGAGGCGCGAGTTGGCGTTGAGCGTGGCTGCCCTCCTCCGAAGGTTTTATCTAAGAGGCATTGGTTCGAGCGGGAGCAGCTGGTAACAACGAATCGCAGGTGGTGACGAGCATGGACATGCAACAAATCCTGGAGCAGGCGCGCGTGATGCAGCAGCAGCTTATGGACGCGCAGGACAATATGTCGGAGATTGAGGTGCAGGCGTCGGCGGGCGGCGGCATGGTAAACGTGAGCGCTACGGCCGACATGAAGATAACCTCGATTAGCATCGACCCCGAGGCTGTTGATCCCGACGACGTTTCGATGCTGGAGGACCTCGTCCTCACGGCGGTGAACGCGGCGCTCGCGCAGGCGAACGAGGTGGCGAACTCTCAGGTCGCGGGCATTACGGGCGGGCTCGACATGTCGAGTCTCTCGGGCCTGTTCTAAGATGTCCGTTTTCGACGGGCTCGCGTCTGGCGCGACCGATTGGCTTGGTGCTTCCCTTGGTTCGGGCCGTGACGATGCGGGAACTGCGGGCGTTGCACCAACTCGCGGCGCGCAGGGCGCGAGTGGTTCGGGCGGCGTTGGCTCCAGCTACGGCGCACAGGGCGCGAGCGGTTCGGGCGATGGCGCGTCCAGTCGCAGTGCACGGGGCGTGAGTGGTTTTGCGAACGGTGCTTCCGTCTTTTCCGGCGGTCCGAATGACGGCCGGGCCCTTCAGCGCCTGCTCGACGAGCTCGGTCGCTTGCCAGGCATCGGACCAAAGTCGGCACAGCGCATTGCGTACTTCCTACTCGAATCCGATGCCGAGCAGGGACGGCGGTTGGCCAATGCGATTCTGGACGTGAAGCGACAGGTGCACTTTTGTCCCGTGTGCTTTTCGTACGCAACGCGCGACACGTGCGATGTGTGCGCCGACTCGACGCGCGACGTCACGACGATTTGCGTCGTTTCGGAGCCGCGGGACGTGGCGGCCGTCGAACGAACGGGTTCGTACCACGGGTTGTATCATGTGCTTGGTGGGGTTATCTCACCCATGGATCGAATAGGGCCGGACCAGCTGCACGTGCGCGAGCTGCTGGCACGCCTTGCCTCGGGCGAGGTGCAGGAGATAATCCTCGCAACAAACACCGACGTCGAGGGCGAGGCAACTGCGACGTATTTATCGCGGACAATAAAGCCCATGGGGGTTAAGGTAACACGCTTTGCGGTGGGAATGTCGGTGGGCGGCGAGGTTGAGCTTGCTGACGAGCTTTCGCTGGGACGCGCCATCGAGGACCGGCGCGAGGTGTAGTGCGAGGTGTAAACGCGACGAAATTGCACGAGCAAGTGAGTGAACTCTTTGCGACGGGGTAGTATGTTGGTTATTCACAGCGCGCTGAGTGCATAACGGATTCTCGGTGGCTGCGACGGACCGATGGCAAGCGAAGGTTTTAGCTGGCTCATGGGTCTCGATGGGTCAGGCAGGCAAAGGCGGAAACGCCAAAACGAGCAGAGGGGACGAACCGTATGTATTCGCTAGACGACACGGACGAACTGGGAGCCAATGCTCCCCGTCCCATTGATGCGGAATCGCTTGACCGAGGCGGTTTTCAGCAGCTAAGCAAAGGCGAGGGCGCGGTAAAGGCGGAACGCAAGGGTTCAAAGCAGCGCAAGACCGAAGAGGTGCCGACGCTTTCGCGGCCGATGATGATTGGTCTCGTTGTTGCGGCGTTGGCCATTATCGCGTTGTGCGTCGCGCTGTTCCTTCGCGCGGTATATGTGCCAATGGCACCAGAAAAGCTGCCTGAGCCGACGCGTGCGGAAACGACGATTGGCGAGTCGCTGACGTATCGCGGATCGACGTATGCCCTCACGCAGAAGGATGGGGCATATACGTTGACGGAGAGCAATACCGAGGGAGACGGGAACAAAATCGAACTCGGCGCATTGCCGGGAACGCCGCTGGCTCTTGTGTTGTTCGACGGCTCGATTCTTCTACCGGAGAACATGCCCGATGGTACGTGGAATGTAGCGACGTATACCGTTGGCACGGGTTGGAGCCACATGGCAAACCAAAACGGCGAGGTGATTGGCGACACGGGGACCATCAGCGAGGCGAAACTCGATGGGTCGGCGCTGCGTTTGACCGTTGACGGCCAGGTGGTGGACGTTCCGCTCGAGTGGTAGGCCGGGATTTGCCTGCGGTGGTTGCTTGTTGGCGCTGTGTTAGCGGACGCTCCGCTCGAGTGGTAGGCGGGATTTGACTGCTCCACATAAAGAATCGTGAAATACCCGTGCGCGGCCTAAATGAGGGGCCGCGCACAAATCGTATAGGCCCCAACAGTTGTTTGGCACCGCACGTGGCGCAGTACGTGGCGCAGCACTTTGGGCCACGTACTGGGCATGCGCCTCTTCTAGGGGCGGGCTACCCGGCGGGGTGTTGAGGATGGTCGGAGAAGTGGTCCGGAAGAGCTGCCGTGTGTAGTTCCGTAGGAACGAGGTGTGTAAGAGCTGCCACCTTCCTGGCCCGCGCTGGGCTTTTGTCTCTTGTTTGAGCGAAGGTCCCGGCGTGGCGGTGAGGAAACCCGATTACGGTTGGCGAGTTATGCCGAAATTTCGACTAAAATCAGGCGATGCACTTTGTATTGACACCGTTTTCGCAGGTAAATGGGACCGTATACTTTGACATAGCGCTTATTTAGTCGAAAAAGCGGCATAACTAACCACGCGGTCGGGCAAAAGCGCAACTTGCATTCCTCAGATAATCAACTATCGTAAACCCATATAACCGAGCTATTGCCATAAACGCATGCCAGTCGTACTCTACTCTGTGTCCAAAGCATCAACACGGAAAGGAACCACCATGGCATTCGAACTCGACCCCACCTTCGCCCAGTCCCCCGAGAAGCACTTCGACACGCTGCAAATCCACGCCGGATTCGCGCCCGACCCCACCACCGGCTCGGCTGCCCTGCCCATCTACGCTACCGCCGCGTGGCAGTTCGACGACGCCGAGGACGCGGCCGCCAAGTTCGCTCTCGCGCGACCAGGCAACGTGTACAGTCGCCTGACGAACAGTACCACCGATGCCATAGGTGCACGCGTTGCCGCCGTCGAGGGCGCTGCTGCTGCTGTTGCGGTTGCCTCTGGCCACGCAGCCGAGATCCTCGCCTTCACTAACATCGCGAAGGCCGGCGACGAAATCGTGGCTTCCGACTCACTTTATGGCGGGACGTGGAACATTCTCCTGCACACCCTTGACGACCTCGGCATAAAGACGACATTTGTTCCCAACAACGACATCGATGCCTTTGTGGCCGCGACCACATCGCGCACGAAGTTTTGGTACGCCGAAACCATTGGCAATCCGCGCGTTGACGTTACCGATGTGCCAGCGCTCGTGCAGGCAGCTGCATCGCTCGACCTTCCTGTTATCGTAGACAATACCTTCGCAACGCCGTACTTGTATCGCCCGGCTGAGGACGGGGTCGCGGTTATAATCGAGAGCCTTACCAAGTGGCTTGGTGGACACGGCGCTACGGTTGGCGGTGCCGTTGTGGACTCGGGCAAGTTCGATTGGGCCGCCGTTCCGGGCAAATTCCCTACGTTGACCGAACCTGACGAGTCGTATCATGGCGCTGTGTGGACTAACGCCGCGCCCGTCGCTCCCTTCGCGACGCGTGTGCTCGCACAACGTTTGCGCGACCTCGGGCCGACCCTTTCGCCTTATGCCGCTCAGCTTGTCGGGCTCGGCATCGAAACGCTTAGCCTGCGCGTTCAGCGACACTGCGATAATGCCCTTGCGGTGGCGAAGTTCCTCGAAAGCCATCCCAAGGTGAGTTGGGTGCGCTACTCCGGATTGGAGAATGACCCCAGTCACGAAGTTGCGTGTCGCGTGTTAAAGAATGGCTTCGGCGGCGTGGTGGTATTTGGAACGACGGCGGGGCGTCAGGGTGGTCTCGACGTGATCAACAATGTGAAGCTTCACACACTGCTCGCCAACGTGGGCGACGCGAAGAGCCTCATCATTCATCCTGCCACAACCACGCATAGCCAGCTCACGACCGAGCAGCTCGAGGCAGCACACCTTTCCGAGGATCTTATTCGACTTTCCGTTGGTCTTGAAAACGTCGACGACATCATTGCCGACCTCGATCAGGCGCTTGCAAAGATCTAATCGCGGAGGCGTCGGCGGCTTGGCAGGGTGCGGTGCAAGTGGATATCCAATATGAGTAATTGTTGACACGAAGTCTCGAACGTTTTGCAAGCCTCGGCCACGTGGCGCCCGTACACAAATCTGGAACTATTACGATCCCACTGTGTTTTAGCCAGCGGGATCGTGTGCTTGGGATCGTGGTGTTGCGACATTGATGAGACGCGCTACGTGGCCGGGATTATTGCGAGCGTTCAATCCCTTGTGCCTATCATGTTTGATATCGCGAAGTGGCAAATGTGCGACGCTGCCTTAACAATTCGGACTCATGGGGCGCCTCGGAGCGGTTCGCGGTATTCGTGAATTAACCGGCCGCTAACAATGCTCAAATGTGCAACGCTATGCTTAAGTGCGTGGGGTGCAACGTTTTATAAGCACCTAGAGTACGGACACAGCAGGTTTTTTCTGAAGAAGGGTTTGCAGGCGCTTACAGCGGGCGTGCAAGTAGCTGCAGTACGCACGAGATGCGCGGAGCGTATGAGCGTAGGAGCAATTCAACGCGGTGTGCATTTGGTAGGTCGCAGGCGAGTTGTTGGACGTATGCGGATTGTAAACTGCCCGTCGGTTGCAGGTGGGCTGCCAACCGTCTGCAGACCGTGACTACAGGCAGTGTGGCCCGCCCGGCATGGCAACGCGGCCCGCCCGGCACGGTAGCGCGGCCCGCCCGGCACGGTAGCACGGCAACCCGCTCGCTCACCTTCTTCGGAACCGACGGAGGAGGGAACAAATGGCGTCAAACACCCACGAGATTTCGCGCGATCGGTTCATGTTGACGGGTGGTCTTGCCCGCCAAGGTTACGACTGGTGGTGGCATTCATTTACAGCCCGGCATGCCGTAACGGCGGAGGAGCGCGCGTTTTTTATTGAGTTCTTTGTCGTGAACCCCGCATTGGGCGGTCCGAAGCCACTCTTTGGCATGTCGCCAGACGGCACGCGCAACGGACAAAAGCCTTCGTATCTTATGGTGAAGTGCGGCACATGGGGAAAGGGCGCCAAGCAGCTTCACCGCTTCTTTGCTTGGGATGACGTTGAGCTCGGTCGCGACGTGCCGTACTGGGTTGCAGCTGACGATTGTGTTGCTAGTGAGACTGATCTCGTCGGCTGCGTGCGCGTATCGGATGAAGAGGCTGCGGCGCACCCCGAGTGGATGAGCGACGCAGGCGAGATTGCCTTCGACCTGCGTCTCAACAAGCGGATCGCCTTCAACGTTGGCTATGGTGCGAGCGAGCCGGTGCGGTCGACCGAGGCGTTCCAAATGTTCTGGCATGCCGAGGGTCTTAAGTGCGACTTCGAGGGCGACGTCTTTCTGGACGGCGAGCGCTACGTCGCCGACCCCGAAACTTGTTTTGGCTACGCAGACAAAAACTGGGGAAGTGACTTTACGACTCCGTGGGTTTGGCTTGCAAGCTGCGATCTTACGAGCAGGCTTACGGGCGAGAGACTCGAGGACTCTGCCATTGAGATTGGCGGCGGTCGTCCCAAGATTGGGCCTGTGGCCCTCAATCGAAAATTGCTCGGAGAGTTCGTGTATCGTGGAAAACCGTTCGAGTTCAACTTCTCGAAGCCATGGACGGGCAGCCGCACAAAGTTCTCGTGTCATGAGACGGCGACACACGTGGTGTGGCACGTGGAGCAAACGACGTTTACCGCGCGCTTGATAACTGACGTTTCGTGCCCCAAGGATCAAATGTTGATGATTCGATATGAGGCACCTGATGGACAAGCCCGTCATACGCGTCTGTGGAACGGTGGCACGGGAGTCGGCAGGGCTCAGCTTTTCGTGCGTCGGGGTGCTGGCTGGAAGCTTTTGGACGACATGGACTTTGCGCACATGGGTTGCGAGTACGGCGAGTACGATGCCGAGGCGCCGTACGTTTAAGGTTAGTTGATGGCGCCGGCACCCACACGCGGTGGGTGCCGGCGGTGCACGGGTGCGCTGGGGCGGTCAGTTCCTCCGAGCCATGCACGTCCTGCCCCTTATTAATCAGGGGAACACGTGAGATAAGCGTGCAAACACCAAGTTGTACAACATGGAGGGGGTTTCCGGGCGAAGCCTGCGAGGCTGTGGCCTCATGAAGCGAAATGCGTAGAAAGGGACCAGCCGTTCCACTCGCATTCAGCGCAGTCGTCGACGTGCCCTCGAATTCGAACGTCCCGCCATCGAGCGCCCCGCCATGCGTCGCGCCGGCACGACATGGGCAAGCAGTCGCCGACGCCAACGCGGGGCGAGTGCCCACTATGCGTCGAGCGCCGCCACGACTACGCTGCGGTCGTCATCGCTTACGTTGAGCAAATCAAGCGCGACGGCAGCCGTCGTCGAAAGGGAGTCCATGAGGGCGCGCACATTTGCGATGAGCACATCGCGGGCGGTCTCTCGCTTGACCTTGTCCGTGACGTCCCGGGTGACCTTGTCCGTGACGTCCCGGGTGACCTTGTCCGTGACGTCCCGGGTGACCTTGTCCGTGACGTCCCGGGTGACCTTGTTCGTTATGTCGCGTGTTACCTGCTGCGTGACGTCGCGTGTTACCTGCTGCGTGACGTCGCGGGTGACCTTGTCCGTGACGTCGCGGGTGACCTTGTCCGTGACATCTCGGGTGATTTTATCCGTCACTTCGCGCGTTACCTCTTCGCGGATGTCCTCGCGCCACACCTCGGCTAATGTACACATGTTTAGCACTCCCTCCTCAATCTGTTCGGTCATCATCATACCATATTCATCAGCTAGTATAGTTAGCTTTTCTTCGGGATCCAGATCCCGTGCGAATAGCACATCGAGCATGCCGAGCGCACCGCCGTGCTTGCGTGAGTCTCCGCCGATGCACAGAATCGCAATCTCGACGCAATCGACGTCTGACGTGTCCCATGTGGGTTCGCCCACGAACAGCTCGGCGTTCATTTGCGCCCTCAGCACCGTGCCGGCGAGGTCCTTCGACGGCTTGAATACAACCCAAATCGAAACGACGCGCCGCAGCGCCCCGTACGTCGAATGCGCCACCACGTCGGCACCCTGTCGCGACAACATGCGACCACAGTAAAACATGGCTCGACGCAACAGCGGATATCCTGGTGACGCCTTCCCCTGACCTTCGAGATCCAACTCAACGATTCGCATGGTGCCCGGAACCACCGCCCGGGTGCGGACGTCGAAGACGGCTAGCCCCTCCGTTACGGTCGCATCGTCGGTATCGAGCCGAATCGCAGGACCGGGATCGGTGGGAGCGTTGCGGGAGGGCGGCACGCCAGGATCGGCGGGAGCACCGCCCACATGCGGTACGCCCTGCGGCACACTTGATTTGACGGGGACGTCGCGCGAGAGCGGCACACCGTAGCCCGGGTCGGGCGCGACGCACTCGCGGGCCAAAACGTCGGGATCGGCGCCTTCGAACCCAGTAACGACCCCGCTAAGGATGCGTGCCACCACCTGCCTTTCGCCAAGAAGTCTCTTGCACACAGCATCGAACGCGCTTTCGGCCGCGCGTATGCCGTCAGCAAGACTGGTGCTTCGTATGAGCATAGTTCCTCCTTTCGCCGGGTGCGGATGGGGGAACTATACGCGGGCCAACAGGCAGCAAACTCCCCGCCAGCATACAGCTATTGAGCCGATTTTCGTATTTTCCCAGATAAACACGGCTGTTTCAAAATGGCCACTTTCGTTTGGGAATTTTCGGGGGTTGACAAATGCCGAATGCGCCGCACGGAGTCGGCCGGCACACGCAGCAATTATCCTACGTTCTTTAGCCGGGCTTTTGTCGCGGGCGTTTGTCCGCTAAACGGCGCCGTGAGCACGCAGCCCCATCATGTGTGCTGAGGGGCCCACTTAGCCGCGCTTTCGAGGGCTAAACGGCGCCGTGAGCACACAGGCTGGCTCTGCGCTGGAAGGCCGTTTGCATCTTTGGCCTTCCTTACTAGGTCTTTAGTGAGACGGGTTGCGCCGATGGGACCCTGTAGGGCCGGATGGACGGACTATTGCTCTGTTGTTGCTAGCCAATTACGTGTTGCCCGCAGTTGGTGCAGAAAGAAGCACCCGGCAAGAGCTGCGCATTGCAATGCGAACAGCGTGGAGCTTGGGCGTCCTCCTGCGCTGCCGCCGCCTGCGCCGAATCTGGCGTGGCCTCCCTCGTTGGCGAGGTCCGTTGCGCTGTTGCCGCCTGAGCCGGCCACGGCGCGCCCTGCTGCGTCGGCCGAGGTGCAGCTCTCGTGTTTAAATCGAGAAGTTGCGCCTCGAGCTGCTTGATGCTTGCGTCGATTCGCTCGATAGACTCGATGAGCTGCTCGTTGCCTGCGCGTAGCTTTTCGTTCTCGCGTGCCATGGGGTATAGCGCAGCCCCGAGCTTTGCTAGCAGCTGTTCGCGCTGACGTTGTAGTTTTGCGATGTGGGATTTTGTTTGCGCTGATTTTCCGGAACGTACTGCCGACTCGGTGGCTTGGTCTACTGCGCGAGTGAGGTCCTGGAAGAAGTCCATGCGAGTCTCCCTTCGTGGGCGATTGTGCGATAAGTTCGTGCGTGGCATCCTGCGCGCCGTCCTGCGCGGAGGTTTTGCGCAACGGTTGTGCGCGTAGCGGTTTCGTGCGCTACAATTTAATACGCTACAATATACAACGTTTGCATCGATAACCTCTAGCGTTTTCGTGTGGCGTCTCTTGCCGTTTCGTTATCCGTCGGGCTGGTGTTTTCCTCCTTGGGTGGGTGGTGTTCGTGGCGATGGCTGGGACATTGTGCGCGTCTGCCGTAGTCGCGTTTGGTCCAGCGTCGTTGTGCTTGCCGAAGCGAAGGAACGGGCCCTCAACGTCGTGCCCGCTGGGGACGCCGTGCCCGCTGGGGCCGCGCCCGTCGGGGACGCCGTGCCCGCTGGGGCCGCGCCCGTCGGGGACGTGCCCGTCCGCACCCGCCGCGCAGAAGCGCTCCCCAAACGTCGGAGCACAGACTCATAGTAAAGGAACCCATATGCTCATTCACAGCGTTGCCAACCAGCTTCTTATGGCGCCCGAGCTCACCGACTTCATGCGCAGCCTGCGCGAGGGCGAGGACGCGTCGCTGGCAGTTGGCCAAAGTGCGCGTCCGCTGCTCGCGGCGTCGTTATGGGCTCACGATCCGCGTCCGACCTTGCTCGTGGTTGCGGGCGAGGATGCGGCCAACAGTACGGCGCAGGCGCTGGCGGCGTGGCTTGGCACCGACGTGGTGGCACGCTTCCCCGAGCGGCGCGACTGGCCTTGGGCCTCGAAACCTGCCGACGATGGTGTGGTTGGCGCTCGCTGCTCAGCGCTCGAGCGTCTTGCCACGGGAGAGAACTGCCTAGTAGTTGCTTCGGCGCGGTCGCTCTTGCGTTGCGTGCCGCCCGTGGGAACGGGCTATTACGCCAGTGCGACCTTCTGCGTGGGGGACGAAATCGAGTTCGACGAGGTCCCGCGCATTCTCGTAGGCATGGGATACGCCGACGCCGGCGCCGCAGACACCCCCGGGACCTTTAACGTTCACGGCGACACGGTTGACGTCTATCCGGCACAGGCCACGGCACCAATCCGCATGGAGTTCTTCGGCGACGAAATCGACCGCATCCGCTCCATGGTTCCCTCGACGGGGCAAACCATCGGCGAGTTGGACGAGGTTCGTTTGGTACCATGCCGCGAGCTCGCCTTTACGGACGAAACGGTTTCCCGTGCCGATCGCGCCCTGCATCGAGCGGCGGAAGCCAACAAGCAGGTGGCCGCCGATCTCGAACTTATCGATCAACGCGCTAACGCGCCGCATCTCGATCGCTATTTGCCTGCGCTCTACGGTGACAAAACCGTTACGCCGTTGGAACACCTCCCGTCGAACGCGCTCGTCATGCTGGCCGAGCCGCGCGCTCTCTTCGACGACTGCGCACATGCGACCGACGAAATCGTGCATGCAGCAGGTGCCGCGGGGATAAAAGCC
The DNA here is from genome assembly GCA_017510785.1 of Atopobiaceae bacterium. Classification (GTDB taxonomy): domain Bacteria; phylum Actinomycetota; class Coriobacteriia; order Coriobacteriales; family Atopobiaceae; genus RUG440. Next base: position 22,754 of record JAFWMH010000035.1, on the reverse strand, counting down.
GAGGGGCTGTTCGTGTCGCCCAAGGAGCTCGACTTTGGTGCCCGACAGCGTGTGACCTTCGCTTCCATCGCTCGTGTTGGTGCGCGGACTGCGATGCATGCCGCGCGAACGGACGCGGCCGCGAGCGTTGTGCGGACGGGTGCGGGTGCCGGACGAGCGGGTGCCGGACGTAGTGGCGTAGGTGGCGCGCGCGCTGGTGCGGGTACCGGGCGATCTGGTGGTAGCAGCGGATGGACTAGCGTGAGCGATGCGCGTGTTAACGGTCGCGCGGGACGAACCAGTGCTGGCAGCACGCGCGCCGGCGGTGGCTCTGCGCGTGCAGGCTCTGGCACCGCCCAGCTCGTCGTTAAGCAACCTGGCATTGCGGGCGCCGACTCCAAGCTGCTTGGCCGGATGCGTGGTCTTATTCGCGATAATTGCGCCATCGTGTTTGCCGTTCCGGATCGCGCCGCGCGAGAGCATCTTGAGTTGCACTTCACCGACGAGAGCATCCCCTTTGTTGAGCGGCTCTCGGCCGGCACAACTCCCCGGCACGACGCCCCGCTCGAGACGGGGGTTGTCACCTTCGTGGACGCGCCTATCCCGTCGGGCGTGGTGGTGCCGAGCGCGCATCTGGCGATATTCTCGGTGAATGACCTTAGCGCACGCATGGCCCGTCGCCGCCGACCGCGCCGTGTGGACGTAACGAACGTAACCTTCCCCTTCAAGCCGGGTGACTACGTGGTGCACGCTGCGCACGGTATTGCGCTTTTCTCTAATATTGTTCGCCAGGAGGTCGGGGGCCGCGAGCGCGACTACTTCCTCCTCGAATACGCGAATGCCGACAAACTTTATGTACCGCTCGAGCAGGTCGACCGCATTACGCGCTACGTCGGCCCAGACGGGAGCAGTCCGCGCCTCACGCGCCTCAACACCGCCGACTGGAGCCGCGTTACCGGCAAGGCGCGCCGCTCCGCCAAGAAGCTCGCCTTCGACCTCGTGGATCTTTACACGCGCCGCAGCACTGCGAAGGGCCATGCTTTTGCGCCCGACGTGCCCGCGCAGCGCGAGATGGAAGAGAGCTTCACCTACGAGATGACGCCCGACCAAATCTCCGCCCTTGCCGACATCAAGGCCGACATGGAGGCGCCCAAGCCCATGGACCGTTTGCTGTGCGGCGACGTGGGCTTCGGTAAAACCGAGGTGGCGTTGCGCGCGGCCTTCAAGTGCTGCATGGATGGCCGTCAGGTTATGGTGCTGTGTCCTACCACCATCCTCGCGCAACAGCACTACGACACGTTCTTCGATCGCCTCGCTCCCTTCGACCTGCGCGTCGAAGTGCTCAGCCGCTTCGTTACGCCCGCCCAGCAGCGGCGTGCGCTCGTGGACTTTGCTGCCGGCAAGGTTCACGTGCTCATTGGCACCCATAGGCTTCTCTCTGCTGACGTGAATCCCTACGAGCTCGGCCTCGTAATCGTGGACGAGGAGCAGCGCTTCGGCGTGCAGCATAAGGAACAACTCAAGAACATGCGCGAACAGGTGGACGTGCTCACCCTCAGCGCGACGCCGATTCCGCGCACCCTGCAAATGGCGACGAGTGGTGTGCGCGACATGAGCCTCATCCTTACGCCGCCGCCGGGTCGCAAACCGGTGCGCGTGCACGTGGGGGAGTACGATCCCGACGTGGTGAGTGCCGCGATTCGCCGCGAGCTGGCGCGCAACGGACAAGTTTATTATGTTTCGAACCGTGTCCATACGATTCAGGATGCGCTCGACCGCGTGCAGGAGGCCGCGCCCGAGGCACGCGTCGCGATAGCGCATGGTCAGATGAGCGCGAATCAGGTGGAGGACGTCATGCTCCGCTTCCAAATGCACGAGGTGGATGTGCTCGTGGCGACGACTATCATCGAGAGCGGCATCGATAATCCCCGTACGAACACGCTGATAATTGAGGACGCGCAGCGGCTTGGCTTGGCGCAGCTTTACCAGCTCAAGGGGCGCGTGGGCCGCGGACGCGAGCAGGCGTTTGCGTACTTTATGTTCCCGCCCGAGGATCCGCTAACGCCCGAGGCCACCGAGCGCCTTACCGCGCTAAGCGAGTTTCAGGAGCTGGGGAGCGGCATGCGCATTGCCATGCGCGACCTCGAGATTCGCGGTGCCGGTTCGCTCGTGGGCGCCGAACAGCACGGAAACTTGAGCAGCGTGGGTTTCGACCTGTTTACGCAGATGCTTGGTCAGGCTGTGGCCGAGGCGCGCGGCGAGGTGCCCGAGGGAGACGAACCGAGTGAGGTTACGATTAACCTTTCGGCCGACTTTTACCTTGCTGACGAGTATTTGCCGGAAGTTGATAAACGCGTTATGGCGTATCGGCGTCTTGCGGCGGCCTCGGAGCTTGCGGAAGTAGACAAACTCCAGGCGGAGCTCGAAGACCGGTGGGGCGCCATGCCGCTTGCCGCGCGCAACCTGTTCGACCGTGCGCGCGTGCGGATTCGTTGCGAGCGGCTTGGGGTTACGAACGTTGCGCTAACTGGCGGGCGGCTCGTGTTTACAGGGATTGAGGTTCCGCGAGCCGTCGCGCAAAAGTTGCGTGCCGAGCGGGGCTTTTACTATGCCAAGACGAAGCAGCTCAAGTACCCCATGCGGCGCGATGCCGACGCGTTGCTGCCTGCAACGCTTGGGGTGCTAGCGCTTGTTGGCGGCGACGACGATGGCGCGGGCGGCGAAGCTGGCGGCGCGGCTGGTGACAGCGCGTAGCAGGTGGCGGGCGGCGGCGCCTAGCGGGCCGGCATTGCCGGGGCGAGCCATTCAATGGATTAACGCAGTCGTACACGTTGCCTTCCGATATGCGCTACGCGACCTGTGTGCTGTGGGGTCCGTTTAGCAGACGAAAACCGGGCTAAGTGGGGCTGCTGGCACACAGGTTGGAAGCTGTGTGCTGGTGGTGCCGTTTATCCGGCTGAATCCGGGTTACGTGGCGTGCTGTGCGCGCAACCAACGCCCGGCGGTTAGACCTGGCGGCCATCATGCGGCTGCGCCGCGCTCTACATACGTCGCTGCGGGCTCATAAGTCGTGTTTCTTTCAGCTGTTTGTATCCGTATATAAAAGATAGTGGGCACGAAGTTTTGAACGGTCATACAAAAGCCCAGTTCACGGAGTCAAAGACATAAAACGCGCAACATTACGTGCCCACTGGCTAAAATATACAGTGGGCACGTAATGTTGCGAAGTGTATGTTATAGTATCCATCAACTGGCGTTTTGCAAGGCGTTTAAAAATACGTGCCCACTATTCTTTATGAAGCGGTAGCGAGACGTGCGTGGCGATGCCGTGGGGTTCAGGAAAGTGTTCCATTTTGGGAATAGAGCTGGAAAACTGGCCCCTTCGTACGTTGCGCGGCTCCGCTAACACGGCTCCGCTAAGCTGAGTTTCTCTTGTGCGCGCATCCAACGGTGCGTGGGTTATACTAGTTCCTCCAGAGCACAAGGAGGTGGTGTTAGGTGTGGCCCGAACTGTTTGGCGCCATGGCGGTGGCGTTTGCGCTGCTTTATGTGCCGGGGTATCCCTTTTTTAGGGGACTGGGCCTCTCCCGTACACTTGCGGCGTGTTGCGCTCCACTCTTTTCGGTGTTCGTGTATGCAGCATTGCCGATAGCGTATTACGACTTCGGGATTCCGTGTGGTCCGGCAACGCTGGTTCTGCCTGCGATGGTGTTGGCCATGATTACGTTTGGGACCGGGCACTTAGTTAGAGGCTTTTTCGCGGGCAAACCCTTGCTTTTGAGTAGTCGTTTTGGCGCGAAGCTCGCCGACCCTCCTGCTCATCGTGCGAGGCCTGACCATCGCCACGATGCGTCGGCTCGACATGCCGAGCCGGCCGAGTCCCGTGCCGACGACGCCGAGCCGGCTGGGTTCCGCCCGGGCGGCAACTTCGAGCCGGTCGAGTCCCGTCCTGTTGGCGGCTCCAACTCAGAGACATCCCGCCCGGGTTATAGATTCGCTCCACTGCCGCAACGCCCCATCCTATCTATGCCCTTCGATGTGGCGATTCCCCTCCTTTTCGTTTTTGTCTCAACGGCCGTGTGCGCGCTCGTGTTCTGGCGCGTGCTGCCCGCCCCCGATGCCCTCATGCCGCGATTCGACAATCAAACGCACATAAACCTCACCCGCGCGTTCATTGATTCCGGAAAGTGGTCGTCCCTGCACACCAGCACGTATCTCGCCTCGCCGCCAAACATGCGTGCAATCCCAGGCGACGGCAGCTTTTATCCCGCGGCGTGGAGTTGTGTTGTGGCGTTGACGTGCATCACGTCGGGCGTCAACCTTTTGACGTGCGTCAACGCGGTCGTGTCGCTCGTTGCAATTGTGATGTTTCCGCTCAACGTGTACGCGTTTCTTCGCGCGCTTTTGGGCGACCGACGCCGTGCGATAATCCTTGGCGTCATAGCCTCGACGGGTTTTGCGCATTGGCCCTGGACCTATATTTTCACCGGTCCGCTGTTCCCCAATCAAATGGGCATCGCGCTGCAAATGTCGGCTCTCGCGCTGTTCGTTCTGCTTGTGTGGCGTGCTCGCCCCCTGCAAGACGTTGCCGTTGTAGCTGGGGCTCTTCCGGTTGCCTTTGGCGCGCTCGCGCTCGCGCATCCGTCCACGGTGTTCTCGGCGTACGTGTTTGCAGCGTTCTTTGTGGGACACGAGTTGCAAACAAAAGCGCCCGCGTTGCTCGCCCGTTTGCATGCGCTCGCCTGGCCGGATGTGATGTTGCCGGCGTGGCTTGGCGCAAGGCCCCTCGCCGACGTGCAAGCGCTTCGGCCCGACCCAGCGACATCCGACGACGTACGTGCGTCCCGGCCCTATTCGGCGACCCCTGCCGATGAGCGTGCGTACCAATCCGACGCGACGCCGTCGCAATCGCATTTGCAGTCGGCATGGCTCGATACGTCGCCTTCGTTCGAGAAGCGTGTTATTCGTTGGCTCGAGCAGCATCCTCGGGCTCAGGCACCGGCCCTTTTGGTCCCATACGCGGTGCTGGTGGTAGGTTTTTGGGTGGCCTGCTACAGCCTGCCCATGTTGCAAGGAGTTATTGGCTACGTGGAACGCGAGCATTCGCCCGCGGTGGCCATTGCGCTCGATCTATTTGGCATGCGATACGAAATTCCCCTGGTACAAACAGGTATGGTCGTCGCGAGTGCATTGGGCTGCGTATTCGTTGCACGACATCGCGAGTGGCGGTGGCTGCTGCTGCCGGTAGCGTTTTTCGCCGTGGGTTACATGGCCGTGCGCACGGACGTGTGGATTGTGAAGCACTGGATTGCAGGTCTGTGGTACTCCGACCGTCGGCGCATGGCGGGCAACTTGGCTCTGTATCTCATGCCGATCGTGACGCTTGGCCTCGATGCGCTGCTGCCTGCCGGACGTGCTGCAATAGAAGCCAGCTCGCGCAAAAGGTCGCCAGTCAGTCGCCTCGCGTCGTTTTTGTCTGCGAAGCTTTTGTCTGCGAAGCATTTTGGCGTAGTGAGGATTGCTGCGCTCATCATTATTGTGGCGATGGTGTACATGCCATATGTGCCAATACCCGGCACGTATGGGCATGTGTGGACCCCCCTCTCAGTGGCGTCGTACAAAATCGACACGCGCATTCGGCGTCCAGTGTATCCTTCCGAGGAGATGGCTTTTGTAGACTTGGCTCTGTCGCAAATTCCCGAAGGCGCTCTGGTGATAAACGCACCGAACGATGGCAGCGTGTATGCGTATGGCTGCAACGGCATGAATACGCTGTTCCGCGACATCGGCCTTACGGGGCGTACGCGCAGTGCCGACATCATTCGCACGCGGCTGAACGAGTTTGCGACCAACGAGATGGTGCACGAAGCGGTGCAAGAGACGGGCGCTCAGTATGTTTTGCAGCTCGATCGTCACGTGCCTTTTGCGGAGGGAACGTGGCTGTGGCAGTACACCGAGGATCAGGTTCCTGGATGGTTTGGCATCAACAGCGTGGACGACGACACGCCAGGCTTTACCCCCGTCTTGAGCGACGGCGAGGAGATGCGACTGTATCGCATCGATTGGTGATGGGTGCGGCGTGGCTGGGGCGCGTGTAGCCCTACAAACCTCGCCGAGGGTGGTATCTCGGCAGGACGTGCGCGCCGGAGTGGTTTTGTTCGCGCCGCACAACAACCGCGCTGCGCTATACTGGTACCCCGCAACATCCGCCGCCGAGGGGAGTGCCGCATGGAGTCTTTGTACCGCAAGTATCGTCCACAGACGTTCGCCGACGTCGTCGGCCAGCAGCACGTCGTTGGTACTCTGCAGCGCGCGGTCGTCGAGGGCCGCACGAGTCACGCGTATTTATTTTGCGGGCCGCGCGGCACAGGCAAAACCACGATGGCGCGCCTTTTGGCCAAGTCGCTCATGTGCGAGCAAGGGCCAGGCAGCGTGCCCGATGGGACTTGCGAGCAGTGCCGGATGATAGCCGATGGCGAGCATCCCGACGTGTACGAGCTCGACGCGGCGTCGCGCACTGGTGTAGACAACGTTCGCGAGGAGATTATCAATCGCGTGGGCTATGCTCCGGTGCGTGGTCGTTACAAAGTGTATATTATCGACGAAGTTCACATGCTAACGACGGCAGCGTTCAACGCGCTGCTCAAAACGCTTGAGGAGCCGCCCGGTCATGTGGTGTTCGTGCTGTGCACAACCGACCCGCAAAAGATTCCAGCCACGATTTTGAGTCGCGTTCAGCGCTTCGATTTCCGTCCCATTGGCAACGACGACATTCGCGGCAGGCTTGCCTACGTGTGCGGCGAGGAAGGCTTTGCGTACGACGATGCGGCGCTCGACCTTGTGGTTCGTCACGCGCGCGGCGGCATGCGAGACGCCCTTAGCACGTTGGAGCAGCTCTCGGTGTTCGGCGACGGGAAAATTTCGACGGAGGCGGCGCAGGATTTGCTTGGCGCGGTGCCCGGAGACGAACTCACGCATGTGGTTGAGGCACTTGCAGCACGCGACGTGCCCATGCTGTTTTTGCAGGTGGGGGAGATAATAGAGTCCGGCAGGGACCCGCTGCAGTTTGCACGCGATTTGGCGGCGCACGTGCGCGATGTGTATGTGGCGGCCGTCGTGGGAGCACGGCCGGAGGTGCTGGGTGCCGGAACGGATGCCGCGCGTCTGCAAGCCGAGGCGCAGGCGTTTGGCTCGCCCGACCGTTTGGCGCGGATGCTCACGCTGCTGGGCGATGTGGTGCGCGAAATGGCGACGGCACCGAATCAGCGTTTGGTGTTGGAGATCGCGTTTACGCGGATGGCCCGGCCCGAGGAGGATCTTACGCTCGAGTCGTTGGCCGAGCGCTTGGCGGAGGTCGAGCGTCGCTTGGCGGCGGGCGTACCACAGGCGGCTGCCTCACAAACAAGGGCTTCGCAGACAAGTTCTTGGCGGGCGAACACCCAGCAATCGGGTGCCTCACACGCGACGGCCCCACACGTGACGGCCCCACACGCGGGCGCCCCACAAGCAGGCGCCCGGGAAACCGATGTGCGGCGGTCGCCCGCCCAGCAGTTGCCCACGCAGCAGGCCAATGCTGCGTCGCAGCAGCAGGCCGCAGTGGCATCCCAAACAGCTAACCGGCCTTCGAACGCGTCCGACTCGCAACGTCCGCAACCGGCTGCGTCCGCCGCTCGACCCACTGGCGAACAATCTGCAAGTGCGGGACAAGGCACGGCGCAGACGTCCGGTTCACAACCAGCCATGCAACAGCCCGAGGGGTCGCAAGTTTCTGGGCGGCAGCCAGCCGCGCGGCGCCCCGACGGAGCGCAAGCGACTGGGCGGCAGCAACCCGTCCAGCAATCCGCGCACAATCGTTCCTCCGCGCCTCAGCCGTCCGCAACATCGACCCAATCGCCTGTCTCGGCTCCCGTCTTGGATCCCGGCGAGCTTCAGCGTCGCTGGCGCCAGGCGGTTGGCGAGCTCGTTGCGCGCATCCCGCGATGGGGTTCTCTGCTAAGCAACGCAACTCCGGTTTCTGACGACGGTACAACGTTGACCGTTTCCCTGCCCAAGGGTTCGGGGTTCGCTTTAAAGATGCTAGAAAAGCCCGATGTGCGTGCTGCGGTTGAAGCTGCTGCGGCGTCGCAGTTTGGCCCGCGTACGATGGTATTCCGCGAGGGGCTGGGCTCTGCGCCGCAAGGATATGGTGCGCAGCCGGTTGCGCAGCCTGCAGCGCCGTCGCAAACAAACGCAGGCGGGTATCCGGCACAGGTTCAGCAGCGGCCCGGCCAGCAGCGGCCCGGCCAGCAGAACGGCTCGTTCCAGCAGCCCGGACAGCAGCAGCCCAACCAGCAGAACGGCTCGTTCCAGCAGCCCGGGCAACGGCCGGGCCAGAACGGACAACAACAATCGGGTTGGCAACAACCCGGTGCGCCTCAGCAGTATGGCTCGACGTCAGGGTTTGCGCCAGCTCAACAGTATGGGTCGACGCCGGCAGGTGGTTCTCAGGTTACTGCGGCGTATCCCATGCCATGGGACGATCCAAACGCTATGGCTGGCGCCCAGTCCTTTGCCGATGACCGTGTTCCGTACGAAGAAATGGGCGATGCCGGCTTCGCGGACGAGCCTGGTTACGAGTATCCAAGTGCGTCGCAGCCTGTGCAGCAAACGTACGCTACGTCCCAATCGGCTCCGACCTCTTCGGCGCATAAGACGTCCGGGCCTGCTTCGGCCTCTTCGACCGAGCAATCGGCTGGGACCCGCACCTCGGCTTCGGGTGCGAGTCACTCTGCCTCGGGTCCTGTTTCGAGCCAGTCGGCTCCGACCTCCGCTCCGGCGGTCCCGGCCTCAAGGCAGGCAGCTTCGGGCTCTAGCCAAGCGGCCTCATCGCTGCCCGAGGCACCCGACGATCTTCCTGCCGATTTGGCGGCAATCCTAGCGAACGCGTTCGAAGTTTTCGGTAATGACGTTCGCGTGAGCCGAGGGTAGCCGGAAAAGACGGTGCGGTCGCCGCATGTTAGAATCAAATATGTCAACACGCGGCGCGGGCTTGGCGTCCGACGCCAAGCCCTGCGGCGGTCCCGTATGTTTAGTGGACCTCAGCAGCGAGCTTCGCCATCTCCTCAGCGCTTACGCCCGCGCGCTCCGCGGCGACCTCGATGCCGATAAGCCCGTCGCGTACGAGTTCGGCAAACGTGTCGAGCTTGGTTTGCTTGGCGGCCTGCTTGGCGGCCTGCTTGACCTCGTTCTCGTAGTACTCCTCCAGCGTCATGTACGCCTCCATCCACGACTCGTCCTCAAGGCACGAGTGTACCACTTCGCGCACGCCGTCGACGAACGCGTTGCCGCGCACGTTCTCGCCGCAGCCGCCGCGCTTTCTGCAAATAGTGCGCACTCCCGGCCGTCCGCCCGCGTTCCGCTATACTGTTTCCCACTGTAGCAAAAACGCGAACGGAGGACACAATGTGCGGAGTCGTGGGATACACCGGACCGAAACAGGCGGCAGCTTGGCTGCTCGACGGCTTGGAGACGCTTGAGTACAGGGGCTACGACTCGGCGGGCATCGCGGTTGTGTCGCCGGCTGGCCAAATACACGGCGTGAAGTGCGCCGGTCGCGTGGCCGACCTGCGCGAACGTGCCGACGTCGCTAACCCCAACGGCACCTGCGGTATCGGACACACGCGTTGGGCAACGCACGGCGCACCTACCGACCGCAACGCGCACCCGCATCTCGACGGCTCCGGTCGCATCGCTGTCGTCCATAACGGGATTATCGAAAACTTCCAGGAACTCAAGCGCGAGCTGATGGCGTCGGGTCACGAGTTCCGCTCCGATACCGACACCGAGGTCATTCCGCACCTCATTCAGGAGGCTTGGAACGGACCCGCGCACGGCAATCTCGCCATGGCCGTGCGCAACGCGTGCGACCGTCTTGAGGGCAGCTGGGCCATTGCGTGCGTGTGCGCCGATGTCCCTGGCACGCTCGTCGTCACCCGCAAGGGCTCGCCGCTCGTGGTGGCCACCGCTGATGGGGGTGCCTACGCCGCCTCCGACGTCATGCCGCTCGCCAGCGTAACCAGCAACGTCACGCAGCTCGACGACTACGACGTCGCGACGCTTAGCCCCGATGGCACCATCGCCATTACCGACCGCGACGGCCGCGAGGTCCAAAACCCCACGACCTTCACCATCGACTGGGACGCCTCGGCCGCGAAGATGGGTGGCTATTCCGACTTCATGGCCAAGGAGATAAGCGAGCAGCCCGAGGCAATCGAGCGACTCCTCGCCGGCCGTTTGGGCGAGCACGGCATCGAGCTGGACGAGCTCTCGCTTTCCAAGGCCGAACTCGCAGCAATAGATAAAATCGTTATTATCGCATGCGGCACCTCCTATCACGTTGGCCTCATTGCCAAGACGGCCATCGAGCGCTGGGCGAAGGTTCCGGTTTCGGTGGAGTACGCGAGCGAGTTCAACTACAACGAGGATTATCTCGTGACCGACCACACCATGTGTCTTGTCATCACCCAGTCTGGCGAGACAGCCGATACCCTCGCCGCCGCTCGCCGCATGCGCGGAATGGGCTGCACCGTGTTCGCGATTACCAACGTGCTCGGCTCGACGGCGGCGCGTGAGGCCGACGGTGCGCTGTACATCCAAGCTGGCCCCGAGGTTGCGGTCGCGTCGACGAAGGCCTACACCGCGCAAATGGTCGCATCGTACCTGCTCGCACTGCGTCTCGCGCTGGCCAACGGCTCCATGACGCTCGCCGAGGTTCAAAAGCACTTCGCCAACATGGAGCAGGTTCCCGACCTCATGCGCGAGGTGCTCTCCCGTCGCTGGCAAGACAAGCAGGCGTCGCATCGCTTCCGCGACAAAAACTCGTCGCTGTTCCTCGGACGTAACGTGAGCGCGACGACGGCCTACGAGGGTGCGCTCAAGCTCAAGGAGATAAGTTATTTGCATGCCGAGGCATATCCGTCCGGCGAGATGAAGCATGGTCCGATTTCGCTCATCGAGGCGGGCTTCCCCGTGGTTGCCGTCGTGCCGGCCGATCACGTGCACGACAAAACCGTCTCGAACATTCAGGAGTGCCTGGCGCGCGGTGCGGTGGTTATTGCCGTGGCGACCGATGGCGACAAGAAGGTCGCGAAGATGTGTCAGGAGGTTCTGTGGGTGCCGGCGTGTCCCGACCAGCTCATCGTGCCGGTCGTGAGCGTTATTCACCTACAGCTGCTCGCCCGTTACGTCGCTCGCGACCGCGGATACGACGTGGACAAGCCGCGCAACCTCGCGAAGTCCGTTACGGTGGAGTAGCGCGGGGTCGACTGTGCTGCTGGCGTCGCGGCGCGCGGATGGGTCTTCCATCGCGTCGTGGAACGCCAGCGGCAAGGGCAGCCGGTCGCAGCGTGCGGCAGGGATGGACTGGCTTCCCGTTACGTCGCATTGCCAGTAGTGAGGCGCAGCCGGAACACGAGAAGCGACAAAGCCAGGCGGCGTGGCGAAGCGCCGTGTTGCGCAACCGACCTAACACGAAGGAGATAACAACATGGCACTCGCAGGCATCGGTGTCGACATGGTGGAAATCGCGCGCATGGAGAAGGTCCTCGCGCGTCGGCCAAACTTTGCCAAGCGCGTGTTTACCGATGACGAGCGCGCGTACTGCGATCGCATGGCGCGTCCGGCGCAACACTACGCCGCCCGGTTCGCCGCGCGCGAGGCGGTGCTCAAGGCGCTCGGCACGGGGTTCTCTCGTGGCATTGGGTTTGCCGACGTTAGCGTCACGCGCAATGACGCCGGACAGCCCCAGGCTCGCCTTGCGGGTCGTGCCGCCGAAGTCGCGGCCGAGCTCGGCGTTCACGAGGTGGCGCTCTCGCTTTCGTACACGCACGAGGTTGCGGTGGCAAACGCCGTTGCCGTTACCGATGAGGTTCGTCCCAAGCAGGAGCAGCGCCCCGACCCGCGTGCCGAGCTCCGCAAGTCGTTTCGTGAAGCCCGCTCCGTTCTCGACGAGCTTGATGCGCTCGAGCGCGTTGACGTCAACTCGTGAGGCAGATGGAGTGCCGCTGACGCCATGAGCTTGTTTGGCGCGCGTCGCCTTACCACGTCCAAACGCCGGGCCCCTGCGCGTCGCCCTTCGGCTGTTTGACAAACTTCCTGCGAGTTTGTCTTATCCAAACACCGTTCCTCGGCTAAACTAACAGTTACTATGGCATTCCAAACCAAAAACGCAACCATTGCCTAAGGAGTTGATAAGTCATGCAACCAGTCCTTAACGTCGAGGACGTTCGCCACGTGGAAGAGGAACTCACCGGTGCTGGCGTGAGCCTTTCGGAGCTCATGCGTCGCGCGGGCGCAGCGGCGGCGCAGGAGGTCGTGCGTCTCGAAAATGTTTCGACGGTGGTCATCTTGGCCGGCTTTGGCAACAACGGTGGCGACGGCTGGGTTGCAGCCGACCGTCTGCGCGCGCAGGGCATTGCCGTTACGGTGGTGACGCCCATCGAACCCGATCGCATTGAGTCGAACCTTGCGCACGTCGTTGCCGTCAATGCCAAGCGCGCGGGCGTCGTGTACGAGGTCTCGCCGGCTCGCGAGCGCCTCGAGGAGTTGCTCGAGGAGGCCGACGTCGTTCTTGACGCCATTTTGGGAACCGGTTTTCACGGCGAGCCCAAGGCTCCGTTCGACATTTGGATAGACTGCGTCAACGCCTCGGGCGCGCGCGTCGTTTCGGTCGATGTTCCCAGCGGACTCTCGGCACAGTCGGGCCACGCGCCCGGCGGCTGTGTTGTGGCCGACGTCACGGTTACCATGCTCAGCCTCAAGCCCGGGCTTCTCTCCGACGAGGGCCGCGACGTGAGCGGTGCCATCGTGGTTGCGCCGCTGGCCGAGCAAACCGAGGGCCTCGTTTTGGAAGCCGATCCCGTGGCCTGGCGCGTCGAAGTCGAGGATTATCTTGACGTTATGGCGCCTCCCATTTCCGCAGTAGATAAGTTCTCGCGAGGTACAGTGCTTGTAGTCGGCGGCTCCACGCGCTTCCCGGGCGCGGCGATTCTAGCTGCGAAGGCGGCTGCCCGTGCCGGTGCCGGCTACGTTACGTTGGCCGTGCCCGAGCCCGTGGTACCCGTCGCGCAGGCTCACCTTGTAGAGATTCCCGTGGTTGGTCTGCCCTTCGATCCTGCAAAGGGCACGTTTGCCGCCGACGCGCGCGAGGAGCTGCGCCGCATGGCCGAGCGAAGCGGGGCGGTTGTGGCCGGACCGGGCATGTTGGTGAATGCGTCGACGATGACGGTGGTTTCCGGCTTGTTGCAGTGCGACGTGCCGCTCGTGCTCGATGCCGACGCGCTCAACTGCTTGGCAAAGCTCACCACCGGCCGTCTCGACAGCTTCCCCGAACTGATTCGCCGCACGTCACCGTTGGTTCTCACGCCGCATCGCACCGAACTCGGCAGGTTGGTGGGCCTCGCAGAGAATCCCCCTTCGTCGCTGAGCGCCTCCCTCGATGCGTCGCGGCGCATCGTGTGGGCTGAGGGTGGCAACGAGGTGTGTGTTGTCGCGAAGGGTACGGCGACCGCCTGCGTGGGCGTCGATATCGCCATGCTGCCAAAGCCTGGGCCGTCGTCGTTGGCTACCGCCGGCTCGGGCGACGTGCTTGCGGGCATTATGGGCGCCACGCTTGCACGTGGCATCGAGCGCTTCGGTGTATCCAACCTGCCGCTTTTGTGCGCGCTCGCCTGTGAGGTCCACGGATACGCCGCGTCCATCGCGGCCGAGCGCTGCGGCACACGCGGCGTCATGGCCCTCGACGTTGCCGATGCCGCTGGTCTCGCTACCGACGCCGTTGAGGAGCAAGCCTCGTACGTGTGATACGGGGCGTTTGTCAAAGTGGCCCTTTTTGGTACCCATGAGCCGGGTTGGGTGCCAAAAGGGCCATCCGCCGCTCCGTGCCCTTGTCGAAACGGCCCAAACGGCACCCATTGTTGCGTGATGGGTGCCAAAAGGGCCATTTGGAAGGTGGAAACCCGGGCTAAGTGGCCCTCCCGGTACACGTTACACGTTGTGTACCACAGGGGCCGTTCCGTCCGCGACCGCGCGAAGCAATACTATCCCATCTGCCCATCCCCAAATCGTTTGTGAAGGCTATACTAGGTTACAAACGAAAGGAGCCGTCATGAAGTATCCTGAAGACCGCTGGGCGTGGGTCGAGATCGATCTCGACGCGTTGCGCGACAACACCCGTGCTCTGCGCCGCATGATTTCGCGCGATGCACGCATGATGTGCGTGGTGAAGGCCGATGCCTATGGCCACGGAGCGGTGCGGTGTGCGAAGGCGATGCGCAGCGCGGGCGCCGACCAGTTCGCTGTGGCCACAGTTACCGAAGGCGTCGAGCTGCGCGAATCGGGGATTTCCGAGCCTATTGTGATTCTCTCCCAGCCTCCTATGGAAACGATTCAACGCATCGTGGACTACGATCTTGCGCCGGCAGTTTACGAGCAAGATTTCGCCCTAGCGCTGGGAGAATGCGCAGCGGCGGCGGGCAAGGTGGCGCCGTATCATCTTGCCATCGATACGGGCATGACGCGCATCGGCGTGAACTGGCGAGACGTTATCGAGCTGCGGCATAGCATCCACTTCCATCGCGGTATTCGCTGTGCAGGCACGTTTACGCACTTCGCGACGGCCGATGTCCCGCGCGACTGGGACTTCGCGATGCAATCGCGTCGTTTTAGCGAGGCCGTGGGAGCGTTGCGTGACGCAGGCTACGAAACCGGTCTTGTCCACTGCGCGAACACGCCGGCCACGATTATGCATCCTGAGGTTCACGAGGACATGTGTCGTGTGGGCATCGGGCTCTACGGTTTGCATCCGGCGAAGGAGACGCGCCGCGAAATCCACCTGCGGCCAGTTATGAGCGTGCGCGGACGCATCACGCGCGTTGAGCGTCCCGAGGTGGGGACGGGCGTGAGCTACGGCGCAACGTATCGCGTGCCGAAACCGAACATACAGATTTGTACCGTTCCGATTGGATACGCCGATGGCCTTTCGCGCACCCTCTCGGGCAACATGGACGTGCTTGTTAACGGCGAGCGTTGCCGACAGGTCGGGCGCATTTGCATGGACCAGTTCATGTTTGAGGTGAGCGTAAACAACGTGCGCGCGTATCGACCGACGCGGGCCGTGGAGTCTGGTGACGTGGTGACGGTGCTCGGCAACGACGGCAACGAGTTCATTTCTGCCGACGACATGGCCGCGCGGCGCAATACCATCAACTACGAGGTCGTGTGCGACTTCGGGCTGCGCCTCGAAAAGGTGTATGTGTAGCGCGACTTGCGAAGGGATTGTCGAATGGCTCGCGGTGAGGTCGGCAAGTGGAATAGGTTAGCGTACGGTTCCGTGTGCGCAACGTTCCGGTCGGCGTAGGTTTGGAGGAGACAAGAGCCGGCGTGCAGAGCGGACCGGCACGGCGCGAGGAGATAAGGAATGTCCGGAGCGCGGAACGGTCGGAGTAGAATGGCCAACGCGGAGCGGAATGACACGGTGCGAGGAGATAAAGGCCGACCGGCGCGCGGAACGGACCGGCACGCCGAACAGACGGTCTCGGGACCGCCACTCAATCGGACGCGGCTGGCAACAGTAACGAAACGGAGATGCTGTGGCACCACGCAAACGCAAACGTACGTATCTTACGGAGGAGGACGCATCAATGGGAGTTATGCGCATTCCCGGACACGACCATCAAAAGCCGCAGGAGGTCACGCTCGACGAGATTCGTGCGGTGATGGGCGAGTGTCGGTTGTGTCCGCTGTGGGAGACGCGGACAAATCTTGTGTTCGGCGTTGGCAATCCCAACGCGCGCGTGCTCATCGTGGGCGAGGGACCCGGGCGTAACGAGGACCTTCAGGGCGAGCCGTTCGTGGGCGCTGCGGGACAAAACCTCGACGGATTGCTGGCGTTCGCCGGTCTGCGGCGCGAGGACGTGTACATTGCGAACGTCGTGAAGTGTCGTCCGCCGGGCAATCGCAATCCCAAGCCGGAGGAAATCGAGGCTTGCTCGCCGTTTTTAAGGGAACAAGTGCGCTCGATTTGGCCCGATGTCATCGTGTGCCTGGGCAACTTTGCTGCGCATTTTATATTGCGGACAGAGCTGGGAATCACGCAGCTGCGAGGTCGGATGCACCAAACGGGGCATTTTGCGGTACTGCCGACGTTCCATCCTGCGGCGGCACTCTACCACCGTGAGTGGCAGCCCGTGCTCGAAAGCGACTTCCGCATGCTCGGCGAATGGCTCGCGACGCACCCCGCCGGTCCCGGTAAAGGTGGTGCATGATGTTCGCATGTGGCGCAGGTGACAAGTTCGTGGTGGGGGACGAATGTGACGTCGCGGACGGCGTGTTGAACGAGCGCGCTTCGGTCGACTGTGCGTCGGGCGAGACGCGCGCGGCCGCCCGTGGTGCATCGGCCGGCTGCGCGTCGGGCGAGATTCGTCCGTCCGACGTGGGCGTTGCTGGCGGTCCCGGGGCGTCGGGCGAGACGCGCGCGGCCGACGTGGCCCGCTTGGTCGACGGCGAGGCTCGTTCGGCCGTCGTCACTCGCTCCACCGCCGACACCGTCGCCCTCGGCGAGCGCCTTGGTCGACTGCTTGAGGCAGGCGATGTCCTTGTCCTTACCGGTGACCTCGGTGCAGGAAAAACCCAGCTTACCAAGGGCATCGCGAGGGGGATGGGCGTCGAAGACGACGTGTGCAGCCCGACCTTCACCATCGGGATGGTTTACGAGGGCGACGACATGCCGCTCTATCACTTCGATCTGTACCGCCTGGAAGACGCCGAGCAGCTTGACGACACGGGCATCTTCGACGTTCTCGGCGACGATGGGCCGTGCGTCATCGAGTGGGGCGAGCAATTTGCGGACGAGCTCGGCGACGAGCGTCTTGACGTGGCGTTGTGCCGTCTCGACGATGAGGCGGCGGTTGGCGAGGAGCCCCCGCGAGAAGTGTCTTTTGTCGCACATGGCGAACGGGCCGCGGAGATCATCGCTGGACTGGGCCTCTAGGCCAGACCCGGGCCCTACAAACCTCGCCGCGGGCCCGCTTTTCAGGGATATGCTCCCCAAGAAGCTTCATAACTTGTGCGATAGCGAAAGCCCCGGGACCTTCGCCCTTGTCGGCCCGCCCAGACATAAGTCCGCCCCGCCTGAACCGCTCTGCTCGATTCGCACCGCCCCGCCCGCCTGCCAATGCCGAGGGCGAGCCGCAAGTGTACATTCTGCCACATCACATTTGAGCATATGGCTATCTACCTGCGCTTTTGTCAACCAAAGGCTTTCGGGGTTGGCAGAATGTACACTTGGGCCGGGCGACTCGCTCGGACGTCCCCGTTGAGCCGGGGCTCGACCGCGCGGGCGCTCCGGAGGCGACCAATCCCGCGGCTATTAAACACCTTGGGGAGCATTTTCGGCGATCTGCTCCCCAAGATGCGTTATGGTTGCGGGCAAGTGTCAGTTCCCGCCGCCATTGCGGTGAAGGCAGCAGGAATCCGCGACCTCCGCAACGGGCGGGACCTCGCGGATTGCAGACTCGAGGTCCGGGAGAGGCGAAGCTCGGGCGGAATTGCGAGCCCTGCGAACGTTGTGCCTAGGTCTCCACACATTAGTGTCCGCGAAACGCGCCGACTGCCGAGGTCCCATGCGCGCAGCTCGTGCGCTATCCGATATCGCGTCCAGTAAGCACTAGCTTACGAGGCTCTAATGTACGTGCTGGCTGTTTTGTTCGTGTGCACAAGCTGCCTGAATGGCATCAAGTCACTCAATTGCGATTCCCGAGACGCGCCATAGCCGTCGGCAGGCCGCCTCGGGTGCGCGGCGAGGCCCCGCGGGCCCATGCGAGGTCCCCGCGCCCACGCAGGTCCATGGGAGCTCCCCCGCGCCCAGAATAGCGGGCACGTGGTTTTGAACGGTCGTGCAAAAGCCCAGTTCGCGACGCTCGCGTCATAAATGTCGAAACATCACGTGCCCACTGGCTAAAATACACAGTGGGCACATGATGTTTCGGAACTTATGACATCGCACCCGCTAGCTGGGTTTTTGCAAAATGTTCGAAACCACGTGCCCACTATTTTTTATGTGGCGGGACTTGACGTGCCCCCGGGATCCGCCGCCCCGGCGCAATGGGTTATGTGGCGGGGCTGCCATGCCCCCGGGAGCAGCTGCCTCGGTGCGACGAGGCCTCCCAGGCGCGCTCTTGGCCCTTCGTAACCGGCAGGATCCGGCCCGCGCGAGGGCGTGGCCGCTCGCAAGGCTGCCGGTCGCTTGGAATGGGCGAGGACATGGCGTTCGCAAGGCTGTCGGTCGCTAGCCTGCGCGAGTATGGAACCATCCGCAAGGACGACCTATTCCAAAATAATGATATGCTCCCCGGGGCGGGCCATGATGCGCGGCCGACCGACGGACGCTCGACCCGCGCCCGCCCGCGGCGGGGTTCGATGGCGAATACCCCTGCCACGCCCCGCAATGGAGTCGTACGGAGAGTCGACTCCCTGCAGATCGCGGCACAATGCACGCGAGGAACTGGGCGGAACGTTGCTCCCGCAAATCGTCTGGGGCGGAACCGTACGGAATATCGACCTGTGCAAATCGCGGGGGCGGAATCGTACGGAATTTCGACCTGTGCAAATCTTTCAGTTGCACAAGTCGATTTTTCGTCCGGATTTTCCCCTGGCCCGGTCCCGGCGATAACCCGCTCGCAACGCAGGCCGCGATTCCGCCTGGCGCCGACACATTTCGAATGGCGTCGACGCGTTTGGGCGCCGCGAATGCCATGCGTATGCGACCGTGAAGCAGCTTGGGGAGCACATTCGGCGTTTTAGCGAGCTTTGTCGGGCTGGGTGCACCCCCCCACGTTGTCCACAGGCAAGAAGGGCCGCGCCTTCGTGCCCGAATTGGACAACACGCCCACCTAAGATGCGCTCGCCCGTTGCGGTGGCACCCGAGACCACAGGCCCACCCCTCTTGTCAACCCCCTGAGAATTCCCAAACGAAACTGGCCATTTCGAAACTCCCTTGTTTTCCTGCGAAAATACGAAAAACCGCTCAATAGCTGTATGCTGGCGGGGAGTTTCCTGCCTGTTAGGCCGAGTACAGTTGCCCGCATCGTGGTGGACGCGGCGAAAGGGGACGCATGGAAACGCGGACGAAGCAAGTGCAGGGTGAGGCATCGCAGGCGAAGGCAGCGCGCACGAAAGACGAACGGCAGAGGATCGAGGCGTCGCTGCGCATCACCAAGGGCCCGGTCTTCAAGAAGGTCTTTGGGGACAGGCCCGACCTGTGCCGGCGGCTCGTGGAGGTCGTGCTGGGCATGGAGGTCGCGGAGGTCAAGATAGTCCAGACGGAGCGTGAGCTCTCGCTGGCAAAGGAGCAGAGGTGGCGCGGTGGCCGAATTGACCTCTACGTGGTCGACTCGGAGGGCAACGCGTACGACGTCGAGATGCAGGCGAGCCGGCACGACAACGAGTGGCTTCGCGCCAGACACTACCAGGCGCTCATGGACGCGACGTTTCTGCAACGGGGTGGCAGGGTAGAGGACCTGCCGAGCAGCGTCGTGATATTCATCTGTGACTTCGATCCATTCTACATGGATCTACGGTTTTACGACTGCTACACGATGTGCCTGCAGACGGGCGAGATTGTCCCGGACCGGCGCCGGAGCGTGTACCTGAGCGCCACGGCGAGCGGGGGTGACGTCTCGGAGAGCCTTGACGCCTTCCTTCGGTACGTTTCGGGCGACGACGTCCGCGGAGACCCGTTCGTCGACGAAGTCCGCGACATGGTACACTGCTGCCTAGAGGACGAGGGGTGGCTGGAGGACTTCATGACGTGGGACGAGTACTACGAGAACGAGGTAAGGCAGGGCGCGAAGCGCGCCTTCGACGAGGGCAGGAAGCAGGGCTATGCCGACGGCGAGAGGCAGGGCTATGCCGACGGCGAGAGGCAGGGCAAGCTGGACGCCCTGGCCGATCTTGTACGCGATGGGACCCTGGACCCTGAGGTGGCGGCCGCACGCGTCGGCATGTCCGTGGAGGAGATGCGGCGCCTCGCTGAGTCGGGCGGCGATAACGGGCGCGCGGCGTGGCGCGACAGGCGCGAGGTGACGTTCGCCTAGCGGCAAGTCGCATGCGGAGTGCAGCCTTGCCTCCCCCTAAAGAATAGTCAAATGCCCGTCCGTGGCCCGGAGGGCGCCGTGCTCACACAGTCCTGGTTCCTGCGGAACTGCGCGCGGCTGCTCCTCCGGGCCACTTCGCGATTTGACGCTTCTTTAGGGGCAGGCAGCCTTGGAGGGCTAGGCTGGTCCATGTCTAGTGCATGGGGTCACGCTTTGCTTGCCAAATCGCGTGGTTGACAAATGCACATCGCTGGTGTTTTTCTGTATAATAACTATTTAACAGAAGTTACGCATCGGATGCTTTGGGCGGTTCGCATGAAGTGGCCGACGTCCCACGGGGCTAACGTCCTGTGGGGCGAGTGTCCTGCGGTGCCGACGGCCTGCGGCTCCGATGCTCGACGATGGCCGACGCATGCCGGTAGCGGGCTGCAACGTTGCGGTTGCTGTGCAGCACCAAGCCGCATGAAGACGGTTTGCGCCATCTCTTTTGAGCGGGCGATTGACGATGGGATCATGGGTTACAAGAGAGGTTCCATGAGCGCACGGGTGTTTGCATGCATCTTGAGCTCTATCTTGGCGGTGGGTTTTGTGCCACCCGAGGCAATTGCGGAAGCGGTTTCCGAGACTTCATACGGGCGATTTCCTGCCATAGAGTCGTCTGACGTTAACGACGAAGACCCGGCGAGCGGCAACGACGAAGCCAGCCCAAGCAGCGCAGCCGATGGCCAGAGTGTCGACCTGACGGGTGACGGTAATCTACCAGATGGTAGCGGTTCAGCAGGCAGCGACCGGCGGGGCCGACGCAGCCAACTCGGCGGCGAACGACAACAGCGACCCAGCCAGCGCAGCTAACGCAGCAGCGAACGGCAACAGCACCCGGCCGACGCGACCGGTGGCGAAGGTGTCGCGTACAACGACGCGCAGGGAGGCGGAACTGACGAGGCGGCGGGGGCAGCAACCAGAATCCGTCCGATTCCGAAACCGAGCCCACCGATGAGGGCGACACCGTGCATGCCAATTCACAGGATGGCGAAAAAGGGCACGACGAAGGCGCAGGGACCAATGCCCCGGATCATTCGGATGCACGAGCGGGTGGTGACGACAGCCCAAGCAACGTGACCGACGATTCCTCGGCGGGCAAGTCCGACGGCAATTCATCCGGTGGGAAAGGCTCCGGAGGGAAAGGCAGCGGCGCCAGTGGTAACGCTAATACCAGCGGCGGGTCGGCCGGCAACGGCGGCTCCGGCGGCAAGACCGGGGGTGCCAACATTAACGATGGACCGTCCGGCAACGGCGACGACAAGGCCAACAAACAGGATAAGTCGTCAGGAGGCAACTCATCCCACGATGGCCAAAAGGAGTCGGGAACACAGCACGGTACGAGCGATGGCCAGGGCATCCAACTTGGTGATGGCTCTCTTGTAAGCGTGGACGATGAGGCGCACCTTGTTCTAGTGAACCCCGACGGAGGTTCGGTCGTGCTCGACAATACCCACGCGTACACGGTTGAGTCCCGCGACGGGGGCGTGTCCATTCGCAATGACGCGGGTGCCGGGTTCGTGTCGGATGGCAAAACGGCTCGCTTCACGAATGCCGAGGGGCAAGAAGCCGAGGTAAGCAGTGCGGAGGATGTCAAGAAGGTCGCCAGCGCTCTGCAAAGGTCGAACGAGAACGAAACCGAGCTCTCGGGTGATGCCGAAGAGCCATCCGCTGCAGCAGTACAAGCGAATTCGGGAAAGGAAAACGCCAACGCTACGATCGAGAGCACTACCGTTGCGATTATTGCCGTCGTGATTCTTGTGGTTGCGGGGCTCGTTATTTGGTTGCGATTCCACCGCGCGTCGCAAGCCGCGTAGATGCCATGGACTTGGGAGCCCGTGACCCGGAGTGTGGTCGGCACGAGCCTCTGACGTAGAACATCATGATAAAAATTGTGGGTACGTACTGTTTTATGAAGCGGGTGAGGTCGCGGCAGAATCGCGGCCAAAGACATCACAATGAGAAGAGCACCTTGCGTTTCGGAGCGGAATAGTAGCACAGCGCGGCAAAAGCCATTAATATTTGCATGCCACACAGTACGAGCATAGACTCGGAGGATTGTGCGTACAGAATGGCGTCCTTTATTGCTGGCACACAGCCAAGCAGGGAAGAAAGTACAACCATGGCAGTTGCGCCGCGTTTGAATTTTGTAAGAAAATAATAGGCAATGAAATAGCAGACGCTCAACACGCAGAAGAACAAGCCTGAAACGTGCTGAGAACCTGGGTTTATGGAGGTCGATAAGTTCCTGTATGAACTCATTGCCAATAATGCGCAGACAATTGTAGTGGCTGCGCACCAAAACTTGGTAAATCCATGCCAGCTCATGCCGATGCCCGCGTTTTCTGCCTGCACAAGGCGAACGGCTGGGTTGGTGCTAAACGTTACTGGAGATTGGGTCGCCATCTGTGACCGGGCGGATTGTGAACTGCCTCCTCCGCGTGTGCTCCCGCCTGAAGTAGCGCGAACGCCCTGCGCACCGCCTTGCGTGCTCGCAGCGGAACCGCCGGCGACCGACTGTCCGCCCGCGCTGTGTCCAGACGCAGTGCCAGCCGCGACCGACTGCCCGGCGCCACCTTGCGCGCCCGCGACCGACTGCCCGGCGCC
>JAFWMH010000034.1 GCA_017510785.1 Atopobiaceae bacterium | reverse complement strand
TCTTTTCCTCCCGACAACTCTACACGATGGGGCGGCGCCATGGACTCCCGGCGTCACATTCCATAATGTGCGGCCGTCGCGCCTTGCGGCTTAATCCGCCGTCGAGAGCCGAAAACGGACTTGCAAGTGCGCCGTTCTACATTGAGCAGGACGTCTACACGGCGCTCTACGGCTTCGGGATGGGGCTTCCCCTGACCGACGAGGACGGGCGCTACGTCGGCGGATACAGGAAGAGGCTGACGTTTGGCGAGGTCAACGGCGGGGTCAACTGGGTCGGCGACGAGGGCGCGCGGCTGGTGTGGGGCCGTTGGAACGCGGACAGGACGGCCAAGGTGCACAGCTTCGGGCAGGTGAGCTTTCCAGGCTGTGACGACCCCGCGAGGCTGCTGGCGCTGACGAGGAGGGCACTGACCGAGGCCACGCAGCCCAAGGTGTCGTACGAGGTCGACGTGGCCGCGCTGGACGGTGGTGAGGCGGGGCTCGGGGACACCATGGCCGTGATTGATACGTCGAGGTCGCCCGAGTGGCGGCTGAGGGCACGCGTGGTTCGGCGCGTGAGGACCTTCGGGGATGCGGTCATCTGTCGCGTGACCATCGGGACGGTGCAGCCCATGGACTACGCGACTGCGAGCACGCTTGCCGCCGACGTTGCCGCGCTGCAGGATGACGTTGCGGGCATCGACGGCAACCTGACCGTGGCGACCTCCACGGTCTACGTGGATGAGACGGTTACCGAGGCGATCGACGAGCTGGACGACCTTGAGGGGCTGGAGTTCTGAGGCCTCGTTGACCCTGTGACGTGGGCATACCCTCGAAACGGCTGAAACGGAGGTGTCGCATGCTCGACGGATACGGACTTCACTCGCTCGTTTGGAACAGGGTGGACGAGCGATTCGAGGAAATCCTTGTTGCCTCGTCCGCAGACGCGGTGGGACGTGGCATCTCGCTAGTCGTGAGGCAGGACGGTGCTGCTGCCGACCTCACTGGTGCTACGGCCTACCTCGTGTGGAGGCATCGCGTGTCTGGCAAAAGCGCGGGACCGTGGCCTTCGAGGAGGTGGACGCCTCCGAGGGGACGTTTGTCGTCTACTATCCCGCAGCCATGTGCGGGACTGCCGGTGTCGTGGACGCGCAGGTGATGCTCTCGCTTGGGGACGATAGCTACGTGAGCTCGCGCGTGTTCACGATCCGCGTGGAACCGGTGCTGGTCAACGGCGAAGAGTAGGAAGAGGACGGCTTTACGCTGTTCGTCGGCGCCATCAACGCGTACGAGCACGCGGAGGAGATTACGACCGACGCGGCCAACGCCGCGGCGGAACTGGCTGACGAGGCTAGGCTTGCGCTCATCGCTGCCGCCGAGCGAGGCGACTTCGACGGCGCCAAAGGCGACAAGGGTGACACCGGGCCGCAGGGTCCCAAGGACGACACCGGTGACACGGGTCCCCAGGGGCCGAAGGGCGACACC
The DNA here is from genome assembly GCA_017510785.1 of Atopobiaceae bacterium. Taxonomy (GTDB): domain Bacteria; phylum Actinomycetota; class Coriobacteriia; order Coriobacteriales; family Atopobiaceae; genus RUG440. The sequence goes on along the minus strand of JAFWMH010000034.1, from coordinate 82,486 downwards.
GGCGCGACCGGTCCGAAGGACGACAAGGGAGACACCGGTGCCACCGGCGCGACCGGCGCGCAGGGGCCACAGGGAATCCAGGGAGAGACGGGTCCCAAGGGCGACGACGGCGAGGATGGTATCTCGTGCACGCACAGCTGGAATGGCACGGTCCTCTCAGTGACTAGCGCTTCGGGCACGAGCTCAGCTGACCTCGTCGGGCAACAGGGGCCGACAGGTGCCACGGGAGCGACGGGCCCGCAGGGACCAGCCGGTGCCGACGGTGCTGACGGCACCACCTTCACGCCCGTCTCGCCGCTCTCTCTTTCCAACAGCGAGCTCTCCGTCGACCTCTCCGGACTGGTCACCAGCGGCATAAAGGTGACGGAGGTCGGCCAGAACGACACGAGGACCTTCACCGGCTACTACGGCGGCAACATGGTCGGGCAGCTGCTCTACAGCACGCGTTCCGACTCCATCTGCAAGGTGACGGCCATCGACGAGACGCAGCACAAAATCACCTGCAAGGGAATCGTGGAGCTTGCGAGGCTGCGCGGGCTCATCGAGACGACGCTGGACGTCGCTCCCGGGAGCACCGGGTCGGGCTACGCCAAGACGGGCGGCAACGCGCTCGCGAAAGAGACGCTGCTGCTCAACGTGACGAGCGGCAACCTCATGCGCGTGACCTCCGACGTGACCAGGCCGTCGACATCGACCAGCACCATGAACATCAGCGTGGAGGGCGTGGGCAACGTCTACGGCGGCGGGAGCACGCTCGCCGCGGCCTTGCCGCTCGGCATCACCAACGACGTGATCTCCATCGACCTGTCGGGCTACGCGGCGCTGGCGGGGGCGACGCTCACGGGTGCGGTCTCGGGAATCACCCCGACGACGGACGCCAACTTCGCCACCAAGAAGTACGTGGACGACGCGATAGCGGCTTTGGAAGACCTGAGCGGGGTGAGCTTCTGATGAGCGTGGGGACCATCCAGACATCCATCCTTACCGACATCGCCAACGCGATCCGGTACCAGGCCGGCGTGGCGACGACCTATAGGCCCTCACAGATGGCGGCGGCCGTGGCGGCGCTCGACGGTACCGACGCGGGCGGGTACGTGCCGCAGCCGTACAAGCAGCTGCAGAGCGAGGTGCTGTCGTCGGCCGTCTTCGACGACATCGCGGACGCGACACGGGCGCAGAACGGCACGCAGACGCAGTACCAGCCGGGGGTCATGGCGCAGGCGATACTGGACCTCACCTGGGACACCGGCGTGAAGGCCTGGGCGATGCTGCTGACCGACGGCACGCTGGAGTTCAACTACCGGAACGGGCGCAGCTCGGACGTGGGGACGATTGTGTAGTGCTGGGAGGTGGACACGCAGGGATACTCATCGGACTCTGCCCGGCCCTGGCACTCGGTTCGCTCGCAGGTGAGGAGGGTCGTCTTCGACTCTGACTGGTCCGGTGCGGGGATGTCGAACTTCGCCTACTGGTGCACGGGCATGATTGCGCTGACGGAGGTGTCGGGCTTCGAGGAGCTGAGCGGGTGCGTGAGCGTGACGCAGATGTTCACGAGCTGCAACCACCTGGAGAGCATCTTCGCCACGGGCTTCGACAACAGCTCCATCACGTCGTACACCTCCGTACTCTACGGCTGCAACCGCCTCGTGGGCGGCACGGGCTACGTGCCCACAAGCACTGCTGGCAAGAACAACCTGGTGCTTGGCACCACTGGACTACTGGTTCTACTCGAACACGACGCTCACGGCGGTGACCGGCTGAGCTTATGTGAGCGGGCTGGCGTCGATGCGATACGCCTTCAACGCTTGCTCGGGACTCGTGACGCTGGACCTCTCGGGACTGGACCCGTCGTCGCTGGCGGACCTGTTCTACGCGGTCTCGCGGAGCGGGAACCTCACGACGATCTATGCGGGCTCAAGCTGGGCGCTGCCTGCTGGAGTGTCAGGCATGGGTACGTTCTACAACGACACGCGGCTGGTCGGGGGGAACGGGACCGTGTAGAGCAGCCCGGCGTATGGGTATGCACGGATGGTGATTGACCAAGCGGGGCAGGCAGGGTACCTCACTGCTTCGTAGCACCTTCCATGGCGTAGAATCCTTTGTATGGGTTAAATATGCCGAGGAGGAGCGCCATGAAGGTCATCTGCTTCCACCTGATAACCGAGCCGAATGCCTACCTCTCCAACTGGTACCCCTCGACCTTCGAAGACGACGGCATCAGATACCGCTGTGCCGAGCAGCACATCATGTGGCAGAAGGCCGTCATGTTCGGGGACGAGGACAGCGCCACGAAGATCATGGCCACCGAGGACCCGCAGGAGATGCAGGACCTCGGTCGGCAGGTGAGCGGGTTCGACAAGGACGTGTGGCTGGGCAGCTGCCAGCTGGTGGCATGGCGTGCCCTCCGTGCGAAGTTCTCCGGCAACGCCCTGCTGAGGGAGCGGCTGCTCTCCACCGGCGACGCGGTCCTCGCGGAGTGCGCCCGCAACGACTACCTCTGGGGCATCGGCCGCAGGATGACCGACCCGCTCAGGCTTTGCCCGAAGGACTGGCGCGGGAAGAGCGTCCTCGGCAACACGCTCATGCTCGTGCGCGAGCAGCTGAGAGTGGATTACGACGGCGTGGAGAGGAAGACGCCGCTGCTCCACGCTTTTGCGAAGAGGCTCGCCTACGCCGCGAAGGCCATCGGCGAGAGTGGCATCGTAGCGGCAATCTCGCTTGAGGAGATGTGGTCACTCGGGCTGGCAATGGACTGCGGCAAGTCGTTCGAGAGGATGTACGGTCAGCAGCTCGGTGACCTGCGGTCGCTTGAACTATATGGTGACCGTATCGACGACCCCTTCATCCTCGGCTCAGCCATCTTTTCCGAGTGGCGGTACTACACGCATTGGGCGAACTGCGGGATGGACGAGAAGGCTGTGCGGTGGTTCGAGGTGGCAGCTAGGAGGCTCGAGGAGATAACGGTAGATCGCACGCCGTAGCGCCGATGCATAAAAATAGAGGCGTTCGCTCCCGAAGGAGGAACCCCTCTTTAAAACGGCAAGCCGTTTTTCGCTGTAGAGGTATATTCCCGAATTCATCCCACCATGTCAAGAACTTGACGTGTTTTCCATCGTGGGAGGATGCGTAGCAGGTGCCGAGCGGCGCCACGGGGTGAGCCGGTTACCGCATGGAGATAGCTTGCCCCTTTGTCACGAGGTCGGCTCTGGGTACCACCCCTCGACCATTTTGGTGATGAACATGAGACAGCTGCTGGCTGGTCCGACAAGCTGTCTGTAGTAGTCCTCGTGCCTTTTCGTCCTCTGGACGAGCTCACGCAGACGCACGCCGCGATTCGCCTTGACACCGTCGGAAGCTATCCGCTGGTGCATGTAGAGCGTCGTTGCGATTTGGATAAACCTGTCGTTGGAGAGCTTGGTCCTGCGCATGGCCCTGCCGACGCCGATGGAGGCGAGTCCCTGTGCGACCTGGTTGTTCGCGCGGTAGACAGGGGTGCTCGATCCCATGTCGTTGAGGATGCAGTTGTTGTGGGCGCACGCGTTTCGCAAGCCCTTTACGCTCTGAAGCATGTAGAAGTCCTCGAGCATGGAGCTGTCGGAGTAACGGTCGGAGCAGAAGCGCCAAAACTGTATGAAGCTACCGAAGGAGATGACCTCCAGGAGCTCCCACGCGGGATAATCTCCTATCGGGTGCCTCTGGATCAAGCCTTGGGTGTACGGACTCGTAATGCCACGACCAATTTCTTCTAAGAGATGGTTGCGAGCGTTGCCCGCGTTGTCGGTATAGTCGGACAGCGCGACAAAGTCTTGCACCACCTGGTAGCCATCCTCGTGATGTTTCTCCATGGCGTCGAGGAGGAGCACCTTGCTGAAGTGCTCGATATCGAGTGTCATTGGCAGGAGGATGTCGCGGAGGTGCATGTCGATGATGGCCACGTCCACGAGCATGGCGAAGTCGAGGTTGGTGTACTTGCCGTCATTGGGGCCACCTTCGTGCTTGGGGAACCTCACGCGGTGGGATCTCAACCTGAAGTAGTTGTTGTTCTCGCGAAGGTATCGCTCTGCCTCTGCCTCTGGCATCAGATTGAACTTGACGCCCTTGTCCTTTAACTGTTGCACCTGCTGTGCGGGTGTGAGCCATTGCTTTCGTATGCTCGCCATGCCGTTCCTGTCTCCTGTGCTACGGGCAAGCAATTATACTCCAGCGCGAAGGCGAGACTGGGGCAAGGTAACCCGCATTCCGGTCCTGTTCAGGTACTCGATGAACTTAGGCTTTGGCACGAACCAGCGCCCGTTGCCGACCTGAACCGCTGGCAGAACCTGCTCTCGGCAGAGCTTCCTGGAGTAGCAGACACTGATGCCGGTGATTGACGAGATGTCTCGTGGCGTCAGCAGGTGCGGATACTCGTCTAGGAACTCCACGACGTCCGACATGGTTTCGGTGGTGACTCGACTGCTGCTCTGTTTGATGCCGAGGTCACTCTGTAGTGCCCGTCCTTTGACTGCTTAACGGCATAGCCGACCGTCTCCAGCGCCTCTATCGCGAATTCCAGTCCGATGCGCTTGCGTTCGAGAAGCCTCTCGGCTGCCTGTGCGAGGGACTCGCTCATAGGGTCTCTCCTTCAAACTGTTTTCTTCTCGTCATGACGTCCTCCTGACGACGAGGGCCGGGTAATCGCTACCCGGCCCGTTGCTCATATGCTGTCAGTTACCCAGCTTATTGTGCCGCCATTCCGCCCGTGATCTGTGCTGGGTAATCGGGCATCTCCTCGTAGCCGAGGAGCGTGTTCTTCCACCACTCCTCGCTGGCGGTGCCGGAGCCCACGCACGCGTCGAGCAGGGCCTGGCGCTCCTCCGGGATGTGGCTCATGAAGTCCTCGTGCATGGCGTCCTGGACGGCGATGGTGGCCTCAAACATCTCCATTACCACGTCCCACATCTCCTCTGCGGTGTAGGACTCCGGGCTGTCGAGGACCATGTCTCCCTTGAAGTACGCGAGCTCCTCGGCCTGGCAAAGTTCGTCCCAATAGCTTGTCATTTCGTGCCTCCGTTCGTGAGTCTGCAAGTACTCATTCGGTGTCTCTGAAGCTATACTCTCCATGGGTATTACCTGCGGAAACCCGTGTCGGAAGCAGGGGATTTGTACAGGGGATTTCTGAGGGGATTTTGGCCGGTACCCGCTGGTCCCATGGAGTCCCATGCAGGACCCCTGAGCTGGGGAAAGTCGCTCAGGGACCCTGCGAGGGAGACCCCTAGTTTTCCTCTCAAGGCGGAGATCACCGGTTCGAATCCGGTACGGGCTACCAAATCTTCTCAGGTCAGGGTTTTGTCTCTGGCCTGTTTTGCTATCTAGTCATTTTCATAAGCTGTTGTCATACATTAAACTTGAGAACAATTCGCGCGCGTCGTAAGATGTATGCAGAAGTAAATGAAGAATCGCGGAGGCGAGGAGCGAGGTACAGCTTATTTACTTAGAGGAGTTAACCAATGACGAACCGTCAAAACACACGCAGGCGCCACTGGCAGCTTCTGTTTTCTCTGCTAGTCATTATCGTCGCGATTACGTGGGCTCCCGTGGCGCAAGCAAGAACCAAGCCCATGTCGCTCAATACCTCCGGCAACATAAACATTAATCCCTCCGTCGATCCTATTGGCAAAAGCGACGGCTTTTCCATCGTCCTTTACAACAACAATAACGGCCTGCCCTCGTCGGACGTAAACGCAATCGCGCAAACACGCGATGGATTTATGTGGATAGGAACGTACACCGGCCTCATTCGCTACGACGGCCACACCTTCGAGCGTCTTGATTCCGCACGCGACATAGCCAGCACGCGATGCATGTACGTCGACAGCAAGGGTCGGCTGTGGGTCGGCTCGAACGCGAACGGCATCTTTCTTATGGAAAACGGGAGTTTTCGCAACTGGGGAAAGGAAGATGGCCTGAGCTCACTCAGCATTCGCTCCATTGCGGAAGACAAATCGGGCATGATGTATGTCGCCACTGCCGACGGCATGGTAACGATTGACAAAAACATGCAGGCATCTCTCATTAGGGACGATCGAATCGACGGTCACACGCTTTATGAAGTACGCCTTGGAAGCGACGGGCAAATGTATGGTCTTTCGAGCACAGGTGACCTGTATGTGCTGCGGGCGGGAAAGATAACTGCCCATGTTCGCAGGTCAGACTATGCGATGGAAGATATTATCACCATGCTTCCCGACCCCGAGCATCCAGGCTATTTGTACGTCGGGACCGACCACCATCTTTGCCACGGCACGCTGGAAGAGCCGATTGATTCTTGGGAACAATGGGACCTCTCCCCTCTTCACGGTCTGAAGCGCCTTGAATACATAGCTGGCAACGTTTGGATTTGCGCCCGCACTGGCGTAGGCTGTTTCGACCAAGAAAAGCTGAGCCTTCTCACCGAAAATCCCATGAACGACGCGTTTTGTCAAATCATGACCGACGAAGACGGCGACATTTGGATTGCGTCCGACCGACAAGGCGTGGAAAAGATCGTACCGAACCAGTTTACCGACCTCTTCAACCGATACGACCTGCCTCCAGAAGTTGTAAATTCCACGTGCTTGCGCAACAAGCAGCTCTTCATTGCAACAGATAATGGCCTGCGAGTTATAGAGGACGGCCACGTACTCGACAAGCTGCCCATCACAAAGGCCACTACTGCTTCCGGCACGCCGATTGAGACGTCCGACCTCATTGAGTATTTGGACGGCATTCGCATCCGTTCCATCATTCGCGATAGCAAGAACCGACTTTGGATTTCAACGATTCGCGAACGCGGCCTTCTTCGATATAGCGACGGCGAGCTCACACAGTTTTCTCAGGAGGACGGCATTGTGTCCGAGCAGGTGCGCGTGGTGAGCGAATGCGAGGACGGTTCGATTCTTGTTGCCACAAATGAGGGGCTCAACGTCATTGAGGGAGACCGCGTAACACAACGCTACGATCAGGAAGAAGGACTTGCGGTTCGGCTCATTCTTACGGTTGCCGAGGGATACAACCACGAAATCCTCGCAGGTTCTGACGGAGATGGCATATACATTATAGATTCCAACGGACTACGCCGCATCAGCAAGGAGGACGGCTTGCCCTCAGATCTTGTCCCCAGAATCAAACGTAGTCGTTCGGGGGACCGCTATTGGATCGTTACCGCAAATCATCTCTCTTCCATGACGCCCGACTACAAGGTCGAAGTCGTTCAGGAATTACCTTACGCGAACATCTATGATATTTACGAAAACAGCAACGGAGACCTGTGGTTGCTGGGTGGTACGGGCATTTATGTTGTTCCTGCCAGCGCTCTTTCGGGTGGCAAGAGCGCGGACGCGACTCACCTTGGAATGGCCAACGGACTCTATTACGTTCCCACGGCGAACTCCTATAGCGAGTATTCCCAAGACGGGCATTTGTACGTGTCGGGCAACGAAGGCGTCGTACAAGTCGACATTGATAAGCCATTCGACAATACCGGCACGGTGAGGCTCTCCCTGCCTTACATCGACTGCAATGGAAAGCGCATCTATCCGGAGAGTGATGGCACCTTCAAACTGCCGTCCAACACGCGCAAAGTCACCGTATTCCCGTACGTGCTGGACTATTCGCTCTCCGATCCTCAGGTTACGTATCGTTTGGATGGCTTTGACCTTCAATCCAACACAATCAGGCGCAGCTCGCTCAAGCCAGTCGATTACACAAACCTGCATGGCGGACAATACACTTTCGTATTGGCGTCGGGGAGACACGAATGCTCCATCGTACTGGACAAAGAGCTAACCCTCTACGAGACGCCGCTGTTCTGGGGAATCATTGTGCTTGCCTGCATAGTGGCTGACGTCTGGTTTATTCGCTATGTGCTCAAACGTCAAGCCATACGCATTGAAACCAAGAAGGACCAGGAGCGCATTGCCGGCGAGTTGGTGATGGCCAGGGAAATTCAGGCGAACGCGCTACCTCAAAACTTCCCCGCGTTCCCCGACCGCAACGAGTTCGACCTATACGCCTCCATGACGCCGGCCAAGGAAGTCGGCGGGGACTTCTACGACTTCTTCCTCATCGACAACGACCACCTGGCGCTGGTGATCGCAGACGTCTCCGGCAAGGGCATTCCCGCAGCAATGTTCATGATGGTCTCCAAGACGCTGATTCGAAACCAGCTTATGGTTGGCTGCGATCCGGCAACCGCGCTGACGCGCGTGAACCTACAGCTATGCGAGCGCAACACCTCAAACATGTTCGTAACGGTATGGTTGGCAATAATCGAACTCTCGACCGGCAAGGGCATCGCCTGCAACGCCGGCCACGAAAAGCCCGGCATTCGCCGCGCCGGCGGAAAGTTTGAACTTCTGGACTACCGACACAACTTGTTCGTCGGCAGCATGGAGCGCGCAAAGTATCGCAATCGAGAGTTTGAACTCTACCCGGGCGACTGCATTTTCGTATACACCGACGGAGTACCAGAGGCGAACAATCCCAATGAGGAGATGTTCAAGGAGCCGCGTTTGGTCGAAGCACTCAACTTGAATCCGGATGCGAACCCTGAAGAGCTGATTCACATTGTTTACGACGAAGTCTACCGATTCGCAGACGGAGCACCGCAGGCCGACGACATCACCATGTTGTGCTTTACCTTGAATGCTTAGACGTACGAACAGTACTAGGAGTAGTGTATGGCCAAGAAAACCACCATCGAAACAGAAGCCTCCGTTAAGAATGGCAACAAGCGTCTTATATTCGCCCTTCTCGCGATGGTCTTACAGGTGCTCGTTATTGTTCTTATCAATGTTTTCTTCATCGAGCACGTCCAGCTTTTCTCAATTGCGACTCGTGTGATTGGCGTGTTCCTGGTGCTCAACATTTACAACGAGAACAGGCCCTCCGCCATGAAGCTAACGTGGATGGTGCTTTTAATGGCACTGCCCATTTTTGGCATAGTGTTTTATCTTTTGGTCGGTTTTAACGGCCACACGCTTACGATGGGTCGTCGCTACAAAGAGATCGACAAAAAGCTCTTGCCGCTCCTTCCCACGGGAGACGAGGCGCTCGCCCGGTTTGAACAAGTTGACAAACGCGCGGGGAACATCGCACACTACATACGCAACGAGTCGTCTTACCCTGTGTTCGACGATACGTCAATTACGTACTACTCCGATGCGGCCGATGGTCTCGAAGCGCAAAAGGCAGAGCTGCGCAAAGCCAAGCACTTCATATTTATGGAGTATCATGCCATCGAGGACTCCGGTAGTTGGCACGGCATCCAAGATGTTCTTGTTGAGCGCGTTCAGGCGGGCGTCGAAGTGCGCGTGTTCTACGACGACATGGGTTCGATTGGCTTTGTTAACACCGACTTCGTAGACCGTCTTGAAGCAAAGGGGATAAAAGCAAAGGTGTTCAATCCCTTCTCTCCCGGACTCAACTTATTCCCCAACAACCGCGACCATCGCAAGATCACCGTTATCGACGGTCTCGTGGGCTTCACGGGTGGCTACAACCTCGCCGACGAGTACTTCCACGTCACTGAGCCCTTTGGACACTGGAAGGATACTGGCATTAAACTCGTTGGCCCTGCGGTACAAAACCTCACCGTGGCATTCCTCGAGATGTGGAACGCAGCTTCCGAGGGCGACGCCGCAGACAAAACCTTCGATGAGTACTTCCCTGAGGTTCCCGCAAGCAAAGAGGCTCAAGGCTTCATTCAGCCCTATGCAGATAGCCCCATGGACAACGACCCCATTGGTGAGGACGTATACATTTCCGTGGCCGAATATGCCGAGCATTACGCTTGGTTCGTTACACCATACCTTATAATTACCGACGAAATGACGCGTGCGTTTGGCTTGGCAGCGCAACGCGGTGTGGACGTACGCATCATTACCCCTGGCATCCCCGACAAGAAGCTCGTGTACTCCCTCACTCGCTCGTACTACCATAACCTCGTGTGCTGTGGTGTGCGCATTTTTGAGTATACGCCCGGTTTTGTCCATGCCAAAATGAGCGTTGCGGACGACGCAGTGGCGACCTGTGGCACCATAAACCTGGACTACCGCAGCCTCTACCACCACTTCGAAAACGGCTGCTTATACTACGGGTGCGACGCGGTGGCCGATACCAAAGCGGACTTCGAATGGATGTTTGAGCAGAGCACAGAGGTAACACAAGATTACGTAGATTCTGCGGTTACCAAACGCCTTGGCACCGCAGTCCTGAGGCTCGCCGCTCCCCTCATGTAGCGCACCAGAGAGAGATTGTTCGTGTACATGGACGAAGCACTCGAGAAAGACATTATGGATTTTGGGACGGACATTATTGCCTCCGAGCGATTTGCCAAGGCGATTGACGTGCCACACCATAGCAAGGACGGCAACATCGCCGCACACAGCCTCGAGACGGCAGGCATAGCCCTTCGTCTCACGAGGTGGCTCAACCGGCACGGGGCCTCCATTGATGAAGTCACGACCGTTCGCGCCGGCCTTTTGCACGACATAGGAATGACGGAGGACGAGGTGTTCCTCAGCCCTTCCCGCGAAAAGGGACACACACATCCTCTGGAAGGCGCTCGCATCGCCCGCGAGGAGTTTGGTGCCGACGATGCGCAACTAGACGCAATCCTGCATCATATGTGGCCCGTTTGCTGCTTAACCCCGCCACATACTTCCGAAGGTTGGGTGGTTACTGCAGCCGACAAGCTGTGTTCCCTTAACGAAGTGCGAAGCAAAATCCGCCAGCTGCTCTAGGTTGCAAGCTTGCGGCGGGTAGCAGGCGCCAACAGGTTACCTTGCCTCAGCGGTTGGCATTAGCCTTCTCCTGCTCACCCGCAGCTGGCAGGCCCCAAGAGGTTGCCTTGCCTGGGTGGAACTCTGTGCCCAAAACGAGCGTCCCTCCTACTTCTTCTTGAAGGTGCGCGGATACAGATACGCCATAGGAAGGTCCACGTTTATGCCGAGCATCGCCTTAACCAACCATAGGAAGAAGGCCAGCACCAGCACGGGGATAATGCACGACGTTACTATCATCACGGCCAGGGCTTCAATAAAGTTGTTAAGCGCCACCTTTGCCTCTTCAACGAGGTCGCCCACCTCGTCGGGAATTTCGGCAATCGCGTTCGGAATGTCCTGCAACCTTTCCAGCCAACCTTGCTCTTCCTTCGACTTCGATTCCTCTGATGCGCTTTCCTCGATTTTCTGTGCTGTTTGCGACGCCGCCTCAAGCGTTTCGTTAAGCGAGGCTTGATATGTGCTCTCTATCATGGACGAAACGAACACGCTCACCGGCACGACCAAATACATGGCAATGCCCATAAGGATTGCTTTTATCACAAATCCAACGATTGCCGAACGCACTTCCTCGTTCCCGCGCGACAAAATACATCCGCACATAATCGCGCAACCCAGGGGAACAATTATCTTAAAGGTAAGAAAGCCTATAACAGTGAGAAGGTATTTCTCTAGGTAGATGGCCGCGATCACAATGAGAAAGTCCGAGCTTAGGTCCACGAGCTTTTCGGCAATGGGCGTAGCCACGTCTCCCGGCAAAACCGTAATGGCTGCCGATGTGGCAGATGAACCACCAACGAGCGTCATGACCGTGTCCTTCTTTTGGTCGAGCGCGTGGATGGTTCCGCTCTGTGCGTCGGGCGAAGACGCAAGTTCGCCTATTACGAAGAACGAGAGCAGCCCAAAGAGCACGAAGAAGCAACACGCACGAAGCTGTCGGCGCTTATCGGGTTCGGGCGGAAGCAAATTGTACCTGTGGTCGGCCGGTTCGCGCGGCGGAACACCCCAACCGCGCCTGCGCTCGATTGGCGCCTCGAAACTGGCAGCGAGCTGCGCGTCGGTTCTGGGCTTGTCATCGATTCCGAAATCGTCGTCGGGATCGGGTTTGTTACCGGGCCCAAGCTTGTTGCCGAGTCCAGGCTGGCCAGCAGGTCCAGACTGGCCACCGGGACCGGGTTGTTCATCGGGCCCAGGCTTGCCAGCGAACCCAGGCCTGCCAGCGGGACCGGGCTGGCCAGCGAACCCGGGCTGGCCAGCGGTTCTGAAGCCGTCGCCGGTCCCGAAATCGTCTTCGGCATCTACGTCGACGACAGTTCCGTACTTATCGTCGTTTACGAACTCGTCGTCACTACGACCCCGCCCACGTCTGTTTGGCAAAACAGACGTTTTACGCATAAGTGTTTTGTCTGCCATGGAGCCTCCCCTGCCAGGTGCAACCTTCCGGCACAATCACGCGAAGCGCCTGCGGAACAACGTCGATAACGTAGCGATTGGCGGAGTACTCCTCGCCATCCACCTGGCACGGAGCCGCTTCCTCGCCCACGAATTCCAGCTCCGCATGTCTCGCCCGACGAATGGTGAGACTCCTCGAATTCGTATGCTTACCGACACGCGCAAGCCCAAAGAGCAACAGCGCGTGCGGTAACGCGGCGCGACTCTGCGTATAGCACATGTCGAGATACCCGTCGTCGGGAATCGCATCGGGCGTAATCCGGAACCCACCGCCATAGGTAGGACCATTCTGCACCGCAAACACGATGTCGGTTCCCTCAACTTCCTCGCCATCGATATTCGCCTTGTACTCCCAGCCCTTTCTACCGCAAACGATGAGCTTTATCCCCGAGGTTGCGTAGAGCGCCGATCCTTTTTGCCTCGTGTGGTTTTTCCGGCGCTCCGTTGTGTCGATTGCAATGGCAGCGTCCGTTCCAAATGAGAGCGTTTCCACAAAGTATGTTTCGTTGACCTTGCCCAAATCGATATAGCGTTCCTCCCCACGAAGAAGCTCATAAATGGACTGCTCGATGTTGTTTGCTGTCATGCCTATTGTGCGAGCAAAGTCGTTGCCGGACCCCATGGGTATGATGCCAAGGCGTGGACGCAACTCCTCGGGCATCCGCATAATGCCATTGGCAACCTCGTGTATGAGCCCATCACCACCTAATGCCACAATGCTATCGTAGTCGGTTGCACGAGACGACATGCGAACAGCATCGCCAGCGCTCTCTGTTAAGCGAACCTCGCACGATGATGTTTCGGAGTGAAAGGAGGAAAAGAACCTCGTGGCGAACAGCGCCGCGCTTTCGCCTTCACCGCTATGCGCTGCGGGATTTGCTATGATGAGGGTCCTGCCCAGCCCGTTTTGAACCATACGACCTCTTCCGTCTGCCATTTCTTTTTTGCATTAGTGTATGTGTTATGAGTATGTGCATCCGCATCTTAGCGGCGAAAGGCATTCTTTTTCTCTTGAATACGCTATTTGAATGTTGTACAATTTTCTAATCGACGGGGCGTGGCGCAGTTTGGTAGCGCATCTGCTTTGGGAGCAGAGGGTCGCTGGTTCGAATCCAGTCGCCCCGACCAGCAAAACCGCAGGTCAACGAGGGTGTTGGCCTGCTTTTTTGTTGCAAGTTTTTCGGACTAGGTGTTTGGCAGTGTTTGGGTATGCGCCAAGTCGTTGCACGTTATCCGCGAATCGGCATAAAAAACACCCTCCCTGCCGAAGCGGGAAGTTGCAGGCACATTTGAACGGGCGTAAGCGTCATGATGACTACACTTTGTGCGTCGCAACCCCTCATCTCCATCTCGTTGCTCCTCGGTAAAACACCACTATGGAAAGAGTCGTCACGTACGTAAGTGTGACCAGCCTAAACGGCCCTCCCGTTACACGACCCTCATAACGTGTATCGCTGGCGCCACTTAGCACGGCTTTTGTCCGCTAAACGGCGCCCACAGTACACAACGTGTAAACGTGTACCGCTGACCCCACTTAGCGTTAGCTTCGTCATCCGAGTTTTCGCTTACTCCCAAACTCGTCATTTGCGAACGACCAACTATTTGAATCCCCCGAGATATGCGTTACGCACCTTTTTGTAGCACCTCCCCAAAAGGCACACCGTCCCACGCACGGCGCACAGCAAGTACTGCTACTATTACCTCTAGCGAAGCTTATGTAAACGAGCGGAAGCTCACATACAGATTGGAGTCGCGATTATGGAAAACGAAATGGCGTGCGTCGCATCGTGGACATTCTTCCGAGAGGTAAAGATTCCTGCCGAGATTTACGACGTCCTCGCTCCGGGCGAAGTTCCACAAATCGCCTTCAAGACTGTCCGAGACGTTGCGGTGTTTACCAACCGAAGACTCATCGTGCGCGACAGTCAGGGCATCACGGGTAAAAAGGTCGAACAATACTCACTTCCTTGGGACGCCGTGGACATGTGGTCGAGCGAAAACGCCGGCCATCTCGATTTGGACTCGGAGATTCAGCTTTGGACGCGCGCTGGCAATATTACGATCGAGCTGAAGCGTGGCGCGGACGTGCGTGCCATCGATAGAATCATTGCAACTCAGGTATTCGGCGACATTTCGCACGGCTCAGCACGCGCGTCCAGCTCTGATGTTTCGCAGGCACAGGCTCAAACGCAACAGGAATCACGCGGCAAACTGGGCGGAATGAACCCGTTCAAGCGCTGAAGCAATTGCCGAAGCGTGCGATTGCCAGACGCTCGACCCGCACGCCCGCTCACACGCAACGGGGCTCAATGGCCGCCACCTCTACGATGCCTCACAAGGAAATCGTAAGGATTGCTCCCCAAGGTGCCTCATAGCCGTGGGATTGGTCGCCTGCGGATCGCCCTTGCGGTCGGGCTCCGGCCCAACCCTGCCATTAACGATTGGCTAAATGTCCCGTCAGCGGGCCGGAGGGCAAAGCTCAAACAGCTATCGAGCATGGGGGGCCTGCTCGCGGCCGCTCCCCCGGGCTACTTTGCGATTTGACGCTTCATTAGGGTCCCGGCCCAACGCGCGTCCGAGTGGGTCGCCCGGCCCAACGGGTGGTTTCCGAGTGGGTCGCCCGGCCCAACGCGCGTCCGAGCGGGTCGCCCGGCCCAAGTGTACATTCTGCCGCCCCCCCGAAAACGTTTGATGCACAAAAATGCAGGTAGATGGCCACATGCCTAAAAGTGATGCGGCAGAATGCGCACTGAAAGCAACCCAAAGTGTACATTCTGCCGCCCTCCGAAAATATTTTATCCAAGAAAGCGCAGGTAGACGCCCATATGCGCAAAAGCTATGCTGCAGAATGTACACTAGCGGCTCGTCCCCGGTATTGGTGGGCGGAGCAAAATGCGTGCAGCTTCATAGTGCGCATGCGGAGGCTCGCCCCGGGTATTGGCGGGCGAAGCGGTGCAGAGTGGGCGGGGCAAACCTGGGCCTGGCCGGCCCACCCAAGACGGAAAATCCCGGGGTCTCGCTATCGCACAGGTTATAAAGCATCTTTGGGAACATATCGGACAAAACCTCGACCCCTGCACAGCGCCGCCGGACAATCGGACGGAAACCGACCCCTGCAAATCGCGGAGGTGTAATCTAACGAAAATTCAATCTGTGCAACTCTTCCGGAATGGAATCTTACGAAACCGACCTCTACAACTCTTCCGGAATGGAATCTTACGATAAATCGACCTATGCAAATCGTGGAGGCATAATCCGACGAATACGCTCCCCAAGGTGGTTCATAATCGATGCCCAATGCCAGCTTCTGACCACCGTCAGTCCCGCATGCCGTCGCGGCGACGCAAGGCGGGACTGCGACTTGCGCTGTGTCGGAGCCGTCGCGAGGGCCGGGAGAAAAAAGTCTGTCGGAAATGCGACTTGTGCAACTGAAAGCGTTGCACAGGTCGATATTCCAGCAGATTCCGGCGCGGCGATTTGCACAGGTCGATATTCCGACAGACTTTCTCCGGGGACGTCGCTGAGGCCCCTTTTTCGTCGAATCGAGCCTGCGTGATTTGCACAGGTCGACATTCCGACAGGTTTTTGCCCCGGGGGGCGTCGCGCGGGCCCACTTTCCATCGGGTCGGGCCCTGCGTGAGTCGCACGGGTCGATGCCTCGTACGATTCTGAGACGGGACGCCAATCGAACTGTGACTATGAAGCATCTTGGGGAGCATACTGACGGAAAAGCGTCCTCTGCAAATCGCGGGAGCAAAATCGGACGGTATATTGACCTGTGCAACTCTCCCATTTGCACAGGTCGCATTTTCGTACGGTTTTTCCTTGGCTTGGTCCCGATGACAACTTACCCGCAACAAAGCTGGACATTCCGCCTGACGTCGACGCGCTGAGCATCGCGACCGGTACGCACCGCAACCAAAAAGTAGCCTGCGAAGCATATGGCGGAAAACAACCTGGTTTTCGAGGTCTGCAGGCACAACCGTGCATGCCAAAACAATCTTGCGCCACACGGCCTTCGAGAATCGCTACGAAGATGAAATGGCGGCAATACTGACAAGCGAAGCCAAGACAAAAATACCGATGCCGATGAAACCTGCAATCTTCACATTCTTGGCTTTAGATTGAGCGGTTTGCACATCGCCAATCTCAATGGCCTTTTTCATTTGCCTGTATTGGAAAATCGCAATTGCGCCGCAAATGTAGTTACACAAAAACGCAATTATGGCAAGCGCCAAATACTTACCGGCAGTAGGCATCTCACCGCTACTGTTCACCGACCCGACTTGGCTATTCTGGAAGCTTTCGTACGAAGAGACTCCGCCAGACCACGATTCAGCGCTGGCAGCTTCAGGCATTACGGTTTTGTCACTCGAAGCAGCCCCGCTTTCGTGCCCAGCGACCTCCAACCCACCTGTTAAAGGCGCACCGCTCGCAGTTTCACTGCTCTCAAGCCCAATAACCCCGGCCCCATCACCCAAAGACGAACCGGTCGCAGCAGCATCACCCTCATACGCTTTGCTTGCAGAAGCATCAACGGCGACGACATCGAGCGCCCCTTGCGCCGACCGCGAACCGCCGCCCGTCAAAAACTCCTCGGGCACGCCGGCGGCCTCGCCTAGTCGAGCTCCGCATTCAGGACAGAATCCATTGGCATTACTGATTGAAGTACCACAGTAAGGACAAAACATGGGCATCTCCTTAGGTGGGCGTCACGATGGGTAGAGCTTGGCAACGCTCGGCGAGGCACCAAAATGGTGCGTTTGCTTCCCGCGCAACCACATTATATAGCACGACGTTGCATCACCCCTTCAAACATGGCAAGCAATCGACGAGTGACACTACTGTTCAGTATTAATCGCTTAGTCGCGCGCAACTCGGGGCGAATGGCCTCACGAAGCCATTCGCCCCGCCCCACAGCCAACTACATGCCCCCAAAGAAAACGCGCTCAGCATTGGCCGTCGTCACCTCCGCAACTTCTTCCACGGTTATCCCCCGCAGTCGCGCAACTTCTGCCGCGATCACGGGAATTGCCGTCGAATCGTTTCGTCGTGCCGCAAAGCCTGTCGGCACGGCACATGCAGCGTCCTTATCCCCGAACCCCGAGAATCCAGCAGGCAGCACATACGGCGCGTCCGTCTCGAGCAAAATCCTATCGAGAGGGGCCATCGCAACGGCCTCACGCAACCCAGCATTTTGCTCGTACGTCACCTTGCCACCGATACCCAGCGAGAACCCCATCGCAAGGTATTCCTTCGCTTCGTTTGACCCACAACAAAAGCAATGCGCCGAACCCCTGAACTGAGTACGATACATATGTAAAATGTGCATCGCATCCCTGTGGGCATCGCGAACATGCAGCACAAGCGGCAGATGCGCTTTGAGCGATATCTCCACCTGCGCGCGGAACACCGCCATCTGCACCTTTCGCTCCAACGTCCCCGGATTGAGCGAATAGTCCAAGCCCGCCTCGCCCACGGCCACAACGCGCTCGCCGTTCGAAGCCAGCTCTGCGATGGACGCAAGCTTGCTCTCCAGCTCCGCAAGTACCTGCGCCCTCGACTCATACTCATCACGCAGCTTCGCGATGTGTGGCACGACCCGCTCGACACGCTTGTCCTTGCGCACGGGAAACACGCGCTTCGGATGCATTCCCACCGCATAATAGACGTTCTCGAACCCCTTCAAGCATTCCATCATCTGCCAGTTGCTTTCGTACGTTATTGCCGGACAAATGATTTTGCTTACACCAACACCGCGCATACGCTCGAACGTCTCCCGACGGTCATCCTCGAATGCGGGCAAATTGTAATGCGCATGAGTATCGATGTACATGCCTCAATCCCTTCCACCTTGCATAACGTTTCGCATCGTTTGTCGCAAATGACAAAAGCAACCGGAATGTGAACGTTACTCTAACATACCCGTCATCAACGCCCTGCCTCTACAGATTAGTCAAATGTCTCGTAAGTGGCCCGTTCGCAGCACCCAGCGTCGATACCGGTGATACACTGATGCCAGTGATACACTCTTGCTAGGCCACCAAGAGGAGACACGTCATGCAACTACAGAATCGCAAACTGCCAAAGATCACGTTCAACGCACCCGTCACACTCTGCTTCGTATTCGCATGCGTTGCCGTGCAGATAGCGAGTACCCTCACGGGAGGAGCGAGCACGGCGTTACTTTTCACCTCACGACCAGGATCTCTCGCGAATCCGCTAACATACTTCTGCCTCGTCTCACACATCTTCGGCCACGCTGGTTGGGACCATCTCTTTGCCAACATGGGGTACATCCTCATCCTTGGCCCACTGCTTGAGGAGAAATACGGTTCGCTTGAACTGGCGGGTATTATGCTCGCAAGCGCATTGGCTAGCAGCCTCGCAAACATCTTCTTCCTTCATTCAGGCGTGTTGGGTGCCAGCGGCGTGGTGTTTACGTTCATACTGCTTTCGTCGTTCACTGGGCTTCGCGAGGGCGAGATTCCGCTCACGTTCATCCTCGTAACGCTGTTCTATTTAACCCAGCAGCTGTACGGAGCGCTTTTCGTGGGCGGCAACATCAGCTACCTTGGTCACATTGCCGGCGGCGTCGTTGGCGCCATCGTAGGCTTCGTCCTCCCCGCACAAAACACCAAGCCAACCTCTGGGTACGGCATGTTCTAACAACATCGAGGGGATACCCACCAGCCGCAATGCGCTGAGCGAACAATGGAAGGCTGCGATTTACAAGCAGCGCGACCAACAGCAAACTGCGAACAACGGCTGCTCGAGCGAGAATTGCTATTTGCCCGACGTGAGGTAGTCGTATAGCTCGTCCTTGACGGGCGTCATCAAGTCGTACTCGATCTCAACAGCGGATATGGGCGACTTCTCACCATTCGGCATCAGAATTTGTCTAAACACGCCAGTTGGATGCATCTCCCCCAAGTAATAAAACTCCTTCGACTCGGCATCATGCTTGTTCTTGCGCACAAACAAAAACGTCCTCATGCCCGTCTCGTCCGCATGCCGCAAACGCTCAATATCCTTGGAATCGAGCCTTCTGCGGCTTTTGGAAATGGCAATGAGTCGCGAAGGGCTAACGAACCGGTCGTGATACTTCGTCGTGTCCGAAATGTCCTCGCTCTTTTCGTAATTTATGAACACGGGAAACGTGTTGGTGTCCTCGTCGTACTTGTACCCGCCAATGTTTTGTCCGCTCACATTCGCCTTCCACTCAAGAAGCAAACAAACGTCCTCGTACGTATACTTTTGGTACAACACCAAATTCGTGTGGTCGTAGTTCTCGGCAAAGCGCCTTTCGTGAACAAAAATGCCGTAGTCAACAATTTCGGCGAGCTGTTTGCGGAACTCGTCGTCCTTGAGTGCGCCCACGAACAACGCAGACGCCGCGAAGTCGCCCTCTCCTTCGGCCAAGAACTTCGAGAGGGAGAACGTCCTTGCCTGCCCGCCCGTAAGGAATGAGCCATTCAGCACGTTGCGCACCGAACACGCAGCGACGGGAAGCGATGGCGACACCTCATGCACTGCCTGCGCAAACCGTTTCTCCGAAACCTTTGGGTTCTCGAGCAGCATCCTGAGTAGCAACAAATCCTGCACACGCTTGCCCGCACCCAGCTTTTGCGACACGTAGCGAAGCATCTGCTCCTGCGTTTTAGAGAACCTCACCCTATAGTCCTTATCATATTTCGAAAGAAAAGCATGATACGAGCCCAAACTCCCGTGGCTAAAGATGAGTTGCGGATCGATGGCGCCGTTTTCGTAGAAATCCATAAGCGAGGGAATGCGCCCGAGCATGTTTTTGAGCGCGTCGTACTCGCTGCGAATGAGCCTGATGGAGCCGAACTTCTCCTCGTCGAGCAGCCTATATATGCGTTTTTCGGATATCTCGTCGAAGTTGATGGTCGAGCAGCCCGGAATGATGCGGTTACCTTCCTGAATAAACCGGCGCAGATTGTCCTTGTTGTAGGTACGGTCACCCGAAAGAGCGATGGGAATAAGGTAGCTCTTCTTGTAGTTGCCGATGAAGTCAAGCACCAACACGTAGTCCTTGCCCTCGTGAAGGCGCAATCCGCGACCGAGCTGCTGCACAAAAATGATGGCCGATTCCGTTGGACGCAGCATAACGATGAGGTTTACGGACGGAATGTCCACGCCCTCATTGAATATGTCCACGGTAAAGATAAACTCAATCCAATCGTCCCTCTCGGACCTCGCACATTCAAGTCGCTCGATGGCGTCCTCGCGCTGCTGGTCGCTCGACGAGCCGTCCAGCGCCAACGAACGGTAGCCCCTCTCGTTGAACATCCTCGCCAAACGATGGGCCTCCTCGGTCCTTGAGCAAAAAACGAGACCTCGCCGCACGGAATCGACGTCGTACTTTTCCAGCTGCTCCAGTACATGGCTTACGCGACTCTCGGATGTTAGCTTCCCGAAGTCGGCAACCTCGTCGATTTCCTCCCCATCAATCACCAGGTCGTGGATGCCGAAGTAGTGAAACGGCGCGAGCATGTTTGCCTCTTGCGCTCGTTGCAGGGTGATTTGGTAGGCGATGGTATTATCAAAAAAGTCATAAACGTTGAAGTCGTCGTTACGGGCAGGCGTCGCCGTCATGCCCAGCATGAAGCCGGGTTCGAAATGGGTGGCAATGCGCTGATAACTGCCAGCGCCCACATGATGTGCCTCGTCGAACACAACATAGTCGAACGCGTGAGGCCCGAACTCGTCCAAGTGGCGCGAGAGCGACTGCACCGTACAGAACACATAGTTCGCAGCGAGGTCCCGCGCGTTGCCCACGAAGAGACCCAGCTTTTTGCTGGAATCGACCACCTTCGCAAAGCTTCGCAGCGCATCTTTTGCAATGCGCTCGCGGTGCACAACAAAAAGCATGCGCCGCGGATTCACCGCCGCGACGTCGAAGGCGGCAAGATACGTTTTTCCAGTTCCTGTAGCAGAGACAAGCAAGGCCCGGCGCTTGCCCTGTTCGCGTAATCGCCTGAGGTTGGCCAGTGCCTCCACTTGCATCTTGTTCGGCTCGATGCGCACCTTCGCGGCAATCGACGAGCCGACTCCCGCGACCTCCGCGCGCTCGCTCGTACGATACGAGCTGCGAGTCGTCGGTCGCTGCCAACTTGCGCGATAGCTTGCAAGCCACGCGTCCGTTACCACCTTCGTGTTCGGCGAGCTCCACAATCGCTCGAACTCCCGCTTGGTGGCATCGCAAATGCCGCCACGCTCGTACGTCTTCACCAGTAGGTTCCACTCCGAATTCGCAAGCAACGCACCCTGCGTGAGGTTGGAGCTGCCAATCACGAGTGTGCACATGCCGCGCGAGTCGAACAAATACCCCTTTGAGTGCAACGACCCCTCATAAATGCGTAGCTCAATATTCGCGAAGGTCCTCAGTCTGGCCAACGCATCGGGGTCGTTAAACCCCAAATACGTGCTCACCAACACCCTGCCCGAAACGTTGCGTCGCTCGAGCTCGAGCAAGGTGTTCATGAGCACCGTTACGCCATCCTTGGTAACGAACGCCACCGAAATGTCGAAGTGCTCGCAGCGCTGGAACTCGATTTCCAACGCGGAAAGCACGTTTTCTGAGACTGCTTTGTTGTTGTACAAGAGCTTGGGAGCGTACGGCGCCGACGGATGGGCATCCCCATCCAAAAAGCCCGTCTCCAACGAGCGCAAATAGTCCTGCTCACGCTCGTCCGAAACAGACCTGATGTGCTCATCGAAAGCCCGTATACTGTATCCGAGCCTGCGAACCAAACGCCTGCGTTCTTCTCTGCTACTTTCCCTGCTGGACATGGCTGCTCCTCGTATCGCGCGTGTTCCACGCCAGGATACTGAAGCTGTACGCCACGAGTGTCCGCCGATCCATAGCCGGATCGATTGCTTCCAGGAGCGGAGTCCCTCGCTTCTGCGCCACCCGTCCCGCACGCGCCTCCAGGAGTGGAGTCCCTCGCTTCGGCGGTACGTTCCCCAAGAGCCCGTACCACCTAAGAGGAAGTATTAGCTCGCCTCGCCGTCGTACACTATGTCTTTGAGGTGCTCAAGCACCGCGCGATCAGCCTCGGCAAGTGGTGCTCGGGTCCGCTGCTTTTGGACACGTTCCTCCATGGCGTCCATTCTCCCCGGCTCAGCATTGGCAGCGAAGCGATTCTGCAACTGCGTTAGATGAGATGTGGCGCGATCGCGTCCCGCTGCGGCATAAGCCGTCTCGCTGCGTGCTTCTCTTACGCCCCCAAATCCAAGCGCACGGACGAATGAAGCCTGTCGATCGGATTCAAGGCGCTGCAGCCAATCGACTTGGTGCGTGCCCACGTATGTGGTATACGCCTCGATGGCTGGCTGCAAGCGCGGGTCGTCAAGAGACAAACACCAGTCGTCTGCCGAGGGCAAATCGGTGAACCCTTCAACCTCGTCGGGCGCGTTCGCGACGCGTCGGCAGAACGAGAACAAGTCGTGCTTAAGGAAGATAGCCGAGGCCATGGCCGAAGAGCGCGTATACTCGCTTGTGTTAAAGGCGTCGTCGGCCGCACGACCGAGCTCGTCACGTTCCGACCCCTCATCAACATCGTAATAGCCCTCAGACGCACGATTGACGTTTTTCGCCCAACGCTCGAGGTTCGAATGGAACACGTTTTTATACGATAACGTCGTGTCGTGATTCCCAATACCAATGAGGTTCCACGGCTCTCCATCAGGCGATTTGGCCTCGGCGAGCGTGCTCGCTAGTACGGGGTCGTCCATGTGCACCAACACGAAAGCCTCTATGGGCGTCGCGCTCGGGGACGTCGCGCTCGTGGGCGTCGCATTGGCGTGGGTCGCGCTCGCCCCGCGTGTGTTCTCGCGCCGCAGCACCTCGCGAATGCGCTGCGCCAAGCGCACGTTTTGAAGATCGTCTCCGCAGGAGACGAGAACATGCGTAATGCACCGCGCGTTCTTTCGCAAACACGCGAGCGCAGCCTCCGACTCCATTGGCTTCGCAACGCACTCAAACTCGCGTGCCGAATTGCCACGCTCGTACAGTTCCGGACAATCAAAGGCCAGTGTTTCAGCAAGCTGCTTGGCATGCTCGCCAAGCACCGTAACGCCCACGCGCAAACCGTCGGCTCCCCCGCACCACAGGGCACTCTTCAAATACTCGTAGCACAAGTCATCATGCCCCACAATAACCACGTGCCCACGCTCGTGCTCGTACGGGTTCGGCGCACCCTTCACGGGCATGCCTGGCAAGAAGAACGGATACAGCATAAGCATGCGATTCACGAGGTCCGAGTTCTTGCTAATGCGTCGAATTCGAATGCACGCCGACGAACCAGCTGCTTTTATCGCCGCTGCGTCCACGAAGCTCGTAGCCTGAATCGTTTGCGACATTACGTGAATCGTGGCCTCGTTCGTTCGCTTGGCAGAGCCAGCGAGTAAATCGGCAAGCACCAGGGCATCGTGAAGGTTCTCTGCCTCGTCCTCCGACGAGAGCAACACATGCAGCCTCGCATTCTCGTTACACCAGCCCAAAAGATCCTGGGTACTCTTCGCCATGCACAGGAAATGATGAGCACGGACCTCCGTCACCAAATCTTCCTCCTCGCACGCGTCGGCGTTTGCAAACGCTACGAGGTGCTTGGGGTCGTTCGCTGCCACACTTTCGGCCAAGTGAAGCGCATCCTCCGTAACGTGAGAGAACAAAAACACGCTTCTGGAACGAGAGCTCAGCCGAAGCAGCGGAAGCAACGCGAACTGCGAAAGGAGGAACAAGGCCGCACCCACGGTGGTAATCGGGGCCAGCAAATACAGGAATGCGTTATAGGTGAGGTAAGGCTGCGCCAAGTTGGGCAACAAAAGCTGGGCGGCCTCCCCATCGAGCTCCATGTCGCTCTCGAGCAAGAACATTTGGGCAGTCGAGAAGATAGCAGATAAAACCGGCGCGTCGGAAGGCGCGATGCCGCAATACGACTGGCTGAGCCTGAACGCGAGCACCGCGCACAGGATCGATATGCACAATATGTGCCAAGGCTGCGGACCAGCCTCTTTTGGATGACGCCTTCTGTACACAAAGAGCAAGCCTCCGCCCACCAATAGTGCGACCGAGACGATAAAACCCGTTAGGGCAACGGCACTTTCGCTAAGCATGTGGCATCAGCTCCCTCAACGCCCAGTACGTCTTGTGTAGCATAGCACGACGTGGCGGTGAGAACATCTTGCCCCGCCGCAAAGCTTATTGGCGAAGGTTTGTTTGCGCAGTGTTTGCGCAGCGTTTGCATAGTATCCTATTTCGCGAAGTCCGCGGGGACAAAACCCTCCAAGTCACCAAGCACCTTGTTGCGCTGTTTCATGCTCAGAACGTAGCGCTGCGCGTAGCATTCGGCGAACAAAATGTCCAGAAGAAGCGAGGTGCAGGCACCGCTGTAAAAGGGACCTGTTTTTTGGTGGAGGTGTTCCAAAGGCGCGAAGGTAAGCGCAGCGTGAGCGATGTTGCCCAATTGGCTGTGCTTGGAGTTTGTTATGGCCACAACAGTTATGCCTTGCTGTTGCAACCTCGGCACCACGCTGAGTGGGTGATGCGACACGTCGCCAGAATACGAAACCGCCACAACGCAGTCCCCCGGACCAAGCAGCCCGACGAGAGGACCGACCTCGTCGCTACGTGGCGCCTGGCACCATACGCCCGCAAGCGCGAGGTTGGCGGCGAACACGCGACCACGGTCTAGGTTTTGCATCGCACCGAGGCACACCACGTGGTCTGCGGACAAAATGGCAGCGGCAGAATCGTGAAGAGCAGCGGGATTGACCGTATGCTCGACCTCCTCCGTGGCAAGATGATGTATGCGGGCAATCGCAGCCGCGACTTCCTGCGCATTTGCGTCCTCGTTAAAGGGATGGTTTACGTCCACTCGTGCTTGCCGCGTACGCTCCGCTTCCACGCGCTTCATGGCAAGCAAAAAGTCACGTCGATATGCCGTCCAGCCGCTGTATCCTGCCTGTTTTGCGAATCGCACGAGTGTGGGCTTAGACACATACGTATGAGCCGCCACCTGCGCCATCGTTTGGGACTCGATGCCCGTGCCTTCGCTCAGCAGATAATCGGCAACGTCTTTGATGGAACCCGGTAATCCAAGCGACGCGTTGCGCGCAAATTCTACTGCCTTTCGCTCGTCTTTTGTCACATAGGCCTCCTTAACAACCCTAGCACCATCCATACGAAACGTCCCGAAACAGCAACATGCCTGTTTGTCGCCAAACGCTTAACAGAATGGAACGGGCAAATACCCCCTTGTAGACTTATTATTATCCATAGCACTTGAGAATAATAGTTGGAAAGGGGACAATCATGTTGCGTATTGCGGTTTGTTGTGGCGGCGGCTTCTCTTCGAGCACTATGGCGGCACATCTAAACAAGCAAATTCGGGAGAGGCACCTCGAAGACAAGGTCTTTTTGGAGTTTATTCCGTTCGCCAACATGTATGGCGAAGACTCGGCCTTTATTACTGGCGTAAAGCGCAACCGCCAAGACGAGGTCGACGTCGCGCTGTTGTGTCCCCATTTGGAATTCGATGCCAAGCGTGCCGTTGAGCAGGGCAAACTGCACATCCCCATCTTCATACTTCCCATGCGACTCTATGGACTCGTTGATATTGAGAACCTCATCGAGGAAGCCGAGGACGTGCTGAACCTTTGGAAGCCAGGCGATTCGTGTCTCGTGACGTTCCCCGACGAGCCGCGTTCGGTTGTTGCCATGCGCACGGTATCGCACCGTCGCTGGCTCGCGCAGCGCAACAGATAACGACGCTTGCGGTCGTTGCCATGCGCACGGTATCGCACCGTCGCTGGCTCGCGCGACAGGGCAAGGAAGGTCGGGCCTTGCCGCGCTCGTTGCGGCCTACAACCCCAGTCGCGCATAAGCCGCCGTCAAGTGACGCGTCCGCGAGCAAAGTCGGGCCTTGCCGCGCTCGTTGCGGCCTACAACCCCAGTCGCGCATAAGCCGCCGTCAAGTGACGCGTCCGCGAGCAAAGTCGGGCCTTGCCGCGCTCGTTGCGGCGGTTCCTTAAAGCTATTGGATGGTTGTGTTATTCGACGCCCCAAATAGTGGGCACAACATGTGCGATTCTCCCAAAAAATGGCCAATTTGAGCGCCTTGAACCCACTGTCTATTTTATACAGTGGGTTTATGCTATTCGCATTATTATGTTTTCGGTCGCGCTAGCTGATGTTATGCGTATTCGCTATATGTTCGTGCCCACTATGCCTGAAAACTGACTTGGCTTACGTACAGGTTGCCTTAGACCAGTAGCCAAAATGCGCTCGCTGCGCCTCCATTGCGGTTTTCTCTGCTAAAATACCCAGTGAATCATAGCCTTTATGTTATACGGAGCGACCACATGGCAAGATCGGGCGACGATCGCCGCATTTCCGTGCTCAGCGACGAGAAGCCGGCGATTGCAGTCGTAAAGATGGGCGTGCCACTTATTGCTGGCATGTGCATTATGGTGCTCTACAATCTCGTAGACACCTACTTCATCGGACTGCTGCACGACGATTATCAGCTTGCGGCGGTAAACTTAGCCTACCCCGTGATGATGGTGCTTATAGCGCTATCCAACATGGTGGGCACAGGCTGCTCTTCGTTAATTGCGCGTAGCTTTGGCCAAGGAGACAAGCGCACCGCGAACCATACCGTTACGACCGGCATGGTACTTACGATTGCTATGAGTGTAATCGTCGCAACGGTCGGCATGATGCTTTTGTCTGGGATTGTCCGCGGGCTTGGCGCCCAAGAGAACACGTTTGCCCACACGCAGGGATACGTGCAGGTATTACTTTTGGGTAGTCTCTGTACCATGGGTAACTACACCTTTGGCCAGCTACTCAGAAGCGAAGGCTCGGTGGGTTATTCCGTCGCAGGCATGGTCGTTGGCACCTTGGCAAACATTGCGTTGGACCCGCTCTTCATCTTCGTGCTCGGCCTCGGGTGTGCCGGTGCAGCCATCGCCACGGTGCTGGGCAACGCTTGCGGTATGGCCGTTTCTCTCTCCTTTTATGTGCGTGGCAAAACCCTGCTTCGGCCTTCGCGAGCATACATAATGCCAACAGCACCGATTTTGCGAGAGATCTTTTGGGTTGGCATTCCAGCAACGCTCGAGACGTTGCTCACGTCGGCGGCGTTCGTAGTGAACAACAACTTGGCAGTTGCGTATGGCGAGCTCACCGTAGCGGCCATGGGCATCGCCCAAAAGATACTCTCGCTCGGCAGCTACGTGTATCAAGGGTTTGCGGCCGGCGTACAACCCATAATGGGATACAACTACGGGGCCAAGAATTACGATCGAATGCTCGCCGTGCTTCGTGCGGGTGTGCTCGTAGTGAGCGGGACCGAACTGTGCATCATGCTCGTGTGCGGCGTGTTTGCCGAGCAACTGGTCGCGGTGTTTTCGCAGTCGCCCGAAGTCATTAACACAGGCGCCCAGGTATTGCGTGCCCTCATGTGGATACTCCCGTTCGTGGGTGCCACCTCCATGAGCAGGATGTCGTTTCAGGCCATGGGCAAGCCTCAGCACGCGTTCGTCATCACCCTGGTCAGGCAACTTATCCTGTACATTCCTTTGCTGTTGTTACTCAACCGTTCGTTCGGCTTCGACGGTATGATTTGGGCACAGCCCATTACAGAGCTTTGCATGATGGTTGTTTCTGTGGGGCTTTTGGTGCGTACGATTCGCGGGGAACAAGGGCAGCTGCAGGCCGGAGGCTAGAGCTAGGCAACGCCGTCCGGCACGGCGTTCCGCGCTTCGCTTCATGAGGCCGCAGCCTCAAGAACTTTGCCACGAAAGCCCTTTTCCGCGTTGTACAACTATAGTTGTTTCGCGCTTGACTGGATGACATGAGCCCCCGGCGACAGCCGAGCCAAGCCGCTGCGTCATGCCGCGCCGCTGCTCCCGACGCACGCCCGGCACCTACTCCCTTGCAAGCCACCAGCCAACGTGGCCGCGCGCGGCGCCCCTATCTGTACCCCTTTGGCACCCAACGCAACAAAGGGTGCAGCAGGGACCCGAATAGCCGGCGCGGCGCCCCTATCTGTACCCCTTTGGCACCCAACGCAACAAAGGGTGCAGCAGGGACCCGAATAGCTTGCATTCCCGGCCTATGTGGCGCCCTTTGGCACCCAATGCAACAATGGGTGCCGCAGGGACCCGAAAGCCGGCGCGACGCCATCCCGCCCGGCCACTTGCCGAGAACCTGGCAGGTACTGCAAGCAACCCAAAACTATCCAACAGGCAAATAGTATCTTAACCATTTTGACAAAAGCCCAGATGGATGCGGCAAATGGTTCGATAATACATACCTGTTGGGTAGTTCGTGCGGGCGGCGCCCCGTTCGGTGAGGCCGGGTGGCCTCCTGTGACGAAATGCTTTTGGTGAGGCGGCGCCCCGTTCGGTGAGGCCGGAGCACGTGCGGGCAAGCGAATCAGAGGAGAACCCCGAGGGGGACGCGGTCCCGCGCGTGGCCTGGAGCCGCATTGGCCATTAGGTAACATGCGTCGCCCCGACGGGATTCTGGCTGCGGCGCGTCATAAGTCTGGCTGTCAATGAAACGCTCCACTAGGGTTTTGACCAGGGCAACGGCGACTGCCAACGCCGGCCCTATTCTTTTGTCTCAACCCCTTAGGCGCTTTGGCCTGTGGTTATCATCGCGTGGGTCGGGATGGTCATCCTCCTTCCCCGAACCCTTGAGCTCGAAGTATGGTTTCAGGACTTCAAGGAGCGCTATCAGCAGCCGCATAGCAGCAAGAAGAACTTCCATGGCAACTCCTTTCTGTGGAAGCAAAGGGCGCTGCCTAGCACTGACAAAGGCTAACCGCCAGCCGGACGAAGGCTTACACCCTGCGCGGGCGCCTACGTCCTACGCGGGCGCCTACGTCCGTTGATGGAATCGATTGGGACGCTTCCCGCGAGCCCCTGCCCCTAAAGATTAGTCAAATGTCCCGTCCGTGGCCCGGAGGGCAAAGCTCAAACGGCTATCGGTCTGCGGAAGCGCGCGCTGCTCCTCCGGGCCACTTTCCGATTTGACGCTTCTTTAGGAGCAGGGCGAGCCCGAGGCTAGCCGAGCGCGAAAAGTGCCCCAAGCGCCACGGTTGCGCGACGCCGTTGCGACCGAGACACCAGAGTACCCGGCGACTACCCGGCGCATCATGGCCGCGGCGTGTCGGAGAACGTCCGACTGTCCGCAACCGCATCCACGAACGAACGCACTATTCGAGCCGTCGCGCCCCACAGCAAGGGATCCGTCCCCTCGTAGAAGGGCACGTCACCTGCCATTGTGTGCCACGGATAGGATTCGCCGCCGGGCACGAGGTGCCATGGGAAGTCGTCCGCAAACTGGGGCCTGTATTCCACGCGATGCACTGAGGGCGGGTTCTCGACCAGCCATGCAAGCGGGAGGCAGAAGGTTCGGTCGACCTCGCACGGCGAGAAGGTCCCCTCATACCCTGAGAGCGAGACAACATAGACGTGGATGGGATGCGCGCCCGGTCCCGCCATCTGCCCTAACGACCCCAGAACCTCGAGCTGCGCGGGGTCTATCAGCAGCTCCTCGCAAGCCTCCCGTACGGCGGCGTCGAGCGGCTCTTCTCCGGGATCGATGTGACCGCCGGGCAGACAGACCTCGCCCGGCTGGATGCTCAGCGTGGAAGCCCGAACCTCGAACAGCACGGAAAGCCCCTCCGGGCCTTCGATGAGCGGTATGACGACGGCACTTCCGAGCGGGTGACTGTTTGCGTGCAACAGGGCGTCATGCACTTCATGCAGGTTCATATTTGCCTCAACCTCCGCGCTTGGTTACGTTACGGCACCTGTGGGGACCAATAATGCCAGCATACTCGCATTGAGCCACTTTGCGAACCGTCGCATCTAGCGCCTGCTCCGCCCAACAGGCACAAGGACGTTTGGACCGGATTGTATAACCAGGCGAAAATGGCTTCCTCCGAAGACCGGCGCTTTCGAGATCGTAGTTTTTACCGAACCCATTCTTTTGTCTTTCATTTCCCTTTGGCTGGGTTACGAAAGAGGTGGCGACGCAAGCGTCCCGGTATTTGCGAGCATGGCCCACGCGCCAGGTCCCTCATACGACGTCTGCTGCATAACCCCGATAGCAGTGTTGTCTACTTCATTAGGTTCTGACGCGCCACCCACCGGCAAGCCGCCATGCACCCCGCAGCCTGCGGCGCATGCGTCGGGTGGACTCGGCCCGCCTGCCCGCGTCGCGTCTCGCGAAAACGTGCACGCGCGGAGGGCAATGATGCTTCCTATCTGGGTGCCAGTAGCACCCATTTTGCCGTTGGGTGCCGATGGGGTACAGATAGGGGCGCAGGGTCGGCTATTCGGGTGCCCGCGGCACCCATTGTTGGCGTTGGGTGCCAAAGGGGTACAGATAGGGGCGCCGCGCCGGCTATTCGGGTCCCCGCGGCACCCATTGTTGGCGTTGGGTGCCAAAGGGGTACAGATAGAACGGGTATGCAAGCTATTCGGGTGCCAGTGGCACCCGTTGTTGGCGTTAGGTGCCGACGGGTGCCGGATAGACCCGGAATGCCTCCTATCTGGATGCCAGTGGCACCCATTCCGGCGTTGGGTGCCGATGGGGTATCCACGCATTGCGAGGCATTAAGGTGCTGTCGGACTCGTCGAAGAGCATGTGGAACCCCCAGCTCGGCGCACTCACTCGGCCCGGCGCACTCACTCGGCTCGGCACGCTCGTCCACGGCCGAAATCGGCATACCGCTCCGCCATGCAGGTCATACATGCTGTGCCGACCACACGCAGGGCATTCGGAAATCGAGGAAAGCATCATACCAGAGACTCGATTAACCCACTGTGCACTCTACGTTCACCAACCCACCAAGCCATTCGCCTTGGCCAAGCCGTTGGCCAAGGCATTCGCTGGCCAGCCACACAAGTCCTACAAAACGGTTGCAAGTTGCGGCGACTCTGCTAATATATGAATGCGAGTTGCGCGGGTGTAGTTCAATGGTAGAACTTCAGCCTTCCAAGCTGACCACGCGGGTTCGATTCCCGTCACCCGCTCCAGAGTTTTTCTAACCTCTCTTCGGAGAGGTTTTTTCATCGGGTTTCGCATTCATTCTTGGGAAATGGCTCGTGAATAAAAACATTCGCGAATGCCAAGCGCGGTCCGCAGCATGGGTACGGTCTGCGGGATAGGCGCGATCCGCGGCACGGGTACGGTCAACAGCACGGGTACAGCCAACAGCATAGGCACGACCCGCTGCATAGACACGGTCCGCGGCATAAGCACGTTCCACAGCATAAGCACGGTCCACAGCATTAGTGTGGTCCACAGCACCTCACTCCCCCATAAGATACTGCGTCGCCTCCTTTTGAATCCCCGCATGAAACTTCGAGAGGTACGGCATCAAATCCTCAATTGGCGCATCCGAAAGCTCGATCCAGCGTTGCAAAATTCCAAGAACCGCCCAAGCCGAAAACGCGCATCTAAGCCGATGCTCCAAACTGCTTCCCGGCCCACCAAACACCTGCGCGGCTTCAAAATACGCACCCGCGATGCCATCGGCAAGACACTTGGCAAGAGATCCGTCATCGGAAGGCAAAAGCGCACGCAAAAGCCCTTCGTGCTTGGCGAGCATGGCAAGTCCCGATGGAACCAGGTCTTCATCCAAAGCTCCCGTTGCCAATACTCTCTCTGCCGAGGCAACGCACGCAGCCCGCACATCATCGAGAAGCTCATCGACCATCGCCGCATACAACTGGGCAACACCCGCATGATGCAAATAAAACGCGTTCCGGCTAATGCCCGCACGCTTACACACTGCACTTACGGTAACAGCTCGTATGGGTCCCTCCGAAACAAGCTCCATAAATGCCGAGCGCAACGCGCTCTCGGTTCGCACGTACCGCAAGTCTTCGGTGTTTGCCATACCTTCCATCCCACACGTTACGTGACAAACCCACCGCATGTGCCACTTACGTTACACATCACCCGCGACTGACAATTGACCATGCTGCGTGACAGCTGTACTTTATTACGTATCTATGTACTTGTCAACGAGAGGAGCAACATGGTAAAGATTCTGCCTGTCATCTATCGCGAGGGAGGCTTCGCGACGCAGCCGTTCGCTTTCGGTGGTGAAGAAGGTCCTGCGGCCTTCGACGCTTCGGTTCGCTACCGCTCGGGTCTTCAAAATTACCTTATCGATACCGGCGACGAGGTGATTCTCGTCGATACGGGCCTCCCTGCAGGAACGCCCGAAGAGAGTCCCGACGAAACGACGCTCATCTACACCGGTCACGATGTAGCACCCTATATGGACGCGCTCGCCGCACTCGGTTATTCCCCCGAGCAGGTAACCAAGGTGCTGCTCACCCACAAACATGCCGACCACTCCGGCGAGCTCAAGAGCTTCCCGAACGCGCAAGTGTGGGTAAACGAACACGAAGCCGATGCCGACGAACTGGCTGGACTGCAAAATCTCGTCCCCATCTCGTTCATCGACGGAGCATATAAAAACTTCCCCGAGAGCCAGAAGGTCGCCGACGGCGTGTGGTTTATTCGCGCCGAAGGTCACACCAAGGGAAACGCCATCGTAATCGTCGAAGATGCCGAGGAAGGACTCTTTTACCTCATTCACGGTGACGTAACCTACGTCGACGAGGCACTCTACGCCAACAAGCTCTCCGTCGTGTTCGAGGACCTTCCCGCTGCACGCGAAACGATGGATCGCGTACGCGAATTTGTAGCGAAAAACCCAACGGTATACCTCTCCACTCACACGCCGCAGGGTCCCGAGAACCTCGCAGCCAAGCGCGTAGTAGACCTCGCGAATCCGCCCGAAACCATCCCTGTAGGCGAAATAACCTTTAAGACTCGCACGGGCAAGTACGTGTGCAGCGTGTGCGGTTACGTGTACGACCCCGAGGCAGGCGACGCGTCGCAGGGCGTCGCAGCTGGCACGCCCTTCGAAGAGCTGCCCGACGACTGGCGTTGTCCGCGTTGTAAGCAGCCAAAAACCAAGTTCAATCCTGCGTAAAAACTGGCTCGTGCAAAAGCTCACCGCCGCGAACACCACTAGGATAAAACCGCCTATAAACCTATAGGAGCAACACGAAGTCGGCGCCTTGTCTCGTCCCACACGAAACAGGGCGCCGACCCATAGTTGACGTGCGCCGACGGGAGCTCTACGTGCACCGACACGCGAGCGCTACGCACGCCGCATGCCAACAACTCCACGCGCCACATGCCGTACGCCACACACCGAGCGCTACGTGCGCCGCGCGATACCCGTACGCTCGTAAAACGCGGTCTTGTCCTCATACATCCGCTCGTCCGAAATCTTGACGAGCAGCGCCACGTCACCCTCGGGGAACTCCCATGCGGCAGCATACCCACACGAAACAGAGAGACTCTCCACCATCGTGCCCGACCAGCGCTGGACCGCAGCGGGAAGATCCGCCTGGATTCGCTCCAGCTCCTCGGGCGTGACGCGCAAAAGCGCGCAAAACTCGTCACCACCCGTCCGGTACACCTTGCCGTGCCCGGCTAGGCACGCGCGCAAGCACTCAGCCGCACCAAGGATGAGTTCGTCGCCCGCATCGTGCCCGAGCGTATCGTTCACGCGTTTGAGTCCGTTCACGTCCACCGTCATGCACACCAAGTCCGAAGGCGCCGTCTCCTCCCCCATCCGAGCCTTGTCGAGCTCGAAGGAATGCTTGTTGTACACCTGCGTGACCTGATCGACGAGCGACGCGTTCGCCAGCTCGTTCGTCCGCCGCTGGTTCACGCGCAGCGCGATTACCATGGCAACGAGTACGAACACGCACAGGGCGACGTTGAGCCCAATTATGCTCGCGAACTGTCCTGCCTCGTTCGAACCATCGCTCTGCACGACCAAATACCAACCAAGGTCCTCAACGTACTTCGTAACGGCAAAACGCTCGCCGCCCAGCTCCTCATACACGTAGTCGCGACTTTTCTTACCACTTATCATGTTGCCGAGGTCAACCGCCTCGATGTTATCGCTGTTTGTATCAACCTGAACAATGCCGTTTTCATCGACGAGGTTAATCTTCACGCCAAAGCTTTCCTCGAAGGTTTTGAAGAGCTCCTGTATGCCCGTCATGCGCACGCCCACGCCGCAAACGCCGAGCAGGCCGTGCGTGCCATCGTCGATTCGGGCATTCACGTACACCATGAGGTCACTCTTGTTCTTCTCGTCATTGTCTACGTCGAGGTCGTAGCGAGCACCCGACTCGGCGAACTCCGCATACCACTTGTCCTCAGCCGAACCCGCAGGATCAATGATGCGATTGAGGCCTTCGCGCGTATAATAATTCTTACTTACATCCGAAATAACAAATGATGCCTGATAACCAAGCCCGTTTTCGGTCCCCACAAGGTATTCCCGCATGGCCGTAACGAACTCGCCCTTGTCCATTTCGCCCTCGCGCACCAGCATGTCCCCCAAAAAGCTGTTGCTCGACATCGTCCGCGCAGCCATAATCGGGCCTGTGAGCTCGCTGCTCATGTAGTCATAAATCTGCGTCGCGAGGACCTTGTTCATCTCGCGCACGTTATGGCGAGTCATCGCATGAAGCGACATAAGCGACACAACCGTCGAGAGCAAGAAGCTCACAACAACCAGTGCGAAGGCCGATCGCGTTAGCGAGCTTTTCTTCGGTGCAACCATACCGCCCTCCCGCACACAACATCAACCTTAATGAAGGCCAGTATACCTACAGCCCAGCAGACAACCAACCACCCTTCGGCGGATAGCGCACAATCGCAGGCCGTAAGCGAGCAACATTGTCGCATAATGTGTACCTGTACAGCGTATAGCGTATGAGAGGTGATGCGTATGGTAGCTATTCTTATTAAGCAGATTCTCGTGATGGTCGTGATGATGGCCGTCGGGGTGATTCTCGCAAAAATCAAAATGCTCACCGAGGAAGGCGTGGCGCAGCTCTCGAACATTGCCCTCTACGTTGCCACACCGGCGGTCGTCATCTCATCGCTCGCCATCGAGTTCAACAAGGAGCAACTCGCGACTGGTGGCATCGTTATGCTCTTTTATACGGGACTCCTGCTTATTGCCATCGTGGTCGGCCGCATTGGCTGCGGACGTGCGGACCGAGTGGGACACTTCGCCGTGGCATTCTCCAACTCGGGCTTCGTGGGCATTCCCCTCATCCAGGGAATTCTGGGCGACCAATATACGTTTTACGTCACCATGACCATGGTCGTCGCAACCATAGTATTCTGGACCTACGGCGTATGGCTCATGTCAGCAGATAAAGGCGAGGTGTCAATAAAAAAGATCCTCACAAACCCGAACTTCATCGCCGTCATCATTGGTCTTATCTTCTTCTTTATGCCCTTTAAGCTCCCCTACGTCCTAGACCAAGCACTCGTTGGCATGAAGAACCTCAACACGGGCCTTGGCATGCTCATTTTGGGCGCGAACCTCGGAGCCTCCAACATCATGCTCATGATTACCGATACACGCCTGTACAAGGCATGCATCCTGCGCCTCCTCGTGGCCCCGCTCGCCACGCTGGTGCTGCTCCTCTTTATGCCCGCCCCGTTCGAGGTCCGCATGGTCCTCATGATCGTAGCGGCCGCTCCCGCAGCCTCGGCCACCTCGATGCTCGCGCAAAAATACGGCGCCGACTACCAATACGGCACCGGCCTTGCCATTGGCACCACGTTGCTCTCGATGGTGAGCATGCCGCTCGTCCTCGCCCTTTCCATGCAGGTACTTTAGTTTAGGAGGCACACATGAAGCTCCAACTCACCCTCGACCACGGCAAGTACCACGAAATCCTCAAAGTTGCCGATCTTATGGACGGCCACATCGACGTGTTCGAAATCGGCTTTCCCATGATAATTACCTTCGGGTTGGGCATCGTTGAGGAAATACGCAAGCGACATCCCGACTTGTGCCTGTGCGTGGACGCCAAGGTTTTCCATGGAGGCACGGGCGTTACCACGCGCTGCTTCGAGGCCGGTGCAAACATCGTTACGGTACTCTCCGAGGCACCCGACCCCGTAATTGCCAAAATGGTAGAGAAGGCCAAGAGCTACGGCGGACAAATCATGTGCGACATGGCCTCCTCTCCCAGAAAGACGGGCAAACGAACGGCCGAGGTCGACCAACTCGGAGTGGACTACATCATGGTGCCCTCGGGCTTCATACCTGAGTACGACTACGACATCGAAGCCCATCGACGCAGCTTCTTCCGTCCCAAAGTGCGTCCCCTCGACCTTGCCGGCGTCGTGAAGCGTAACCTCTTGCACTCCAAGCTCGCCATTCACACGGGCATCAACGAAACGAACATTCGCGACGTCGTTGCGCTCAACCCCGAAATCGTCCTCGTAGGACACGCCATCTTTAACACGGACGACTGGGTGACGGCTGCCGATCGCTTGAAGCGCTACATGCCGTTCGAAGGATAGGGCTTAAAGGACAGGGCTTTACCAAAAAAGAACGGCCCGGACGCGCAAGCGCACAGCTCCACACGAATGGGAACTGTTTGCGCGAAGCCTCCGGGCCGCTTTCGAGTTCGAGTCACCTTCGAGTTCTATGCCCTCACTGGCAAGGTCGCACATGCCCATGCAGGCGCACGCCTCCGGCAGCACCATCGTACTCTACGCGAAGTACACCACCTGGCTGGCACAGCTCAACATCGCCGCGCACATACATGCCGACCGCCGAGCTGCCGCTGGCACACGAGTGCTCCCAAAACACCGTGTCTCCTCCGGGAACATACACCAAGGGTGTGAGGATTCGCCTAGCTCCAGTGCCCTCCACAAACATAAGGCCAAGACCGTCAGCGCCAAGCTTAGCGCACCACGTGCGTACTGCCTCTTCGGCCGCCGTGGCATCGCGCAGCAGCGCGAACAGCGGCGAGCTTTTGTCTACGATTACATGAGAGATACCCTCCATGCGCACCACGGGCACAACCCCGCACATCCCACCGTACGCAAGCTCAACGTCCTCAATCCCCACGCACGCAGGCATTGCGATGGAGGTGGCGTATACGTCCCCTTCGCGCTCGACTAGTACCTCCACTGGTACAGCCGTGCCCGATACGCTGAGAAAAAAAGTGACAGGTAACTCGAGCCCACGTTGCTCGGCCGTCCACACCGCGGCACACATGCTCGCGTTGCCGCAGAACTCTCCTCCCGCCATGGCAAGCTCCCCCGGACGCACGAAACCAACCTGCTCGACCTCGGGGTGCAACGCCATTACGCGCGCCGCGACCTCAGGTCGAGCTTCCACCTCCACCTCGTTCTCGACGAGCGCAGTGATGTTTCCGGTTGGGTCGTATATGCGGTACTGGAGCTGCACGGCGCTACCTCTCGAACACGCTCAGGAATCGCTTCGTTCGCTCTTCCTGCGGATTCTCGAACACGTCGCGCGGATCGCCCTGCTCAACGATGACGCCACCATCCATAAAGATTACGCGATTGCTCACGGCCTTCGCAAAGGCCATCTCGTGCGTCACCACAACCATCGTCATCTTTTCGTCCGCAAGTTGTCGAATGACCTTGAGCACCTCGCCCGTAAGTTCTGGGTCGAGCGCCGAGGTCGGCTCGTCGAAGAAGAGGATTTCGGGGCGCATCGCCAGCGCACGCGCAATGGCCACGCGTTGCTGCTGGCCACCCGAAAGCTGGAAGGGATACGCATCGGCTTTGTCTGCAATGCCCATTTTGGCAAGAAGACCCATAGCCGTGGAAACCGCATCCTCACGACTCCTCTTTTGCACGCGAATGGGTGCGTCGATGACGTTCCTCAGTATGCTGTAGTGCGGGAACAGGTTAAACTGTTGGAACACGAGCCCATAGTAGCTGCGGAACTGACGCAACTCCCGCGCATGAACATACACCGCCTCGCCGCGCTCGTTGGTATGCGCCGCCTTCTTGCCCATATAGGTTATTTCGCCACCATCGATGGTCTCAAGAAACGTGGCGCAACGAAGCAACGTCGACTTGCCTGAGCCCGACGGTCCAATAATGCTGACGACTTCGCCGCTATCGACGCCAAAGCTGATGTCTTTTAGGACCTCAAGGCCGTCGAACTGCTTTTGGATGTTCTTCATCTCCAGAATCATGCTGCTGCACCATCCCTATTTGTAGTAGTCCAGACGCTTCTCGATACGTCCCATAATAAATGCCACAATGTAGTTCGCCACGAAGTAGAACACGCCGGCAATGACGAATGGCATGAAAGTCGTGTGCGACGACGATATTTGCTTCGCCTGGGAGAAGAGCTCCACATACGAGATGGAGAACGCAAGCGACGTATCCTTTACCAAGGTAATAACCTCGTTCGTAACGGGTGGCATAATTCGCTTGATGACCTGCGGCAGCACGACATGAATGAACGTTTGAACTCTCGTGTACCCCAGAACTTCCGCTGCCTCGTACTGCCCCACAGGTATGGACTCAATGCCACCACGATAGATTTCCGAAAAGTACGCTGCGTAGTTAAGGACAAAACCCAAAATGAGCGCGGGATATCGCCAACCACCAATTTCCAACCTAAAGAGGTAGTATGGCCCGAAGTACCATGCCAACAGTTGCAGCATGAGCGGTGTTCCTCGCATAACCGAAATGTAGGCACTCACGATGCCTCGCACGACGATGAATCTTGACTTCTTCAGCAGTGCCACGATCAATCCCAGCGGCATAGCCCCCAAGAGCGTCAATATGAATATCCCACACGTCTTTATCATGCCTTCCGACATGAGGGACAACATCGTTTCCAATGTCATGGTATTCTCACCTATCCTACGTATACAGGCGGCCCCCGGTGACAAATGCACGCGCATCTGCCACCGGGGGCCGCCCCATGGCTAATCCGCCCTTATTTGCTATTTCTTGCCAAGCGTGAGATACTCTGCAATCTCCGGGTACTTCTTAGCAATCTTATCCACCGTACCATTCTCGGACAGCGTCTTAAGACCTTCGTTAATCTTCTCGCACAAAACCGTGTCGCCCTTGCGGAAGCCAACGCCATATTGCTCGCTGCCAAGTTCCTCATCGAGGCACACAAGCTTCTCGTTCTTTGCCATCGCCTCAGCGGCCCTCGTCGCGTCAATCGCAAGCGCATCTACGGAACCCGCCTCAAGCTCGGTGATGGCAACCGTATAGTTCTCCGTAACAACCAAATCGCCAAAGGTATCGGCCAGCGCCTTTTGACGATCCTCGTCCTGGAGCATCTCGAGGGCCGAGGTACCCGTTTGCACGCCAACCTTCTTGCCAGCCAAGTCCTCAATCGTCTTGATGTCGGAGCCCTTCTTTACCATGATCATTTGCGTGTTATCGGAATACGGCTCGCTCCACTGATAATCGTCCTCGCGACCGTTCATGGTAAATCCTGCCCAAATGCAATCGCAGCCACCCGAATTAAGCTCGGCATCCTTGGAGTCCCAGTTAAACGGGACGGCCTTATACTCCCAACCATAGAGCTCGCACAGCGCCTGAGCCATCTCGACGTCGAAACCGGCATTGTTGCCCTCGTCGTCAATGTAAGAGTACGGACGGTAATCGAGGTCGAAGCCATGCTTGAAGACGAAGCCCTCACCGAGGTCGGCCTCAGTATAGGCAGCCTTCCCCGCACCCGTTGCATCGGCGGTAGACTCGGCGCTACTGCCGCCACAACCCGCAAGCACGAAAACAGCTACAACAAGCGCTACCAACGGTGCCAAAAGCTTTTTCATAGTTCTAACTCCCCTGTATGGATGTGCAAAAACGTGGGAAGTCTATCATGCCCAAGTATTTGTGTAAACATTCTGCAAAGTACTTGTAACGTGAGACAAACCCGAGGAGTTTATCTCATAAAAAACGCCCCGGATTGCTCCGGGGCGTCGAGCGACTTGCGTCGGGTAAAGCTTAGCGAGCAGCAGCCTGCAGCGCGGCGCGAACCTCGGCGGAGGTCTTGAGCTTCATGATCTTCTCGACCAGAGCGTCGGCCTCTTCGATGGTCCAACGGGAAACGGTGCGACGCGTGCGCAGGATGGACGGCGCGGACACCGAGAACTCGGTGAGGCCGAAGGAGAGCAGCACGGGAACCATCAGAGGATCGGCCGCGGCCTCGCCGCACATGCCAACCATGATGCCTGCCTTGACGCCCTCGCCGATGATGCGCTGCAGCGAACGCAGGACGGCCGGCTGATACGGGTTGTACAGGTAAGCAACCTTGTCCTGGCCACGGTCGGCGCACATCGTGTAACCAATGAGGTCGTTCGTGCCGATGGAGAAGAAGTCGCACTCGGCGGCGAGCACGTCAGCGATGAGCGACGCAGCAGGCGTCTCCACCATGGTGCCGATCTCGATGTCGGGGTTGTACTTGATGCCCTCGGCGTCGAGCTCCTTCTTGCACTCCTCTACGAGAGCCTTGACCTGGCGAATCTCGTCGATGCAGGTTACCAGCGGAACCATAATCTTTACGTCGCCGTGAGCGGAGGCACGCAGGAGGGCGCGCAGCTGCACCTTGTACTCCTCGGGATGATCGAGGCAGTAACGAATGGCGCGATAGCCGAGGAACGGGTTCTCTTCCTTGGGAAGATCCATGTACGGAATCTCCTTGTCGCCACCCACGTCGAGCGTACGGATGATGACCGGCTGGTCCTTCATGATGAGGGCGACCTTCTGGTACGCCGCGAACTGATCCTCTTCCTTCGGAAGCTCCTGGCTGTCCATGAACAGGAACTCAGAGCGGAACAGGCCAACGCCCTCGGCGTCATGCTCCTTGGCGCCATTGGCGTCGCTCGGGTTGCCGATGTTGGCGACGATCAGGACTTCCTTGCCGTCGGCGGTGACGGAAGGCTTGCCGCGGAACGCCTCAAGGGCAGCCTTGTCCTCGGCGAACTTGCGTGCTGCCTCACGGTAGGTCTCGAGCTCTTTGTCGCTCGGATCGACCACGACGTCGCCCTTGGAGCCGTCAACCACAACGAGGTCGCCGGACTTGATGTTCTTCGTGGCACCCTCGACGGAAAGGACCGCAGGAATCTCCATGGCGCGGCAGATGATGGCTGCGTGGGAGGTGCGGCCGCCCGTCTCGGTGACGATGGCGACGACGTGCTCCTTGTCGATGTCGGCGGTCATGGAAGGCGTGAGCTCGCCCACGACGACGACGGAATTCTCGGGAAGCGTGGAGAGGTCCACGAGCTCCTTGCCGAGAAGAGCGGCGAGAAGGCCAGTGCGCACGTCGGCGATGTCGGCCGCGCGCTCGCGGAAGAGCTCGTCCTCCATGGCGGAGAACATGTCGTAGTACATCGTATAGGCGTTATCGACCGCCTGCTCGGCGCACATGCCCTCGGAAACAGCCATCGTT
The DNA here is from genome assembly GCA_017510785.1 of Atopobiaceae bacterium. GTDB lineage: Bacteria > Actinomycetota > Coriobacteriia > Coriobacteriales > Atopobiaceae > RUG440. The sequence continues at coordinate 40,866 of JAFWMH010000034.1, read as the reverse complement.
ACGGAATCGATGATGCCGTCGTCCTCGGCGAACTCGATGTGCGCGTTGAGAATGCCGGCCTCCTTCTCGAGGCCCTTCGCCTGCATGTTGGCAATCTGCTTATTGGTCATCGCCATGAAGGCTTCGCGGGCAGCCTCGTAACGGGCCTTCTCGGCCTCGGTGTCCTCGACCTTCGTGGGGGTGTAGCTCAGATCCGGCTCGATGGCGACGCTCGCCACACCAATGCCGATACCATCAGAGGCGTTAACTCCACTGTACATTGCAATCTCCTCCTATCGTTTCGTCTACACGACGACTAACGGCTAAAAACGGACCCGCCGCACGTAACGACGGGCCCTATGGAATATACTTAGGCGGTCTTGCCCATCTGCCTGTTGAGAGCAGCGACCACGCGGTCGATTTTGTAACGCTTTGCGATGCCCTTGCTGCCGGCGGTTGCCGTGCCGCATGCGGATGCGAACAGCAGAGCCTCGTCGTAGCTGGCGCCTTCCTCGACCTTGGCGACAAAGCCTGCCACCATGGAGTCGCCTGCGCCCGTGGCGTTAACGAGCTTGATCTTTGCGGTGGGAACGGTGTGCTCCTCGCCGTACTCATCCACGAGCGCTGCGCCATGACCACCACAAGAAATGATGACGTTTTGCGCGCCAAGCTCATGCAGCTTGTGAGCGAAGGGCAGCGCCTCGTCGGGCGTCTCGGGATTGGCGTCGAAGATGCGGCCAACCTCGTGGTTGTTCGGCTTGATGAGGAACGGCTTGGCCGAGAGGGACTCCATGAGGAGCTGACCAGGAGCGTCCACCACGAAGCGGATGCCGCGGCCCTCGAGACGGCGCATGATGATGTCGTACATGTTGGGAGGCAACGAATTGGGAATCGAGCCCGTGAGCACGAGCGTATCGCCCGCGCCAATGGTGTCGATGCGAGCGAGAAGCTCGTCGACCTTCTTCTGGCTAATCTTGGGACCCATGCCGTTGCAGATCGTCATTACGATGCCCTGCAGCTTCACGTTAATGCGCGTGTAGCCCTTCTCCAGACGCACGAAGTTGCACGAAATGCCCTTTTCCTGCAGACGCTTGAGAAGATAATCGCCCGTGAAGCCTGCGGAAATGCCAAAGGCCACGTTGGTGACGCCCAGCTCGTTCAAGAGGGTCGAGATGTTGATGCCGTTGCCTCCGCAGTGAACCTCTTCGCTGCTGGACCTGTTCGTAAAGCCCATGTCCAACGTGAGGGGATGCATGACGTAGTCAATAGCCGGGTTTAACGTTACGGTATAAATCAACGCTAGCTCCTTCCAGCCCAAAACTCTCCTATTTGCACCCGCTTATGCGGGAACTTACCAACCATAGTGCCCAGGGCAAGGACGGAACTCGTTGATGGGATTAATCTACATTTGAGACCGCGAAGCTTGCCACTCTGTGCTTTGCGTACTACTCAGCCGCAGCCTCTTCCTCGATGGCGGCAGCAATCTCGTCCTCGTCATCCGACTCGATGATGGCGGAGGTGAAGTCCGGCTGCATGAGCAGGCCGGCGATGGTCGAAAGAACCCTGAGGTGCGTGGTGGTAGCCTCGTCGTCGGGAACGAAGATGGCGATGGCGACCTTAACCTCATTGCCGTCCATGGACTTCCACTCGACGGGGTTCGCGAACTTCATAACGACAACGGAGACTTCCTTGATTGCGGCAGACTTGGCGTGCGGAAGGGCAAAGCCACCGGTGAGGCCAGTGGGGCCCTGCTGCTCGCGCTCGTTGAATGCTGCAAGGATTGCATCCTTGTCGTCCGCGATGCCGAGCTCAACGGCCTTTTCGGACAAGAAGTCCAATGCCTCGGCGGTATTTGCGGCGGTGTTGTCGAAGAAGACCTTCTTGACGAGCTTGCTCATTCCTACTCCCATCTGTAGTGCTTACTCAATAGGCTTACTATTTTTTAGACCATTCTTGCCTCAATGTGTGGAACACCTCGGTGACCGTACACAGATAGCAGGTCTGCGTAACCATTGTATCCATATGAGACGTATTTTTGGCCTGAAACATCGCCACCTACCACTCGCGGGCGAAATGGAACCCGCTCATGGGAGAATTGCCACTCGTTTTGGCTTTTGTATGCTGGTTTGGTGTTTACGTAGGGCAACTATTGTTGCCGGGAGGTCGCCAACACCTCGTGGCCGTGTCTCGCGTAACACAAGGCAATGCACGGCATGTAGCTTTCACTATGGGCGAAGCGCCACAGAGACCCCGTCGACTTCTACTCCGCGGGTTCGGTGCGAGGCGTCGAAGACCCGCATGGCAGGAGCCGGTACTATCCAAATGAGAATACGATCCTCATCGACTTCGGCGCGGACTTCCTGGACATGGTGCACGAGATGGTGCACGCGCGCGAGGCTCGCAACCCCGCACTGGTCGACGCCGAGAGGGAGTTCTTCGACCATAAGACGGAGACACACGATAAGAAAACGTTAAGTGATCTCGACCCGCTGGGCGTACACGACGAGGACGAGGAGGCCTACGACGTCCACGGCCGGTCGCGCTACGCGTACCTGTACAAAGACTACGGGGACGGCGGGGCTTTCGAGGTTTCCTCGTTCGGTGTAGAATCGATGTACAGGGACCCTCAGGGATTCCGGAAGTTCGACAGAGAGGCATTCGACTTCGCCGCCTGGGTATTTAAGGTGATGTGACATGAGCAAGTATGAGACTGACCTGTCTAGGCTACTCATAGAGATGATGGAAAGCGGCGAGATCTCGGAGATGACCGAGGAGGAGGCCGAGGCGATGCAGCGCAGGCGGTTCCCCCCAATACCGCCGTTCTCGTTCCAGCACTGGACGTTCGACGTCCTCTACGACGGGGAGTGGTACCGTATCGACGCGAGCTTACCAGAGAGCGAGTTTTACGAGGGCGTCCCCAAGGTCGTGCAGAGGCGCGCCCATGCCGCCATAAAGGCCGTCATCGACGCCGCCTTCGACGCAGAGAACGGCGTTGGCGACGCGCCCACAACGATCCTCCGCCACGTCGACCACACCGAGGAGTACGAGGCCATCCTGCGTGGCGTCTTCGACGATGCGCGATTTGTCGAGACCGATTTCCACCCTGGCCTCATCCTCGACTGATGGGATGCGCTGCTGGGACCCCGCGACAGAAACCACCACAGGCGCGGAGGTGCAGCGCCCGCACCGTGCCGGTCCTGCTGCTCAACATGGCGTTGCGCGCCCGAGCTACACGCGATTCTTGACGCCCACGAACGCAACCTCGCGGAGTTCTTCAGCGGGGGCACGCACGTGGCACGAGCCTCGCGTTTATCGGCGAGCAGCCCGAGATGCGCGAGCAGACTCGATACGTCGGTACGTACGAGTGGGGAGACGATCTCGCTTACTGCGTGGAGTGGTACAACGCGAGGCTACCAGTCGCCTTTGAGGAACACATTCTAAAGAAGCTGGCCTTAGCGTCTCAGTGGGGCAGGACACGGACAGAAGCAAAAGGTCGAAAGAGAGTTGTTATGTCATATTTCATCAAGAGGCTTCTACGCTGCGACTCGTGCGGTAGGACCGTCGAGACCGGGCACGACGTGCTGCGGCTTGGTATCAACGGTATCGCCGCTCGCGAGGCGGGGTTGGACGGGTGGATCGAGACCGGCGAGAACCACCACCTCTGTCCGTCGTGCGCCAAACCCTACCTCGACAAGAAGGCCGAGATGGAACGCGAGTTAAAGCGCCTGGCTGGCATCGAGACCGTCGAGGTCGACCTGTAGCCGCGCGACGACATATACAGAATCGAGGCCCCCGCGAGGGGCCTTTTTCATGAAGGAGGGACGCGTGGCGGAAGTCACAAGCCTACGCGACAAGGAGTGCGAGCGGGTGGCCGCGACGCTGCGATTCGTCGAGCGGCGAGGACTCCAGCCCAAACGACCCAATAATCGGGACCGTCGGCCAGGCGCGCCGGATCGAGGACGTGATCATCGGCGTGACAAGCCGACCCGCAGGCGACGACCGCAGGCTCCACTTCTGCGTACACCAGCAGGACTACGCGGAGAACGGCGGGTGGAAGGCATGGACCGAGGAGGGCAACGCGTCCGGCACGGACGGCATGAGCCTTCGTCTCGAGGCTTTGAGGATCGCGATATGGTAGACGGACCGTACACCCAGGGAGAGCGTGACCGGGCTGCGGGCTGCGGCTGCGTCGGAATCATGGCCATCGCGTTCGGCGTAGCCATCGTCGCGGCGATATGGCTGGCGGTCGCGCTGAGTACGCCAGCGGCTTGGTGACCAACACGCACGAGTAGGTACGAGTGCAGGTCGAGTAAGGTACGAGTAAACGTCCTCCATGCTTCGGCGGGGAGGACGTTTTTTGTGCCCAGAAATAATCGGGTTTTGCGTTTCCGCAGGTAGACGGCTTGCTGTATTCGCGTTTAAGGCCTGTTTCTCGTGTGGAACGACTATTTACCCATGGAATTGCGAATCTACGAGAACATCCGCAGCGAAACCGTTCGCAAATGCATCGCTTGTCAACGGGCATCACATCCTGGCCAGAGAATCCAGTGCCATAATGGCACCTCATATTCAGCAGCATTTTGGAACCGATGCGGGATGCCCTTTGCTTGGAGCGGGTCCGAAGTCGGCCATAACGTGCAGCCTGTTGCACGCTAACTTACATCGGTTCAGGTACATTTACATACCAATCCAGACCGCAGTCATAATACAGTGAATAAAAAAGCAGGTCAAACAAGCGTCTGACCTGCGGAAACGTGTGGTGCGCCCTGAGGGACTCGAACCCCCGACCTTGAGATTAGAAGTCTCCTGCTCTATCCACCTGAGCTAAGGGCGCATAGCTAACAAAAAAGGCAGGCTATGAAGCCTGCCGTTTTAGTCCTGGTGGGCCGTCAGGGGTTCGAACCCTGGACCTTGGGATTAAGAGTCCCCTGCTCTGCCAGCTGAGCTAACGGCCCTTGTCTTCTCGGAACTGGGGTGGGTACAGGGGCTCGAACCCTGGACCTCCTGAGCCACAGTCAGGCGCTCTGCCAACTGAGCTACACCCACCGTCTGACCTGCTCCGTTCGACAAGTAGGTATTTTGCACGACCTTTGCCCCAAATGCAAGTGTCAGTTTCATTTGTGCAGAAACTGTGAACCTTCCCTCAACTCCCGTTTGAATCAGACGCGGCCCAAAAGAACGCCCTCGAGCCCTCCTACTTGATGTTCACGAACATGAATATCGCCAACCCGGCAAGAATGAGCGCAACGATGGGATTTTGGAAGTTGCTCAGCACAAAGTACGCGCCTAACGTGCATCCAATCGAGCCAATCGTAAACACCGCTCCCTTTGGCGTTTGGATGGCCGCATACAACTTGTATTCCAGATCCTCTTCCTCTTCCGCTGCACATATTTCGCGGGCAAACCCTATCGCGCTCGGGCTCTGGCTTTTGTTCGTCTCCATCACCCAGCAAAACCCTCGGCCCCCGCCCGCAAGCAATACCGTTTTGCCCTTGGTGCCCTCCGTCGCCTCGGTCCACGCACCCACGACGTCGCGAGCCTCCCCTACCTTTTCGCGAGCCTTTTCCACATTCACGACGTCAAAAAACTCAAAGTCTTCGCGCTTCTCGGTGTGAACGGTGTTTCCGGACTTAAAGCATACCTTATCGTCCTCGCACCACATGCTCTCCCCGCCGCGTCCGTTAACGCGCGTTACTGTTTTCGCCATGTCAACCTACCTTTGCAACCACTCTGCGTCAAACTTGTTTATCATATCCCGATGGTATTCGAATTGTCCACAACCACTTGTTCAAATAACCGGAGCAGTCGAACCGTGGGCAATAGGCCAACATCGCACGCAAGGCTCTTAGCCAAAAAAGGAGGCAAACAATGTCGTTAGACACCATCCGCGAGTTGCTCAAGCCGGACGCACGTTACGTGGAACGCATCGAAGGGGTCAAACACGAGTGGGACGGCAGGATATTCACCGTGGAAACGCTCAGCGTGCGACTTTCGGACGATTCAACCTCGTGGCGCGAAATCGTGCGTCACAACGGCGGCGCGGGCGTATGCGCCGTGCGCGATGGTAAGATTTGCCTTGTAAGACAATACCGTGTCGCGTTGGAGCGCATGTCGCTCGAAATCCCTGCCGGCAAACTCGATCCCGGTGAAGACCCAGCCGTATGCGCGGCGCGCGAACTCGAGGAAGAGACGGGCCTCGTTGCAACCGAAATCGTACCGCTGGCCGTAACGGCAGGAGCGCCCGGCTTCAACAACGAGAAAACACGCATATTCGCCGCCCTCGGCTTCGAGGAGGGCGACGCACAGCCCGACGACGGCGAATTCGTCGATGTGGTGTGGGTCCCCATCGGCGACATGGTCGAGGCCATTCGAGCCGGCCTCATCGAAGACGCAAAGACCGTCGTTTCGGTCCTCGCGGCAGCCGCCGGCTTGGTATAACGAAAAGCAAGGAAGGGAACCTCCCTGCGCGCCCGATGTCCCGCATGAGGAAGGCGCCCGAGAAGCGAGACCGCGCCACAGTGTTGCAACGCGGTCTCTCTTGTCACTTACAGCAACTCTGCGATTTGTACTGCGTTGGTCGCTGCACCCTTGCGGATTTGGTCGCCGCAGCAGAAGAAGGTGATGGCGTTCACGCCATCAGGCGCGGAGGTGTCGCGACGGATGCGTCCCACGAACACGAGATCCTGGTCGCTCGTCTCGAGCGGCATGGGGTAGCGCATTGCAGCAGGATCGTCCACGACCTTCACGCCAGGTGCCGCCTCAAGCGCGGCACGGGCCTCATCGGGAGTGATGGGTCTCTCGAACTCCGCGGTTATCGACTCGGAGTGCGAGCGCATAATGGGCACGCGCACGCACGTGCAGTTAACGCGCAAGTTCGGCAGGTGGCAAATCTTGCGTCCCTCGTTGCCCATTTTGATTTCCTCGGACGTATAGAGCTCGTCCTTGAAGCCACCAATCTGAGGAATGAGGTTGGCCGCAAGCTGGTACGCAAACGGTGCGGTCTCCCCCACCGGCTCGCCCTTCGCCACAAGCGCCATCTCGCGCTCCAGCTCATTAAGGCCAGGCATGCCAGCCCCCGAAGCCGCCTGATACGTGCTCGCAATTATGCGTGTGAGGCCGGCAACCTTATGCAGCGGCCACAGCGGCACGAGGCCAATAATCGTAGCGCAGTTGGGATTGGAGATAATACCGTTGTGCCACTTCACGTCCTCGGCGTTTATTTCGGGAATCACCAGAGGCACATCGTCGTCGAGGCGGAACGCATGGCTGTTGTCCACGCACACGGCACCACGCTTCACCGCTTCGGGCAGAAGCCGCTTTGCCGTGGCGTCGTCGGCCGCACCGAGCAGAATGTCGATGCCCTCGAACGCATCGGGAACCGCCTCAACAATCTCTACGTCCTCGCCCCGGAAGGCGATCTTCTTGCCTGCCGAGCGTGCACTCGCCAGTGGCACGAGACGCGCCACGGGGAAGTCGCGCTCCTCGAGGCATTGCAACATCTGCCGGCCAACAACGCCGGTAGCACCAAGGATTCCTACGACCTTATCTGCCATTTTTGCTCCTTCTTCCGAGTCCCCCGAATGCAAGCTTCGAGCCCGCTGCTGGCACTAGGTGGCCGAGAGACCTAATCCAAGTCAACCCGGCCAACTGCTCGTGCCAGCCAACCTAACCTATTCCCCTATCGCTCGCGCACCACCACGGCATCGCCAAAACGCTCGTAAATCACACGAATAGCCTTTTCGAAGTCCTCGTTTTGAACGCCTACGATGATGCTGATTTCCTGCGAGCTCTGCGTAATCATACGAATGTTGATGCCTGCCTCGCCAAGCGCACCAAAAATCTGTCCGGACGTACCCACGCGGCGGCTCATGTTGCGACCCACCACGCTAATGAGCGCAAGGCCAGGCAGCACGTTAATGGTATCGGGCTCCAGGTCGCGCTGGATGTCGGCGACGATGGAGTAGATGGAATCCTTAACGTCCGCACCGTTCACCACGATGGAGAACGAGTCCACGCCCGTGGGAATGTGCTCAACCGAAACGCCATAGCGTTCCAGAATGCTTAGTGCCCGCCGTACACGACCGACTTCGTTCGACATGTGCGCTCGCTGCACATAGATGCCCACAAAGTCCTTTTTGCCCGCGATGCCGGTAATGAGGTGCTCACGCGCATGCTCGTTAGCCGTCTCGCGAATGATAGTGCCAAACTCGTCAGGCGCGTTGGTGTTCTTAATTTGGATTGGAATGTTCACCTCGCGCACCGGGAAGATTGCCTCTTCCTGCAACACGGAGGCACCCATATAGGAGAGCTCGCGCATTTCCTCGAAGGTAATGCGATGAATCCCGCGGGGCTTGTCTACGATGCGAGGGTCGGCAGCCAAGAAGCCTGAGACGTCCGTCCAGTTTTCGTAGATGCCCGCATCGATGCAACGAGCGAGAATCGCACCTGTAATGTCGCCGCCGCCACGCTTGAAGAGCTTGATTTGCCCGTCAACGGTGGAGCCGTAGAATCCCGGCAGCACAAACGAACCGCCCGTATGGATAATGGCCTCGCGCAGCCTGATTTGCGTACGCTCCATGTCGATGGTACCGTCGTGATGGAACATCACCACGTCGGCAGAGTCCACGAATGGCATGTCCAGGTATTCGGCCATGAGCTGCGCCGTAAACCACTCGCCGCGCGAAACAATAAAGTCGGGGGAATAGCTCTTGATATTCTCTGCGAAGCGTGCGAACTCCTCGCCCACGGGAAACTTGAGGCCGAGCTCGAGCGCGATATCGAGGTACCGCTGCTCGATGGTTGCCAAAAGCCCACTGCAGTCCACGCCATACTGGATGTGCGCGTTTACAAGAAGGAGCAGGTCGGTGATCTTGTTGTCGCTGCTCGAGCGCTTGCCCGACGCCGAAACCACCACGTAGGTACGCTCGGGGTCGGCCTTAACGATAGCGTGAACCTTTTTGAACTGCTCTGCGTCCGCAACGCTCGAGCCGCCAAACTTGGCTACCTTAATCATGTGCTATACCTCCCGTGGAAGTGCCGCCATAAACGCCGTCGGATCGTATTCCCAAATCTCTTCGAGCAAAGCCCGTGCCTTTTCTGCCGTGAGGTTGCGCACGCGCCAAACACCCGGAGCCCACGTCTCGCCATACACCGGACACCTCGTAGCACGAATCACGAAATCGCTCATGATGAGCGCAGGATCGTACTGCAGGCCTCGCGAGAAGTTGTAGACTTGCCTGCGCCCATGCGCCACGTCGATGACGTCCTGCACGATGGCGTTGCCCGTAGGCAAACTCCCCGCACCTTGTCCGTAGAACTTGAGCGGACCAACCGTCATTCCCTCAACCGAAAGGATGTTGAAGTTAGAGGGCACCGCGGCCTCCATGGCCGAGTACGGGATGGCAACGGGCTCCACCGTCACGGCATAGCGCCCGTCCACGCTTCGCCCGCCTCCAAAAAGCTTCACCACGAGACCACGCGACGAGAAGAAGTCGATGTCGCGCTTAGTGATGGTCCGGATGCCCGTAACGGGGAAATCGCGCACACAGTCCACATCGAACGCCACGCAAGCGCTAATGATGGTTTTGTTCGCCACGTCTATGCCATCGATATCGGCGGAAGGGTCGGCCTCGGCATAGCCCAGCTCCTGTGCACGGCCGAGCGCCACGTTGAAGTCGAGGCGCTCCCGACGCATGGACTCCAGAATATAGTTCGTGGTGCCGTTCATGATGCCCATGAAGTACGACACCTCGTCGATGCGACGCACCTTGTTGATGCTCGCAATCCACGGAATGCCACCGCCGACCGCGGCTTCTACTAAAAACGCAACGTCGTTTTCCGTCGCGAGCTGCGCGAACTCGCCAAAATGCGCGGCAACAACGGCCTTGTTCGACGTAACCACGTGCTTGCGCGCCTTGAGCGCCGCCGCAATAAAGGTATGGGCAGGCTCGATGCCACCCATGCACTCAACCACGAGCTCGATGCTCGCATCGTTAAGGATGTCGTCGAAGTTCGAAGTCATGCGTTCGTCGGTTATGCGGTCGGGAAGCTCGAGAATGCGCGCCACCTCAACTTCCGGAACGCGTGCGCGGATGATGTCGTCAACTCCACGGCCCACGGTCCCGTGTCCCAAAAGGGCGATTTTCATAAGAACCTCTTAGATAAACTCGCTTGCATTACATAGCCCTACAGAATACACCAATTGCCTCACGCGAAAATCCGCGCGCAGGCGTCCTCCACGAAGGCGCCCATCTCGTCGCGGTCGCACACGGCCGTGTGCCTTTCGGCCGCCGAGCGCAGGCCCGAAAGCTGCTCGGGCGCCGTGGTGTTCGTGAGCGCCTCGAGCTTGTCCATGCAGGCAAACCCGTCGAGCCCCGAAACGTCGTGCCCAAGTGCCGCGAGCACGTCGGCCGAGAACTTGTACGGCGAGGCAGTGGATAGGCACACGCGTTGCCGTCCTTCGTTGGGATACTCGTCGAGCACGGCCTTGCCCACTGCGGTGTGGGTATCGATGAGCACACCCAGCTCGTTCCACGTCGCGCGAATTGTGGCACGCGTAGCGTCGTCGTCGGCGCAACCGCAGCCGAAGTCTGCCTGCAGCTTTTCCAAAATGGCCGGCGAAACGGTGTAGTGACCCTTGTTCGCGAGGTCGGCCATGTAGGAGGCGATGAGCTCACAGTCGCCACCGCTCAGGTAGTACACGAGACGCTCCAGGTTCGACGAGACGAGGATGTCCATCGAGGGCGAAATCGTTTTGTGGAACGTGCGACGACGGTCGTACGTGCCGGTGGTAATGAAGTCCGTGAGCACGTTGTTCGCGTTCGAGGCAACGATGAGACGCCCCACGGGAAGCCCGAGCAGCTTGGCGTAGTAGCCCGCAAGCACGTCTCCAAAGTTGCCGGTCGGCACGCAAAAGTCGATTTGCTCGCCTACGGTGATGGTGCCCGAACGCACGAGCTGCGAGTAGGCGTCGAAGTAGTACGTAACCTGCGGCACGAGACGGCCCACGTTGATGGAGTTCGCACTCGAGAGCACGCATCCCGCGTCGGCAAGGCGGCCGCGGATGGCGTCGTCGGCAAAAATGCGCTTGACCTCAGTTTGTGCATCGTCGAAGTTGCCGCGAATGCCTGCCACGGCCACGTTGCCTCCGCGCTGACAAACCATTTGCAGGCGCTGCACGTCCGAAACCTTGCCATCGGGATAAAACACCGTTACGCCCGTCCCCGCAACGTCGGCAAAGCCTTCGAGCGCGGCCTTGCCGGTATCGCCCGAGGTGGCGGTGAGAATCATAACGTTCTTGCCATCGCCCGCAGAGGTGCGCGCCACGCTCATGAGTCGGGGAAGCATTTGGAGTGCCACGTCCTTAAAGGCGCACGTAGGGCCGTGGTAGAGCTCGAGAAGCCAGTCGGCGCCAATTGGCGTGAGCGGCGTGATGGCCTTCGTATCCCACTGCTCGCCGTAGGCGCCCTCCACGCAGGCGGCGATCTCGTCGGCTGTAAAGTCGCTCAGAAGCGTGCCCAGCACGTCGCGGGCCGTGGCATGATACTCCTGCGCGCATATGGCGGCGAGGTCCACTGTGGCCTGCGTGATATTGTCACATACGAACAATCCGCCATCGGGGGCTATGCCGGTGAGAATTGCCTGCTTGCTGCTCATGGTATCGCGCGCATCGCGCGTGCTGTGATACAACGTTTCCACGGTAGACTCCCTGCTGCTCGTTGCACTTTTCGTTGCGTTTGCAAAACAGGCAACAGTATAGCGGAATCGAGCGGGAGCGGACTTACCGTGAGCGAGACTCCCCGGTAGTTTGTGACTTACGGGCGTTTCGGGTGCTATGCCGCCGCAGCCACGCCCGAACGAGGAGCATGCCGGTGAGGCCGCCGGCCATGTCGATAAGAACATCCGTTACGCGGGCGTCGCGCCCCGGCACAAAGTACTGAATCGTTTCGTCGAGCGAAGGCACGGCCACCCACAGCGCCGCAAGCATCGCAAGCCGCGCACGCCTGTTGCGAAACCACGCGCGCGCCGTGCCAATGCCAATCGCCATGAGCACGGCGTATTCGCTAAAGTGGGCGATTTTGCGTATGACGAACGTCATGAGCCGCTCGTCACTCGACCCGAACAACTCGAAAATCGGCCGCACCAAAAACACGAATCGCGAGGACTCCAAGGTCGACTCGTCGCCCGGCACCATTGAATGGCCCCATATGAAGCCAAGCCACGCGACGAGGAGCAGCGTCCATATTACGCGCGACCGCTTGCTGGAGCTAGTACCGGTAGGGCCCGCGCCACCGGAGCATGCGGCGCCGTTGGAACCCACGGCGCCGTTGGAACCCGCAAAGCCTTGCGAACCCACGCTATGCCTCGCGACTCCAGGCGGCAACGTAGCGCTGCGTGGGCGTTTTGCTTCCTGGCTCTTCGTCGGCCTGTCGCGCATCCGCCGAGGCGCCTGCGCCCTCGAACACCGTGAGGTTTGCGCGCGTAAACCTGCGAGCCGCCTCGTCCTCCCTATGCTGGATTTCCTCGCGCATGATTTTATCCACATATGCTTCGGGATCGAAGAGCTCGGGGTCCGTAAAGTCGTTCTCTTCCTCGGGAATGGGAATCTCCCGCAAAATGAGCGCGTCGAGCGAGGGGATACGCCGCTCGATCATGCGCGACTTCGTCCCGCCATCGAGACGCTTCATCACTTCAGTGGCATGCGTTCGATCGAGCGCGCCCGTAGAGCCAGTGTTGCCCAAAAACGCTCCGCGCTCGATGACGGGCATCATGTGTGTTTTGCTCTCATGCGACAAGCGCTCGAAATGAGCATCGGCTTCGACCTCAGCATCGGCTTCGGGCAGCGGCTCATGCTCCGGCTCAAGCTCCGCTTCGGCCTCGGATTCCTGCTCAACCGCGTCCTTTGACGCGCTTTGCGAAAGAGTCACAGAGGGTTCGCCGTTCCTTGCCACATGTTTCGCGTGCTTGAGCTGCACGTCCGGGCTTTTCTCTGCTGATCCTTGCGCATCGAGTTGCGACAAGCGGTCCTCCATAGTTTGCAAACGCTCCTCGATGGAGGCAATCTTTGCCTTGTGAACACCCGAGGAAACGACGCCCACAAGCCCCGCACCAACTACGAATCCCACACCCGCGCACGCAAGTGGAACGGGCGACGACGTCATTTGCTGCCACGCGTCCTCAACTGTGAGCGCGTAGGCGATTTGAGGCGAGAATGCCGCCATGCCGAAAGCCGCGGCGAGGCATCCCTTGCCAACACGTACGACCTGTGCTTGCGCACTGCTTGTTTTTGACTGCATGTTTGGCTCCGTTATAGTGTTTTTGCGCGGTTTCATTATAGTAGTTACTGGCGCATATGCACAACTCAATTCCGCGATAGGTAACGCATACGGCAATGCGTAGCAGAGAAGGACGTCTCATGAAGAACATCGCCATAGTAACCGGAGCCTCCTCGGGCCTTGGGAAACGGTTTGTTTCGCACCTGTGCGAAGGCGCAGGCGGGCACCTCGACGAGATATGGACAATAGCTCGCAACGAGGAGGAGCTGCAGCGACTCGCCGAGGCTCATCCCAATTCCTTCGTACGCGTCATCCCGCTCGACCTTACGGATCGCACGTCCTTCGACGAGCTCGAATCGTTCCTCGAGGAGGACTATTGCATCCAGTGGCTCGTCAACTGCGCGGGCTTCGGTACCTTTGGAGACTTCGCGTCGCAAAACCGCACGCAATTATCTACTATGGTGCAGCTCAACTGCGGTGCGGTGGTAGAGATGTGCTCGCTGGCACTTGGCCACATGACGGCCGGATCGCGGATAATAAACATTGCATCCATTGCGGGCGCCATTCCCCAGCCGTACCTCGCGGTATACTCCGCCACGAAAGCGTTCGTGCTCGAACTCTCGCGCATGCTCGACTTCGAGCTGCGCGGCACGGGCATTCACGTGCTGGCCGTTTGCCCCAAGTTTATGCAAACGCGCTTTTTGGACAAGCCCGGCGATGCCGATGTTGCGCAGGCAATGTGCCGCATAGGCTTTAACGACGTCGATGCTGTTGTGAGGCGTTCGTTGCGCTGTGCCCTGCTCGGCATTCCCGTGCTCATCCCGAGCATCGACATGCAGGTAGCCGCGTTTGCCGCAAAGCATTTGCCGCGCCGCGCGCTCTTCGCCCTCGAGCGGCTCGTGTTTGCCACGAACTAGAAGGCTCGAGACGAACTTCTTGCGGGGCGCCGCACCGCCCCTTCGTCGATATTGCGTATAATGGATTTGCTACTGACGCACGTTAGGAGAACACATGAACGATGCTGCCAACACCTACCGCAACTGGATTCTTGAGCAAGGCATTGCGGGCTGCACCCTTAAGAGCCTGGATGACGAGCATATCCAAATAGATAGCGAAGTTGCCACGGGCTGTGCAAACTTTTACGACATTGATGGCACAACAATCATCGAACTGCGCCTAGAGCACAAGATGAGCGGCGAGTCGGCCTTCTTCCTGCACTTCGAGCTGGAAGACATGGACCGAGCGAAAAAGCTCTTCAAGGAAATGTGTCAGGTGCACGAGCGGATGCTGAGCAACGAGACCAACCACGTTCTGCTTTGCTGCTCGTGCGGCATTACCACCACCATCTTTGCGAACAAGCTCAACGAGAACGCGCAGTCGCTGGGACTTAACTACGACTTTCGTGCCATGCCGTTGGAGGTGGCGAAAACAACCGGCTCGGAGTTCGTGGCAGTACTGCTTGCGCCGCAGGTTGGTCATATGCGCAAGGACGTGGTGGAGGCGCTGCCCGACACGCTCGTAGTGGAGCTTCCCGCCTCCATTTTTGGTGCCTACGACGCGCCCGCTGCGCTCAACCTTGTGGTGAATGCCGTTACCGGTGCACGCAGGGCCGCCGTGAGCGACCTGCGTATGGCACGCGATTTCGATCACTCCAAGTGCGTGCTCGCCGTAAGCTTCGTGCATCGCGAGGACGAACCGACCCTTAGCTACTGCGTTTTGGACCGGGGCAAGCGGACCCTCTCGGGCATGCTCGTGCGGCAGACCTTCGACGAGCGAGTGCTCGACGACGTTGTTGCGGCATTGCGTGTGGCGGGGTATCAGCCCGACCAGTTCGACGCAGTGGGCATTGGCGTTCCCGGCATAGTTGATAACGGCGAGGTGCTCACGCTCCACGACGGTAGCGCCTTCAACTTCCAGCTTGCTGAGTACGCAAGCGAGCGTTGGGGCGTACCCGCATTCGTAGACAATAACGCTACGGCGGCAGCGGCTGGCTGCTACGTGAGCCAAACCGACTGGGACGACGTCGCCTTCCACGCACAAACCGTTGGCGTGCCCGCTTGCGCCGAGGGCCTCGTAATCGGTGGTCTCCCCCGAGCAGGACGCAGGGGTTTTGCAGGAAGTCTGAAATATTTGGCCGGCGATTTTTCGCTATCTATGGATTTGAAGGACGCCGCATGGCACTACAACGGCATGCTCGAGCTGATTGCGTGCTACCTCGCGGCAACCATTTGCGTGGCCGCACCCCAGGCGATTTTCGTGTGGTGCGACCTCGTGCCCGACATGGACGATCTTCGCGAGGAGCTTGGCAAACGCATCCCCGCCGACATGCTACCCGAGCTTGTGCCCGTTTCGGACTACGACGGTCTCGTGCTCATGGGCGAGATGTCGCTCTGCCTGCAGCGTCTTTCGTCGGAGGAGTAGCCGGGACGGCGGCGCGGCCGCGACGCAAGCTGGAACAGGACTTCGTCCCGTACCGCGGGCTTTCAGCTGTCGCGGGCTTTCAGCAAGTATTTGGTGTGTACAATTTCATGGATAAAAAAGCGGCTCAATGTACGATTTTGTCTCGGAATCGTACATTGAGCCGTTTTTTCATACGGAGAATTGTACACGCTAAAGGCCACCTTAAAGCCACGGCTCATTTTAGCCGACCGCATCGTCCATGGAAGAGAAAACCACAAACGAAGTACCGCAGCGCAGACCTCGAAGTGTTTCTCTCATGATAAGAACTTGAATCCGTTCGGCCCCTGAATCACCGCGCGCATACGCTCTTGTCCCTCGACCGCCTCAACAAGCCGCCGGCGATAGTAGGTCTCGCCCCTAGCAATGGCAACCATCAGGCCGCGTTCCGCCAGCTGAAACAGTCGTAATGCTCCCAAGGAATCGTACGGCAGGTCATTCTCCTCATTGGAAGGATTTGATATAAGCTTGGCAATTCGAAAGGCAGGCTGCGCCTGCATTGCCTCGCCTTCCGCTATCTTGAGGCTACGATTCCAAAGCGCAAGTGCCGTGTGCAGGTCGCGACCGGCGGAATTCCTCAACTTCGAAGAGCCGATTTGTAAGCGTCTCATTCTCCTCGAACACGAACTCGAAAGACGCAGCGTCTCCATTCAGTATGTTCGATGCCATCTCGGACGCAATGTCACCACACCCCACAAATGGATAGAGTGGTCATCGAACGGAAGCGAACTCACCGTAAAGGGCGGCGTCGCCGAAACCATCATGGGCGAGTTCTTCCGCAAGTGGCTCGAGAACGAGGGACTCAGCCCCGAGAATTACATTCCGAGCAAGGATGAGGTGCGCTTCTACGCGAACCCATGCCAACGTACGCTCGCAACCACCCAGTTTTTCTCTGCTGGGATGCTTCCCGTCGCCAACGTGAGAATCGAGTATCACGGCGACTACGACAGCCGCGACCCCACCTTTAAGCCTCGTTTTGGATACGTGAGCAACAGCTACATTGACGCCGCAACCGCCGAAATCGCAGCTCAGGGCGAAGATGCAGGACTTGCAGGAATCGATGCAGACCTTCAGGAAGGCTACGATCTCATCGAGCAGGTTCTTGATTACAAGAGCTCGCCCGCATACAAGTCCGGAGAAGCAAAAGACCTCAAAACCGGCGACGCCGAATACACAATTGGCGTAGACTGCGCACACCTACTCGTTGCGGAGATTTCCGAAGAGTTGGGAAAGGATGGCCGTAGGTTCTCCTTCCTGTGCGGTCATGACTCCAACCAGTCCAGCTTGCTGCATGCGCTCGACGTAACGGACTACGACCTACCCGACACCATCGAAACGAAGACTCCCATTGGCGGAAAGATTCTCTTTGAAGTTTGGGAGAACGCATCGGGCAAGCAATTCTGCAACGTTCGCTATGTGTGCGCAACAACCGAGCAGGTTCGCAACCTGAATTTGCTTTCGCTAGAGGAAGCCCCCGCCTCGTACGACCTGAACTTTAAGGATCTAGAGCGCAACGCAGACGGACTCTTCTCCCTCGAGGACGTGCAAAAGCTCCTATCGAACACCGCAGCGGCATACGACCAGCTTGCGAAGGACTATCCTGAAGAGGCCGAGCTCGGTCAGGCGGCATAGGCGACTGAAACGATTGCCCGTTAAACTACCGGGTCCAAGGGATTTCTCCGCCTCCTGCCCATATATTCGCCTGCCATTTTGCCAAGAGGCAAATCCCAACCTCCCGCTATGGCGTCCGCTTGCTCATCACTGAGTTCGCGGGCGTCTACAGCCACATCGATTGGCGGGCATCGCGCTCATGTTCGCTGCTGAAGATTTGGTCTGTTTTGGTCATGTTCTTGTCCATGATAGTTTCCCTTCTTTTGCGGCACCAGCTCATAGGAACCGCCACTTGTCGTTACGCCAAATACTAAGCACCAACCCCTCCTTCGTCCCAGCGGCGACGCGTGTGTGAAGAAGTTATGACGTGAGGCTTTCAAGCCTTGGGGCCAACTCAACGCTTCCACCCAACCAGGTTGTGTGGTGACGGGGCCGCTTAGCAGACAAACCCGGGGCTAAGTGGCACCCCTGGCACACAGGTCGGAAGCTTTGTACACCAGGCTGTGTGCTGGGACAACAACCCCGTGGCGCCTTATGGCCGTGGTGCCTTAACAAAGAAACCCACGGCCAGCAAGCAGGTACCGGCCAAACGACAGCAGCAAGTCGTCACTCGCTAAACGGCCATTCTCCATGCGCCAGCGCCAAGAGCGCACCCGCAACGGCGTCATCGACGTCGGCACCGATGTGCCAACGGGCGGCACGAGCAACCTCGGGATCCGCATTCAAAACGGCAACGCTGTTTGGCACCGCCCGTATAACTGGCAGGTCATTCTCGCCATCGCCAAACACGCAGACTTCGTCCCATCCAATCCGAAGCTCGTCCACGAGCAAACGCAAGCCCGTAAGCTTGGTGATTCCAGCGGGAGTAATGTCGATGGTAGGTGACGTGGGAAACGGAAAAACGAACGTCAACTCTGGAACCCGTCGCTGCAACTCGTCGCGTAAGCGTATGGCATCCTCGCGCCCCACCGAAAGGTGAACGTTCGTCTTCAGAAACACGCCCTCCGGCACATGCGGAGCGCAATGGCGAAACTGTGCGAACGCCTTAGGATAGCGCCGCATCTCCTCGCGAGTAATGCCCACGCAAACATCGTGCCCATCCACCTCGTCGTCGTACACCGTTAAGGCGCAACCCTCCCCCGCAAAGTCGCGCACGATGCGCGCCACCTCTTCCAAGGTATCCCTTGACGGAGCTTCCTGTAGAATGGTTTGTCCCCCTAGCCTCACCACCTGACCGTTCACGAGCACGCCCGTGTCCCAGCAGTCCGAGGCATCGCCAAACATCTTGCGCATCCGCCCCGTAGTGCGCCCCGTGATTGGCCCAGCTAGAATGCCCGCACGGTTGGCCGCCCGAACACCGGCTATGGAAGCCGACGAGGCCATCGGTCGCCCATAGGGAATGAGCGTGGAGTCTATGTCTGCAAGCGCGAGTCGAATCATGCACATTACCCTCTCCCACCATCGAGGACGGAACTCTGCCGTTTCCTCCTCACGCCATGTTGTGTGGCGTAAATGCAGTCCGTCGGCATTGTGACAGTTTCATTGTGGCGTGAACGCATTCCGTTGGCATTGCGACAGTATAATTGTGGCGTGAATGCAACCTGTTTCCATTGTGACAATATCACATACTAAAAAGCACTTCAGCGATACAGCCCCTCGCCGCCGGCATAAAAGGCAATCTTCACGACTCGTGCCAACCCCTCCGCCGCCGCAGCGCGCCCGCGTCGCCCGTGCCAACCCCGCCGCCGTGAGGCACACCCGCAGCGCACGTCATGTTCCGAGTTGACAATATCCGTCTTTCTGATAAGGTGTATTTTTCATCGATACAGCTTAGGAGGTTGGTAATGCCAAGAATCGTCGACACCATCCGAGGTCGCCGGAGCGTCCGGACCTTCGAGGACCAGCCACTGGCGCCCGAGGACCGCGCATACGTCGAGCGCGTTATTCAAAGCATCGAGACTCCCTTCGGCACACCCGTGGAGTTCCGGCTCCTCGATGCGGCTGAACACGGGCTGAAGAGCCCCGTCGTCGTCGGCGCGCACGACTACGTTGCCGCAAAGGTCAAGCGCGTCCAAGGCGCCGAGCTCTCGCTGGGGTTCGCCTTCGAGACCTTCTGCCTCCGCGCGGCCGAGCGCGGACTCGGCACCGTCATGCTCGCGGCGTCGCTCTCCCGCAAGTCGTTCGAGAAGGCCATGGAAGTCGGCGCAGGCGAGGTCATGCCCGTGGCAAGCCCCGTTGGATATCCCGCCGCCAAGCTCTCGCTGCGTGAGAGCATGATGCGCAAGGCCATCAAGTCGGCCGAGCGCCTGCCCTTCTCACAGATCTTCTTCAATCGATCCTTTGGCACGCACCTCTCCCCCGCCGAGGCGGGCCACTTTGAAGAGCCACTCCAAATGCTGCGCCTTGCGCCATCCGCCACGAACAAGCAGCCCTGGCGAGCCGTCGTGGGCGACGGCGTCGTGCACTTTTACGAAGAGCACAGTCTGAAAGAAAGCGCACTCGGCGACATCCAGAAGGTAGACATGGGCATCGCGCTCTCTCACTTTTGGCTCACGGCACAGGAGCAGGGGCTTGAGGGCCGATTCGTCACACTCGACCCGGCGATCGCCGTCCCCCAAAACACGGAGTACATCACGTCGTTCGAGGCTGCGCGATGAAAGACACCCGCTTCTCGTCCGCGCTACATTTGCTCGTCCTCGTCTCAGAGGCCGAGACGCCCATGTCGTCCGAGCAGATGGCCAAGAGCATGGGCACGAACGCGAGTTACGTACGCAGGCTCTCGGGGTCGCTCCGCAAGGCGGGCATCGTGCAGGGCCGCAAGGGGTCGGCGGGGCTTCGCCTCGTGCCAGAAGCCTCGAAGCTCACGCTGCTCGACGTATACCTAGCCGCCTGCGAGACGGACCACGTGAAGCTTTTCGAGGTGCACCGCAACCCCAGCGACCAGTGCATTGTGGGAAGGCACATCGCACCCGTGCTTGGGAACATGTTCAAAGATCTGGAAGAAGAGGCCGCGCGAGACCTGCAATCCCGAACGCTCGCTGACTGCATAGCCGCCTTGCGCGCCCATGCCATACAAACCAACGACTTGGAAGGACTCATGTCATGAAAGCTGCAATACTCGACAAGTACGACAAGAACGGCCGTGAGCTACAGATTCAAGATCTACCCGTTCCTGATCCCGGCCCCGGAGAGGTACTGGTGCGCGTACACACGGCGGGCGTGAATCCCCTCGACAACATGATCATACGAGGTGAGGTGAAGCTGGTCGTACCCTATCGCTTCCCACTCGTTATGGGAAACGAGCTAGTAGGCACCGTCGAGGCGCTGGGACCGGGGGCGAGCCGCCTTGCCGTGGGAGACCGCGTCTACGGACGCATGCCTCTCGCGAAGATCGGCGCGTTTGCAGAGTTCGCCGCCGTCGCGGAGGGCGCCCTCGCCAAAGTTCCGAATTATCTCTCGGACGAGGAGGCGGCCTGCGTGCCGCTCACGGCGCTCACTGCCCTGCAGTCGCTCGAGCTCATGGGCGCCAAGGCTGGTGACTCCCTCTTCATCTCGGGCGGCACGGGCAGCCTCGGCGCCATGGCCGTGCCCGTCGCGGCGGGCATGGGGCTAACCGTTGCGACCAACGGCAACGGAGCCTCCGAGGAGCGCATGCGCGCGCTCGGCGCGACGACCTTCATCGACTATCGCAAGCAGGACTATGCAGAGGTACTGCACGACGTGGACTTCGTGCTCGACACCCTCGGCGACCGCGAGCTGCCAAAGGAGTTCGGCGTGCTTAGGGAGGGAGGCACGCTCGTGTCGCTGCGCGGGCTTCCCAACGGAGAGTTTGCCCGCCGCGCGGGGCTTCCCCTATGGAAGCGCCTTGCGTTTGCTTTTGTCGGCGGCAAGTACGATCGCATGGCAGCCAAGCGCGGGCAGCGCTACCGGTGTTACCATCACGGTAGTCGCGTGAGAGGTGAGCAGCATGCCAAGAGTAACGCTCCAACACGTCTTTCCTGCAACATACATTCAGGCACCCGTAAGCACGCTAATGCCTAGCCGACCAAATTGGATAGGGACGGCGGGAATGCTTTGCGTGCTCCACGTGCGCTACGGAAGCGACGAAAGCCGCGATCGCCAGATTTGCGTGTTTGTGAGCGACCACGCCTCCTTCATCACCAACCCGGGCCTCATTGAGCGGGAGGGCGACACGCTTGCGCATGTCTATCGCACGCAGGCCACCGTGGGAGTCCTGCGCAGCCCGCTGCGCGATGACCTCTCAGGCGAATACGTGAACATGTGGCGCTTGACGGGACCCGAGGTCCGCGACCAGCAAATACGCGCACACCACCTCGAGATAATCAGGAACAGCTGGCGCGTGCTTCGTCGCACCGAAATGGGCGAAACGTAGGGAAGGCAAAGCATGCACGCCTCGACGGCAAGTGGCGCTCGTCGGGCAAGCGGCTCACCGCGCCGCCGCGTCCTCAGCAGTTGCGCCCTCGGCCGAACTGCTTCCGGCCTCGGCATCCCTCGCAGCCGAATCCTCAGCCAAAACGGCCTCCACCACAGTGCCCTCGGCCGTCGCGGCGTCCCCTCCTGCCGAAGCAACAGCAGCGTCCCCCGTCGCGGCGCCTTCGCCCTCGCGCCTCCGCAGCCACCGATCGAGCTGAATCTTGAGGAACGCGGCCATCGGCACCGCCACTAACATGCCGGCGAGCCCGCCGACGGCCCCACCCGCGATGAGGGCGGCGACGACCAGCAGCGGATGCGTCTCCACGTTGTCGCTCAGGAGCTTGGGGTTTATCACATTCGAGTCGACGAACATGATAAGCGCGAGGCACGCTATGCCAACGATGATCTTGCCCAGCTCGCCGTCGGCAACGCACACGAACACCGTCGTCAGAATCCCCAGTGGCGCGCCCACGTAGGGGATGAGGTTGCCCAAGCCGGTGAGCGCCCCGACCAGCGGACCGTGCGGCACGCCCACCATCGTGAGCACGATGGCCGCGAGCACGCCCACCACGAGCGCGTCGGTAAACTGGCCCCGAATGTATCCCGCGAACACGTGGTCGGCGTCGTCGAGCATGGCAAGGATGCGGTTGGTGGCACGCTCGCCCAGCGACGCCCGCATCACGCGCAGCAGGTATCCGCCCACGCGCTTCCCGTCAATAAGATAATAGATGGAGAATATCACCGAGAACAGCATCGCCGAGAACGTCCTGGCGACGCTTTTGAACGCGCCCGCAATCATGCCCGCGATGTTGCCCCCGCCCGACGTTTCCTCCACTCCGCCCGCAAGGCCCATCTCGGTCGCACGGCTCTGCACGGAGTTAACCAACCACATGAGGTCTTGCTGCGCGGCATTCCACATGCTCTCGAGCGTCTCTGGGCTCACGCTCCGCACACCACGGGTAATCACCAGCGTCATAACGATCACGATGCCCAAAACCACAGCAGCTAGCAATAGCAGGCACGCCACGATGCCCACGAATCGGCGCACCTTGTAGTTCTCACGCTGCCAACCCGCCCTTTTGAGCGCGCGAGACACGCGCACCACGATGGGATTGAGCAAGTAGGCGATGAGCGCGCCGTACACCGCAGGTTCCAGCACGGCGCAAATGAGTTGCCAAAGGTTAACGAAGAAGCCCGACGAGAAGTACAAGACCATGGCGGCGGCAAGCGTGAGCAAAACGGTTGACCCCGCGTACGCACATACCTTCGTGTAGTGCGGGTCCAAGCGACTCAACACCTTCCTCATCGATCATCACTCCTCGCACGCGTTCCTCTGCTCGCCGTCTCGCGAATCCATCATACGGCTTCCGCTCTCATCGCCCACCATGATACTCGCAATCGCAGGCGATGCCTTGTGCTGCCTGCGCCTTGCGCCCGCCCTTGTTACATAAGCTATGCCTCGTCTGCCGGGAAGACGACGCCCGCCTCGCGGCGCACGGTGTTTTGGACGCGACTCACCAGCAGCGAAAGGTCCAGCTGGCGGTAGCACTCCGCGAGGTCGCCCTCGTCCTGCTGGCGGCAGAACTCGCGGAACTCGCCCTCCCACATGACGGGCAGCGAGCGGTCGAACGTCTCCTCGGAGCCGTCGTTGAGGTGCAGCGTCGCGGAGCCGCACTGGTTGGGCTGCGAATCCATGCGGATGTATCCGTCCGTGCCCTGGATTATGGCGTAGCTCGGAGCGCCGCAATCCTTCGCACAGATGTTTATTGCGGTGAAGCCGTCGTAGTCGAGCTCGATGACGCCGCTCGTGTCGATGCCGCGCTCGATGTTGGCGCGGTATCGGGCAGCGGCCGGCTCGCCGAAGAGGCCGATGGTGAACGTGAGCGTGTACAGGCCCAGGTCCATGATGGCCCCTCCCGCCTTGGCGGGATCGAACGCAGGCAGCACCTCGCCGGCGCGGAACGCGTCGTAGCGGCTGGAGTACTGACTGTAGTTCACGGTGGCGACCTTGACGGTGCCGATGCGCGGCAGCAGCTCGTCCCTGACGAGCTTGAAGTTGGGCTGTCGCGTGGTCACGACGGCCTCCCACAGGAACACCTCGCGCTCCCTGGCGAGCCCTGCCAGCTTAGCCGCCTCGCGCTCGTTCGAGGCAAGGGGCTTCTCGCACACCACGTCCTTGCCGGCGAGGATTGCGGCCTCTGCCACGGCGTAGTGCAGGAAGTTGGGAACCGCGACGTACACGGTGTCGACCTCGGGGTCGGCCACGAGGTCGTGGTAGTCGTCGTAGCGCCCGGCCGCCCCGTACTCGTCGGCCAGCTCATTGACCTGCTCCATGCTTCGAGGGGTTCCCGCCACGGCGACGACCTCGATGCCCCACGAGGCGAGGTTCGGCCCCACCAGACGCGTTATCATTCCCGTTCCCACGATTCCAAGCTTCATGCTCTTCTCCCCTCCGGTCGGTTCGGTTTCTCGAATATAACACAAGTGCCATGGGCGCGCGTCTGTGCCGAGGGCGCGTGTCCTTTCCGAGGGCGCGTCCGTGCCGTGGGGACGCATGTTACGGAGACGGAAGCGTTTGTCACGGGGACGGAGACATTGACACATGCGGGTGCTGGAGGTTGGTGTCACGCGATACGGGGACGGGTCGCCGACACGCCCCGCGCGGCGACGTCCTCACTCTGCTCATCCACCTGGGCTACCTGGCGTACGACCAGGAGCGCGAGACGGCGCGCATCCCGAACGAGGAGATCCGCCGCGAGTTCCAGAAGTCGATAAGGGAAGTGGACCGCACCGAGACCATCGCGCGCGTCGCGGCAAGCGTGCAACTCGTAGAGAATACCGTCCATGGCGACGAGGCGGCAGTCGCCGAGGAAATCGAGCGCGTACATGCAGAGTGGCCCTCCCTCTACTACAACACCGAGCAGGCGCTACGATCCACCATAAAGCTCGCGTACTTCTGTTATGCCGACCACTACCTGCGCATTTGCGAATGGGCCTCTCTATACAATCAACCAATGGGTAGTTTACACAATGGCAACATTCGCAAATAATAGCATTGCAGTTATAATCTTCACGCGAAATCGCTGCATACCCGGGAACGTACCTCGCCGCAAGCCCGTTCGGTCAGCCCAAAGGCGAGAGAGCGCGTCACTTCTCTGCTCTTAGGCACGTACCACCCGCTCGTCTCGAAAACGCGAAAGAGTGCATCACTTGCGGGTGAGCTCGATTCGGTCTGGCTTGACGATGAAGATGTAGTGGGGCGTTCCACAAATAGCTAGGCGAAAGGGGTAACCCGCGCGGGCCGCGTCGGCGGGACGTCGCGCAAAGGAGTACTGGACGCACTTCGAGCGCGGCAGCGCGGCGAGTAGCTGCTCCGATGCAGAGAGCACCCGAGCGACCTCTACCCAGCCGTCGCTTCTTAGGATGGAGGCGTATTGTTCCATCACCTCAAGGTTGGGCACGTGCACCGTCCGGCTCTCGCGAATCGCATCCGCGACCATAGTAGGCCACGAGCATGTCTCCCGTCATAGTCTTGCCAAAGCGCCGGGGACGGCTGACGTACACGTACCTCTCACACGTGGAGACAAGCTCGTTGAGCGGCCCTATTATGCCGCTTTTGTCCACGTAGATACGTGAATTGAGGCTCTCCTGAAACATTTGGTAGCCGGGGTTCAAGAACCTGCCCATGGTTGCCCCCTTCCACGGACATTATCATAGTATCCGCACGGGACACCGTGGTCCCCCGCCTGACTCCGTTCGGTAATGATGCGTGCACCGACGTGCACCGACGCTTGAAAAGCCCTCGGCAGGCTTCTACGCAGCCATGCGATAGTCCACGACCGCCACTTCCTGAACCAGCTTCTTACAAGTATCGACAATCCTCTCGAGAGACCGCATCGTTTCGTCCGAAATCTCGACCTCCCCACATTGAGCACACTCGAAGCAGGGGACGTTTCTGATGACCACGAGGCACGTCTCAAGTTGCACCGTGTAGACGGTGACGCTCTCACGCATATCGCCTCTGCAATAGAAACACGTCATGGCTATCGCTCCCTTCTCGTCTTCAAATCGGGCATAAACGTTGTGGTGTTTGGCCTGTACGCAGTTACGATGTGCACCAGTTCGTCCACTCCCACCACGGCGTGCAGCACTTCCCCGTTGAGGTCTAGACCGAAGACCAAGCATGCTGGATTGAGCCAGTATTCGGGATACTGCTCGATAATCTCGCCGCCCATATACAGTTTACAATGTCTTCACGCGTGATTCCGCGCTGGAGCATCCTTGCCGCCGAGTGCGCGGACCAGCGGATAGCACCCTCTCGACACTTGTCCCGGATAGCTTCGATTTCGAGATTGCCCATCGCATCACCTTTTCTGACCTTAAGTGCGAGTGCGTACGCCGATTATAGTAAAGGCCTGAGACAGGAATGGAGCAATCTGACACTCAAGAGTTCTTAAGAGATGATGGCTTCCAAGCGGTTGTTCTCCACAATTTCCTTTCAGTGTCCAGTGTGGCTTGCAATCCCAAGGCAGCACAATGCTTCGTAAGTCCCAGCTATACCATAACCGCATTGAGCTCATGGGCCAACCGCTTTTTGGGTGAGCGCTTCGTGCTGATGCCAAGCTTCTCTAGCACCTGCAGCACGTCATCATCGTCCATGTCGCACACGATTCCCAGGCACAGCCGCGCCCGTGATGCGCCAGTGTAGTACAGAAGCCCTGGACCCGCCGCATAACGGCCCTGCGAATTCCACACGTCACTTTGCACATCCACCAGTATGATTCCGTCGGCTTCGAGTCCCTTGAAGCGTCGGCATGAGAAGAGAGGCACTTTTGTTCCCGGCCAATACAGGTTGCCCTTTGCCTCATGGCAGTTTCGGGCAAACACCGACGAGCGCTCCGCTTTACATGTCAGGATGACGATAGACTTGGCGCCAAGGGCATGGAAACGGGATATGCAATCGTTGACGAACTGTATCTGCATTGCACGATTGGTGGTTACCACAATCGATGGCGTAATGCCCGGATCGCCCAACGTCTTTGCCACCTGCTTGTAACCATCTCCCAAAGATCTTGCAGCCGACTTGGCGATGTTGGTCGTGTTGCGACAGTTGATGTAAAGCGTCATCTTGCAGTCGGCGTCCTCAATAATCTGCGGAACCTTCGACCCTTGTATGAGCTGATTCTTGTCGTAGAAAAGGTAAAAGGAGCCATTCTCCGAATCTGTCGCCATTTGCTTTAGCTGATCGAGGACCGACGCCTCTGCAAGTGCATCAACTCCAAAATCCTGGCCTTCGTCCACGACGATATGGCCATATGGGAAGTCTCCCCGCTCCTCATATTCCATAAGCCGAAAGACCAACTCATCGTAGACGGGCTCACTTGACCCGCACAACTTGCAAGCCAATGCCGCAACGGTGTAGGTATCGACTCCAGCATAGTCCTTGCATCGCAATCGAACGCTCTCCATGAGCATTCTGTTATAGCAGAGGAAGAGCACGCGTTCTCCACGCTCCGAGAGCCTTCGCGCCTTTTCGATGGCAATCAGAGTCTTGCCCGTTCCCGCAGACCCGCTGATAACGGCCGTACGCTGGTCCTCCATAAAATCAAGTATGCGCTTTTGCGAGTCAAGGAGAGAAGCAAAGTGGGCGCGTGCCACCGCCACGGCATCCCTTCCCGTGGGAACAATGGCAAATGTCGGACAAATCACCTTGTCAAGGATTTGTTCTACCTCCGCATTGCTCAGCCGAGTTCTTTTCTCAGGCTTGAATAGCGAAAAGATGCGCCTAATTGCTGGCTCTGGGTTCACGAGGTCATCCGCAAAGAGCATGAGTCTGGTGCTACTCTCTAGAGGTAGACTAACGTGGTCGAAGGCATGTCTGCTCAAACTGCAGAACCACACGCCATGGGTGAATTTGCACCGATCGAGCAACTCACTCAGTCCGCGCTCGACCATTGCATCTCTTAGACTGTATCCAAACGACTCTGCCTGCTTGAATGGCCCACCATGTGGCATAAGCGTACCATTGCGGTAGTACCAGTCACCGTCACGATAGCTTGGAACGCCGGCCTTAGCCTCAATGCAGAGCAATCCCAAATCCTTGTGGAAGACAACAAAATCCCCTTCACGCTCCTTGAATCGTCTTCCCTGCGTTGAGATAACCGAAAAGGAGTGTACGACTATATAATCGTCCGATAGTCGGCTTAGCGAGTCATAGAGGTCGCCCTCTTTGCTGGCGGCATAGAACTCTCGTGGACCACTGGCCGGAATCATGCGAGCCATTCCGCGTCTCCTTTCAGAAGCGCTTGCACGCGTTCCAATCCATCCTTATCCATGTGGAGCATCGTCCAGCCCTCAACCGAACATGGACCACCCAATTCCTCATACAGGTATTCCTCATCCGCGGAAGAGATGAGCATCACGTGCTCATGAGGCCACACGAGAGCTGCGTACGAATCCTCGGACAAGGGAACGTTTACTACGGGAACCGTCACATCAAGTTGGCCGCCCCACTCGGAGAGTTCATTCAAGAAGCCCTTCTCTTCGGACGTCAGGTCCTCCACTGTGGCTAGCGCAACATCACACGCGCGAACGAAACCCTCATCAGAGAGGTCAAAGCCCTCGTCGATGCGTGGGTCAAGGCGAATCGAGCGGCCTTGCTCGGATGCTTTGTCACGTACATCCTTTCTCGATGGAAACACCTGTGATTCGCTGTCGAACGATCCATGCATGAGCTTCTCAAGGATGCGACGGGCTCCCCCGCGTGTCATACGCGCATGCACTGGCTGGTTGTAGTAGTTGCAAAGGCATGAGTAGCAGCAGCTGTCCTCGCTGCAACAATCCTTGTTGACGAGTTCGTAGGCCCGCTCGAGCACTTCGCGCAGCAAGCGTTTGAGCTGAAATGCGCGACCCGCACCACCCGGAACCGAATCGTAAATCAGAATGGCCCTTTCGCTGACGGCGCTTCCCTCGAGCTCAGTAATGCCAATCTCGCTCCCGGGAATCTCGAGTACCTGTGTAGCTGCATTGGCAATTGCCCACCTCACGGAAAGCCAGTCGTCGTCACTGAACTCCCCAGCCAATGCATTGGAGAGCTGAATCCGCAGTTCAAGAACGTCACTCACAAAAGATGTACCCAGCGCATTGATGTGGGTGCGATGCTCGCATTTGCAATACCCCCGCTTTGGCCAACCTCCTCGTCCACCCATTTGAGGCTGGGCGGCGCCACAGTTCAAACACACATTGAATCCTCCGGCAGAGGGACCGTAATTTTGCAGGACAATGCGACCGTTGGCCGAAGCGCGAGTCTTTACGGCCCCACCGTCAAAAACTTTTGCGCTGCACACGGTATCGTCTTCCCACTTTTGCCAGAACTTGGCCGAAACGTAACCCATATTACGTGGACGTCGCTCTCCTGCCCTGCGGTCACGCACCTTCTCTCCATCGAAGCCATCGACCGGAACGATGAGCCGACGGCCAAGGTAGACGTCCTCATGACAAACGGGGCATTCCACCAACTCGTTATCGGTATCGATGGCCCAGGCAAATGCACCGCAGCTCTTGCAGGTGCCGTATCTTCTGATCTCGAGGAGCTTATCCGGCAACTTCCGGAATCCAATCGACCTCCAGATGTCCTTATGGGCCACGATCTCGCTTCCCGGCGCATACTCACGTATTGCCGTGGACATACCACGTGAAAGGTCGAGCTTTTTGCCCTCTGCCTTACCTTCGTCTTCCTCAAGGCGAAGCGATACGAGATCGGTTGGGAATCCATATTTGGGAAGCACGCCGTTTTCCGCAAGTACGCCAATGGTGTTCGCATTCTTCACAGCATCCTGCACCATCTGCTTGAAGTACGCCATCTTGGGCTTTTCCTCTGCATTCGCACGATCGATAGACTCTTGCAGCCGCAGGTAGTCATCGCGTTGGCGTAGGTGCGCGTGCACAAGACGGCCGCTATCGCCATTCAGCAGGGCATCGATCCATCCCCAGTTACCAAGGTCAATTCCATCCTTCGATACGGAGGCAAGCACCTCATCAGGCAGGAAGCTCTCCAACTGCTGGGCAATGCTCTGTGGATGCGATTCCAAGTATTCAGCGAGCCGCGTAAGGCCTTCGGGCATCCTATCCTTGAGCGACAAGAACTTGTCGAACTTGTCTGCATAATCCTGCCCTCTATCTGCATCACGGAAGTACTGTGAGAGGGCCACCGCGAACACATGCCGCAATGCAATCGTCTCGTTGGACAGATAACAGGATGGTGGAAGAATCTCCCCTTTAATGATACTCGCTGGTTCACGATAGTGAGCTAGATCGTGTGGACGCAAGCGAGCGAAGGTAACCGCAAAACCCGGCATGCCCGCACGACGGCCCGTGCGCCCCGCACGTTGCGCATAGTTAGCCGGAGACGGCGGCACGTCACGCAGGAACACCGCCCTCAAATCTCCAACATCGACGCCTAACTCAAAAGTCGTGGTACAGCTCAGGATGTTGACCTTGCCTTTGACGAAGCTTTCCTGAATGGAACGCGCCTCGTCGGAGGACAGCTGCGCCGTGTGTTCCTCAATGCGAATCGGCCTCGCCTGCTCTTTGTACGTCCGTTTATAGTATAGGTCCTTCCCGGATGCGTTCGAGGCATCGATTGGATTGAGCGATCCCGTGCATTTGCGCGTAGGACAAACGCCTCCCGTATCGTAATGCGTTTCGCATCCGCAGACATCGCACAAGTAGACGGCACGCTCCTTGTCCGGCAACGAGAACTCCCAAAGCTCGGGATTGATGAGATAGCCCCCTTCTGCCTTTACCAGATACGAGCGACCTGTCGCCCGCTTAAGTGCTTCAAAAACCCGTATTAGAACCTGATACATAGCAACCAGTGTGCTTGTTGCAACGTTGTCCGAGAGCGTTTGTTTGAACCTCACGTTTACGTAACGATTCAAGAACTCGCGTCGAGCGTTCGGAGATGCGGGAATACCGGCAAATGCGATGCCGTTGCGAGAAGCCTTATACGGATCGGGAGAAATCGGACGTGCTCCCGTTCGAGACAGTTGTTTTCGGAATTGTCCTTTGGTTCGGTTGAGCGCACCTCGTTCCCTGAGGGTTTCAAGGCTACGACGGAGCAGCACCGCAACGTCCTCGGCGCTCAAACCCAAGCCTGTATTCTTGCGTAGTTTTTGACAGATCTTGTCGAGATAGTCCTTCCCGTTTCTGCTTTCCCAAAACGCCAGATATGCGCGCGGCATCACTGAAACCACTCCAAGGCCTTCTAGACTGTTGCGCGAGTCTTCAGCCATAAGCTCGTCGAGAATCCACGCGGCCGCCATGTTCTCTCTTTCGGCATCGCTTGCCTTCTGGAATTTCTCGAACCCGTTGCCAAACGCATCCTTATCACGGCTACAGAACCATCTGACAAGATCCTTCATGGTGCATGACCCGTTGAGCCCCGCCAGCTCCTCAACCGCCTGCCGAATGAGCTGTCGCGTCGTAATGCGGTTGTAGGTTCGCTCGAAGGCCGGCGCAAAGAATGCGGCATCCTGCCTGCGATCGGAGAAGCAAATGACGCTTCCGGCGTAACGGCCGTCATCCGTTTGCGTTTGAAGCGCGCCTTCCGGCAATACTCCATCATCCTTAGTTGTGACCTCAAAGCCCAAATCGAGGTCAAAATCCGAGTCAAATTCAAAGTCGAAACCGGTATCCGTCCCATCCCCCATTGGCGCGGCCTCATGTACGGACTCCGGATTCGGCGCCGTGTGAGACTGGTTCTCAAATGGAGGCACCGCACGAACCAGCTCGTAACACACCACACTCCCCGCCGCCTCGGGTGACACCCGCATCGGCTGGATGGCATAACGGTTTTGATACCCGCAGTGATAGCATCGTGCATCGTCCTCTCGTGCGCGCTGCCCCTTACCCAAAGGAATGCGTTGGACGTGCGGATGCTCAAAACGATGGCCGCCCGTCTCCTGGTCGGCCGAGAGCGTGCCGCATTCAGGGCACAGCCAACAGACTTCTTCGGCCTCGTCCTTATCCTCGTCGGCATTCTGCCGATCGAGCACACGATAGTAGTCGCGCGGTACGAAGTCCTCGTCGAGCGAATCCGCTCCTTCGTGATGAGGGTCAAGCCAAGATGCGGCTCCATTGCCTTTGGCAGGGGGCATTACCTCATTTCCCAATAGGTATGCCTCACCGCAATGGCGGCATACTGAGATTTCGTACAGAGGCACGTTGTAGTCACCGATGGCAGACGGCCCCGTCACCCCCTTTTTATCTGTCAGCTTGTCCTGGGAAAGGTTGATGAACAGTCCTTCCGGAGCTCTGAGGAACGAGTGATAGCGCGCGGAGATGATCGGTACGTTCTTGGACCGTTGCGCAAAGGAGAGCACCTCAATGATATGGGCAAGTGTTTTGTGGGCATCTCTCCCCTCCCCAAGGCCTTCGATACCCAGCGATGCGATGTCCTCGTCATCGGTTAGGTCAAGCAGCTCGCGCTCGGTGGCGGCACGAACGAGCTGAATAGTCGTTTTCTCCTCAAGGAAAACCTTCCCAAGCTGAAGCGCAATGTCATTCGCATGCGTCGCCATTAGCCTGTCTACACCATCCACAGGGGCCACGCCATCAAGAACTGCGGCAACCTCATCCGAGTTGGCCTGCTCGCCCTCCGACTTGGGCAGCAGCTCGTCGATTCGAGCCCAGCTTTTGAGGGGCAGTGTCCACGTCGGCGGCTCAGCAAGAGCTGCGCTCGGAAGGTCGCGTTCGCTTGTAATCACATCGAGATTGCAGCTTGAATCGGACTCAAACGGCTCTCCAAAGAGACTCTGTGCAAACGATGCGATTTGGGAGAGGCTTTCCGGATCGTCGGAACCAATGGTTGCACTTGTTGCATAGCAACGAAGGTCGAGCGGACGTTTAATCTCGCATTCGACACGCGCCTTAAGCCTCCTGATGAGCAGGGCTATCTCGGACCCGAGCGATCCGGAGTATACGTGTGCCTCATCAATGGAGAGATGGCGCCAAGAAGCACCGAAGGCATTGCCAAATAGCTTGGCGTCAGTGGGGCGAAGCAAGAGGTACTCGAGCATTGAGTAGTTGGTGAGAAGTATGTTGGGCGGGGACTCACGCATCTCCTCGCGGGAGATAAGCTCGTTCGGCATCCTCTCGACCCCAGGGTTTTCCTTCCACCACTTTTCCTTAGCGCCGTACCTGCCATTGAGAGACTCGGCCGTCTCGCCTGTATAGCGTCCAAACGTAATGGGAGTACCGGCCAGCATGGTTCGAAGTCGCTTGAGCTGGTCGTTGGCGAGCGCGTTCATGGGATAGAGAAGGATTGCTCTGATACCCGCACTTGGACCGTTCTGCTCAAATTCCAAAAGGATGTCATTGAGGATGGGAAGGAGGAAGCACTCAGTTTTTCCGCTTCCCGTTCCCGTGACAACAATGTAGTTGCGCCCGTCAGCCGCTTTACGTATCGCACGCTCTTGGTGAAGGTAAAGCTTTCGGTCTGGGTCCACATCACCCAACCCGAGCATACTCTGACATAGCACCCCCTCATCCACGAGGTCACGAATCGAGCACGACGCCTTGTATGGCCATGCCATCTCTAGAAATGGCCCCTTAGAGAGACTCCTAGTCCTTGAAATCAACTCGGCCAATTGCGACTGATACCGCAGATTGTCGAAGCGTATGGTAGTGGAGAGGTAATCTCTGTAGGCCCCTTCGATATTTCGAGAAGCCTCGATGGGGTCGAACATCTTCTGTGGGGTCATACGGGACTATCCTCCTATATCTCGACTATTTGCACGAGCTTCCAATCTGGGCAAAAATCGAAGGGGCCACACGCAGAGAGTTGCAACTCTATACGTGCTCTTCTTCGCACCCTGCGAGCACGCAACGGGAGTTCAATTATTGGATTGTCCTCGTCGATGGCGGTCCCTTCTTCGGCATTCGAGAAGCGATAATAGAGATCACAACGTGGCTTCCGCCCAAAGTCCAAATACGGAATACCGTCAGCACTTGTCTTCATATGCAGGTTGTTGTCAAACGTCTTCCGCAGCAAACCGAGCGGAACCACGCACGGCTCAGGAGGTTCCCCGGGCTTTTCCGGCCAACCGTAGCTCACCAACAGCATAAGAGTACATGTCTCTGCAGGGCTGTTCAATGACGTGTCAAATCGCGAGTCTTCCAACAGGGATAGAAACACATCAGTTTCATGACGAAGTGCGCTCGTTGCGTCAGGGATGTAGCTTATCGGTCGCCCGCATTTTAGGAAGAACCCACGGGAGACCGATCCCCACGTACGATTACCCCGCACAACAATGCGCACAATACCTTCCTCTTGGACCACGTCATCAAGACTTATGCTTCGTGACGTGTTCTCCCAGCAAGCAGGTAACTCAATGCTCATTCCTGCCAGCATCAATCTGGGAGTGATAGTCTTTTCCTCGCCATTAACATCGAGGGTGAGCTCCACGTCCTTGCTTTCGTCCGCCAAAGGGGCCGTAAACGCCGCGCGCTCGTCGATGTCCTTTTGGACAGTATCGTGTTCGAGCGCGTCGTACAGCTTCATCGAACTACAGCACACAAATGAATAACGCGCCTGATAGGACTCGCCTCCCCACCCAACGGTATCGAGCCGAATTCCCTTTATGGGCAAGATGGCAAATCGGTAATCGAGCACTGTCTCGCCAGTGCCACTATGCTTTACCAACACACGTCCATCTTCTACGATGGAAGGGATGAGCGTCAACGCAAGGTCAATCAATACACGAGAGCCCTCGTCGTCATAGACACCACTCTCGAAACCGTGAATGCCGACAGTACGGACATGGGGATGGCAGATGCCGCCGTCGCAGGTACAAATGATATCTAGCTCATCACGTGCGGCACGTGATTCTGGCGCAACCACCTCGATAATCGGAAGAAAACCATTAAAACCAATCTCAGCCGAATTCCGCGATAGGCCATAAAGGTCTCTGCCATGGAGGCTCCCAATTACCCACGAACGTTCAATTGAGGCAGCATAACGTTCTTGGAGCCACACCGCCCGACGGCCATCGGGCGCAATAACCGTCGCCGTGCTACCCGGATTGAAATCGAACGCGCTGACGGAAAAGTCTCCGTCAAGGTCGACAACCGGCACCGGCGTGGCAGTCCTTCCCTGTTCGATGGAATAACCGGGATACACAAGGTATGCCTTGCGCACGGCACCTCCGCGCCGACGACTCCCCTCGCGATAGCACAGCACTTCATCACCCGGCGTACCGGAAAACTCAACTACGCCTTCGCGCGCGTCAACAAAGTACTTTATCCGCGATGCAATCTCGCGACGTTTGCCGTGTACCGCTTCCTCCATGATCTTGGTTTCGACAACAAACTGCTCAGCCGGGTTAACCCAAATTGAATCCCCCTCGAGGATGCAACCATGCATTGATTGTTTGACCGGCTCCATTGCCACGAGTTCGCCGTTCACATAGAACTCAAAAACCCTGTTGACAAAATCTGAAGAGAGACGCTGACCTTGAATTCGAACGCAAACCGGCCTTTCGCTTCGCCTCAGATCCAAAAGAAGCATGGGGTCGTGCACCCAGTAGAATGCCCTCGCCGGTCTTCCTCCGGCTCCACTCTGTCCGCCAACCGCAGCACCATGGCGAGCCGACTTCGTTTCTTCTCTCTTTTGCACCACCTGAAGATAAGCTTGCATCGCCTCGTTGCTCAAGCCTCCACTCGAGATAAGTGCGACGTCGGTCGAGTTTTTGTCAAAGCGTTCGTACTGCTGGGCTGCCCGCAGGCTTGACTCCAGGAGAGGCGCTATCGAAGCTGATGGCGCCTTGGCGAGCATATGCCGAACACCTTTATTCTCAACTTGGAAAGGACCACCATGCTCCAAAGCACGCCTCAGGATTCCTATCCCATCGTATGCCTGTCGCATATCATTACTTCTTGCAAGTGGAATGAGCGTATCCTCCCAAAGGCTTCTCCATGCCTCTCCAGAAAGCCCGGCATGAAGTAGGACTGTATGCTGGTAGTAATATGTCGTTTCGTCTGCCGAGTACGTCTGCATGCCATATCGCTGCACGATCGTTACGAACAGTTTCTTGAAGCGACCTTGGTCATTCTGGTTGTTAATCGAGAACTCTTCGTATATGTGCTCTAGTACTGTTCTCCCCTCGTGAAGGCGCCTTGCGGCATCTGCCACCACGATGACGAACGAGTTGCGAAGCATGTAATCTACGATATCGAGAGCCTTGTTCGTAGCATCTCGCCTTGCGTAGAACCTGAAGAAGTCTTGCCAGTTCATGCGGTATTCGTCCATACGCAAGTCGAAGGAGGGAAACACCTCCGCGACAATGGCTTCGAACGCATGGTCGGCGAGACGTTTGAGCTCTCTCCTAGCCTCATGCTCGAACTCCTCAAGAATTGCGGAAAAGGGTAGATTCGGCAAACAATACATTGATAGACCCTGACTATTGTCACGGGATTGACGCATTGCTTGTCGAGAATAATCACTTACACTATGTACGCCCGTAGCGTGATTCCCACCAGCAGCATTATGTGCCCTTTCAGAAGGACGCCTAGCGTTTACACATGAAACGCGAACAGGCCCTGAGGCATTTCGATTACTAAAGAATCCTGAGCGATTCATAACCGCACGCGGTTGCTGCGAGCTGTAACTATCTGAAGTCTCACTTTTCTTTTGTAGCTTCTCTCGCAAGGCGTCTGGATCTTTTTGAAACAAGTCGTGATAACTAATGAGCTCGTACTCGCTCCGGTCGCCAAGATATGTAATTATTGAACGGTCATCTAGGGCAAACGCCTCGGCTAGATTGTGCACCCTCGCCTTCCTGAGGTCTTGCCGCAAAGCGCGAGAGATAGCCAGCTCGCTCAGTGGAACAGACAGTATGTCTTTCTGACTATCTCCATTCACGGTATCAACCCCCTTTTAATTATAAGGTATCCTTTGACAACAGTAAGTTCAATACCCTTACTGGCCAGCGCAGCACATTAGCGGATGATTGAAGTTGCCCACCGGAGACTAGTGCCTATTGACGAACGTCAGACAAACATGTCCTTCACATCCATGGAAAAGACGAGCATCACATGTTCGTGAGGCCACACGAGAGCGGCATACGATTTTCGGACAAGGGAACGTTTACAAGTGGAACCGTCACATCGAGTTGGCCGCCCCCACGCGGAGAGTTCATTCAAGAAGCCCTTCTCTTCGGACGTCAGGTCCTCCACTGTGGCTAGCGCAACATCACACGCGCGAACGAAACCCTCATCAGAGAGGTCAAAGCCCTCGTCGAGGCCCGATTGAGCGTAGAAAATGAGACGCTTGCTAGGTCATCATATACCGGCTCCAGCTTGCCTGCCGGCCCCTGCGACGGTTGCAGCGCCTTGACGTACGCCCAGCACGCCTACGGCGCCACAGGTGCCGGCGGGCTTCGCTGGGTTCCGGCAAAGCATGGCTTAACTAGCCACTAGCGCGGCGTTTCGCAAATAACCAAGCGTTATGTTACACGCAAGAAGGGAAGGATTCCCACAAGGGTTTTCATGACGGTAACCGATACTTCCTTGTCCGGTCGGTAGGCGGGACCGTCGGCATCACTCCAAAACACTCCAAGTCTCTCCATATCTCTCTAGATCTCTCTCCATTTCACTCAAACTCACTCAATAACACTCCGGCTCTAGACGCGAGGATGGGTCGATACGCCCTGAGTCCAGATGGGAGTGCCATGTGACGAGCGACAACCCTCCAAAGGAGACACACATCATTCGTTGCGACACTCTCCGTCTGGGAGAGCGTCTCCCCCACAAAGCTTGACTTGTCCTTCGCGCATGTAGGCAATCGAGGCGACCGCCGTCGTTGACTCGTGACGTCCTTCGAACTAACGGCAAGCAATTGTTCGGTCCTCAACCTTGGCGGATTCGCAGCGCCGAAGAGAAACTCGTCCAGTTCTTCCCTGCATCCCCCCATGAACAAGCTCGCGTCCTCTGAGGAATCGTTCGTCTCCATGTTGTGACAGTTGTGACGAATTCACATGCCTTCTAGCATGGGTATGCGAAAAATCCGCGACTCTGCGACGAGACTGGCGTGAGGGTGACCTACGAAAAGGTTCCTTTCGGCACCAAGCTCACCTCCGAGTAGCGATTCTCAAGATCGAGACCACAACGTTCCTCGCCCAGCAATTCCCCAAACTTCCTCATCGCAAGACGCATGTTGCTGATCGTGTCCATATCTGCCATGCTTGTGTTCCCCAACTCGTCAATTCATACGATGCGCACCAAGTTCCCATGGAACACTCGCCGCCATCCCCATAGCAACGTATCCCAATCTTCACAGCCCCGTTGGCCTCGGCACAAGCACTTTTACGTCGCGCACCCCGCCCCAATCGCTCTTGAAAACAAGTATGGAGTAAGTATCGACGTCAAACATCCGGTTCTCGTACACGTCGCCCTCTGTGATGGCGTTCATGAGATTGAAAAGGAACCTCTCCCCGGGCACGGGCCTCTCATCAGGATTGCAGCTGAGGGCTTCTACCAGCGCCTCGAACGTCTCATGTCTCAGTTCATGCCCGTCAAGCTCGAAGAGAACAGTCACCTCGTCGGAATCCCTTAAGTCTCCGTCGTCGCGATACGGACCCGCTTCGACGAACTGGAAGAATACGTCCCCATCGTCCTCGCAGGCTTGAAGGAATCCCTCGGGCAAAATCCTCTCGAGGAGATCGTCGCCGAGTGACTCCAGCTCGTCCTCGAAGGAGCCGAGGTCGCACTTCAGCAACCTCATCCAATCGCCGACAACCATGCTGACGGACAACTGAAGGAAGTCCTCGGATTCCCACACGATGTCACCGTCGACTGGCTCAATCTCCACGAGCTCAACATCCCCATAGCAGTTGCAGCCCTCGACGCCGAAGTCGCTCTCCCAGACCACCAGCCCGTACGACCCGTTACCGATGGAGGACACCTCTTTGAATATGGCAAGGTCAGGATCGACCCCAAACCCGTAAACCCTCACTTCGACCTCCGAGAAGCCCTCCCCGTCCTTGGAGCTTACCTCCCGCTCCTCGGCGTCCCAACTCGCGCTGTTGAAATTCTCCACTACCTTCGTTGCCAAATGTTTGGCGACATCCGAGTCCGTGACGATGTGGGCCTTCGCCTCGACGTATTGCATGCTCGACATGAAAACCAATCCTTTCTCACGACCATTCGCTTACAACTTACCACCACACTGGGCCACAAACCAGTCCCCGTCCTTGCATACGCACGAGCGCGCTGCTCCAGCTCATAAGAGGCCATCGCAATGCGCTATTTCCCTCATCTGCTCACATTCACGACGCCAAGCTGCTTCGCCAGCCGAGATACCGGCTTCCTCTTCCCATCGACGCCAAGTAGTGAGAGGGTCGACAGGCAGCCCTTCTCTCCCATGTCGCAAACAATCCTGAGCTCATGCTTCGCGCGCGACGCCCCCGTATAAAAGACCAAGCCCGGCTCGGGATCGTAGGCGCGCGTAGGCGGCTCCAGATGCGCTCGTCCACATCAACTAGGATGATTGCGTCGGCCTCGAGTCCCTTGCGGTTGAATTCCCTCGGCGCTAACAGTAGCTGCTTCCCCACAACTCGAAGAAGATGGATATAGCTAACTAAACATGCAGGTCAGGACCTTGTGGGCGAATCAGAGCATAATTTATAACTAGCATAATGGCGAGAGCCACTTCGCCTGTACCTTCGGCAATCAGGCCCGCAAGCACGGAATCAGGACCTTCAACGCAAGGATGCCAGACGTACTGACACTACAGGTCGGAAAACTCGCCATAGGTTGGTCCGAGAAAAGAATCTAAAGCAAGTACACGTCGTACAAGGAGCTCATTGTTGGGAGTGAAGAGCGACCATGAACTCAGGGAGCGTCCAATCTAACGGGCTCATTACGGACTATAATTCTTTATGGCGCTACATCGTTTGTCTGTCGTTCCGCAGCGCTAGGCAGTCGCAAAAAAGAACAGGTTAATCATTGAGCGATTTCGATAGGAGGAAGAAATGGAAATAAGGGTTGACGTCGACAGGCTTCGTAACCATTTGGAGGACGAATACGGCACCGCCGCGTTCAACGGTTCTCCTGCTGCGATATCCGACATGTGGGACATAAGCCATTTGGATGGATACGAGCTTTGCAAAAAGGCCGAAGAACTCGGGGTAGACCTAAATGACTTTCGTCCTCGTTAGAGAATAGTTATTTCACGCATGATAATTCAGATTAGATGTTGATGACTTCTGTTCGAGTTTATACTATTGGTTTTGGGCCTTAATCGCCATGTTGCTGGGGGTAAGAGCTGAGCATTTGGCAAGATTCGCTTGACAAACTCGCGAAGAGTTGACACAAACGCCACCAACGAAGCCAGAAGGATAGTCGAGTTGAATAATGCGGTCGTCTGGCGCGATGACCATATTGATGATGGTATCGGCGCGTTACGCGAGCCGTTTTATTTCCTATATTTACTCTCGGCAGCACCAGAAAAGCTTTACCAGCTCTTCATTCAAACCTCTCAGATGTAACCAACACCTCGACCCTCCATCGTCCTCCCTCAGATACCATCCAAGGGAGGCGGCAGGCTGTTTCTTACTGAATAAGTAAGAGCTATACAATCTCTTTCAGTTCCCTCTTTGCCGCTGAAAGCAGATTGTTGACTGTTGCATATTCCTTAATTCTGCTTGACGCACCAATGAGTTGCTCTCTTAGCAATGAAATCTGCGACATAATCCGTGATATTTCTTCTCGCTTGCTCTTCTTCTCCCTTACTTTGAAGAAACCAAGGTGTGCCACTTCATCTTCCAGCGACTTGACTTTATCCTCCAGCTTTCTCGTTTCTGCAACCCGCTCTTTATCCGCATCGATTTCCGCCCGAAGTTCAGCTATCCTTGATTTTAATTTATCAACTTGTTCTTGAGCTGCCTGTAGCTTCTTAGCTCTCTCACGTTCAACCTCAGCGCGCATAGCAGCTGCGCGTTCCTTCCGCTCGGCCTCCTCGCGTTCCTTCCGCTCGGCCTCCTCGCGTTCCTTCCGCTCGGCCTCCTCGCGTTCCTTCCGCTCGGCCTCCTCGCGTTCCTTCCGCTCGGCCTCC
>JAFWMH010000033.1 GCA_017510785.1 Atopobiaceae bacterium | reverse complement strand
GACTTTTCGCAACCGACGATTGTAGGACGGTGGCCCACCCCTTCACCCAATCAACGCACTGTCCCGGGATACAGTACGTTTGTTCGCCCCTCCCCCCATGGGGGGAGGGGGAGGTCTTACACCACTTTTCGGGACGCTACTATGCTAAGCAGAACCACCCCTTTGCAATGGGTGCCGTTTGGGCCACTTTGTCTGTGGTTGTGTCCGCCATATGGGCCATTTGGCACTCATCCCTGATTATGGGTGCCGTTTGGGCCATTTTGGTGCCCCCGCACGTGCAAATGCGGCTCGTTTGGCACCCATTATCAAGGATGGGTGCCGTTTGGGCCATTTTGCAAGGGTGAAGCGGTGCAGATGGCCCAATTTGGCACCCAACCGGCGCCAATGGGTGCCAAATGGGTCGTGTGGCCCAAACGTCATCGCAGCCTAGAGCGCAAGAACGAACAGCAAGGCCATCACAGGACAAACCGGCACCACTCCCACAACCATAATGGCAATCAGCGCCAGCAGCATGTTTTGTACGTTGTTCATGTGTAGCCCCTCTCTCCTTGGACTGGTCGCATCGGTACGCCCCTCGGACGCGCCTCGTGCGCAGCTTACGAAGGAGGTGGGACAGGTTTCGAAAGGGGCGCAGCGTTTTTTTCGGGAAGCCAATCCGAACCCAGCTGCGCCCGGCCACCCCACGGCTGCGCCCGGCCGCCCTCACGCACATCCTATGGCCGACGTGTTTCGCCGCCGCACCTCGTGCCCGCGTCGTGTTACCATACGCATTTGCACAAACGCTACAACGCAAGGAGGCCTGCCATGATCGCGGTGCTCAAGCAGACGGCAACCCCACAGCAGCTCGAACACTTCGTGGAGTGGATCGAGAACCGTGGCTTCAAAACGCACGTATCGCAGGGCGACGCAAAGACTATCGTTGGCATCATTGGCGACACCAGCCAAATCGACCCGTTCCTGCTCGAGTCCATGAGCATCATAGAGCGCGTCCAGCGCGTGTCGGAGCCGTTCAAAAAGGCGAACCGCAAGTTTCATCCCGAAGACACCGTCGTGGACTGCGGTCACGGCGTCCTCATTGGCGGCGGCAACTTCCAAGTGATGGCCGGCCCCTGCTCCGTCGAGGGCAAAAACCTCATCGAAATCGCTCGCCTCTGCAAGGAGGCAGGCGCCACGATGCTTCGCGGCGGGGCCTACAGGCTGCGTACCTCTCCCTACGCCTTCCAGGGCATGGGTGAAAAGGGACTCGACCTGTTGCTCGAGGCGTCCGCCGAACTCAACATGCCCATCGTAACCGAGGTAATTGACCCTCGCGACGTGCAGCTATTTGTAGACAAAAGCATCGACGTTATGCAAATCGGCGCACGCAACGCGCAGAACTTCACGCTTCTTAAGGAAGTTGGCAAAACGACCACTCCCGTCCTGCTCAGGCGTGGCGTCGCGGGCACCATTGAC
The DNA here is from genome assembly GCA_017510785.1 of Atopobiaceae bacterium. Classification (GTDB taxonomy): domain Bacteria; phylum Actinomycetota; class Coriobacteriia; order Coriobacteriales; family Atopobiaceae; genus RUG440. The sequence goes on along the minus strand of JAFWMH010000033.1, from coordinate 18,313 downwards.
GAGCTGCTCATGGCAGCCGAGTACATCATGAGCGAGGGCAATCCCAACGTGATCCTGTGCGAGCGCGGTGTACGCTCCTTCGAAACGCGTGCCCGCAACACCTTCGACGTCAACGCGATTCCCGTGCTCAAGCATCTAAGCCACCTGCCCGTGGTAGGCGACCCGAGCCACGCAACCGGCTATGCCCGCTACGTGCGCCCTGCCGCCTATGCCGCAACGGCTGCGGGCGCCGACGGCTTGGAGATTGAGGTCCACACGTGCCCGAGCGAGGCGTTCTCGGACGGAGCCCAGGCACTCACGCCCGAGCAGTTTAGCGACGCCATGCGCCGCATCGCTCTTATCCGCGAGGCAATTACGGCCGATTTGGACGCAACGGGGGATGAGTAATGGCAGCACAGGATCCCATCGCAAGCGCGAACGCCTCGCCCGAGTCCGTTGTTCTCGAGCATCCAAGCGTCCCCGGCAGCGCGACCTTCGTTCCCGGCCGCGTAGGCATCTTGGGACTCGGCCTCATGGGCGGCTCGTTTGCAAAGGCGCTTCACGCGGGCGGCCGGGAGGTTTACGCCTGGAACCGCACGCGCTCCACGCTCGAGCTCGCCCTCATTGAGTGCGTCGACGCCGAGCTCACCGACGAGGCGGTGCCCACTTGCGAACTTATCATACTCGCCGGATATCCACAGGTTTCGGTGGAATGGCTTCGCTCCATGGCAAACCGCATTTCCCCCGGCGCCATCGTAATCGACGTGATTGGCGTCAAGCGCAACGTGTGCAAGGAGTGTTTCGCCATAGCCGAGGAGCATTCTTGGACGTTCGTGGGGTGTCATCCCATGGCCGGGCGCCAGTATTCGGGATTCGCCTACACGTTGCCCGACATGTTTCGCGGCGCACCCATGGTGGTGGTGCCGCCAATCCAAATGGACGACTTCGTGCGCCTCGACGTGCTCGAACGCCTGCAACATCTGCTCGAGCCATGCGAGTTCGGCACGTATACGCTCTCGACGGCAGAGCACCACGACGAGGTTATTGCCTTCACGTCGCAACTCGCGCACGTCGTTTCCAACGCATACGTTAAGAGTCCCTCCGCGCAAGTGCACAAGGGGTTCTCTGCGGGAAGTTACAAGGACCTTACGCGCGTGGCGCGTCTCAACGCGCACATGTGGACGGAGCTCTTCCTCGAGAACGGTGATTTCTTGTCCCACGAAATAGGTATCCTCATCCACAACTTGCAGCAGTACAAGGACGCCATCGATGCGGCCGACGCCACCCGCCTCGAGGAGCTACTCGCCGAGGGTGACCGCCGAAAGAAGGAGATTGAGGAACAATGAGCGCAGCGACCCGTGCGACCCGCGAAATAGTGCACGTAACCACCACGTCCCGCGCATACGACGTACACGTAGGAGAGGATTTGCTTCGCCACACCGGCAAGCTCATTCGCAAAGCCGTGGATGCAGACAAGGCCTTTGTGGTTACCGACACCAACGTCGCGCCACCGTATCTTGAGCGCATAAAGGCATCGCTGGCTGCGGCAGGCTTCTCCGTTTCCTACGCCGTCGTGGAGGCCGGCGAGCAGCACAAAACCCTCCAGACGTACGGCTCGATTTTAGAGCGCATGGCCACGGCCAACCTCACGCGCGACAGCATAGTCGTGGCACTCGGCGGCGGCGTCGTGGGCGACATGGCAGGCTTCGCGGCGGCAACCTACATGCGCGGCATCCGCGTGGTGCAGGTGCCCACCACCCTGCTTTCCATGGTGGACTCTTCCGTCGGCGGCAAAACGGCCATCGACCTGAGTCGGGGCAAAAACCTTGTGGGTGCCTTCCTGCAGCCCTCGCTCGTTATTGCCGACGTGGCGTGTCTCTCTACGCTGCGACCTGAAGTGTTTGTTGACGGCATTGGTGAGGTGGTGAAGCACGGTGTGCTCGCCGACGAGCAGCTGTTCGAAAAGCTGGCACGCACACCGCTCGCACAAAACGCGCGTGGCTCCTACCTCACGCACATAATCGCGCGCAACGTGGCGATTAAGCGCGACGTCGTTGGCGCCGACGAGCAGGAGCATGGGGTTAGGCAAACGCTTAACCTCGGCCACACCATAGGGCACGCCATCGAGGCGGCAAGCAAATACACTCTAGGGCACGGGCACTGCGTGGCAGCCGGACTGTGCTACGTCGCACGGGCGGCCGAGCGCATGGGCTGGGCCGAGAGCGGGATGGCAGCACGCATCGAGGCGTGCGTTGCCGCGCAAGGCCTCCCCACGGCATCGAACATCCCCGTCGAGCAGCTCGTTGAACAGGCAACACACGACAAGAAACGCCATGGAGCCGGCGTAAATCTTGTGGTGCCCGAACGAATCGGCCACGTGGCGATGCGTCATGTTACGCTAGACGAGCTAACGCACATCATCGAGCTCGGGGAGCAACCATGTGAGTAGCGGCGCGGTCTGCAAGGGAACGTCTTGTGGCAACCCGTGCGTCGGGGCAACACGTACTTTGAGGACGCACCTCCCGCCACACCGTGGCCGAAACGCAGCGCGAAGGAGTAAGCAGAAGTATGGACATTATCATTCAACCATCGTCGCTTGGAGGCGCCGTACCTGCCGTGGCCTCGAAGTCCATGGCACATCGTCTCATGATTTTGCGCGCGTTTGCCGCAAACGACTGCGAACTCGCCTGCACGACGACCTCGGCCGACATCGAGGCGACTCGTCGCTGCCTCGACGCTCTTGTGTGCCGCAAGAAGGGTAATCCTCGGGACGGCCTTGCGAGCGATTCCGGAGATCTCGATGGCGCTCTTATCAGCAACCTACAGAGCGACCCCACAGGTTGCGCACATAGTTGCGGGAGCGAGATCGTCCTTGACTGCGGCGAATCGGGCTCGACCCTGCGCTTTTTGCTGCCCGTCGTCGGCGCGCTCGGCAAACGCGTCCGCATGAAGCGCCACGGACGCCTTGCACAGCGACCCCTTGCACCACTCGACGCCCAGCTTCGCGCACATGGCATGCGCATTTGGGACGAGGGCGACGACCTCGTGGCCGAGGGGCAATTGCATGGCGGCAGCTACTCGTTGCCGGGCGACGTCTCCTCCCAGTATGTGAGCGGCCTGCTCATGGCGGCGCCCCTGCTACCGGAATCGCTCGAGCTCTTCGTAAGCTCCCCCATCCAGTCGCGTCCCTACATAAACATGACCATCGACGCACTCGAGCAGTTTGGCGTGGAGGTCGTATGCGACAAGGTCGGCATGGGAACGGCCACCTGCGAGAGATTCGCGCTCAGCCCGACGCCGCTTACGGGACCAGCGCGCATTGAAGTGGAAGGCGATTGGTCGAACGCGGCCTTCTGGCTCACCGCAGGCGCGATGGAGCAGGATGGCGTCACCGTAACGGGTCTCGACCTCACGAGCTTCCAAGGCGATCGGGCCGTCCTCGCGGCACTCGCTGCCTTTGGCGCGCGCATCGCTCGCCAAGGCAATGCGGCACGCGCGACCCGCGACATGCCGCGACCGGCCAGCTTTGACGTTGGCGCATTCCCCGACCTCGTCCCGCCGCTCTCGGTACTTGCCGCGATGACGCCTGGCACGAGCTCGGCCCGAAACGCAGGGCGTTTGCGCCTCAAGGAGTCCGACAGGCTCGCCACCATTGCCTGTGCCATCAATGCGTTGGGCGGCAAAGCGCACATTGCGAACGACGACCTCGTTGTGGAGGGTGTTGAACGTCTTTCCGGCGGAACGGTAGATTCCGCCAACGACCACCGCATAGCCATGATGGCCGCTATAATGGCCACGCACGCAGCAGGTCCCGTTCGAATCGTTGGCGCCGAGTGCGTGGAGAAGTCGTATCCCGGCTTTTGGGACGACTACCGCATGCTCGGAGGCATCGCCCAGGAAGCGACAACTGCCGACGATACGCCAACGTAACAAAGGGAACGCCGAAGGGCTCAGTCTTGTCGAACCTCACCGCATTGATGTATTACCGGGCGTCATCGTAAAGAAAGGAACGCGAATGGCCTCGACGTTTGGCAACACGCTGCGCGTTACGATTTTTGGACAATCGCACTCCGAGGCGATTGGCTGCGTCATCGAGGGCCTGCCTTCTGGCGCGCCCGTCGACGAGGACGCGCTCACCGCCTTTATGGCTCGGCGTGCCCCCGGCCAAAACGCCTGGTCGACGCCACGTAAGGAGGCTGACGCCGTTCACATCGTTTCGGGCCTCAATGGCCGCGGTGAAACGTGCGGCGCTCCCCTCGCCGCCCTTATCTACAACACAAACACGCGCTCCGGCGACTACGACCTCCTGCGCCGCGTGCCTCGACCAGGGCACGCGGACTTCGCCGCAAACTCCAAATGGCACGGTGCACAGGACGTTCCGGGCGGAGGTCACTTTTCGGCAAGGCTAACGGCCCCTCTTTGCGTCGCGGGAGGCATTGCGTTGCAGCTGCTCGGAAGACGCGGCGTTCGCATTGCGGCCCATGTGGCGCAGGTGGGCTCCGAGCGCGACGTGCCGTTCGACGCCGTTCGAAACAGCGAGGAGTCCGCGGCGCACCTCGCCGAGCAAATGCGCGCACTCGCCACGGCTGATTCCGGCGCTTTCCCCACCATAAGCGCCAAGGCTGGCACGCGCATGGCAGCCTCCATCGACGAGGTGCGAAAGAAGGGTGACTCCATCGGAGGCATCGTGGAATGCGTCGCCACAGGGCTGCCCGCGGGAGTTGGCAGCCCACGCTACGACGGCATTCAGGGCACCATCGCACGCATCGTCTTTGGCATCCCCGCCGTAAAGGGACTTGAATTCGGCGCGGGGTTCTCGGTAGCAGAGCTACTCGGGTCGCAAAACAACGACCCGTTCGAGATGCGCGACGGCAGCGTCGTCCCCATGAGCAACAACGCGGGTGGCAGCTTGGGAGGCATCTCCAACGGCGCGCCCGTGCTGTTCCGCATGGCCGTGAAGCCGACGCCCAGCATCGCCCTACCCCAGCAATCCGTTGACCTCGTGGAAGGAACGAACTCGACGCTCGAGGTGCGGGGACGCCACGACCCCTGCGTCGCGCCGCGTGCCGTACCCGTTGCCGAGGCCGCCATGGCCGTCGCGCTTCTCGACTGCATGCTTGCGAGCACGACGGACCGCTGGGACGACCGGCTTTAGCGGGCGGCGGGCCTCGGGGCCGAGCGACTTCGAGCAGCACGACTTCGGGCTGCGCGCTTCGGGGCCGAGCGACTTCGGGGCGAGCGCCTGGCTTGAGGGCCGATCACCCGGCTCGAGGACCCGGACCCTTGGCTTAAGAGCTCCGAGCGCCCTTATCACCCACATCCCTCGCTCAAACGATTGGAAACGTTATGGAAGATCTACAGCACATCCGCCATCGCATCAATCACATCGACGAGGAGATTTCGCGTCTCTTCATGGAACGCATGGACGCCACCGCCCAGGTGGCAACCTACAAGCGCGCCACGGGCAAGCCCATCTTCGACCGGCAGCGCGAACGCGAGAACATCGATGCCGCCAGCAAGCGCGTGCCACCCGAGCTCGCCAGCTATGCCGCCACGCTCGAGGCCGTTCTTATGGAGGCGTCGCGCAGCGCGCAGCATCATGCGCTTCACCGCACGAGCGAGCTTTCTTCGGCTGTGAGCGAGGCCCTCGCCACGACGCCGACCGTCTTTCCCAGCAGTGCGCGCGTAGCCTGCCAAGGCGTAGAGGGCGCGTATCAACAAATCGCCACGGAACGAATATTCCGTAGGCCCACCATCGAGTACTTCGATACGTTCGAGGGCGTGTTTTTGGCCGTCGAGCAAGGATTCGCCCAGTTCGGCGTGCTTCCCATCGAAAACTCAACGGCAGGCTCCGTAAACCATGTGTACGACCTCATGATGCGACACAACTTCCACATCGTGCGCAGTTGCCGCCTCAAAATCGACCACAACCTCCTCGTGAAGCCGGGCACGCGCGAGGAAGATGTGCGCATCGTGTACAGCCATCAGCAGGCCATATCGCAGTGTGCCGACTACATTGCCTCGCTGCCAAATTGTCGCGTACATGTTTGCGAGAATACCGCGCGCGCGGCCCAGATGGTCGCCGAGTCCGAGCGCGCGGACGTGGCGGCACTCGCCTCGCGCGCCTGCGCCAGCCTGTACGGGCTCGAAGTCGCACGAGCCAGCGTCCAAGACAACCAGAACAACTACACACGCTTTGCCTGCATCACCAACGACCTTGTTATATACCCTGGAGCCGATCGCGCGTCGCTCATGGTCGTGGTAAACCACGAGCCCGGCGCCCTTTACGACGTGCTCGCCCGCTTCTATGCACTCGGGATAAACCTCATCAAATTGGAGAGCCGTCCGATTCCCGGTCGCGACTTTGAGTTCATGTTTTATTTCGATATTGCGTGTCCCGCCGCCGCAGACGAGTTCCGCACGCTACTCGACTCGCTCACGGACGCCTGCGAGGATCTGCGCTACCTCGGATCGTACACGGAGGTTATGTAATGGACGCCACCCCCTTCGGCCTGCTCGGACGCACGCTCGGTCACAGCTGGTCACCGCATATTCACGCCTCGTTTGGCAGCGTACCCTATTCGCTTTTTGAGCGCGAACCCGAGGATGTGGGCGATTTCCTGCATCGCGGGTCGTGGCGCGGCCTCAACGTGACGATTCCCTACAAGCGCGTTGCCGTGGAGTACGCCGACGAGGTGAGTGAGCGCGTTCGCCGCCTTGGCGCCACAAACACGCTCGTGCGACGCGACGACGGCAGCATCCTTGCAGATAATACCGATGTTTTGGGCTTTGCCTGGATGCTCGAACGCTTTTGTCTGCGAGAGCTTGGGATGCCCGCCGCCGATGTGCTCGCCGGTAAGAAGGCACTCGTGCTCGGTTCGGGCGGTGCCTGCCAAGCAGTGAAGGCCGCACTTGAGGATGCCGGCGCGACGGTGGTTGTTGTTTCGCGCACGGGGGATGAAACGTACGCCACGCTTGCGGAGCGCCACCACGACGCCACGCTGCTCGTCAACACCACGCCCGTAGGCATGTATCCCAACTGCCCCGATTCGCCAATCGACGATGCCACGCTCGCAGCGCTCACCGGGCTCGTTGGCGTGCTCGACGTGGTATACAATCCCGAACGAACTGGTCTGTGCCTTGCGGCCGAACGACTCGGCCTGCCTACGGAGTCGGGGTTGGCAATGCTTGTTTCCCAGGCGTTTTTCTCGAGCCAGCTTTTCCAAGGTTGCGAGCTCGATCAAGCGCTTATCGCCCACGTCGAGGAAAGCTTGCGACGCGACATGCGCAACGTTGTGTTTATCGGCATGCCCGGATGCGGGAAAACGGGCGCCGGTCGTCGCCTCGCCCGTCTGTGCGGCCGACCGTTCGTGGACCTCGATACCGTTTTTGAAGTGGAGCATGGGTTCACGCCCGCCGAATGCATACGCACCCAAGGCGAAGCCGCGTTCCGCAAGCTCGAAACGCAAACCGCACGGCATCACGCTTCGAAATCGGGGCTCGTTATCGCCACGGGCGGCGGCATCGTTACGCAGGAGGTAAACTACGACCTGCTCCACCAAAACAGCACCATAGTTATGCTCGACCGTCCGCTCGACGAGTTGGAGTCCGACGACAGACCCCTCTCGCAAACCAAAGGCGTGCAACGTCTCGCCGCCGAGCGTATGCACCTCTACCGCAACTGGGCCGACCTCATCCTTCCCTGCACCGGCTCCGCCGCAGGTGACGCCGAGCGCGTTCGGGAGTTGCTCGCGCTTTGAATCTGGACGAACAATTCACCAACCGCTTCAGCCACATCCGTTTACCGGAAGTGTCAACAAACGTAACGTTCGTGCCGTGTGTGCCTAGTATACTGGGTAGTGTTTGGCAAATGCTGCGGTGGGAGGTTGCACATGGACGAAATTGCAGAGGCGGTGTTGACCGCTCTTGGCGGTCGCGACAACGTCTCCGCCAACACCGTGTGCATGACGCGCCTGCGCGTAACGTTGCGCGACCCCCATCAGGTTGACTTCCAAGCCCTTAACGCCGTGACGGGCGTGCTCGGCACGGCAACAAGAGGATCAAACGGGCTAGAAGTCGTCTTTGGGCCACGTATCATTGACGGCGTGTACCATGCTTTCTTGCGCCTCACGGGACTTGATGCAGGCATGGACGCGCTCTTTCCCATGTCGCGGCAAGATTCGAACCTCAAGGTGCAAATCAACATGGCGCCCAAGCGCATCGAAGCGTCGGCACCACCCGTCACTAAACCTAAGAAAGCCAAAGCACCGGTAGTAAAATCGAGGCCGGCATCCGTGCCGCAACGTTCCTCGTGGGACAACACGCGCCTCGATGACGACGACCTTAACGCGCTCAAGGAACTCTTCGACGAATTAGACAAAAAAGAAGGGCTTCCGCCCGCGTCCAACAAGGAAACCAGGCTGCTCGTTCTTAACGGTCCCAACGTCAACATGATTGGCGTGAACTATGGGCATGTTGCCGAGCGGGACCAGTATTCCAAGATTCTTGAGCTTTGTCAGCGCACGGCGCGCGAGGTGGGCTTCTCGACCTGCGTGTGCTTGCAGTCCAACCACGAGGGAGACCTTGTTGACTGGGTTCAGGACGCTTGGGAGTCGTTCGATGCAATCGTGATAAACGCGACGTCGTATGGCGCCACTTCGCTCGCGCTGCCCGAGGCTATTCGAAGCGTGGGCATCCCCACCGCGCAAGTTAGCATTAATGATGCCACCGCCAAGAGCAACTCGCTTGGGAGGGTGTGCGCCATTAACGTAGCGGGCGAAGGCATCGTTGGCTACGCGCGCGCCATTCGCGAGTTGGCACGAGAGTTATAGCGTGGCCAGAGGCTGGCCAGAGAGCAATACTATATAGGTATGGCGATTCGCAAAGACGGACACGCGGCTGATGTTGCGCGCAACGACGTTTTGCGACGCGGCAACATCATTCCGCAACGCGGCGACTTGCGCGCAGCAACGTTATTTTCATACGCAACGGCGTCATTCACCGACGCGAATGGGGCGTTCTTTGTTGCCTGCCACACGAGCCAGCCCGGCAGATGCACGAAACAGTTGCACGAAGCGGCAACCTTCTAAACGACACTCGTTCGGGCTATTAATTTGTTCATCGCGACATAAACCACAAGGCAGCTCGAGGGGCTTATCTATTACGCAACATCCACGCGCCGGCAGTTCCAAATGCTTCCCTCAGTAACGAGCATGTCCACCGGCACATCGTGCTCCTCGCGCGGAAGCGGATTGCTACTCACCTGCACGGAACGAATAAGTCCGACCTTGTCTCCTGGGTAATACGGCAGGAACTCGTCGTAATAGCCCGCGCCATACCCCACACGATACCCCTCGCCATCGAACACAAGCCCAGGCACCAAACACATCGACCCAAGGAAGTCGCTCGTCCCCAAGGGCTTCTTGCCCTCGATGGGAGCCGCGATCCCACGTGCGCCGCGCTTGATTTCCGAAACACTCTCGATTTCGTACCACGTCATTTTTGACGTCTTGTTATTGAGGTACGGTACGGCCACGCGCTTGCCCTCGTCGAGAGCTTCTTGCATGAGCTCGAACGTGTTGAGTTCCTCATGGATGGGAATGTAGAAAAGAATGAGCTCCGCATCGCGATACAGGCCAAGGCGCTTAAACATATCGTGGACCGAACCATCAACACGTTTCGTAAGCGACGTTGGCATGTCGGCACATAACTTTGCGTACCTGTTGAGCAACGAAGACTTACTTGCGTCCGAACCCTGTGAACTTGCCATGCGATTCTCCCTCCTACGACACTATAACGATACCCTATATCTGGCAATTAGTCTTCGAAAAACTCGCTCTTAGCGATATTTTTTCTTGGGGGTTTGCAACATGGCTATCGGTGAGACGTTCACAGTACGGGTGGGAACAATCGACGTGCTCGTGACGCGCAAACGGGTTAAAAACATTAACTTTCGCATTGGCTCGGACGGCATCGTGCGCATGAGCATTCCCGCCTACGTGAGTCGCGCGGAAGCCGAGCGTGTTGCACAGGAGCGTCGAGCGTGGTTCGAGGCGCATCTCTCGCAGGTTGAGGAGCACAAGGCGGAGCGTTCGAAGACCGAGCCACAGGAGTGGCGTACGGGAGAGGCGCTCATGGTATGGGGCAAGCCAACTCCCCTGCGCGTGGTAGGCGCCAACGAAACGTTCGTGCCGTGCGAGCTAGTGGATGGCGAGCTCATGATTCGCGACGGCGGCGACAGATGGTGGCGGGTGACGGCGGTAGAGCAGTGGCTTGAGCGTCAACTCTCCGACCGCATCAACGAGCTTCTCCCTCGTTGCGTGCTGGCAATTAGCGCTGCACCAACGAGCCTCACCGTGCGCCGGATGAAAACCCGTTGGGGTTCGTGTACGCCTTCGAACGGTCGGATTCGCATGAACACCGCCCTCGCCGAGTGCCCGCCCGAGTGTACCGAGATGGTTTTGCTGCACGAGCTTTGTCATTTGCACGTGCGCAACCACGGACCCGAGTTCCAAGCGCTCATGGACTTGCACTGCCCCGGCTGGCGCGTAACACAGCGCTGGCTCGACGAGCACCCGCCGCGCGTTTTGTGAGGCATCGGCCTCGCGTTGCCGCTGCCGGCCGCTTTGCTTTACCGCTGCCCGATGGATTCTCCCGACCGCTGCCAAGATTCCGGCCCTACAAACCTCTCGAAACCGCCCGATACGGGCCCCTTGGCGAGGTTTGTCGGATAGGACGCACAACGAATCCGACAAAGCTCGCGATAGCGCCGGAAAACCAAGGGTTTGGCGAGGTTTGTGGGCCTCAGCGACCTCGCTAAAGCGCATTACAAGGCTATGCTTGTCGCCACAGCTCACAAACAGCGTTGCCCCTTCGTCGGAGTCGTACTCATCTGCGGCGAAAGAGCATGAGGATGCCCATATGCACAAATGTGATGCGGCAGAATGCGCACTGAAAGCAACCCAAAGTGTACATTTGGACGACTACCGAAAATGTTTTATCAAAGAAAGCGCAGGTAGACGCCCATATGCACAAAAGTTGTACGGCAGAATGTACACTAGCGACTCGTCCTCGGCATTGGCGGGAGTGCGGGGCGGTGCGGATTGCCGGGGGCGGACCTACCCCTAGGCGGGCTGTCCAGTTATCACGGAAAGCTCGCGTCCGACTGCCCGTTGTTCACAAGCGAAACGCATGGGTTCGTGTCTGCTGGCAGGGTTATGAAAGGTCGCCTACGAACGAAAGACGTTCTTGACTACGTCGCGGCACATGGCGGGGATGAGCCATTCCGCGAGATGGTCGTTATGGACGCAGTGTTCGTTAACGTTGATCGACATGCTGGAAACTATGGCTTCATAGTGAACAACGAAACCGGTGAGGTGCAAGGCATGGCACCGCTCTTCGACCAAAACATGGCGCTCCTTCCCTACCTCATGGAGCACGACGACCTCGCGGACTACCTCAGCCATCAAGGACCCAAAATCGGCAGGAGCTTCGTAGACATGGCCCGCGCACTCATTACGCCCGCCATCCGCTCCAAACTCGTTGGCCTCAAGGACTTCGAATACGAGGACCCGGGCTTCGGATTCCCACGCTGGAAGCTCGACGTCGCCAACAAGCTCAAGCACGACCAAATAGCGGCAATTCTCGCGTAGAGTCCATAGCCGCACTGTGCTACAATATAGCTAGCGATGATTCGCACATGGGCTCTCGCCCAAAAAGAGGTGGTCCCTACCGTCAAGTGGGAGTGGTCATGACGGGTCGTGCTTTGGCGCGGCCCGTCTTCGCTCAAGGAGGCCCATATGCAAAGGCTCAACCTTTATGAATTTGCGGCGATTCTCGCGTAGAGTCCACAACCGCAGTCTAAACAAGAACGTGCGAGCCTCGCATTTGAAATACCCCCGACGCGGCGTGTACAATACCTAGGCTTACGTCAAACGAAAGGAAGTACCATGCCCAATGAGGGAAGCTACGAGGTGGCTCTGCGCCGCAGTAACCAAATACAGGCGGACCTGGCAGAGCATCCCGACAAATACTGCATGCTGACTGGCGATCGCCCCACTGGCCGGCTGCACCTCGGCCACTATTTTGGAACGCTGCGCGAGCGCGTGCGGCTCCAGGACCTCGGCGTGCGCACCAATGTGATAATTGCCGACTATCAGGTAATCACCGACCGCGACACAACCGAGCACATCGGCGACAACGTGCTCAACATGGTCATCGACTACCTTGCCTGCGGGCTCGATCCCGAGCGCACCATGATCTTTACGCACTCGGCGGTCCCCGCACTCAACCAGCTCATGCTGCCGTTCCTCAGCCTCGTAAGTGAGTCCGAACTGCATCGCAACCCCACTGTGAAGGCCGAGCAGGAGGCGAGCGGACACGCCCTCACCGGTCTGTTACTCACCTATCCCGTACATCAGGCGTGCGACATCCTGTTTTGCAAGGGCAACATCGTGCCTGTTGGTCGCGATCAACTCCCCCACATCGAACTCACGCGCCAAATCGCCCGTCGCTTCAACCAGCGCTACGGCAAGGTATTCCCCGACGTGGACGGTCTGCTCACCAGCACGCCGATGCTTCCCGGCCTCGACGGTCGCAAGATGAGCAAGAGCTACGGCAACGCCATCTCGCTCTCGATGACCGACGCCGAGACTACCAAGCTCATCCGCAAGTCGCGCACCGACTCCGAGCGCAACATCACATTCGATCCCGAAAACCGTCCCGGCGTGGCAGCGCTGCTCACCACTGCGGGCATCTGCACCGGGCGCGACCCCGAAGAGATTGCCACCGAAATCGGCATGGGCGGCGCCGGGCAGCTCAAGCGCTACGTCACCGAGGCCGTCAACGGGTACTTTGCCCCCATTCGCGAGCGTCGTCACGAGCTCGAGCAGGACATGGACTACATCCACGACGTTCTTGCCGAGGGCAACCGGCGCGCCAACGAAATTGCCAACGCGACGCTTGACGAGGTCCGCGCTGCCATGGGCATGGTGTATTAAGGAAATAGGTGGCGCACAGAAGGCAGGTGCATTCCCTCCTGTGCCCAACCTTAAAAACAGTCACATCGGAAAGTGGCCCGGACGAGCAGCCGCCTCTGGGCCACGCACAGGTATCTAACTCTCCTTCTCCTTTAGGCGCAGGCTCCTGTGCCCTCCCATGCGCCACTACTCGGCCTACCAGCGCATCACCAACGCATTTGCCGGGCAAGGACTTCGCAAAAGGCTACGCAATCCCGTCACGCATTGTGCTTTTGCCACGCGCGAGGGAGATGACGCCCGTGCGACAGCTCTCCAAAATTTCGTAGTCGCGCATGAGGTCGATGAAGTTATCTATGAGTTGCGTGTCGCCCACCAAACGCAGAATGATGGCATCGCGGCTGTACTCCATAATCGTCGCCTCGAACGCACTGGCAGCATCGAGGATGTCGTTTCTCTGCTCGCGCGTGGAATTTGCAAGCTTTATGAGAAGAAGCTCGCAGCTCACGGTTGCCTCAAGGTCGAGCTCGCGCACCATAACCACATCGGGCTGCTTGTAAAGCTGGTGCATGAGCTGTTCCTTCGAGGCGTCGTCGCCATCGAAGACGGCCGTGATGCGCGAGTAGCTCTCCGTCTCCGTCTCGGAAACCGTGAGCGACTCGATGTTGAAGCGCCGCCGTCGGAACATGCTCGTCACGCGGTTGAGGACGCCGAACTGGTTGTGCACCAGAATGGCAAAGGTGTGGCGGTTCATCGGGCATCCTCCATCCGTACGATGAGGTCGTCGAGCGCCCCGGCAGGCGCGAGCATGGGAAGCACCAACTCGTCCGCATCGATGATGCAGTCTATAAGATAAGGACCGCGCGCATGCTGAGCGCAAACGAGGGCATCTCGCAGCGCCTCCAAGGTGGCGACCTTCGCACCGTCCGCGCCAAATGCACGGGCCACGGCCACATAGTCGGTGCGTCGATAGCCCGCAAGCGTGGTACTTGCATAGCGTTTGTCGTAGAAGAGGGTTTGCCACTGGCGCACCATGCCAAGCGTGCCGTTGTTCATGAGCAAGATGGTAATGGGTGCCTCAACAGACACGGCCGTCGCCATCTCTTGAAGACTCATACCAAATCCGCCATCACCGACTACCAGCAGCGTGCGCGTATGCGTAGCCAATGCGGCACCGATGGCAGCAGGAAGGCCGAAGCCCATCGCCCCGAGACCGCCGTTGGTAACGAACGAACGCGGACGGTCGAACGACAAATGCTGTGCGGACCACATTTGATGCTGGCCCACGTCGGTAACAACGACGGAATCGGGCTCCCGCACGGCATTCACTGCCAAGAGTGCCGAGCGAGGCGTGAGTCCGGAGCGCTCGTCGACCTGCGACGCCTCGTCATTGCGCAGTTTGGCGACAAGCTCGCCCCATCCGTTATGGTCGGCCTGCTCGAGAAGCGGCATGAGCTCGGCAAGGACGAGTCGCACGTCACCAACGAGGCCGAAGTCGTCGTTGGTGGTTTTGTTTATCTCCGACCCGTCGATGTCCACATGAACGATGTGGACGGCCGCGCCGAAGCGCTCGCGATCTCCCGTCGAACGGTCGTTGAAGCGACATCCCAAGGCGATGATACAGTCTGCGTTCTTCATGGCCTTCGTAGCGGCATAGCGACCGTGCATGCCCTCCATGCCCAAAAAGCGCGGATGCGAAGTGGGCACGGCCGAAAGCCCCATGAGCGAGCTGACGATTGGCGCGTCGACCTTATCTGCCAAAGCGAGCACGTCTTGCTCGGCTCCGGCAGCAATGATGCCACCACCAATGTAAACGAGTGGCCGATGGCAGGCGTTTATGCACGCGGCCGCGGCCTCAAGCTGCGTGATGTCCTGAAGACGCGGCGCATCGGCAACTGCGGCAGGCTGCGGCTCGTACTCCCCCATCGCCTGCTGCACGTCCTTGGCGATGTCCACGAGCACCGGACCAGGACGGCCCGAAATTGCCAAAGCAAACGCTTCGCGCATGGTACGTGCCAGCTCGTCTACGTCCTCCACGAAGTAGTTGTACTTCGTGATGGGCAGGGTGACGCCCGTAATGTCGATTTCCTGAAAGCTGTCGGTGCCAATCTGGGTAGTGGCCACGTTTCCCGTAACAACGACGAGCGGTGTGGAGTCCATGAAGGACGCCGCGATGCCCGTGACGAGATTCGTGGAACCTGGCCCCGACGTCGCAAGGCACACGCCCGGCCTGCCTGTCGCCCGTGCATAGCCATCGGCAGCGTGCGCGGCTCCCTGCTCATGGGCCACCAAAACGTGCCGTATTTCGGACTCATGCGCCAACAGCGCGTCGTAAACATCTATAACCGTGGCACCGGGAAAGCCAAACACCACGTCCACGCCCTGTTCGATTAACGTCCGCACAACGATTTCTGAGCCTTGCAACTGCATACGCCACCCCCTCTTCGTCCCATGCATTATAGTGCAATGGCGCTTTACAGGTTGCGACCGCTTCCCCCGAGCCTACGAAAACTCGAGCGAGGCAGTGGCTGCACACACGGCATGCATGGGACACAAACGCGCGAGGCATCGCCATGTCGCGCATCCATACCTACAGCATCGCGTTTTGGAGGAAAGAAGTGTCGGTCGAGTAGCGCCCGGATGGGCGACGCTCATATTCGCGTCGCAGACGCCCAGAGGTGAGACGGGTAGGAGCTGTAATCGCTCGCATCGGCTTCACCTCCCATCGACATGAGGTCCTGCATTTTGGCATACTCGTCCTCCAAGGTCTCCAACTCGTCACTGGACACAATATCCTTATAGAAGCTGGGATCCTTAAGGTAATACGACCTACAGTCGATGATTCCGCCGTCCGCGGTTTTGTAGAGACTCTCCGTGAAGCCATCTGCCCCTGCATACTGATACGCCGAGGAGCCGTCGAGCAAGGGGTACTCGGTCATATATGATGAGGAAGGGCGACCGTCGAGGGACTCCCAACTTATCTGGCTATCCTTAGCGTTTTCCGAATAGTACGACCCTCCTACAGGCGCGTAGTTGAAGCAGAACATGCACGTGTCCGATCCCGCCATATTCACCTTGATGCCATCGTGCGCGAGAGCAAGATCTACCTTGCCGCGCCAGTACTCCGGTATGGTGAACCGCATGCCACCGATTTCGAAGGCGTTCTCGTCTGTGACGCGCGCCTCGCCAGATGCAGCCTCCGGCTCAGGATCAGGCTCAGGCTCTGGCTCTGGCTCTGGCACGGGCTCGGGGGATGGCTGTTCCTCGGGCTGAGGTGCCTCGGGCTGAGGTGCCGCAGCCGCCACCGGGGCAGTCGCGACGTCCTCGTCCTCCCACTCGCAAACGTAGCCCATGCTGCCGTACATGTAGTCCATCAACTCGTCCTCGAAGGGACGGTCGCGCTCGTCGTTGAAGGACCAGCCCTCGTCCTTGCGTGGCTTCCACAAGATGAGGTACATCTCGGGCGTTCCGTCGCGGTCGGTGCGGGAGGGCTCGCCCGGCCACCAAGGTTGGAAGTCGAAGGGCTCGCCCGTCACCCAGTGCCCGAATGCCTGGCTCCCCCGCAGCGAAGTGTAGCCACCAATCCAACAGAACCGAAGGCCCTCGGCCTCGCACATCCCCGTGATGGCGTCCATCTCCTCCTGCGAGGTCACGGTGGCGAGATGGCCGCCCCGCCGCATGCACTCGGCGTTCGCCTCGGTCCAGCTCGCGTCGGCTTTTATAAGCTCGTAGCGCGAGGCGTGGGGCTGCTGCGCCACCGCGCGCTGTGCCGGCACGGCCTGCGCCTCGAGCCTGCAGCCACGAGTTCCATCGGAAGCAACGACTGAGAGCCGTCTTTGCGCATCTGCGGCACTTCCCGCATCGCAGGCGTACTCGAGACACCATAGGCCCTCCTCCCGCGTACGCACATCCACCAGGGCCTGCGAGAGCCCCTCGACGTCGCCGATGGGCAGGTACGTCCCGCCGCAACGGGAGGCGAGGTCGCGCAGGGCAGCCTCATCGGCATCTTTTGTCCCCACGATGAAGACGGGAACGTCAAGCGACTCGGCAAGCGACGCCACGTCGTCGGGTCCGCGCAAGCTCGCGTTATCCACGCCGTCGGTAAAGGCGATCACACAGCGCGATCCAGCCTGCGATCCCACACTGCCCACCGCCTCGCAGAGCGCGTCCCAAAGCGCCGTATCGCCCCACGACTCCATGGAATCGATGCCGCTTCGCAAACGAGAGGCATCACCCGTCATGGTACACATCCACATAACGTAGGTGTCGAACGAGAGCAGCTCCGCGCGGTCGCCCACCCCATAGTCGAGCGAACCAAAAAAATCGGAGAGTATCTCCCGAACGCGAGGCATCGCGTTGCCCATGCTCCCAGACTTGTCAACCGCGATTCCGTAGCTCTGTCCTTGCGTCCCCGCCACCCGCGTGAGCGAGCGGACCTCGCGCTCGAGCATCTCGCCGTCCGTCACGCCCTCAAGCAGGGCAATCCTCGATGAGGAGAGCACGTCGGCAGCTCCCGCGTCGGCCACACGCACGTACGCGCGCATCGTTGGGAAGTCGGTCGCGTCGAGCGAGACGAGTTCGGCGTCGACGGCCCCCAAACGGTCGATCTCGGACGAGATGCCGTTGTAGTCCTGCACCTCGTTCTCGATGTTGCTCGGAGTCAAGGTTCCGCTCGGTGTGCTAGGAGACTTAAGCACCCCCATGTAGACAAGGACACACATGACGAGCGCCAGCGCGGCGAGGCCGCCCGCAAGTGCCGCGAGAACAAGCCTGCCGCGCCCCGATTTCTTGCTCGGCCGTGCATGCGCGGCATGGCGAGGGCCAGCAGCAGTCGCCCGCCTCTTAGCGGTCGTCACCTCCGGAAGCGGGCTTCCACACTCACTGCAGAAGCGCGCACTCTCCCTTGTCGTCGCGCCGCACTCTGGGCAGGTTCTTACGTTTGCGTCCATGGAAACCTCCTATTGCAGGCTCCTGATGTGAGACATGCCCCTTACCGCCTCAGCCATCCGTCAACTTCTTCATGTAAGCACGGCCCTCTCACGCAAGAGACCATAGTCGTCCACGTCAGAGCCCTCGAGGCCCGTGGCCCCGCGAGCATCAAGCGCCAATTTCACAGGGTTCGGATTGTCCGTTTCACGTCCCGTTGCGATAACAGTAGAGATGAAGGCACCATTCTCGTAGGTTATCTCTCGTACCTCGAAGCCCCCCCCTATTTCCTCGAGCAGTCTCGGATTCTATTATACCGAGGTCAGCGGACAAGAAAACCGCGACAAGTGCGCCCAGCCCCCCTCGCATAGTGCTACAATATTCCTCAGATATAACAAGGCATGTTGACAGATAGCTAGTTATACATTAGAATG
>JAFWMH010000032.1 GCA_017510785.1 Atopobiaceae bacterium | reverse complement strand
TCCCGGCGCATCTCGTCAATAGCCTCGCACATGTCGACCTCCCCTTCCTTCGCCTCCAGCATGAGCCCCGAACTCCGCCGGACACGTCGGCACGAGTTACGACGCCCCCACCGCGCGCAGCGCGTCTAACTCGGCCCTCATGTCCGCCACGCTCATGTTGGCGCTACTCGCCGCCTGGTCTATCGTTATGACGTTCCCGTCGACAAGTCCCAAGAGCGTCATGAGCTTTCCTCGCCGCACACCCCGCCGCACACCCTCCTCGCGGGCGTCCCGGCGCATCTCGTCAATAGCCTCGCACATGTTGACCTCCCCTTCCTTTGCTTCCAGCTTGAGCCCCGAATTAGTAACGACGTTGATAAGACGTGCGCTCTCCTCGTCCAGGCTGCGAAACCTCTTGTCCTCCTTCACTATTTTACCAAGCTCGTCCTTGCTTTTCGAGAACTTGCAGTACTTGAGCACCAGGCCGAGCCCCGTCCCGAACTTGTCGAAGTCCCCGACGGCCATACCCGCCGGGGCGACGAGGTTGATTCGGTAGTCCTGCGCAAGGGAGAGCAACTCCGCGTCGTGCACCCCGAGCATCTCGCGCAGAGACGTCGGCGCGTCCCACTCGGACGGCCCGAAGTACAGCACGAGGGTGACAACGGGAACCAGACGGTCCCTTCTCGCAAAACCCGTGAGCCGCTCGTTCCGGCCGAGTCCCTCGTAGCCCTCCGCCGCATGGGCCTTGCGTGTCTTCGCCAGCCGCCCGTCGTACTGCGCCGCGTCGTAGAGCATGCACCTCACGGGCATGGCGTAGCTCACGTAAGACTGGCTCTCTATGCCGAGCACGGCATACACCGCACGCCCGTCCCTCATGGCAACCCACAAGTCAAGCAGATCGCGGTACTTCTGGACGGCGACTCGCCCGTCACCTCCCGGGAATGCGAGCTCCGTTGGGTCGGTCCTCGCGAGCTCTCCGGGCAACACCACCTTCCTTCCGCCGTAGACGAAGTAGTTGAACGCGTCGGCAAACCTCTCCGGATCCGACAAGTACGACTTGCACTGTGCGTCGGCAATACCCATCTTCTCCCCTTTCCCCATCGAACATCTGTATCTTATCAGAACACATTTACCGTTGCAATACAGTTGTTCGTATTTTTTTGGATTTTGTCACCGATTTTTCCTGCTTTAGATAGTCATACAAGTACACATGTACCATATGAAGCATGGCTTTAGGCCACAAAGATGATGGAGAGGAAGGCCTGCAGATTGCCAAAATCAGGCATGATAACCGGAACGCCAAACGCGCTGGCCCACCGACCTCGACGAATGTGTTTTTGAGGCCTGCCATTGGCGAGGGTCCCACCTCTTCGAAATCGGAAAGCGGCGCGTCACCCATGAAGTCGGAAGGTCAAAGTTGCTCAAGCCCCCATGATCATGTATCGCCCAGGAAGATGCTCCCACGCAACACGATCTTTAGGGTTGGAGGAAACCCGAACGCTCGACTCGTTCGACGTCTGTTGCTATCGAACAAGTCGAGCATTCGGGCGAATCACGAAAGATGTTCTCTCATATAGAAAGCCGAGGATCCTGGCCTCTCACTCCCCCAGCGTGGTGGCGCGCTCGATAACCTCGTGCGGCACGACGACATGCGTTTGCGCGGGCTCCTTTCCGGCGAGCAGGGCGAGCAGGGCCCCCACGCCCTTCTCGGCAAGCTGGCCCGTGTTGCGGCGGACCGTGGATATGGCGGGGCTCGAGATGCGCGAGTAGATGGAGTCGTCCATACCGATTACGCGCACGTCCGTGCCCACGGCGACGCCTCGCTCCTTGAGCGCGTTGACCACGCCGAGCGCCACGCGGTCGCCCAGCGCGACCACGCCGTCGAACCCGTAGCCCGCGTCCAGACATTCGCCCACCAGCTGCGCCGCCTCCACGAGGCTCGTCTGCCGGTGCGGCCCCTCCAGCACGAGGTTCTTGTCCATGCGAACGCCGTGCTCCGACAGGTAGCGATAATATCCTGACGCCTGGTCGTGCTCCTCGGTGCGGTAGAGCGAGGCCGAGACGCTCGCCAGGGCCACCCTCTTACAGCCGTGGGCGAAGAGCGTGGCGGTCATGTCGTAGCTGAGCTGGGGCATGTCGTTTCCCACGTAGACCTCGCGCTTCATGCCCGTTGCGCCCGTGTGATCGATGTGGACCACCGGCAGGTCCGCCGCCGCTCGGATGGGAGAGCGCGTGGTGCCCCCGATGTACACGATGCCGTCCACCTGCTTGGACACGAGACCGCGCACGTACTCGTCCTCGCGCTCGTCGTCGTTGCCCGTGTTGCATATGTAGGACGAGTACCCCGCGGCGCGCAGGAGTCCCTCCACCTTGAGCACCAGGGTGGAGAAGAAGTCGTTGCTCACGTCGGGGGTGAGCAGGGCGACGGTCTTGGTCGACGACTCGCGCAGGCTCTTGGCGGCAAAGTTGGCCACGTAGCCCTGCTCGCGTGCGATGCGCAGCACGAGGTCGCGGGTCTTTTGCGAGTAGCTGCCCTTCTCGTTGAGGACGTTGGAGACGGTTGCCGTGCTCACGCCCGCGAGCTTGGCGATGTCGTAAATGGATACCGTGCGCTTTGCCATGAGGTTCCCTTCGTTGCGTGCGTCCATTCTACACCATGCGAGATACGAGGGAGGTTAACCGATTATGCAAAGCGTGTGAAGTCATAGTTAACCGATTAAGTTGTCATTATCTCCTGCTATTCTCACATTAGTTAATCGGTTACGTAAGAAAGGCTCGACCATGTCCCACAACGACAAGCTCCTCCTCCCCTCCATGATGTGCGCCAACTTCGGTCGCCTGCGCGACGAGCTGGACGCGCTCGAAGCCGCCGGCGCGGACGGACTGCATCTCGACCTTATGGATGGAAACTTTGTCCCCAACTACGGCATGGGCTTGCAGGACATCGAGTGGTTCTGCAAGAACGCAACCGTCCCCTGCGACGTCCACATGATGGTGGAGCAGCCCGGGCGCTACATACAAAAGTTCGCCACCATGGGCGTCCGCGTGATCTACGTGCACCCTGAGGCCGATCCGCACGTGGCACGTACCCTAGCCACCATTCGCGAGCTGGGCATCAAGGCCGGCATCGCCGTCAATCCCGGCACGAGCTTCTCGGCCGTCGAGCCGGTGCTTTCGTTGTGCGACTACGTGCTCGTAATGACGGTAAACCCTGGCTTTGCGGGCCAGGCGTGGCTCGACTTCGTGAACCCCAAGATCGAGCAGCTGGTCGCGGCGAGCCATGAGGGTGCCAACGACTACGAGGTGGTCGTGGACGGTAACTGCAGTCCAAAGCGCGTTGCTCAGGCTTCGGCCATGGGCGTCAAGGGCTTCGTGCTGGGCACCGCCGGCCTCTTTGGCCACGGCCCCTACACGCAGAGCATGGAGGAGCTTCGCGCCGCATAGGCGCAGGAAACATCGTTTGTGAGTCAACAAGGAGAAAGAAAGGTAACTCTTATGGCATTCAAGAAACTCGCTATTGGCAACGACCACACCGCCGTCGACATGAAGAACGAGATCATGGCCTACGTGCGGGAAATGGGCATCGAGGTCATAAACGTGGGAACCGACAGCCCCGAGCGCTTTAACTACCCCGTAAGCGGCTACAAGGTGGCCCGCATGGTGGCAGATGGCGAAGTGGACGGTGGCATCCTCATTTGCGGCACCGGCGTGGGCATCTCGCTCTCGGCCAACAAGGTCCACGGTATCCGCGCCGTCGTGTGCTCCGAGCCCTACTCCGCGCGGCTCAGCCGCCAGCACAACAACACCAACATCGTGGCCTTTGGCGCACGCGTGGTGGGCATCGAGACCGCCAAGGACATCGTGGACGCATGGCTTGGCGCCGAGTACGAGGGCAGCCGCCACCAGGTGCGCATCGACATGATCGAGGAGATTGGCCGCACCCAGCACCTCGCCGCAGCAAAGGCGTAGGGGCGAAAGTGCCCCCGTCTGTGCCTTAGGCCGGTAAACTCCATGTCCTTCCCGTATTTCTCGAGAAAGCCCTCGAGCACGGGCAGCGTGCCGTGGCACGAGAAGCTCAGGTGACGGATGCGGCCTGCCTTCCTCTGCCCGAGCAGGTACGTCAGGGTGCCAAAGCGGTCATCGGCAAGGTAGTCGTCGATGTTGGACTCGATCACGTTGTGGCAGAGTTAGAAGTCGAAGTAGTCAACGCCGCACTTCTCGAGCTGCTTCTCAAAAATTGCCTCGACCTTGCCGAAGTTGCCGTTGGCATAGCCCGGGAACTTGGTGGCCAAGTAGAAGCTCTCGCGCAGGAACTTGGCGAGCGCGCGACCCAACACCTCCTCAGAATGGCCACCGTGGTAGCCCCACGCGGTGTCGTAGTAGTTGATGCCCTGCTCCATGGCGTAGTCCACCATGGCGGTGGCGGCGGGCTCGTCAATCAGAGCCGCGCTCTCGACGCAATCATCTCCGTCGGCTATCGTGTCAAGTCCAAGCGAGGTGTTGAGTTCCGCCGGTGGGCCACCAGTGTGCTGTGCCGCTATATCGTCGAGGGCCATGCCGAGAACGAGCGTCGCCTGCGTGAGCTCGGACAGGCGGTGAGCATCTTGGAGCGGCTTCCCGAGGCTGACGTCAACACCCATCAGTGCTCGACATCGTGCGGAGCTATGCGCCGGCGCTCAACCTCCTGGATGACTACGACCATCAGTCCGTCTCCCGCCCAGAAGGAAAGCGTGATGCCTATGTGATTACGTATGACGAGTGCCGAGAGGTCATATCCAACATGCGCTTTGGCAGCGAGTCTGATCTCCTTGGCGTAGAGAAGGACGACTCCTTCCGTGCCAGCATCGGAGACATCTATGCGGGATTTGCTGGCCAAGACGCCTATCCCAGCGTGACCTTGCGGGCGCATGTCGCTGTGGTACGCGGTTCATCTCCGACCTCGACCGGGATCTTGGCAACCTTGCAGATGGTGTCGGTCCAGCCGTCCTGCGCCGCGGTGAAGCGGTACGTGGGTCTGCACTCGCACCAGCGGTTGTTCCACTCGCGCGCCTACCCATCTCGCCCGGTGCCGCGACGAGGTCCAGTCCCTCGACGACCGTCACCTCCAGCGCATGGTTGGCGTCCTCGTGGCTCGGGGCAACGCTAACGATGGCACCGGCACCGGCGCAGGCCACAAAAAAATAGTTAGTTACGCTACTTTTAGCAAACCATCATATTTAGGGAAGTGCAGTTTCGGAAAAACAATTCGCCGAAAGACAACTCTCCTAATCATGACATCATGGGCTTCACCGAAAGAGGGAGGCTCATGTTCATAGGGGAAGTGAGGGAGCTCGCAACGCTCGAGCGCCTGCACCGCAAGCCGGAATTCCAGATACCTGCCGTCTATGGACGCCGTCGAACGGGGAAGACGACCCTCATCAGCCGATTCATCCGGAACAAGCCGACCGTGCACTTCACTGCAATCGAGGGAAACATACCGATATCCGTAGTAAGTAAAGCGCGGCTCAAAAACGTGCCCCTCTCCATCGCTCACGTACACGTACTCCTGCTTGGCGCCACCATTTTTCCTGGCCACGCATATCTTCAACGCGTGAGGCCTCAGCTGTTGTGCCCACTGATTCCCGTACACACCGCGAGAATAATCCAGAACAGCGGATTGAGGATAACCATGGGGGCGGCTATACTAATGGTTTGTCACAAAGAACCACACGCACGAAGTGGAGCCATCATGAGCCGCACATCCAAGTCATACGCCATCGTCGCCGCATTCTTCTCGCTTGTGCTTGTGCTCATGCTCGCGCTCACCGGCTGCGGCAATCAGGCCGCACAAACGGCCGCGGACTCTGACAGCACGGAAAGCGCTACCACGTCGGACGCGCAGCAGGTCACCTACACGCTCAAGGTCGACGCCACGGCAGCCGAGAAAGGCATGCTCTACGACGGCGTCGTCTCGACGAAGCCGGGTACGACGGTATACATGGCGCTCATCGACACGGGTCTCAAGCTAAAGGTCGACAACTCGTCCGGAGGCGTGTACGTGGACGGCATCGACGACGTGGTCGCTTCCAAAACCTCCCCCAACGCTGGATGGCTGTTCACCGTTAACGGCGAGGCGCCGAACACGGATGCCAGCAAGACGCAGATTGCCGACGGCGACGTAATTGTGTGGACCTTCACCGCCGACTACACCAAAACGCAGTAGAAACCCGAGCCAGCCATGGCGAAGGGCCTGTTCGCGACGTATCACCCCGCAGTATGCATGTTGTTCTTCCTTGCCGCGATTGGCTTCGCGTTTAGCACGCAGCATCCGGCCTACGTCGTACTCTCCTGCGCCATGTCGGGCGCATTCCTCGTCTACCTTCGGGGAGGGCGCACGTTCTTGCGCACAATGGGCACATGCGTCCCCCTGGTAGTGTTTGTCGGCCTCCTCAACTCGCTGTTCAACGCCGCCGGCGCCACGATCCTCTGGCAGTGGGGCCCTTTTAGCGTGTGCGTCGAAGGCCTGTGCTATGGCATGGCAGTGGGCGGGATGCTAACTGCGGTCCTGCTCTGGTTCGCCTGCTACAACGAGGTTATGTCTGAAGACAAATTCACCTATCTATTTGCACGCCGACTGCCAACGGTCTCGCTCATGGTAACCATGATCTCGCGCTGGACTCCACGGATGGTAAGTCGTGGCCGCAACATCTACAACTCGCAGGAGGCCCTCATCGGAGGATACGACCAATCGAAAAGGGGCAAGCTGCATCGTGGCGTGCGCATGGCAACGGTACTTGCGGGCATTGGAATGGAGGACTCAATCCAAACGGCCGATTCCATGAGTGCGCGCGGGTACGGTTCGGCCACGCGCACGTCCTATGCGCGGTTTAAGTGGCATGCGTGCGAGCGTGTAGCGCTCGGTGCGCTCGGGGCACTTGTCGTTGCCAACGCAACGCTGCTTGCCACGGACGCGGAAGCGTTTACGTTCTACCCGCTCGTGTCGCCTGTTGAGCCGTCGTGGGGCTACGCAACGTATGCCCTCATGCTGGGCATGCCATTTTGGGTGGAGATCGAGCGGCTAAGAAGGCCATGGCGCGAGAGCTCGTTCGGCAAAAGGCGCCGCACGCAACTCGATGCCTGCGAGCACGAGTGAGACGGGAACGTGTGCGATTGCATGCATTCGTAGTCAGCAGAGTCGGCACCGACTGGCACGAATGAGATGGGAGGGTCACGCAACATGTCCGAATATGCGCTAGAGATGCAAGGCTATGCGTTCTCGTATGGGTCGACGGGCGCAGACGTGCTTCACGACATAACGTTTGCGTTGGAAAACGGCTCGTTTACGGTGCTTTGCGGCGCGTCGGGATCGGGCAAATCGACGCTACTGCGCGCACTCAAGCCCGAACTCGCTGTGGCAGGCACATCGAAGGGAACGGTTCGTGTGCTCGGCGACGACCCGCACCTCCTGAGTCCCGTCGAATCGGCCACGCGCGTAGGATTCGTAATGCAAGACCCCGAGAACCAAATCGTCACCGATACCGTGTGGCACGAGTTGGCCTTTGGGCTGGAATCCATCGGCATGGACACGCAAACGATGCGCCGCCGAGTGGCCGAAACCGCCCACTTCTTCAACATTGGCAGCTGGTTCGACCGAAGGACCACCGACCTTTCGGGCGGACAAAAGCAGTTGCTCAACTTGGCGGCAATCGTAGTCATGCAGCCGGCCGTCCTCGTGCTAGACGAACCCACCTCGCAGCTCGACCCCATTGCCGCAAAGGGCTTCTTCGACGTACTCGAGCGCGTGAACGCGGAGCTTGGCATAACGGTAGTGATTACCGAGCATCGGCTCGAGGACGTGCTACCGATTGCCGACCGTGTGCTGTTCTTAGATAAAGACGGCACGCTGGCATACGACGGCGATGCCGATGGCTTCGTTCGCGTGCTCGCGAAGGGCGACGAAGGACTCTTTGCTGCTCTGCCGGCAGCAACGCGCATGGCCATGCTGCTCGAGCGTGCCGACAAGAGCCCCAAGAAACATGCCCCATACCCCATCACCGTCCGAGAGGGCCGCGCGTATCTTGCCAGCGCATTTGTCACAAAGCATAAGCGAGGCAGGCGCGTTGTTGAGCCTCCCCCACCAGAACGCACGCTCCCACCGGATGACGTGGTGCTGCGTGCCAAGGACGTCTGGTTTCGCTACACCAGGGATATGCCGTTCGTGCTGCGCGGTGTAGACTTCGACCTGCATGCAGGCCGCGTCGCCGCACTCGTGGGCGGCAACGGCAGCGGAAAGTCCACGCTGCTCTTGGCGCTCGCCGGCATCCGCCGGCCCGAACGCGGCCGCATCATTAAGGCGCGCAACCTGCACGTGGCACTCATGACGCAAAACCCCAAGGCGCTGTTCGTGCGCGACCGTCTCGTCGACGACCTCCTCGAGTGGAGCGATTTGGGCGGCTACTCGCTGAGCGACGTCAACGACATGCTCGAACGCTTTGGTTTGGAACAACTGCGCGCTCGGCATCCCTACGACCTCTCAGGCGGGGAAACGCAAAAGGCCGCCCTCGCAAAGATCTTGCTGCTCGGCCCCGACGTGCTATTGCTCGACGAGCCTACCAAGGGCCTCGATGCACCAGCGAAAGCCCAGGTAGGAGCCATCCTCTCCGACTTGGCACAACGCGAGGGCAAGGCAGTTCTTCTTACGACGCACGACCTGGAGTTCGTCGCGGAGGTCGCGCACACATGCTCCATGCTCTTTGGGCACGAGGTCACCTGCACGCAGGACGCACACGGCTTCTTTTTGGACAATCTGTTTTACTCCACGCCCACGGCGCGCATAGCGCGCGGCATGCTGGATGGGTGCGTGACGACGGCCGACCTGGCGGCCTCGCTGGACTTGGGCGGAGGTACGTGCAATGAGTAGGTTTGTGCGCGTCATACAAATCGTCCAGCCCATAGTACTTGTGGCGCTGCCCGTCATCATGTTGCTCTGGGCATGGCTCAAGCTACCCAACGCCGCATTGGTTACGAGCGCGTGTGCATGCGCTGCCCTCGTACCGTTCTTCGTAGGCTTCGAGAAGTCGCGCAGACGCGCCCGCGACCTTATGCCCGTCGTCGTCCTCACCGCGCTGGCCGTGGCAGGCCGCCTGGTTTTTGCGCCCGTACCGGCCATCAAGCCCATTGTTGCGCTTGTCGTCATGGGAGGCCTGTGCTTTGGCAAAGATAACGGCTTTATGATTGGCGCGCTTGCCATGCTCGTCTCGAACGTATTCTTTGGCCAAGGGCCTTGGACGCCCTGGCAGATGTTCTCGATGGGGCTCGTGGGTTATCTCGCTGGCGTTATGGGACGTCATGGTTGGCTGACGCGGCGCTGGTCGATTGCCGCATTCGGCGCTTCGATAGCACTCCTGTATGGTTTTATCCTCGACACCTGGACGATTGTGGGGTTCGTTTCGAACGCAAACACTGCTAGCGTGCTTACCACCTATGCGGCCGGACTTGTCAACAACGTGGCAAGCGCGATGGGAACCGTGGCGTTTCTCGTCCCCATCGCGCACACTTGGCCGCGCATGTTTGGGCGCATCAAGAAACGCTACCAAATTGGGTGATGTGCGAAAACCTGCCATCACTTGCGTGAACATACGTACACAATCCTCTCGAGCACAGCATCGCGGATAAGGCCGGAGATGGCCTTGCCCTCGAACTCTGTCCTCCGAAGATGCCTGCGGCGACTTTCAGGCGTATTAAGTGCGAAAAAAGTTTGATTTTAAAGCTGATGAAGCGCTCTTGTCTGAGACAAAACCGACGCTCCTATAGAAGTCAAGTGTTATTTCGGTTTTTTCTTCCTCCGCGTACGCCCATCCCGTCCCCGGTTTTCAACATCCATCGGCATGCCGCTTTTGAACCACTCCGCGTAGGTCCTGTAGGACTTCGAGCGCGTGCTCGCCTCGCCCCTCTCGACCTTGCTCACGCTCGACACGCTCATTCCCAGCGCCGTTGCGACGTCTCTCTGCCGCATGCCCGCCATGAGCCTGGACTCCCTCAGCTCCTGGCCGCCCACCTCCGCCCTCGGCACGTCGAGCGGGTGGGCGAGCGCGTGCCACACCTCGCGCGCGACGTAGCGCTTCAGGCATCTGATGGCCTCCTTCTTCGTGAGGCCGTTCCTCCCGGAGCAGCGCCTCGCGACGTACGCCTGCGTCTCCTCGTCGTGACGCATCCTGCAGACGACGATCTCGTGCAGGGCCATGTTCGCCCTCCTGTCGCCGCCGCGGTTGAGCCTCATCCTGCCCGAGGTCTTGCCGCTGGAGGCCGGTATCGGGGCCACGCCGCAGTGCTTGGCGAACTTGGCGTCGCCGCCGAAGCGCTCGGCGTTCTCGCCGGCGGAGACGACGAGGTTGGCCGCGTTGACGGTGCCGCAGCAGTATATGGCGAGGATGGCCGGGCAGTTCCTCTCGAGCATGCCTCGCATCAGCCCCTCGAGCTCGTCGGCCTCCCTGCGGCTCGCGTCCCACACGCGGGCGAGGGAGAGGAGCGACCTCTCCAGCGGGGAGGCCCCCTCCTCGTCCGCCCCGAGCAGCGCCGACATCAGCGCGTCCGCCGACATGCCCCTCCACCTGCGCCTCTGCTCGTCGGGGGCCGTCGAGACGACCGACCTCGCGGCGGCGAGGGACTCGACCTTCGACTTGACGCACCTGTCCCTGGCGACGAGTGCCGCCCTCAGCCCCTCGACCCAGCCCCCGCGCCTCTTCGGCACGGACGTCCACTTCCCGGACAGCACGTCGCGCGCCGCGCGCTCCGCGTCGATCGCGTCGTCCTTCCCCTCGCCGACCATCCTCCTGTCCCTCTTCGGCCTCAGCACCTCGAGCACGACGAAGCCCCTGGCCAGCAGCGCGTCGGTGAGGCCCGCCCCGTACGAGCACGTTCCCTCGACGCCGACGGCGGCGCAGCCGCCCGGGTCGCCGATCGCGTCGGCGAGCTCGGCGTAGCCGGCCGGGCTCGCGGGGAACTCGGCCGAGACCGCGACCCTCCTGTTCTCGTCGAGCACGCAGAGCCAGTGCGTCTCGGCATGCGTGTCCACGCCCGCGACGACCTTGCCCGCGAGCTCCTCGTCCGTCAGACAGACGCCCATCATGCACCTCCCGGTCCGAACCGTGCAGAATCTGCCGAGCCGAGGGCACGCCGAGACAATGCACCGATGGGAGGGCTACAATGCGGTTGTGTCGGTCCGCACGGTCAGCCTCATGCTCCTTATTAGGTCATCGGCGGCCATCGGCCGGGCGAGCGGCGCGGGACAGGTCGGTTTGAGGACAGCCGCAAGGCGTCAGCAGGTCAGTGGGTCACCGCGCCGCCCACCCTCATTCTAGGGGATTGTTGAAAATTTGGCATCTCAGATCCTCCTTCACAACCTCCCAGAACCTGTTTCCATTATCGGTGCAGGTCAGGGCGTCGTACGAATCGTTATATTTAGACTTGTATCAACTTTTTTTCGCACTTAATGACGATTCCCAAAAGTGATAATACCACGGACGATTCCTCAAGTGTGATAATGCCGCGCCGCACGGCGAGGATGAGGGCTTTCAGATTGCGGATTTCCGTACTACGGAGGGAGTCGGCATAGCTGCCCCATCTCCAGAACTCTACGACACAATTAATCTGACCAAGCAAAGGCAAGACTGGATGCGCGATTATTCCAAGTCGCAATGGCAACCTGCCCCAGACCATCAGTCAGGTGTTTTTTTGCCGACCGAAGGAAAAGACTCCTTACCTCATCAGGTCAGAATCATCGTACCGCCCACAGGCATGAGCAGCCTCAGGTCTGTACGCACGCGCAGCAGATGCGCCCGAGAAGGTTCTCGCCCCGCCACATGCGGTCATCGTAGGGGTCGCGACACCACCCAGCTCCCCTGCCGCCCGGGACCGTGCACCCTGAGGATGCGTTCGGCCGACGACGCATCGCCCATCACGCGCACCTTCTGCCACACGATCCGGTGCTCTGCGGTGGAGAATCTCTCTCCGAAGAGCCCGAAGCCTGCCCCGCGCCAGTTGCTGAGGCAGCCGAGCGGCCCGTCTCGCTCGAGAAACAAAGAATCGAAAGCTACGCGGGCTAAGCAGGATGGGTTCAGCGAGGCTGGGAGATTCTTCTGGCTCTTCCCTTTCCCTAGCTTATGCGCTTCCTGCGCGCCTGCTTCAACCAGTTCTTCTTGAACGATCCAGCACCGCCGAAAAACTTGTCGTATGTCGAGCCGTGCTCTTTTGCCTCGTACTTCACTGCGGCGAGCTCTATGGTGCAAAGGTAGTCGGCGACCTGCGCAAGCCGATACTCGGTCATCGTCGTGCGCCTCTTCACGATGGCCTGCTTGGACAAAACCGACGCCACGGCTTCGTCGAGGGCATTCCTGACAATGACCTGACCGTTGTCGTAGTAGACCTTCACGTGGTCGAAGCCCTGGAAGTACTCGAGGTCCTCGCAGAGCATTCCTGCCACATCGCGCTTCATTCGCTCCTCGAGCTTGCCGGGGGTCTCGAACTCACGGCGCCTGTACACGAAGGTCTTGTAACGCACGGGGAGACGCTGGACGAGGATGTTGAACGCCACAAGGAGCTTCTTGCGCTGCTCGGGCCCCAGGTACTCGTAGTCCTTATGGCCGTTCAGCAGCGGCTCGGAGTGGAACGGGATATTCGGCAGGTCGGCCTCGCAAAGCGCCCGCTCATAGTGGGCTATCTTCTCGCCGATCACGTCGTCTTGGTCATGGGCAACCAAGGTGAGCAGGAAGTATCTACTATGGTTGGACTTGTCACCGCTCTCATCAGCGAATACGGACAGCTCACGCACCAGAATGCCCCTTAATACAAAAGTTGCCGGGGGATAAGCCCCCGGCGCTTGGAGGTAGCCCCGTCGGACCACCAATGTATTTATACCATACCGTCTTGGTTTTGAGAAGCAGTTTCTTGACGTTGTGCACCCGCCGTCAAGGGCTGCGAGCCTGCAGTCGGTAACGTCGCTCTATCATACTGCGGTCAGTTACACCCGAGGGCGGAGAGACCGGCCCCAGCCGCAATCGCCCCCGTCAGAGGCCCTCGTCCGAGAGGCCCCTCTCGCATAGGAAGGCGTTCGCGGTGTCGACCTGCCTCTGCGCCTCGTCCGTGTTCACTTGGTTGACGCCCCCGTGCCCGCACCACCCACAGCACCCACGACAAGGCTGGCGGCAACGGAGACCTCTTTGAGCTGCTTCTTGTCGTAGCGTGGAATGTCAAACGAACCGACTTTGAGGTCGTCGAACGTCGGGCGATTCGTCTAACTTCAGACGTGTTGCCTTAGCCATATAGAACCGTCGTCCTTGACAATTGCAGTTCTTAGGGTTGCCAAGTCTTCCTGGTCCTCGACCTTCTCGAACACAGCATCGCGGATAAAATCTGAGTTGGTCTTATCCTCGCATTCTGCATACTTGCGCACGATGACAGCGTCGACATCGCCAACACGCATGGTAATGGTGGACATTGCCAGCCTCCGCTCAATCCAATCTGAATGCGTTGTATTCTGTCATCAACGCCACACAATCGCAACGCATACTCATCCAACAGTTCGACCGGCTCCGCGCGCCAAGGACAAACCGCTCATGGTCGCCAACGAAGATTTCAAACGACAAATCCGCCTGTCTTCCACCTCGAGGGGAATCGTCAAATCCTGCACATTTTCGACTCGCGCTCTCGTTCCACTGCCTCGATGGAGAGTTCGCCGCTTTATAAGCAACGCCTTTCGCGCCAATGCGATGAACGCTAGAATTAAGGAAACTATGTGAAGGGAAAGGAGGTGCACGCTATGGCTCTAACATTAAACCCTGATGTCATGCGCTGGGCTGTCGAGCGTAGCGGCATCTCTGAAGAGAAGATAAGCAAAGCCTTCAAGAAGTATCCCGAATGGCTCGACATGAGCCATACGCCAACCCTGAAGCAGCTTATGGACTTCACACATATGGTGCATATCAACCTTTGCGATGTTTACGCGCCCTCCATACCTGATTATGGCTTCCAGATTGCGGATTTCCGTACTACGGAGGGGGTCGGCATGGTTACCCCGTCCCCAGAACTCTATGACACGATCGAACTGGCCAAGCAGAGGCAAGACTGGATGCGCGATTACTTTATGGCGGAGGGCCGTGCACCGATTTCCCTAGTCGGCACTTGGAAAGGCGCAGACAAGACCCCGGGAAACGCAAAGCGGCTTGCTGGACAGCTGCATATTTTCCTTGGTCTTGACGAGAGATGGGCGTTTGGATTGAAGGATTCCGCTGAGGCTGTCCGTGTACTGCGAAACGCCGTTGAGTCTAGGGGAATCTCTGTGGCAATCAATGGTGTTGTCGGCGACAATTCCCATCGAAGGCTCAAAGTTAAGGAGTTCAGAGGGTTCGTGCTATCTGATGAAGTGGCTCCCGTTATCTTCATCAACGGTCAGGACGCAAAGGGAGCACAGCTCTTTACAATTATTCATGAGCTATGTCACCTTGCCTTCGCAGAAACTGGCGTCGTGAATCCAGCAAATCCTGAAGGTGACAGTTATGGCTTCGAAGCGTCTATGGAAAGGTTCTGCGATACGGTTGCTGCAGAATTCCTCGTCGATTCTGACTTGCTGGTTCAAGAATGGCGCAATGTGACCGACGATGGCGTTGTCGGCTACGATCGCGTTAATCGCATCGCGCGCAATCATAAGGTGACCTTCATGGTCGTTGCCCGCCAGGCGTTTGATAGCGGGCTGCTTGCTGACGATGACTTCTTCAGGCTCTATAGGCAGCATAAGGCAATCATGGAATCCATTGAGAGCAAGCCCAAGAAACGCTCTCCCGGCGGCGATCCATACGGCAACAAACGATACAGACTCGGAACGGTTTTCTCCGAGGCTATTTGGTCTGCGTACAACAGTGACGCCATAAGCCTCGGCGAGGCGTACGAGCTTGCCGGGCTCAGCGCCACGAGTTTTGATAAGTACTTCAAGGAGTTGTTCCAATGAGCAAACAGTTCCTTGTTGACACAAACTTCTGGCTGTCGTGCGCCCATGACTTATATCCGATGAAGCACTTCCCAACTTTTTGGTCGCAGATGGAGAAGTATCTTGCCAATGGAACGATTCTTTTACACTGGTCGGTGAATGAGGAGATCCATGGCAAGGATGACGACGTCACAGACTGGATCGACGCACTCACAAAGAGCGGATCGTTCAGCGAGATTCAAAGGCCCAAACAAACACCAGAGTCGTACATTGATGTTTGTAACTGGCTCCTGACGTGTGTTCGTCCTCATGCAAGGCCGTATACAAAGAGTGCCATCAGTGTGTTCCAAGATGCCAATCGAGCAGATGCTTGGCTCTGTGCGCAGGCAATAGACTCAGGCTATGCGGTAGTGACACGCGAGAGACCGCAGCCTCAGGCATGCACTGTAATTAAGATTCCCGATGTTTGCCAGGGCTTGGGAATCAGTTGCCTAAACTACCCAGAGTTCTTCGATGCCATCGATCTTGTTGTGTAAATCGACCTCTTATCCCGCACTCAAGCTTACCGTAAACTCCCGTCCAAAATACCCAATCGAGAACCGCTCATCCCCCACTAACCGCTCCTTGCTCAGGCTCAGTTCGAACGGGAATAGCTCTGGTGACATCAACAGTTCGTTGTATGTCCGGTACCCTGACTGATGAGCCAGCATGTCCGCATGCAGCAGAAACAATGACAGCTCTTCGTCCACGGCTAACCGAGGTGCGAGTTCATAGCGCCCTTGCTTCAGGCGCTTAATGGCGCCGATGGCGTTTAGGGATGCAAGCATCTTCTCCGAGCCCTTCACAACGGTTGACCGCTCACCCCATTCGTCGAGAATCTTCGCCTTTACCTGTGCCGACGTGAACTCGTCTTGGAACTCGCACATCTTGCCGATGAGCCGCACCAAGTCGCAAAACATCGGAAACGCTACGATAAGCATCCCCCAATGAATCGCAAGCCGTTCGTAGGGGTGCGACTCTGCCAACCCTAATGCCCTTGGCCTCAGGACCTCGAGCGCCACATCCTCCGCCACCCACGGCAGTAACAAAATCTCACGCGCCTTGCGCCGGTTCGTCGGACTCACTATCTCGAAGCTCAGATACTCCTCAAGCTCCTCGCGCATCTGAGCGGGTTCAAGCCCCTCGCCAGCAAGCTCCGCCGTTTTGTTCAGCCAAGGCAGCTTGATTAGCCTCGTGAACCCCACCATCCTAGCCATTGCATGCACCTGCCCTCACCGTTATGAACGGAACAATGACTTCGTCGATGCTCATACCACCATGGCTCATCACGCGCATGCCAGGATCGTCAAAGGACACACCCGTCGGACAGACGTAATACCTCAATCCTTGTGGCAAAAAGGCACTAGGGCATTGTACCAACCCATACTTGTCCTGTTTTTCCGTCACATCCGCAAGGTCGTTTACCACCAGCATCCTTCGACTCTTCGTTTCGGTTTCCACACCCGTACCAGTCACACGCCCGCGTCCGACACATGGCGTGTTTCCGTGATCGGCCGTGATGCACACGTCCATCCCGGCATTCGTAAGCCTACGAACCAGCATGGCTAGCTTGCCACCATCTCGAAGCAGCTCCATGTCTCTTAGCATTCCGGCACGCCCTCCGTACTGACCGTGGACGCGCTCGTCAACGTCCAGTATCACGAACGCGGCGCAATCGCAGCCATATGGCAGCTCCGCATCATAGTCCTTCAGGTAGGCAACGCGTTCGGAGGCGAACCCGAGTCGTCCCGCGCAGCTTACAAACTCGCTCTTCTCCTTGCTCGTAGTCCACGGGCTCGCAAGGTCCCTTGGGAACCTACCCGATAACAGGCTCTGCCGCGATAGCGAAGTGACCGTCGGCACCATGGCGAACGCGGCAGACTGTTCGTAGTCGACGCCCGCAAACGATTCCCGGATCACCCTCCAATCGAACATCGACATGCCATCCATGACGATGATGGCAAACCTGTCGCTTCGATCCTTCATGAACCCCATTGCCGACTTTACCAACACGGGCGTGCTGGCGTCGTATTCCATCGTAAGCTGGCCAAACTTCGCCCGTACGAAGTCGCGAAATGGACCGTCGGTCCACACGTTCGTGTCACGGTTAATTCCATATCGCGCTCTGGTCACATCAATGCGCGCCTTGAGCTCAGCGATTGCAAACCAATCCCGATAAGTCGCGGCAGAGCTCGCCAAGCGCACCAACTCGCTTTCCAGCTTGTCACCTACGAGCTCAGCTGTGCCACGCATGTTCACACGACCCTCGATGTATTGGCGTGTGGCCTTTCCGTCAGAGGTGTGGACCAAGTCGCGCTCGTAAGCAGCTGCCAAGAAATCAAGGTCAAGCAAAGTGTTTTCTCGCAACGTTCGCGAGTCAAGCTTGGGAAAAAGGTTGCGTAAGGAAACGTCATACCGTTGCATCAGCTGTGCCAAGTCATACGGAACGTATGCGCCGTCCGGCGCAATAACCGCCAGCCTCTCGCCACGCTTTAGCTGATCTTCCCACTCAATGCGAAAGCGTAGGTCATCCACCCAGTGAATAACCACAAAGCCATTTCGCTCAAACACCTCAGCATAACCACACCGGGCCTCGATGCCATGGTCAACAAGCAAGACCGACGTCGAGAACGCAGCATTCGAATTGCGATAGACAAGCTCTGCCAGCATCACCACCTCGCCCGGCATTGTTACCCGACCAGCCTCACGAGCAGCATGCACCTGAATTGGGGCAACACTTGTCGCTCTTTCGCGTAGGTGGTTTCCATCTCTGCACGCTCCGCCTCAATGCGGGCAAGCTTCGCCACTCGGATGTTCTCGATACCAACACGACGCGCAGCATCTCGTCTGAGCTCAAGCGCGTAGGCGTACTTGTCGTGGTTCTCCTTGGTCGCCCTCTCATGGCGCTCGGAGAGGTCCTTGAAGTCGTTGTAGGCGAAGTCCTGGCTCAACTCCTCCAGACACGCCCATGTCTCGGCATCTGCGTTCGCGGTCGTGCCCACGGAAAGCCTCACACCGGGCCGAAGCAGGGCGTCCATGATGCGCTTGCCCGCGATGGGCCTCAGTACCAGCCTATCGTTCACGAATACGGGCACCACGCGCGTCGAGCGCCGGTCGTCGGCGATGGAGAGCTCCCACAGCATGAACCACCCGTCCTCGTTGGGAAAGTCCTCGATGCCCACACTCAGCACGTCGGCACCCCTGTCCTGCACGACGCTCGCATGCAGCAGCTTCTCGGCGTCCGGACTGTCGAGCGCGAGCCCTAAGGGCAACGTGGCCTTGCCGCCGCGCCACGCGCTGTAGTGCGCGAAGGCTCGCCCCAGTGCAGCGGTTACGTCGAAGTTCGACTCCACGCCCACCAGGTCGGCAAGGTCCTTGTCCTCGCGGATAATCTCCTGGTACGAGGCCACGTTGGACACCTGCTCGCGCAGCTCCTTCTCGATGCGCCCAGCGGACCGCTCCACGGCCTGCGGCTTGCCGATGCTGCCCATGTAGGCGTTCGTGAAGTCCAGGTCGCATGCCTCGCTGTCGAGCACGTCGGAGTACTTGTCGATGCCCAGCTCGCCCAGGATGACCGATAGCTTCTCCTCGATGACCTCGTGCACCCGGCTCTCCACCGTGCCGTCAATCATGAAGTTGTACACATCGACGTCACGCGTCTGGCCGATGCGGTCAACGCGTCCGCACCGCTGCTCAATGCGCATAGGATTCCAGGGCATGTCATAGTTGATTACCACGCTCGCGAATTGCAGGTTCAGGCCCTCGCCACCGGCATCCGTAGAGACGAACACGTCGGTCTTTGTTCTGAACTCCTCAGTAACGGCGTTGCGTTCGTCGATGCTCATACTGCCGTTCAGGATTGATACGGTGAACCCCCGGCGCTCGAGCAGGCGCTTCAGGTAGTCCTGCGTTGCCATGAACTCGGTGAAGATGATGACCTTTCTGCTGCCCTCGGCGAGCACTGCGTCGAGCGTGTCAAAGAGCACCTCCACCTTGGCATCCTGATACTGCAGCTCGGCTCTCTGCGCAAGCGACACGAGATCCTCCAGCTCTGCCACCTCGGTCCGGTCGTTCAGCGAGGGGGCCTCGAACGCTGCGTCATCGCCGTCCTCGATGTCTATCTCGCCGATGTCCGACTCGCTCATATGCCGCTGCTGCGTGCCGCTGCCCTTGAGCATGGCAAGGCGGCGCTCCAGAGACTGCCTCACAGCCGCCGTGCTGCTCGTAACCATCCTCTGCATGATGATGAGCAGGAAGATGAGGCACATGTTGCGACTCTTCTGCCGCACGGCACGGCCGTAGGTTTTCGAGACGTACTCGCTCACGCGCTGGTACAGCTGCTCCTGCAGCGTGTGCCGCGCGTCCCAGCCGATGCGCACGAGGTGCGTCGTGCGGTTCTTGAAGAGCAGTTCACCCTTGTTGTCTATCGCCTCGCGCTTCTCCGTGCGGATTAGGTAAGGGGCAACCTGGGATCGCACGACCGACTTCTCATTGGGAAACGCCCCACGGTCGAGCAGCCTCACCAAGCGCAGGAACGGCTCGGACTTCCCGTTGTGTGGGGTCGCAGTCAGGAGCAACAGATACGGGCTCGCATTTGCAAGCAGACGTCCCAGCTTGTGCCGCGCCACATCACCCGTAGAACCGGCAACGCGGTGAGCCTCGTCGATGATCACGAGGTCCCAGTTTCCGTTCACGACGGCGTTGATGCGGTCGTCGTTGTACTTCTGTATGCGTTCCTCGCTCCATCCGAACCGCTGCTCGAGCGGCTTGATGGAGTCCATGGGCGTGACCACTTGCTCGAACTCGCGATACACGTTGTCGCCCTCAGTAACCTTGCGGATGGCATCGAAGTCCGAGGGAAGCAGCAGGTGGAACTTCTCGCTGTACTTTTCCTGCATCTCGGCCACCCATTGCGTGGCAAGACCGGTGGGACACACGACAAGCGTGCGCCGCACGAGCCCGCGTGTCTTCAGCTCCTCCAAGATGAGCCCGGCCTCGATGGTCTTGCCGAGGCCCACCTCATCTGCAAGCAGGTAGCGCACGTTGTTGTTCGCCAAGGCGCGGTTGAGTGCGTGGAGCTGGTGCGGCAACGGTATGAGGTTTCGCGACAGCGGTGTCAACACACCCTCGGCTACCTCGTTTTTGATGCGCGCAAGCTCCATCACGAAGCGCAGGTATTCCTCGTCGTAGGTTACGGTGTCCGCCACCGGGCGCAGCACGTCTTCGGATGCGCGGTACGTTTCACCAGTAGCAGGGTTAAGCACGCGGTACGAGTGGATACCCCAGAGCACCGTCTGTTCGATGATGCGCACCGCCTCCTGCGTCGACGTATCGTATGCGAGGTCTCCAACTTCCAGCATGGCGCAGCACCTAATCCACGCGGCTCAGGCTGATGTCGTAGTACATAAGCAGGTTCGGGTCCTCTTGCACAGTCTTGGCGGGAAGGCGCTTAGCCAGATCGACGATAGCTTGGTAGTTCTTGTCCTTCCACAGGCGGGAGAAGCCCACGCGGATAGCCTCGGAGCGGAAGAGCTTCAGCCTGCCCTTGCTCTTGAGGTAGCCATCGAACTCGCGCAGCAGCGACTTCTCGCGCAGCTTGGCGATGTCGCCCTCCTTCTTGGTGTCGGGGACGTACCAGCGGCCCTTGTCGTCCTGCAGGAAGTTCTCTTCGAGGAGAACGGCAAGCTCGGGCATTGCCTCATAGCGGTCGACCTTCTTCACTTCTTGCATAAACTTTGGCTGAATCTCCGCATAGGCCTGTGGTTCATTTGCGAGCAACTGATAGAGCCAACCGATGGCTGTCTTTTCGTTGGTGACAATCATAGCGAACTCAATTGTTTCAATATCTAAATTAAGTCTCGCAACATCGTATTCGTTAATCTGATTCGGAAGGAAATACATGCCATCACGAAATGCATACCGCTCATCAAGGCCACGATAATAGTCCGAAGCATCTAGTGGAACAGGCATGCCCCTCATAACATGATAGGCAACCATTCTGTCATAAAGCATATACGCTTGACGTTCTGCAATCGGCTCAATCCCAGATTCGTTGTTGACAACAACGGGGAGCTGAGACAAATGATTCGCAGTAAACCCCCATGCAGACTCCTCTTCCGAAGAGTCCAAGCCTGTCGAAGTGGACACTTCATATTGAGGTTTATATGATGATATGACGAGGTCCTGTTTCACAGTCATCGAGTAACTCAGCTGCTTTGTTGTTCCTTTCTGCTTGTCAAGCGTTCGTACGTCTGCAATAACGAAACCAGCCCTTTGAATAGCTTGTTGTATCGAGTTCCATATTCTATTCTTTGAGTTGTGAAACTCTACAGTAATCCATCGATTTGGCTTCAATACCCTAAAGAACTCTTCAAAACTACCCTCGAGCAATGATTGATAGTCTAGGATATCCTTACCGCGAGAAAGGTTCACTATGGTTTCATTATCATCATTCGTAAAGCATCGCAACCAAGACTCTTGAATGAAATTCAGCTCAGAATAGTTCAGATTGTCACCGAATGGTGGGTCGACAAAAATGTAATCAACGCTATTCGTAGGCACGCCTCGCAATTCAGTAGACGATTGTGTGCTAACCAACGAATGGCCCCTCAATAATCCCAAATTAAGTACGGCCCTGAGTTTATCTTCTAATAAATTCAAAATATTAATTTCAGCTTGTAAATACGGTAAATACAACGTGCCTGATAATGGACCAACGTGTCTATGATGATTAGGCATGTATCTATTCAATCTGTGAGAACGTGAATAGATGGATGAAAGCCAGAATAGAAGCGGCAACTTCAAATCCTCTCTTTCAACCTTGCTAATCAATTCATGGCACTTGGAAATGACAGCTAGGTTTCTCTTGGTGTAAAAATGATTAACGTTCGTTACACCTGTACGATCATTTCTCCTGCTCTCTTGACCATCCTTCATCCTGTCAGTTGGATACCATTCACTGATTCTCATAGCGTCAATCTGTCTGATGATTGATAGATCGTCGTCATCAGGTACCTTACGATAACGTTTGCCAGAAAACTCATAATTAATACGAACTGGGACAAATTTGCCCTGCGTAACAGTCTCACCAACCGTCTCATCGTAATGTGTTTCAGAGGCGATTGCGCATTCACCTTTGTGCATCGAAGTCCCGCAATAGGGGCATACAATAGTTTTGCTTTCCTTTTCAGGTTCGTCTTGAACCGCAGCTTCCCAATACGAGAATTCTTCGCTGCAATTTGGACAGACATACATTTCTGACCAGATTGTATAACTAATTCTCCCATGCGCATTAGACCCTGGAGCAACCGTTTTATACATCCAATCGCATTCTGAGTGCAGGGTATGCAGTATTTTTCTCGCTTCACTTTCAAACGCAACAATGTCAATCTCATTGTTATAACGACCAGCAATGAAGGCTGCCTCTGTTGAAATGTCGAAAAGAAGGGCATGCCGCTGCCCCATGCTTTGCTTAGCGTTGACGCCAATTTGCGAACAAGTTGATGCATCTCCACACATCAGTGCGGCGGCACCTGTCATCCCACTCCCACAAAAACCGTCAAGTACCACATCGCCAGGCTCTGTATAATGTAACAGATATCTCATGATTGCTTTATACGGGACCTTTGTGTGATAACTATGCGCCATATAAAGAGGGTCGTGTTTGCCTTCGCTCACATCCACAGTGAAAGGTTCCCTATGATAGCTATCGGTAGACTTGTCGTATGGCTTCCCATGCTCTGCTATGTATTCACCGATGAACGGGTTTGGGCAAGCGGTGTAGTACGGCGCATCAGATAGCTCGATGATAGCCTCATCGGTGGCGATGGGGAATCCCTCTATGTCGCGGACTTTGTCGATGTCTGCGCTGGTAAGTTTCCTTGGTTCCATAATCGCTTTCCGTCCTCTACTCAGACCTGACGATGATGCGAAGGTTCTCGGGGTCTTTACCAGCAACGTAGCCGGCGATGATGCTATCGAGCTTCTTCTTGAAGTCGGCAGCGGTGCTGGGACCGAGCTTCGCCAGCTCCTGCACCAGGTCACCGCCTTCGATGTAGACGGGCTCAAAGCCCTTAAGCAGGGCTTCTATAGCCTCGATGAACTTGTCGTTCACGCGAGTAGGCAGCTTGCCGCTCTCCACGAAGACGTCAATCATGCGCTGCTGGGCGTCTTCGAGGTACCGCTTCTCGCCGAGCACAATGGGGTCATCAATGGTGTTCAAGAGAGTGGTCGTCCATTCGTTCGTCAGGCTCTCAATCTGCTCCTCGATGTCGTCGAGCAGGCCGT
This sequence comes from Atopobiaceae bacterium, assembly GCA_017510785.1. Lineage (GTDB taxonomy): Bacteria > Actinomycetota > Coriobacteriia > Coriobacteriales > Atopobiaceae > RUG440. The sequence goes on along the minus strand of JAFWMH010000032.1, from coordinate 91,388 downwards.
CTACGTTCTGGTCGGCGTCATCAAGGCGATAGTGGCAGTACGGGCAAGTCGAGGCTGCCTTAAGGTCGGTAGGGCTCAGCTGGTAGCACACCGTAAGTCCAGCTAGCGCGTTGTCGATGGCATCGAACTTCGCTTTCGAGAGGATGCTGAGCTTGGCGAGCTTTCGTAAGTTGGCAACGGTCCCGCTATCCTGCAAATCCTGCCTGCGCCTTGCTTCGCTCACGCCCAACCGCTTCTTCTTGTGCGCCGTAAGGTAGTAGTCGATGTAATCGCTCTTCACCTTTCCGAGTGCAGTGATGACGGTTTGGGCTGCCGTCTCCCCGGATGCGCCGTCGTAGATGCTGTCGCGCTCGCGACGGAAAACGTCCTTCGCCTCGTTGAGCGCCGTCTTGAGAGACTGTCCGATAGCGGCATACTCGATGCCCTGGAGGTAGGCGACCGCCTGCGAGCACTCCGACTGGAACGTCAGGTACTCGGGCACGATGAGTGCGAGGTCCAGCTGGTCGGCAAGCTCGTCAATCTCCTCAACCGTATGCTTGAAGTTGTTAAGCTTGGCGGGGGTGTTGTATTTCACGCCGTAGTTGCTGAACTCGTCCTTGATCGCCACACAGGCTTCGCGGAGTGTCTTAGCCTCCTGCGCGTTCGCAAGCGACTCGTCCCACAGCACGAACCCGTCACCAAGCTTGCGCTCGGAAACGGCGGCATTTTGGCTCAGCTCTTTGGCCTTGGCTAGCAGCTCGGCGACGGCTTTCTCGCGCGTCCCAGGGCTGTTGAGCAGACCTGGATTCAAGTCCATTACTTCGAAGAGACGGCGCAGCTCGGCAAGTGGCAGGTCAGCCGGCTTTGAGATGGTCTTGAATTGGATGAGCTCGAACGTGCCGGTCTTAGGCACAACGTCCAGATTCGATGCCGATATCGTCTGTTTGTTGGTCCGCATGACGGCATGACCGCTGTAGACCAGCGACAGGAGGACAATGGTGGCGAACGCATTGTTGTAGCCGAACCTCTTGTCAAAGCTGCCGCGCCCGGGAATGTCATCGAAGAGATCGCTGAAGTTGATGACGCCCTGCTGTGGCAACTTGTTGAGCAGGTCGATATAGTGCTGGGCGTACTGCGACCGCTCGGGCTTCAGCTTCCCGTCGCTGTCGAGTAGATCGAAGCTCATGAGCATGCTACGTCCTTGCTGCGTATTGCGCCCGGCAATCTGGGCGTACGCGTTCGTCAGGCAGTCAGCCATGTTCTGGCGCGTTATCTTGATGCGCATGCGCGGGAACGCCGGGTACTTCTCGCAAAAGTAGCCGTCGAGACATATCGCAGCGGCTAGGTCGATGACGTCCTTAAAGGTAGCGTCGCGGTTGTAGCGGCCACTTAGCGTCTCGATGAGCTTCTTACGATTGCCCTTGTAGCCCACGTCAAACATGGTGCTTGCATTCGCGCTCAGCGTACGCACGAGCTTGGACTTCGCCTGCTGTGCCTTGGTAGAGTAGGCGTCACGCTCCTTGCCCTCGCTGATGCTCGCCAGTTCGCTCGCAGCTGCGTAGAAGCGCAGGTCCTCGGTGAAAACATCGTTCGCCTTGAAGTAGAAGTACACCTCATCCTGCAGGTTCTGCGCTCCGCCGTTGCCGCCGTAGGGAGGCATGATGTGCAGATAGAAGTCGCGCTCGGGCTGTGCGGTGCTGCGCTCCTTCGGCAGCCCCATGAACAGGTAGCCCTCGCGGAACATGTTGCGGCTGTCCCAGTTCAGGTCGTACTCGTAGATCTCAAAGTTCGTCACGTACTGCTTAGCGCTCCACTCTAGGCAGCCGTACACAATGCCGTAGAAGTAGCGGTTCAGGTCGCCCTGAGCCACCACGTCGGCCTTCTGCTTGATCTTCTCGTCGTAGTCCACGACCTTGTTCACGTCGATGTAGTACTGGTTGTTGGCATCGTTGTGGATGATGAACTGACCTGACACGGTTGTCATGATGTCGCGCAGTATCGTGTTCACGATGCCCAGCAGGAAGTCGCTGTCCTGCTCGGGAAGCGGCAGGTACAGGCAGAGGTCATCCTTCAGCCCTTCGGCTGTGAGGCCCGTCTGAACGTCGAGTCCACTCGTGGTTAGGCGATGAACGCTCAGAGCGTAGATGATCTGCATCGCCACGGGCTTGTAGTGCGGCTTGGGGAACGCGCGCTTGATGATGTCCTCAAGCTGCCCGCTCGCCTGAAGCACTCGGCTCACGGTCGGGTCGCTGCGCAGCATACCGTCGCTCTTGATAACGGGCCAGTAGTCGTCAAACGACTTGATGCCCGGCGCGTCGGTCGGCACCTCCCGGTCGAAGATGCCACGGATGCAGACCGATATATTCTTCAGGATATGGCGATTCTCGATAAGGTACGCTTTGTTCAGCACGTCAATGTAAGCTGGATGAATGGGGAACATGTCCACGAACTCGTCCATGCGTGAGGACATGCCACCGTACAGGCTGCTGAACTGTTCCAGGTGCTCGCGGATGAGCGCCTTCTGCTTGGGCGTCTTCTTCAGGATGCGTTCCGAGACGACGTACGACGTGGCCTCCTTGGTGATGATGACCTGCGAAAAGCGGTCACCCACGCGACGCAGCGACTCGGAGACGAAGCTGAATCTCGGGTTGTCGAAGATCTTCTCCTGTACGCCGAAGATGACGCGCATGCGGCTCTTCGAGCACATCTCGCCAAGCGCCCGGAGGAACTCCAGGTCGAGCACGATCTGCCGCTCGTCACGCGAGCTCAGGTACGAGAAGAACTCGTCCACCACGATGAGGTAGCCCTTGTCACCGTACTTTGAGGCGAACGCCTTCATGATGTCACGGATGAGCTGCTTGGGGTCTCGTACTGTGTTGAAGTCCGGCATCTGGAAGCTGATGCCGCGAGCCTTGAAGTCATCCTCGATGTATCCGCAGATGATGTCCGTCAACGGCATGGTCACGCCGCCAATTTCGATGCGGAGTACCTCGAACTTGCCCGCGATGGGCTCCATCGCCTTAGCGAAGCCATGGTTCTGCAGGTATGGGAGGTTATCCGCATCGTTCGCCACAGCCGAGATGGCCGACATGAGGTGAGACTTACCGGTTCCGTAGTTACCCACCACGAGGACACCCTTGTTGTCGATGACCTCATCCATCTGCAACTGGTCGATGAGGCGCATCTTCAGCTGGTCGGCCATCGTGTCCGACATCACGTATGTCTCGACGAGTTCGCGTGCCTTCAGCTCCTGGTTGGCGTCAAGCAGCTGGATGGTCGACTCTATTGGCTTGAAACTGATGAGCTCTGAATACTTCATGGTGCAAACTCCTCTAGTAGATGCAGGTGATGTCGTAGCGGGCGATGTCAAACGACCTGTAATCCGGACAACCTTCCTCTGCGTACAGAAGCTGGTTGTCCTCGAAACAACCAGGCCACACGAGGTCGAAATGGTGCTTGCGGTACGCACTGCAGAGCAGCGCCACCACGTCGATTTCGTACACCGGGTTGAAAAGAACATCGATGCCTCGGATGACGACGCCCTCTGGTAGGCCGGAAAGAGCCGAGACAAAACACGACTCCAGACGCATACTCCTCGTTGCAGGCGATACATTCTTCAAGCGCTCAGCGACGGCAACGTTTAGGGAAACGGCGCTATCAGTAACGCCCCGAAGCTCACGGCAGAAGACTAAAGGACGCCGATAACTAGCGTTTCCATTGCGAAGAAAACGCCTGCTCGAAATCGCGCTCCCCATTAGACGCTCCCATTCAGCAAATTACAAATTGACGGTTATATCCGTCAATGATGCTAAGAAGGAAAACTGTCGGTTATACGCGGAATTCGGCAAAAGGTATCTAATTGGAGAATTACAGCTACAATACAATATGTTTTTATATGTATAGAATGAATTAGTCAGCAGATAAAACCGACGCCCGTAGATATGTGCTGTCACATATCAGTAAGTTGTAAGCAGCGTGCGTCAATGTGACTTCATTTTTATCGTCTATTCAATCGCCGCAATATTCTCTCTCCTCATTGAATCTGTATATGCAAAATGTCGGTTATAGACGGCATGTGCTATCCGAACGCTTTTTACCATTAAGGTATGAGAGAGGACGCTTCCAGCATAGCCGTGCGAACAATACTCGCGGAGAACGTCAGGTCATTACGCCGCAAGGCGCATCTGTCCCAGCAAGGCTTGGCGGATATGATTGGTATGAATCGCACGTATCTAAGTGACATCGAAAACGTTAGAGGAAACGCTTCCATAGACGTCATGGTAAAAATAGCCGACGGGCTGGATGTACCCGTCACCCGCCTTCTCGATGGCGCAGAGATTTGCCCGCCATACCGACTGGGAAAATAGGGGCTTTACAAACCCTCGGGTTTAGTGGTCTCGATATAACGCTCTCCGATCTTGTCTACGACATTGAGTACTCAGGCCACGCAAACCGTCGCACCAAACCATAGGCTACCGCAGCGTCTTGGCGAGCATAGCGCGCAAACGCTAGGGCATTCTCTTCTCGAAGCGAAACATGCCATCGGGGAACTGCTCATCGACTTCCCGTGAGTTATAGTCGGGGTCGTTAGGGTCGGGGTGGTGGCTGTTGAAGAACTCGACGATGTGGAAGCCGCACCTGTTCACGTAGAAGTGGATGTTGCGCGTCTCGAAGTACGGGGTAACGAGACCCCACACCTTCACGTCGGGATACGTCTTTTCGATTTCGCACCATGCGGCGTAGCCTATGCCCTTGCTGTGCACGTGAGGACAGGTAAAAAGAATCTCTAGCTCGCCCTTGTCACCTTCCACCTTAACGATGGCCCCGCCAACCTTCTCGCCATCTTGGATGATGCGCCACGCCTCGCCTTCGTCAATCGCGCGCTCGATACTCGCACGGGAGATGATTTGGCCATCCTCCTCGAAGTGGTCGTCGCGCATGCCGAACTCCTGCGTCGCCCCGAACAGGAACGCCTCCTAGTTGTTGAGGATGAACTGCTCGCGGTCGTCGTCTTCCAACCGCTCCAGCCAAACGTTGTTCTTCTTCACTTCCACAATCCTCTCCTTCCGCCTCTGAAGCTCTTATCTGCATTGTACGGCACAGGCGAAACTGTGACGATGCCGCTTCCGCACCCCAACAAGCGAACGCTCTTCGCGACGCGAGCAACGAAGAGGCCTTTCGCATCATCGCCGCTTGCCTCAGCTAGACCATCCGGCCTCGCGGTAGCGCGCATACGCATCGTTCCACGCCGCGTAGGCAGCATCCTCCCGTCGGTCCACCAAGCCGTAGTCCTTCGAGAGCAGTTGTCCCACGTACCTAGCTAAGCCACCATTACACCGGACGTGCATGTTAGAGCAGCGTCACCCTCCCTGTGGGAAGATCTGCGACAAGCGAGACCTTGCCGCCAAGCGCCTCGAAGTAGCGCCGGATGGTATCGAGGCTCATCGTCGCCAAGTCGCCGCGCTCCATGCGCGACACGCGGTTCTGCGATACGCCCATGGCCTGGGCGAGCTGGACCTACGTCATGCCGCGCCCGCCAAGGAAGGCCTTTATCACCATGGACGACTGTCCCTGTTGCATAGTCTATACTGAGGATTCGTCCATTCAGAGAAAGGGCCGCCATGTCTGTTTTTCAAGTAATCTTTGGTTTTTTCGCCTCCGCAATCGTCCCCATCGTCATCATCGCGTTCATGCTTCCGCAGCTTGCCTACGTGGTACGCCAGCAGCATGTGGCGATAATCGAACGCCTTGGCCGATTTCATGGGTTCTCGGGCCCCGGCCTGCACTTTAGGGTGCCGTTTGTGGATCGCGTCTTTTACATCGATCTCAAAACCGAGGACGAGCACATGACGTTTGACGCAAAGACTTCCGACAACGTCACCATCGAGCTGGACGTTTCCATTCAGTACCACGTAGACAGCTCCAACATGGGCCAGCGCGAGAACTCCGGTGTGTACAAGAGTTACTACATGCTGCAGGACCCCGTGGCACAAATGCAGGACTATTTGGCCGACGCGCTGAGGTCCCAAATCCCCAACCGCACGCTTGACGAGGTTTTCTCCGAGAAGGACGCCATCGCGCACGCCATCGACGAGGTTGTAGCGCACAAGATGCTCGAGTACGGCTATGTGCTCGTAACCACGCTCATCACGCGCATCAAGCTGCCCGTCGAGGTGCAGGAGTCGATGAACCACATCATCGCATCCAAGAACAACCTCGAGAGCGCGACCAACGACGCGAACGCCGCGCGCGCAAAAACCGTCATCGCCGCACAGGCAAAGGCCGAGGCCATGGCCGCCGAGGGCAAGGGCATCGCCGACCAGCGCATCGCCATCGCACGCGGCATCAAGGACTCCATCGACGTAATCCAAGGTTCCACCATGACCACCGAGGAGGCCAACCGTCTGTTTGAGTTCACCCAATGGGTGGACATGATGCGCGGCTTTGCAGATAAAGGCGCGAGCTCGGTGGTGCTTCCCAGCGACTTTCGCGAGAGTCAGTCGATGTTTGAGCAGCTCGTAGCCGCACAGACCGCGCCGCAGCCCCACATCGACCCAGCGCCCGCGCCCAAGCCTCGCATGCACGACGACACCGGAAATGGCAACCACGTGATTCGCTAGTTTGGCACCAAAAGACTAACTTGCCGCAGAATACGAGCCTGGCGAACTGCGGGGCCGGGCGAGCTGCGGGGCCGGGCGAAACGCGCCACCTCCCGAAACGGGTTGGTGGCGCGTTTCTTGAGTCGGATCACCCTTCGCAATGGTCCGCTAATTGGCGCGTTTGGCACCCAACGTTGGCAATGGGTGCCAAACGCGTCACCTCTACGGCAAGGCACGACACGGCGTTTTCGGACAACCTGCCCTTACTTTTCGCCAGCGTTTGGAGTACTATGTTTCGGTTTGTCCAAACGGACGGGAGGGTTTATGAACATCGAGGACTTCTATGCAGGCGCGGAGTTCTTTGCCCATACGTGGCTCGGCGCGCATCTGGAAGATGGCGGCGTAACGTTTAGGACGTATGCCCCGTCCGCGGAGCGCATCGACGTCCGCACGAACGTGGGAGAGATTCCCATGCGCAGGGTTGCCGACGGCAACTTTTGGGAGGCCCATGTCGATGGCATGGGGCCAGGCGACCCCTACACCTACGCCATCTGGCACGACGGCGACGTGCGCGAGCACTGCGACCCCTACGGGTACGGCATGGACCTGCGTCCCGCACACCGCTCCATCGTGCGCGACCTCAGCTTCGACTGGCACGACGAAGCCTGGATGGCCCGGCGGTCCGCCCACTACGACGAGCCGCTCAACATTTACGAGCTGCACTTGGGCAGCTGGCGCAAGCGCAGCGGCGTGCGGCAAAGCATCGAAGTTGGCGACTGGTTTACGTACTCCGAGCTCTCTTATCAGCTCATCCCCTACCTCAAGGAGGCGGGATACACGCACGTGGAGTTCCTGCCGCTCATGGAGCACCCCTTCGACGGGTCGTGGGGGTACCAACCCACAGGATTCTTTGCCCCCACTAGCCGCTACGGCACCTCACGTCAGCTCATGGAGCTCATAGACATGCTCCATGGTTCGGACATCGGGGTGATTTTGGACTTCGTGCCCGTCCACTTTGCAACGGACGACTACGGCCTGGCTCGCTATGACGGGACTCCGCTCTTTGAGCCGGAGGACGAGAAGGAGGCCGTGAGCGAATGGGGCAGCCTCAATTTCGCGCACGGTCGTAAAGAGGTTCGTTCGTTCCTCCAGAGCGCCGCCAACTACTGGCTCGGCGCGTATCACTTCGACGGCCTGCGGATGGACGCCATTAGCCGCGTCGTGTACCGGCAAGGCAACAAACAGCTCGGCGTCAACGCCCCGGCAGTGGAGTTCGTGCGCAACATGAACGGCGGCCTGCGATACCTGAACCCCGGTGCCATGCTCATCGCCGAGGACTCCACGGATTACCCCGGCGTCACGGCGCCCGTGGGCCAAGGCGGCCTGGGGTTCGACTACAAGTGGGACATGGGTTGGATGAACGACACGCTTAACCTCTTTCGCACACCGCCCGAGGAACGCGGCGCCAACTATCACATGCTGTCCTTCTCCATGATGTACTACCCGAGCGAGCGATACATGCTCTCGCTCTCGCACGACGAGGTGGTACACGAGAAGGCGACCATCGTCCAAAAGATGTGGGGCGACTACGACGTCAAGTTCCCCCAGGCGCGGACACTCGCGCTGTACATGTACGCCCATCCCGGAAAGAAGCTCAACTTTATGGGAGGCGAACTAGCGCAACTGCGCGAGTGGGACGAGCGGCGGGAGCAGGACTGGTCACTGCGGCAGTATCCCCTGCACGACTCGTTCTATCACTTTTGCACCGAGCTCAACGAGCTCTACGAGGACCACCCGGCGCTGTGGGCCAACGACTACGGCGGGGACGGCTTCTCGTGGCGTCAGGTTTCGGACCCCACCAACGTGGTGTATGCCTTCGAGCGGCGCAGCACGAGCGAGCGGATGCTCTGCGTGCTCAACCTTTCGGACAAGGAGCTGCCCGACTACGTGCTGAGCCCGGGCGACGTCCGTCGCGCACGCTTGTTGCTCAACACCGACTGGGAGCGTTTCTCGGGCGGCACGTACGAGGACGACTGTCGCTGGTTCAAGATTCCCGATTGCCAGCTCACGTGCACGCTTGCGCCCTTCTCGGGACAGCTCTACCTCGTGGAGTAAAGCACGCCGCACGAGGCTCAGGACAGGCCCTCAAATCGCGACAAGCCTTCATTCACCTCATAAGCACCGTCTCGACCAACGAGCACCACTTGTCGGCTGCGCATACTACCCACGCCTCCACGCACCTGGGGATGCGCGTCGGCGGAAGCGGCCACATATGGGATGCGATTATGTTCCTCTCCCTCTCCGTCAACCCGAAATCCTCCTCGGCATTGCGAAGGGCACGCAACGGGTGCCGCGTGGCATGCCCAACGTTCTGCGGGTCGTGCCAGTCGTAGAGATAGTAGTCATGAAGTAGCGCGCCACGAACGAGCTCGTGCTCGTGCACGCGTATGGGAAGCGCACGCGACCATCGCAGCGCCGTTCTCGAAACACGGACCACATGATCGTAAGTGCTCACGCATCCGTGTTGCGGGAAGTGACGCATCTCTTGCACCCGCCCACGCGAGCACACCGGCCCAGCGAGCTCCCTAAAATCTGGTACCACGCGACCACGGGAGGTAATCAACGTTCGTCTCTCCTTTCCGCTTCCGCGTCGTCGCCCATCGGTCGGGCCGCGACGGCCGCCCGCAGCAAGCCCGCCTTCTCCTGAAGGTCCGCGGATTGGAACCTCCGCAGGCGCCTAAGGAGCCTAGCCTGATGTCTGGTTAAACGAAAGGCCTGCTCACCGAGCTTGTCGCGCTGCGAGTGGAGAGTGCCCATCGCTTTGCGGGCAGACGTCTTCCCACCCGTCACCAAAAGCTGCACGCCGCTTTTGCCCTTGCTCTGAATCTGCGCCGGAATCGCCTTCACGGCGGCCACGCCCTGCTGCAGGCGCTCGTCGGCACGGTCGTTGGCCGAAACGTCAAGCTCCCGTATCCTCTCCATCAAATCGGTAAGGCTCAAAACGGTACCGGTTAAGTCACTCGCCAGCAGTGCCGTTGCCACGAGGGCACCAAGTTCGAACACGAAGGGCGAAGCACTGGAGTATATGCCGTGGAGGAACGGGATGACCACATACGCCACAAAGACGCCCGCAAGCCCGAACAAAAGCGAGGCGGGCAGGCATATGCGACCGTTGAGGTTTAGCGGCATATCGGAGTAATCCCACCAAACGGCGCCGAACAGTTTTTCGAACGCAACCGAAACGGCGTATTCTAGGACGGCGCTCCCGCCCATACTCAGGAGGAAAACCGCCCAAGGCGGGACGGCGCCGGAAGCCACTGCCGGCTTGTCGAAGAGAAGGACAGCCGCGACTAGGCCTACGCCGTAAATCGGGCAGAAAGGGCCATAGAGAAAACCGCGCCTCTCCCAGTGTCCAGTCTTCACTATTGCGTGAAGTGACTCGAACAGCCATCCGGCCAATGAGGCGCCGATAAACCACACGACGTACGAGCTCAAACTCAAACGACATCCTTTCCAGCGAAGTCCAGTCCAAGAACAGTGGAAGGCATTATACAGCACACCCGCGCAGGCGCGCAGCGCAAGCAACCACTTGAGCGAAACATATCAACCGGACATATGTATCGTAATTGACTAATTCCCAGTGTGCGACTAGCATTTTACGCATGGTAATTAGCGAGAGGACAACACTATGAAGTCAATCGACAACATCAAGCTCAATCGCCGTCAGTTGCTAGCGCTTGGACTTGGCACGGGGTCCGCGTTCATGCTTGCGGCTTGTGGTGGTTCCAACGATCAAGCCGCTCAGAACGCCGCCGCAACCGAAGAGCCGGAAGGGGCAAAGGACGAGCAGGAAGCCCCCGAAATCGACAAAGACGCATTCGACGCTTTGCTGGCCAAGGGTCCCGTGGCCGAAAACGCGGACGTCTCCGCGAGCGCGTGGGCCAAAAAGGTCAAGAAGGCCGGCACCCTTCGCGTCGGTGGTGTTAAGACGTCCACGTTCTTCAGCCTGCTCGATATGGAAGACAACCACTATCGTGGCTTCGACGCCGGTTTGTTCCAGTTGCTGGCGCGCTACATAACCGGCGACGAAACCAAGTTCGAGCTCACCGAGGTTACCTCCGACACGCGTGAGTCCGTGCTTGAGGGCGACGTGGTGGATGCCGTGTTCGCGACGTACTCCATAACCAAGGAGCGCATGGAAAAGATCGATTTCGGCGGTCCCTACTACACCTCCCAGCAGTCCATCCTTGTTTCGAAGGACAACGCCGACATCAAGAGTTTGGACGACCTCGCGGGCAAGAACGTGGCCGTGCAGTCCGGCTCGACTGGTCCCACCATCATGGAGGACCTTTGCCCCGACGCCATCCTGCAAGAGTACAAAACCGATCCCGAGGCTCGTCTTGCCCTTGAGCAGGGTCGCGTAGAGGCCTACGTCATCGATAACACCATGCAAATGGGCGCCGTGGCCCGCAACCCGAGCAAGTACAAGATCGTTGGCGATCCATTTGGCCCCATCGACCCGTACGGCATTGGTCTGCCCAAGCAGACGAAGGGCGCCGTGGACTTCGTTAACGACTTCCTTACCAAAATCGAGAAGGACGGGATTTGGGCCGAGCTGTGGCAGGTCAGCCTGGGCGACCGCATTGGTTCTACCGATGTGCCCGAGCCGCCCGCACTTGGTGTGTTCGAGTAAGAGAAATCGTAACAGCAATCAATTGCCAAGGGGCTGCGGCGGGGCATGTGGTGCGCACCGGTGCGGTCCCTTGGACCTCTTGAAGGGAGGTGCCCATGGATTTTGCTCAAATCATTGAGCAATACGGCGAGAACTACGTTAAGGCGATTTTCGAGACCATGAGCATGACGGCAATATGCTTTGCCCTTGCCATGATCATCGCCGTCTTTATTACCGTTATGCGTGTGTCTCCCATCAAGCCGTTGCGTCTGGTTGGCGACGTGTACGTGCAGGTGTTTCGCAACATCCCCGGCGTGGCGTTGCTCATCGTAATTGCCTATGCGCTACCCAACCTCAAGGTGGTGCTGCCATGGAAGGCGTGCGTGGAGGTCACGGTGGTGCTGCTGGCTTCGGCGTTTGGCTCGGAGAACTTCATGACGGGCATCAACGCCATTGGCGTGGGGCAAATCGAGGCGGCACGCTCAATCGGCCTCACCTTTGGCAAAACCATGAGCAAAATCGTCATTCCACAGGCTCTGCGCTCCGCGGTCCTGCCCATGACGAACCTGCTTATAGCCACTATGCTCACAACCGCCCTCGGATCGCAGGTGCCCATGAGTCCACAGGAACTCACGGGTTTGGTGAGCTACATCACCACACGTAGCACCGGCGCCGGAATCGTGCCGTTTATTATCTCCGCCGTATGCTATGCGGGAACGGCCGTCATCTTGGGCGTTGTGGGCAACTACATCGACAAGAGAGTGAGGGTCCTGCGATGAGCGCACATACCACCTCCATGCGCGATGCGCTCTACGAGGCTCCCGGACCTCGCACCAAGCTCCTCACGCTCATTGGCACCATCGTGTCGCTGGTGCTCGTGTGCATCGGCCTAGCGCTAGTCATCCAACAGTTCCGCATTACGGGTCAGCTCGACGCCAAGTACTGGGCGTTCTACACCAACATGAACACGTGGCGATTCCTGTTCGATGGCTTCTTGGGCACAATAAAGGTCGCGGCGATGGCAGCCGTGCTATCGCTCGCGTTGGGCGTGGTGCTCATGCTGGGCCGTACGAGCGGCATAAAGGTGCTCGAGATTGTGTGTCGCGTAATCATAGATTTTTTCCGCGGAGTACCCAGCCTGCTGCTTATTTACTTCTTTTATCTCGCAATGCCGCAGTATGGTGTGCGACTCCCGCCGTTTTGGATGATAACCCTTCCCGTGGCGTTGGCAGCGTCGGGCGTGTTGGCCGAGGTCTTTCGCGCGGGCGTCAATGCCGTGCCCAAGGGCCAAACCGAGGCAGCGCTCTCCATTGGCCTCACTCCTGGCAAAACCATGTTCAAAATCGTTTTGCCCCAGGCGTTGCGCATCGTCGTGCCTTCGCTCATTTCGCAGCTGGTCGTCGTAGTAAAGGACACGACGGTTGCCTATGTGGTGAGCTATCCCGACCTCATGCAAAACGCGCGCGTGCTCCTTACCACGCACGATGCGGTGGTATCGGTGTATTTGGTGGTAGCAATTATATACATTCTTGTGAATTTTGCCATTAACCAGCTGTCCATTTACATGGCACGTCGGAGCGGCAACCCCATTATTTCGCGCACGACAGAGAACCCGACTTAGGAGGAGCTATGGCTGAGCAATCACGCGTTATCGAGCTTCGTCACGTTGACAAGCACTACGACAAGCTCCACGTGCTGCAAGACATCAACCTTACGGTGCACAAGGGCGAGGTTGTGGTGCTCATCGGCCCCTCGGGATCGGGCAAATCCACGCTATGCCGCACCATCAATCGGTTGGAAACCATCGACTCGGGCGAAATCCTCATCGAGGGTGAGCCGCTTCCACAGGAGGGAAAGGCCCTCGCGCAAATGCGCGCGGAAATCGGCATGGTGTTCCAGAGCTTTAACCTGTTTGCGCACAAAACGATTCTGCAAAACGTGACGCTCGGACCCATCGAGGTGCTCAAAACGCCCAAGGACGTGGCCGAGAGGGAAGCCATGGAGCTGCTCGAGCGTGTGGGCGTGGCGGAGCAAGCGCACAAGGTCCCGGCCCAGCTTTCGGGCGGACAGCAACAGCGCGTGGCCATTGCGCGCTCGCTGGCGATGCATCCCAAGGCGATGCTCTTCGACGAGCCCACGTCGGCGCTCGATCCGGAAATGATCAACGAGGTGCTCGAAGTCATGGTCGAGCTGGCGCAAGAGGGCATGACCATGGTCGTTGTAACTCACGAGATGAACTTCGCACGTCGCGTGTCCAATCGTGTGGTGTTCATGGCCGACGGACAAATCGTTGAGGAGGGCGCGCCGGACGAGTTCTTCGATAGGCCAAAGTCGCAACGCGCGAAGGACTTCCTCGACTCGATTCGGGGGCACTAAGGAACCGTTGTCGCCGAGCCTGGCGTGGGCTCGGCGACAAGTCCCTCTAACAATCGCGGTACCTTTTACACGCACGCCTCCACAAAACGCTGGACGATTTTCCTGTGTCGCTGGTCAATATCCCAAATCCACTCGGGATGCCACTGGATGCCCCACACGAAGCGCTTGCTGGGCATCCACACCGCCTCCACGACGCCGTCCATGGAATGCGCCATGGGCACGAGGTCGGGCGAGACGCGGCGAATGGCCTGATGATGGATGCTGTTTACCGGCAACTCTTCCACCTGCAAGAGCTCCTGCAATGGCTGGCCCTTCACGAGGGAAACCTTGTGGCACAGCGACTCGAAGGGTGGCTCCATGGCGTGGTTAATCGACTCTGGCAGTTCGGTGGCCAAGTCTTGGTAGAGCGACCCGCCCAAATACACATTGAGTATTTGCTCGCCGCGGCAAATGGCCAGCAGCGGCATGTCGCGCGAGAGAGCTTTGTCGAGCAAGAGATACTCCAACTCGTCGCGAAATGGCTGAATGCTTCCGCATTGCGGAATAGGCTTTTGTCCGTAACGGCTCGGATGCACGTCGGGGCCACCCGTCATAATGAGGCCATCGCAAATCGAGAGGATCTGTTCGACGTCAACGGCGTCGGAGTTGAAGGGCAACACAAGGGGAATAGCGCCGCAGTCGTACAGCACGTCCAAATAACCGGGACGCATCCATAAACCGCGCTTTTCTTCGTCGTAAAGCGGCGAGAGACCGATGATTGGCTTCATGCCCTTCCCCTTTCCGATGGCTCTCCTGCCGATGGTTCCTGTGACAAAAGCCATTCTTGGCAAATATGTGTTATACCACATTCGCGAGCCGAGAACCAAAGTGTCCGCGCGACGAAGGCGCTCCGGGCGCTCCACGCTCATCCAGCTCCACATCGTCTTCGCGGGTTGCGGGAATAGAAATCGCCATATTCCCGCGCTATTGCCTTGCGTTGCTCTTCCCTATCGGGCAAGAGGCCAAACAGATAAGGCCTCACGACCTTCTGCCCATACGTGCGGTTCGTAATGGGCATCGAGAGCGAAAGCGGCACACCTTGATAGCCATCCGCATAGCGAAAGAAGATAAGTCCCGCGGGCTCCCCCTCTATGATACCGAACAGCTCAATCTTAGCCACGGGAGATTCCACCCACCTGAGCGAGGAAGTTCGCGATTATCTGCTCTTGGGAGAGCTCGTCTTGGTTGGCCGCGTCAGTGGGGTCGATCCTCTCCACCACGAGCGACAAACCGAGAGCCCGATAGATCGCGAGCAGCTTGTTAAGATGCATTGTACTCATCGCGGAGCCGACTCCCCTCGGAGGTTTTCGGGAAGATGCCGGAGACCTTCATCCCCTCCGAAAGGGGCTCGTCGATGTAGGTAAGGTCGGGATTCTCGCCCATCATGAACCGCGTCAGAATGTCTGAGTCGGCGAAGGCGTCAATCTTGTTGCCCTTGAGCGCATTTAGGGCGTCGGGGCTCGACGAGAAGCGGAACAGCTTTGCGTGAGGGAAACGCTCCTCGACCTGTTGTTCCTGGATGCTTCCCGTCGACACGCCAATCCGTTTGTCCTCGACTTGGGAAAGGCTCGTATAAACTCCCTCATCCTCGTTGGCATTCTTGTCGCTCTCCCCCACGCCCGCTCCGCACCCGCAAAGAACAAGCAGTATAAGAAGAGCAATCACCGAGCCCATAAGCATGATTCGATTCTTCATGGACGCCCCGCAATCCTCGTCTCGACCCGTCGCTATTCCGCGTCTCTACCTTACCTCAAAGAAGACTGTGCATATATGTAAAACGCATGCGTCGATTGGACTTGCCATGCGACTGCGAGACAAAATCGTGAGGCCGAAGCGGGCAAGGTGCTGCGCATGCGGCGCAAAGAGCTCGTTATGACCCCTCATACCATGGCGCGGCCATCTCGGCACGCATGCCCGTACGTCGCAGCTATGCCTACGCCCAAAGATCCCTGCAAGAGAGCGCGTGGAGGGGGACGTTGCGCATCCACTCCTGTTCGCGAAAGCCCGAGAGGCTAAAGCGCACGGCCGCCACCTCGGGATGGGCAGTCTTGAACGCGCGCGAGCTCGTCCATGAGGGTTCTCTGCATGCGAATCCTTCCATACAAATTTACGGCCTTATTATTGCAGATAAACGCATTTTTAAGGCCGTAATATTGCTTTTCTCTACATTTTTAAGGACGTGATTGCCGCCGCAAAACGAATTGGATGCCAGGGACTTCTTAAGCGATTGAAGCTTCCGCAAACGCATGCTTGGAGAAGAGCCAAACGGGTGGTCTGCCTCCTTGCTCGCCCACGGAAGCTGGCTCAGCGGACGAGTCGTGCGGGATAGAGCGCGAGGACCTTTACGACATCGCCCTCGTAAACGTATACGAACAGGTAGTTGCCGCATACCAGAGTGCGAACGCCTTCGCCGAAGCGCCCGACGAGCGTTCGGCTCTCTGCCGCACGGCCCATGTTGGGAAACGACGCGAGATTGTCTAGAAGCTTACGAACGTGTTGGACGACTGCAAAAGAGTTGATATTCGACATGTCGCCCAAGAAACGTTCGGAAAGTACGATTTCATTCTTACGCAACTTCTTTGCCTCCCTCGCTGGTCATCTGGGAGATGAGTTCGTCCAGCTCTTCCAGCGTATGGGTACGACCTTCCTCGAAGTCGCGCATTCCCTGTTCGACCGCCTCCAGCAAGCCAGCCTCCCACGCGGCTTCCTCCTGCTTGCGGGCGACGTAGTCCTCGAAGTACTGCTCGCTCATAAACACGTAGGCACCACGACCATTTTCGGTAAGATGGACCACCTCTTTTTGTGCGTGTGCCTTGACCTCGGATGGATGCTTTTGCAGATCGGAGATGGGGTAGATGGCAGCCATGGTATGCTCCTCGGTCGTATGATCGTACAGACATTAGATAGTGAGTAAATTTACTCATAGTATACCATCTATTGTGAGAATACGTGAGGAGCAGGCCCTCCCATGGGGGAGGGCACCTACCACCCGCTGCCACCCGACGATGAGGAGCTCTTCGCCTACGGGCGCAAGCTGGCTGCGAAACCCCTAGTCGAGGTCTTCTCCGTTAGACTCGATTACCTTCTTGTACCAATAGAACGAGTCCTTGCGGCTGCGGGCCATCGTTCCCTTGCCCTCGTCGTCCATGTCAACGTAGATAAACCCATAGCGCTTGCGCATCTCGCCCGTACCGGCGGAGACGACGTCGATGCAGCCCCACGTGGTGTAGCCCCACAGGTCAACGCCGTTCTCAATCGCGCGCTCCATCGCCTGGATGTGCAGACGATAATAGTCGATGCGGAACGGGTCGTGAATCGAGCCGTCCTCCTCCACCGTGTCGTACGCGCCAAGGCCATTCTCTACTACCATAAGCGGCATTTGGTAGCGCTGCGCTGCCCACTCGAGGTACCACTGCAGGCCGTCGGCGTCCGTCGCCCAGCCCCAGTCGGAGTACTTGAGGTACTCGTTGCGCGCACCGGCGGTGAAGTTGCCCTTCACCATGTCCTTTACCTCGTGCGTGGTAACCACGTTGGACATGTAGTACGAGAAGGTGTAGAAGTCCACGGTGCCCATCGCGAGGTCCACGATGTCTTCGTCGGTTATCTCGAGCTCGACGTTGTGCTCCTTCCACAGGCGCGTGGCGTACGTGGGATACGCACCGAGGCACTGCACGTCGCCAGAGTACCAAACGCCCTCCTCCATTTGGTGTTGCGCCTTGAGGATGTCGGCCGGGTCGCACGTGTGCGGATACCATGCGATGCCGCAAATCATGCAGCCGATTTGGTTCTCGCCGTCGATGGCGTGGCCAATTTGCACGGCCTTCGCACTCGCCACGTACTTGTGGTGCAGGTGCTGATACGCACGCTGATAATCCTCGTCCGTGGTGTGTCCCGTAAAGGGCAGGAACATAATGGTGTTGTTTATCTCGTTGAACGTGAGCCAGTGATGCACGAGGCCCTTGAACTCGGTAAAGCACGCCGTCGCGTAGCGCACGAAGTGGTCAATCGTCTCGCGATTCTCCCAACCACCGCAGTACTCCTCGAGGTAGAGCGGCGTGTCGAAGTGCCAGATGGTTACGAGCGGCTCGATGCCGTACTCGTGCATGGTCTCGAACATGTCCTTGTAAAAGGCAACGCCCTCGGGGTTGGGATACTTCTCCGTACCCTTGGGGAACAGGCGACTCCAGCTAATGGACATGCGGAACTGCTTGAAGCCCATCTCGCCGAGCAGCGCAATATCCTCCTTGTAATGGTGATATCCGTCCACGGCGTTGTGGTTCGGATAATGATACTCCGGCAGCACGGCATAGTGCGCACCCTCGGGCAGCGGGTCGCCGTTCTTCATCTTGCCGCCCTTGCCGTCCTTGTCGATGTAGGTAACGTAGCGCGGCTCGCTCACGGTGCCGCCCGTGGTGACGTCCGTCATGGCCATGCCACGACCACCCTCGTTCCAGCCGCCTTCCCACTGATTTGCCGCTACTGCTCCGCCCCACAAAAAGCCCTCAGGAAATGCCATGGTACGCTCCTTCGTCTCAAGATGATAATGACTCCTACAGCATACCATGTACCGCTAGGGGGTAGCCCCCTGAGTGTACAGCGTACACTCAGGGGGCTACCCCCTAGCGGCACCCTACAGCTGGGCGAAACCGCGCTCGAGGTCGGCGAGGATGTCGTCGACGTTCTCGAGACCGACGGAGAGGCGCACCATACCGGCCTCGATGCCGGCGGCAACGAGCTGCTCGTCGGTGAGCTGGCGATGCGTCTCGCTGGCCGGATGCAGCACGCAAGTGCGGATATCGGCAACGTGCACCTCGTTGGAGGCGAGCTCGAGCGAGTTCATCCACTTCATGGCGCCCTCGCGACCGCCCTTGATCACGAACGAAATGACGCCGCTGCAGCCCTTGAGGTACTTCTTGGCCAGCTCGTGGCTCTCGTCGCCCTCGAGACCAGGGTAAATCACGCGCTCGACGTGCGGCGACTTCTGCAGGTACTCGGCCACGGTCTGCGCGTTTTCGCAGTACTGCTTCATGCGCACGGCAAGCGTCTCGAGTCCGAGGTTGAGCAGGAACGCAGAGTGCGCCGCAGGGTACACGCCGAAGTCGCGCATCAGCTGCATGCGAGCCTTAATGATGTAGGCCGCCTTGCCGTACGTCTCGGTGTAGGAAATGCCGTGATAGCTCTCGTCGGGCTCGACGAGCTCGGGGAACTTGCCGCTCGCTGCCCAGTCGAACTTGCCGCTATCCACGATGACGCCGCCAACCTGCACCGCATGGCCGTCCATGTACTTCGTAGTGGAGTGAATCACGATGTCGGCGCCAAACTCAATGGGCTTGCACAGGATGGGAGTGGCAAAGGTATTGTCTATGATGAGCGGCACGTTGTTGCGGTGCGCGATGTTCGCGAAGCGCTCGATGTCGAACACGGTAAGCGCCGGGTTGGCGATGGTCTCGCCAAACACGGCCTTGGTGTTAGGCTTGAAGGCTGCCTCGATCTCCTCGTCGGTCGAGTTCTTGTCGACCCAAATGGTCTCGATACCGAGCTTCTTAAAGGTAAAGGCGAAGAGGTTCACGGTACCGCCGTAAATCTCCGCCGTGCTGATAATGCTGTCGCCCGCTTGCGCGATGTTGAGCACCGAGAGGAGCGAGGCCGCCTGGCCCGACGTGGTGCACATGGCCCCGATGCCGCCCTCGAGCGCCGCGATTTTATCTTCCACGGCCATTACGGTGGGGTTGGCGAATCGCGAGTAGATGAGCGACTTGGTGGGGTCGTCGAATACCGCCGCAACCTCCTCGGTGTTGTCGTACACGTAGGTCGTGCTCTGCACGATGGGCACCACGCGCGGCTCGGTGTTCTTCGGTGTATAGCCCGCGTGCAGGCACTTGGTTTCGTCCTTCATGGCTTCTCCTTTTGCGCATAGCCTGTAGCAAATGCAAGAGTATACGCCATTGGGCCGCACTGCGGACACATCGTTACTCGCCGCACAAGACATACGAACGAAGTCCGCGCGACCGTCTCGTTCGCACGTCCCAATCGCGGTACACAACAAACTCCTCGGGAAGGCGTCTCACTCAAGCCCAATGCGCTATGCTGGTACCGAAGGGGGATGCTACCCATGGCCTTACGCGACTACAGAATGGACAACCTACGCTGCGTGCTCATCGTTCTGGTGGTGTTTTGCCACCTCATGGTGCGATTCGCCTGGGGTCCGGTTACGGGCACGCTGTACCAAGTCATCTACGTGTTCCATATGCCGACGTTCGTGTTCGTTTCCGGCTACTTCGCGCGTTGGCGGCCGGCGAAGGTGGTTCGCAACCTGCTAATTCCCTATGTACAGTTCCAGCTGCTCGCCGTGGCATACAACGACCTTTTGGCTGGCCGCGAGCCGCTTTCGAACTTCACGCTACTCGTTCCCGAGTGGACGCTGTGGTACCTGCTCGCTTGCATGCTGTGGTACGCAACGTGTCCTCTCCTCGAGCGGGCTCGCACGCAGCAGGATCGCCTTAAGGTGGTTGGCATCGCCTTCGTGGCGTCCATCTTGGCGGGCTGCATCCCCTGGATTGGCAAAACCCTCAGCCTCTCGCGCGTTTTCGCGTTTTATCCCTTCTTCTGCGCGGGCTTCTACGCGGGCAAACTGCGCGCGTCGCAGATAATTTCCTCGCTTAGCCGCCCACAGCTCTGGCAGGCACGGCTCGCAAGCCTTGCCGCCGTCGCCGTACTCATGGCATTGCACTTTGCCCACGGTGCTGCACCTGCCGTCGTGCTGCATCGGAGCCTTCCCTACTCGAGCGCTTGGGACTTCGTGGCGCGCACGCTCCTGCAACTCGCCGCCTGCGCATGGTGCGCGCTCCTGCTCGTCATTACGCCTTCCCAAGAGCTCGCGGTAGTTTCGGAAGTGGGACGCAACACCATGAGCATTTATCTTCTGCATCCGTGGGTTATTCACCTTTTGATGCTCCTGCACCTATCGCTTTTGCCAAACGAGGCGCTCCAACTGCTGTTTTGCGCCGTCGTAACCATCGGCACGTGCGTCCGCCTTGGCACCGACCGCGTCTCACACATGGTGTGCTGGTGGAATCGCATCGGAATGCATCAACCCGGACGAACACCCAGCGGGCAAATCCCCACCGACGGGAATCGGCGCCCCTCGCAAGACGGCATAAGGTGGGTTGATAAACGCAAGCGCACTTCGTAAACTCAAAACCCCAGCCCCGAAGGAGAAGACCATGCAGCAAACAATACTCAACGAACTTTCGGCCATGGAAGACGCGAAGAACGTGCGTGTGTTGCTCTCGATTGAGTCGGGCAGTCGCAGCTGGGGCTTCGCAAGCGAGGACTCCGACTACGACGTACGCTACGTGTACATACGCCCCATGCGCGAGTATCTGCGACTCGAAAAGACGCGCGACACCATTGAATGGCGGCTCGACGACGAGCTCGACATCGTCGGCTGGGACATAACCAAGTTCCTGCAACTCATGCGAAGCTCAAATCCCACCGTGTACGAATGGCTCGGCTCGCCAATCGTCTACCGTGAGGACCCATGCTTCGCATCCGTAAGAAGCGTCGCCCACTCATGCTTCAATCCCGTCGCATGTGCCCATCACTACCTTGGCATGGCTCGCAAGCACAGCTTTCGCCACATCTCAAGCGGCCGGCCCACACTCAAGCGCTATTTGTACGCCATGCGAGCGACGCTTGCATGCAAATGGTCCATCCAAAGGCAATCGCCCATCCCTATTCCGTTTGACAAGCTTCGGGAAGCCTTGCTCGAACCCGAATTGATGCCTCTCGTTAACGAGCTGCTCGAAGCGAAGAGTAGCTCGCACGAGGCCGACTCCTTTGGGCAAATCCCCGAGCTCGATGCATGGCTCGAAGAGAACCTCACTGCGCTGGAACGCAACGTTGCCGGCATAAAGGCTCCAGCCAAGGTCGCATGGTCCACGCTCGACGACACGTTCGCGGAACTGCTGGACCTCTAGCCCTTGCACAAGCCCCGCAATCTCACTGAGTGGGGAAACCGCCGAGGATAAATACGCAAATTATATGGGCGCCCCAAGAGGCCCGCCACACGACTAAGTTGCTCTTCGGCGGTTCCTAAGCCGGCGAAAGCGCAGCCAACAGCGCATCGGCCGACTCGAACTCGTACACCGCGTAGTCCTCCGCACCGTAATTGTTGCCCGAGAGCCGAATGGTTTTCTCTCCGGCAAATGTGACGAGGGGCTCACCCGTCACCCTGCTCAGCTCGTGCAACTGCTCCAGCTCGAACGCACGCAAAACAAGGAAGACCTTCCCTTGCGGCTTCTCCTGCGCATGGCGCGTCTCTTCCAGCCACCTATAATTCGATGGCACTTCGAGCCATTCCCACGAAGGCTCGTCTCCCGAATACGAGCTGCTCTGCAACGCCCACACATCAATCGAGCCGTTGCTAATCTCAACGATGTCGTTCGCATTCCAATACGTCGCGTATCCTTGAGTGTAGCCGTGCTCACCAAGCCACTCCACCAGCTGCTCTTTGGGGTACGGCTTGTTCGACGTCGCGTGCCCCAGCGCAGGGCCAAACCACACGCCACAACTCTGCACGACCATTAGGATCACCACGAGTCCCGACGTACAACGTCGTAGCCAAACATCTCCCTCAAACGTACGCTGCGCCATCGGAACGGCAACAATGAACGGCACCACGGCAAGCGTAAGATACCGCGTTGTTCCGCGATCGCCCAGGTAGTACATGCACGTGCTCAAGCCCAACACCAGCCACAAATACACAAGAACACACCACTGGCGTGCATCCAGCATGCGCCTCCGTGCAATGCATATGCACGTAGCCGCGAACACCGTACAGGTCAAGACTAGCGAGCAAAGCGCTCCGATGCCTTCGAGCTGCGCGATATCTGGGGCACCCATATAGCCCCACGACTCCACGAACCCGTTAACCAGCAAATTCAGGAAATCGGAAAAGTTGAACGGAATCAGTTCGAGCGATCCGTAGCGCAAATACTCAAAGAGCTTACTGAAAACCGCCATGTTAAACAACGTGCCCAGCACCGACGATGCGCCAAGCACCGCAGGACACACCAGCTCCGCGCGCGCGTTCGCAACGGCATTGCGCAGCCGCTCCCCAACCGTTTTGCCCGAAGACTCGCCGAACTTGCACAAACAAATGGCCAGAACCGCGGGAATGCAACACAACAACGTCGTTCGGTACCCGTTTGCACCAAAGCCAAATCCCAAAACGCCCGTAAGAACAAGCAACAGCTTGCTGGCCTTGCCTTGCTTCATAGCGTGCAGGCAAGCCCCAATCGCCAAGAATTCCGCACACAGCTCGGGCACGTAATACGTTCCGAACAGAAAAAACCTCACATAGTAGTCGCCAAACGGCAACAGCAACACGCCGGCCACCCAAGAGCCGCGCTCCCAAATGCCAATCTGCTTTGCCATATACCTATAGCTTGCGACCAACGCGACCATGAGGAGCGCCGTCCCCACGATGCGCGCCACCAACCAGTTGCCGCCGCAAACCAAAAGGCCCGCTTCCATAAACAGCTGCGACGAGAAGAACTGCAGCTCGGTGGAGTAGATAAAAGCGGGCGTAGCAATGAGGTGGTGCGACTCCAAGAGCGTTTTTGCAAGAATCAACTCACTTGCCGCGTCGGAGTCGAAGTACATGGGGGCATGAGCGTTTATGGCAAGGCTCGCCAACGACACGAGCCCGCAAAGCACAATCCACACCCACGAGAGCTTTTGACGCATTCCTGACCTTCCGTTCGTCACATGAGCTTTCTTTTTATAGGAATGGAAAAGACAAGCGCACGAGACTTGCAATATCAACAAACATACCATCGATTCTGCATGGTCGCATCACGATTCCTGAATTTGCAGACCGGATTCCCTTGTCATATAGCTCGTACCGGCTAATCTAAACGACTTTGCCGCCCAGCCCATGACGGACCAGGCGGCAAGCCTGTGCAGCTTTAGAACCTTTCAGCGAGCTACTTGGCCTCTACCTCGCGATTGTAGAGCGTCTCTCCCGCCTCCTCGTACTGGTATCCCACACCATCCTCACTCACGGTAACGACGAAACGCTCCCCGTCCGCGGGTTTGCCATAACCGCTCGGTGCCTGCGTTTCCTCCACGTAGTACGTTCCGTAGCTAAGAGTTCCAACGTAGAACACACCGCTCTCGCCGCTCTCGAATTCCTCGGCGCTGTCGTTGCCGGCAATGTCCGTCCCCGTAAAGACGGAGCCGTCGGCACTTCCGCGATGAATCTTGAACTTACCACCCGCCAAGGACTCGCCGGTGTTCTTGTCGAACTTGCGAAGGATGACTTTGCGGCTACCCTTAACGCCCGTCCAATACACGTAGGTTGGATGATCCCCGTCTTGGATGTCCAAGTCTCCAGACAAGAACGTGCTCGTCTCGTTGGCGGATACATCGTCGGGACGCGCGTTCCGGAATGCAAGCAGCGTCTTGTTAAGCAACTCGCTCGACATACGGGTGCGCGTGGCCTCGGTCTCGAACACCGCGAACTGCCTGAGCGTTTGGTAATGATTGATGTCGTTCTCTTCGTCCGCATCCTCGGCCCAAACCCATATGGAGCCCGGATCGATGTTGAGTCCGCCCGAGATTGCGATGGATCCAAGCGGGTCGCCTGTGCCTTCGAGGTAGATGTCTTGCCGCGGCCTCACGTAGTCCTTGCCGCCATTCTTCGCGTCCTCCAGCTCCGGACCTGCGACGAAGTTGCCTTCCTCGCCCTTGAGGTCGTCCTTGTCTTCGCCGTCGCCGCCCTTGAGGTCGGTACCACCAAAGCTCGGCTTGCCCGAGAGATGCAAGGTACTATCCACGGGGAGATACACGCCCGCACCCAACACCGCGGAGTTCCCATTGATTACTCCACCCGTTATGTAGACTTCGCTTTCGGTGCTCGCGAACAACGCTCCGCCCTTGGCAATCGCTTCGGTCGTCTCGTTGTAGCCATTCGCTTCGTTGCCCACAACTGCGCCACCGGCAATGGTCACCGTCGTATTCTCGTGTGCGTAAATCGCACCACCGTTGTGCGGCTCCTCGTCGTCGCCCACGGCGGAGTTGCGCAGCGTGGCGCCAGTGGTAACCGTAAGCTGCGCATAGTCGCCGGTCACGTTTACGATGCCGCCATCGACACGCACGGTATTCCTAATCGTGCCGTCTTCAAGCTCCTGCTTGTACGTATCCTTTGCTCCGTCAAGTGTGATATCGGTAAACGTGAGGTTGAACTTGTTCGTAATCATGCTCTTCGTGCCGTCTTCGGGATACTCGAACGCACGCTTGATGGTGCACACCATTTCGTCGTTCGTCGGACGATACGGATATCCGTCCTTGTCGTCCTTCGAGGCCGTTGTGAGAATTGCCGTCTTGCCGCGCTCCAGCGTGAGGGGCACGGTGAGGTTGTAGCTGCTCACTAGCATCTTGATCTTTCGCGGGGTGGCCGACTTGCCATTCGCCAGGGTGAACTTCTTGGTGTTGAAGTCCTCGAAGCCATCCTGCAACGTGCTGTAAATCGCTGGACTGCCGTCAACGTATAGCAGCTCGTTTTCGCGGTTGGTAATCTTGCACACCACCGGAATCCACTGAGCATAAAGCGTCAAGTCGTCGTAGTCGGTCCGACGATAGAAGGTAATCTTATCGTCCTTGTTGTACTCGGTGCCACTATGTTCGTCATCCGGTTCCTGCTCGGTGTTCCAGTTGAGGAACAGCGTGTTCCAAGTGGGGTTCTTCTCCTCGATGCTGTAGTCGGCAGAGACGTCGGTATTCTCGAACTCGACCACTTCCGTCTTGGTCTCTTCCTCGCCCGACTTCCGGTTGCCATAGAGCTTGCCACCATTGGCGTCGAAGGTAATTCTCGGCATGCGATCGTTGAAGACGGTGAAGGTATCTCCGAGTCCAGCCTCATCACTTGGCGCCTGAACGTCGAGAGTACGATTGACCTGTTCGCTCTCGGGCGAAACTGTTTGCCACGCAATGGCATTGTTCCGTGCAACCGCAAGCGTCCAAGAGCCTGCCGGCAACACGCACGTTTGAATCCACGCGCCTGCAGAGAATACGTACGTTTTGCCCGCTACCTGTTGCTTAAGCTCGTAGGTGCTACCCGGGGCAAACGAGGCGCCCATTGCGTTCTCCGACTCCTCAGTAGTCCAAGGGATGGTAATGTGGCCGGCCGCATCACTCGCACCAGTCCACACCACTACGTCGTCGGCAGCATCTTCGTTCCCGTTTGTGTTGGTAAGGATGAACTGAGCGTCCTTCACCGCCAAGGGACTCGTCACCGGAATGTACTTGTCGTCGTCTGTCATGATGGGCTTCCCGTCCTCGCCCATCTGGACGTCGAACTGGGAAATCTGCAGGTACACATCCTTGCCGGGCCACATCACGAGGTACGAGCCATCTTCTTCCGTCCCTTGCTTGGCGCCCGCCATGCCCCTCAGCGTGGTGTCCCTATCGTTCACGAACTTGTTCAGGTTCGCGGAACCGGGTCCGGTGCCCGTGTAGGTGCCAAAGTTCCTTGCCGCAATGCCGTGCTCGTAGTAAATGTCCTCGTTTTCCCCGTCAGCAGCGTACACGCCAATGTTGGCGTTCCTCCCGAGGCCAGAGGTTGTAATGATGGCGTTAGTGTCGTACCCCAGGTACACATTCATGGGCACGGTCGCGTCATCGCTCGAGGTATTGCCACTCACCACTGAATTGCCCGAGAATGTGAGCACGACGTGCTCGCCCGTGGAAATGGCACCCTCAGGAGAACTGTTGCCGCTTATGTTTCCACCCGACATCGTAAACAGGTGCTCGGCATCCACGTAAACCGCGCCACCCGTTTCGGTCGCGGTGTTGGCCGTCATGCTGCCTCCCGCCATGGTTACAAGGCACTGGTCGTAAATCGCACCACCCTGCTTGGCCTGGTTACCCGCGAACGTCGTGTTCGCGCCAGAGATGGAAACGACTGCGCTAGTGGTCGTGTAAATCGCACCACCCTTGCCATTACCGGAATCAAGTACATCGAGCGCCTTGTTTTCCGCAAAGCTGCCACCAGTGATGCGTGTGGTTCCGTCCACCCAAATGCCTCCGCCATTGCCGCCAAGGGCCTCGTTGCCAGCAACCGATCCGGCGGACATGGTAAACGCGGCCCCCTCGCCAACGTACACGCCACCACCATCGTGAGCAGTGTTGTTCCTAATTGTGCCCTTTACGGTAACTGCACTCTCGGCGTAAATCGCACCGCCATACGTATGGGCCTTGTTCGCCTCAAGCATTGCATTGTTGTTAATCGTTACAGTGCCGCCCGTTCCTGCGCAAACCGCGCCGCCGTTTCCGGTAGTTGCCTCGGAGTTGGATATGGTGCCACCCACAGTAACGGACCTAAAGTTCGGGGTCGCATAGATTCCGCCGCCTGCGTAAGCCTTGCAGTTGTCAATCGTTCCGTTCATCGTGAGCTGCGCGTTCTCGTCCATCCAGATGGCTCCGCCGTTCTCCTCGCTCACCGTGGAATCGCGTAGGGTTGCAGCCGCACTCACCGTAAGACGCACGTTGCCGTTCGTCTTGATGATGCCACCACTTCCCGTGGAAACGTAGTTGTTCTCGGCATTGCCATCCAGCGTGATGTTATCCACGGTAAGGGTTCCGCTATCAACAATCATGCTGTCGCCGTTGTATCCACGCAAGACGACGGAGGTGTTGCCGTTCTCGTCATCCTTACCATAGTTATAGGGATACCGTTCGTCAGTCGTGCGGGCCGTCGTAAGCGTTACGGTTTTGCCCTTGTTCAAGATGGCCGGCTCTTCCATGGTGTAATCAGTCACGACCATCTCGATGTGCAACGCGCCCGAGGCGGAGCCATCGCTGCTGGTTCGCAACCCACCGTTGTTGATTTGCACAAACGCATCCTCCAACCGGAAGTAAATGGCCGGCGTCAGTTCCCCGTTGTCCTTGTAGTACAAGAGCTCTCTGTTCGCGTTGGTAATCTTGCAGACAATTTCCAAGCGATTGTTGATGAAGTCAACGCTGGACGTGTAAACACCTTCCTTAACGACCTCGCCAACGGTGCCCGCTTGCGACGTCCCCGCATGAGAAGTCGCGCCGTCCTTGCTCACACGCGTGCGGTACGCATCCTGATCCGTCTCGGGAACCACCTCGGAAACTGTGTACGGCACATCTGTGGGAAGATCCTTAATCGTCACGCTCTCGTCGTGCTTGAGCTGGAGGTTGGCGACACCTTCCACGAACGAAATCTCTTCGTCCGTCTCGGTTTTCTCGCCACCCTCATTCACGCGCGTCACGACGGTAGGATACACCTTGGTGATGGTTGCATCGTCCAAGGTCACCGTAAAGTCGAAGGCCTTATTAAAGTCTGCCTCGTCCTTGCTCTGCATCGTCTTGGAAACGCTGAGCTCGCCCGTCACGCGAGTGTTGGTAAACGTCAGGTCGGAGGTGGTGGTACCGTGCTCGCCGAGGATACCCGCAATGCTACGGCCGCCAATGGACTCCTCAAGATCGCTTGCCACTTTGTGGATCTGAGTGTTGAAGTCACTCTCTTGGTCGCTCGTAAGGTTCTCCGTCACGGTATAGGGCGTGCCACGCAGCTTCTCCGGCAGGTCGATTTGGTACGCGTCTTCCCCATCCTTTTGGGTGAAGGTGCGTGTCGGTTTGCCGTCCTCGCCCGCGACGAAGCCATACGCGGCCATGCCACCCGCAGGCATCTCCATATCGAGCGTAACGGTGAAGCTGAACGCCGTGTTCTTGTCTGCGGACCAATCGCTTTCGACCACCTTCATAATGGCGAGCACCGGCTTGCCCACCCAGTAGATTGTTTTATCCGTGGCGCTCGTCAGGTCCTTCTTTCCGCCGGTCAAACCGTTGCGGTCGTTAACGAAGCAGTACAAGTTGGCGTCACTCGCCCACGTACCGAAGGGTTTGGTCGCCATTCCGTGCTTGTAGTACAGCGAACTGGTGTTGCTCTCGGTACCCGCTGTGTATACGCCAATCTTGGCCTCGGCACCCAAGCCGTCACCATAGGTATTGATAACCCCATGGGTATATTGCGACAGCTGGACATTACAGGTCGTACTGCCATTCAACGTGTTGTCCTGAACAACCGCATTGCCCGAGAAGTACAGCCGTGACCCTGTGCCACCAATTGAGATGCCACCACCGTCAACTGTGGCGTTATTTCCACTGATGACGCCACCCGACATATACATATTCGTATCTATGCGTGCCGCACCACCGCTTTTGGAGGAGCAGTTGGTGATGCTGCCACCCTCCATGCTAAATGTTCCCTGCTTCACGCTTATCGCTCCACCGTATTCGGAGCCACTGCAATTCGTAATGAGCGCTCCGTCCTTCATGACGAGCATGTTATTTGTACCTGACTCCATGCGAATTGCTCCTGAGCCAGTATTGCCGGAGCGGAGCGAATTTCGTAGCGTTGACCCATCGTCGAGGGTTACCGTGCCGCCCGACGTAATCATGATCAAACCGCCATTGGTATTGGTCGAACGCCCGGCTTCGGAACCACCGTCAACAACGACTTTGGCAAGGGTCAAGTTCCCGCCCGTGTTCGATATCATGCTGAAGTCATTTGCCGCCCTTGTTATTGTTGCATACGGATGCTTGGGATCGCCGTTGTACTGGAATCCACACTCATCCTTCTCGGTAGCGGTAGTCAGTGTCACCGTTTTGCCAGTTTCAAGCTTCATTGGTTTTGTTGCGGCATAATCCTGCACCAACATCTGGACCTGATACGCATCACCACTTTGCTTGCCGTACTCCCGCTCGTGGTTGTACAGCTTGTAGTTTGCAGCCGCCAAAGCACCGAATGCGCTTTCTGTGCCATCGTTCTCAAGCACCGGATACACCGCAGGCATAGTGCACTCCGCGTCCTTGTAGAGCAAGTTCCCCTCGCCATCAGTAATTCTGCAGACAAAATCCGACCACACTATTAGTTTGTTTGCACCCTTATAGCCATAGAGATACGGTATGCGGTCGTTAAAGAAGCGATTGAGGTTGTTATCGTTTGCCCTAGTGCCAAAGGGCATGGCAGGAACTCCGTGTGCCGCTTCTTGAGCATTTGAAGCATAAACGCCGATGTATGACTTTGTATCAAGCGTGCCGCTCGTTTGAATCACCGTATTGCTGTTCTGATCCAAGTAGATATTGCACGCGGTGTCTTCGTCAACCTGCGTGTTATCTTTCACAATAATGTAGTCTTTAAACTTCAGTATTGCGTTCGGGCCGCCTACGGCGATGCCTCCCCCCTCGCTACGGGCATGGTTGCCAGAAATCTCACAATGATAGCCGCCCCAGACGTTAGCATCCATCGTCTTGCCATCGGCCACGAACACGCCGGCGCCCTTGTTGGCAGTGTTGCCTGTAACCAAAACGTCACTCACGCCACTCGACATCTTAAACGTGCCGCCTGCGTAATACACGCCGCCGCCAAAGTGGGTAGCATCATTACCTTCGATGCTGCCACCAGACGTGGTAAAGGTGGCATTGGCTTGGTAGATACCTCCGCCATCATAGGCGTTGCAGTTTTCGATTGTCGCAGCACTAGACACGTTGCCTGCATTGTTGTACACGCCACCGCCCAAGTTATCGGGCGTGAACGATGCGGCAACTGTTGCCGTTCCATCCTCGCTAATGGTGACGCCCTTCGCGTAGCAACCGCTAATGCTCATGGCGCCGGGGGCGCTGCCCATCGTAAGCGCTCCCGATGAATACACGCCGCCACCGCGTGCGGCATAGCAGTCGGCAATGGAACCAGAAGCTGTGGTTGTGCCTTCGTGGTAGAGACCGCCACCCGCCATTGCTGCGTAGCATCCTGCAATACTCGTATCATTTAGCGTGAGCGTTCCTTTTTGATAAATACCGCCACCGTAAGCTGCCTTCGAGTCCGCAAAGGAACCCCCGTTAATCGTAACGGTGCCCTGATTAATGTAGAGCGATCCGCCCTTGCCATCCGAAGCGGTAACCCAGTTGCCTGAGAACGAGCAGTCATCACTAAAGGTAGCTCCATTCGTACTTGGCGAGATGTAGAGACCTCCACCGCTGTTCGCTGCCTTGCAGTTGTTGAATACTGCATTCGAAGCGGCAAGCTTCGAATTGCCGAGATATGCACCGCCACCACTCACTCCCGACAAGCAACTCGTGAACACAACATCAGAAAGTGTTTCGGTACCAGCAGTCGTATGGTACACTGCGCCGCCCTCACGAGTTGCAGTGCAATTGTCGAACGTGAACGATTCGTCTCCACAGGCATACCCGTACTCTCCGCTGCTCGTAGTATAGCTTTTCCCGCCAAACATACCACTAATGCTTAGGTTTCTGGCCGTAGCATAGAGTGCGCCGCCACCGCTGTTCGTAGCGGAGCAGTTTTCGAAACTGCTATTGCTCACAGTAACCGATGCAACTGTAGAATCTTTATCCTGATAAACCGCACCATACGATGGTGAGGTGCAGTTCGTAAAGAACGAATCTTTAATTGTGAGGACGAGCGCCTGCGCATAAACAGCGCCACACTTGGTACCCGAGCTGCAGTTTTCAAACGCGCATCCATCAATTTCCAGTCTACCAGCAGTCCCATACGTCATCGATAAAGCGCCACCCGTATTGTTGGAGCGCGCGTTTCTAAAGACGCTATTCCTCACAACTGCAGCATATGTATTTGTACGTACACAGCCACCATTTGTATTTCCGTTCGGCGCCGAGCAGTCTTCGAAATAACAGTCCTCGACAGTCAGGATACTATCTTTGGAAATGCTCGTGTTATCGTTCGAATAAATATTGACTGCTCCACCGTTGCCACCAGCCTTACGGGTTTCGCTTCGATAGAACTCGCAACCCTCAATATTGATTACCCAAGCGTCAGACTCCACCGTTCCGCCGGAGCCATTCGCAGCATAGCAGTCATAGAACTTGCAATCAATAATATCGGTCTGCGATCCCTTCGAGAAACCCTTTGGGAACTTTTGAGGATCGTTGGGATAGACCACCGCCCCGTCATTTCGAATATTGTGGAATACGGCACCCGCCTGCGCCCTACCATTCGATACGTTGGGGCAAGAGCACTCATTGAACACGCAGTTCTCCACCAATAGAGAATGCGCAGTAGTCCAAATGCCACCACCACCTGTTTTATCAGCGGTAGAAAGCGTAAGACATTTTGTGAAGTTTGAATTCTTCACCTCCAGCTGACCCCATCTCGTATATACCGCGCCACCGCGAGCCGCAGTATAACCCTTAAACTCGCAGCCATCGACGCTGACCTTCGTGTTTACCGTACTAATGGCACCACCTTGCCCACCTTGGCCAAGGGCCTTACCATCGAAGATTATGTTGCTTAGCGTAATTGACGTTGTGCATTGTTCGTCTGTCGTGAGAACCGTAGTGTTATCGTCTCGTATAAGTGCCTTTACTGCGGAACCCATATCGCCCGAGCTACGACTGATAGCTGCCCGTGTGGAATCCTCGCCAACATACCCGAGCGGATTTGAGGCGCTCTTTCGTTCGGCAGTCGTTAGAGTAATGTTATAGCCCTCAGGTATTTCGAGGATATCGTCCGCAGGCTGTTGGTAATCCACCAGCATTTCAATCGTCGCCGTAGTCATGCCATTGGTCGTGATGTACGACATAGCATCAGTCAGCTTCGTGAAGGGCACGTTGCCCACCTTGCAAATGGGGGTTGGGTCGCCAAAGAGAATCTCGTAAACAACGCCAGCATCGCTCAACAGGGTGCCGGAAAGGTTGTTGAACCCTGCGCCCCCTTCGACATCAGTCGTCGCTAGTTGCTGTGGCTGTCCACCATGGGCACTATCCAGCGTATAGGAAATGGCATTCGCTGCTGTAGCCCCCGCAAACACGCCGTCGGTAGACCAGCTCGAACTCGTGGCGCCCGGGAACAACAGCTTGACCGAGCCCTCATGCGGAATCGTCAGCTCGTCACTGGTAATCGGTACCAGTGTTGACTTCGTTACGTTATTGACTGCAATGGTGTAACCATATCCGTCCGATACAACATCCTTCCCCATCACTGTGAGAGGATTGATGGTGAGATCGTAACCACTGTTGTTCACAACCGAAATATACGCCGCATCAGAATAGTAAATCGTAAACTCATTTGTTGCGTTCGTTGACGTGCCGTCATGTTGTTTGAAGACCCACTTCCGACTCGTTGCATCCCAATCGATGTTCGTGATGTACTTCTCGAACGCGGTCGCGTTCTTCACATACGAATACGCATACACGTAGCCCGACTGAATCTTGTCTTTGTATTGTTCGTTATAAAGCGTCGTTACAAGGTCGTAGATGGCATTTTCCGTCTTCCGCGGGTAGTACTCTTTTGCCGCTTGAAGCTGCGTGGTTCCCGAAGATGTGGGTAACAGGCCCGATTGTTTGTACAGAACCGTATACTTTATCGGTTTGCCCCAGTAGAGCTTGTTGCCCGCATTGTACACATTGTAGAAGCCGCGATCATCCTTAAACTTGGCCAAATTTTTCGTGCTCACATATGCACCGAAGCTGCAGCACACCTCACCACGCGTAGCACGAACGCTATCGGCCACGTATACGCCAATGTTAGCGCTGCCGCCCATTTCTGCCGTAGGAACATTGATGATCTCGTCGGAGTCTTCGTCCAAGTAAACGTTGCAGTCCTTTTTGCTCGTGGAGAGACTGCTATTAGTATTGCCTGTAACCTTCGCATTGCCATAGAAGTAGAGTCTCGCCGTTTCGTCTACGCCCACGGCACCGCCTTCAGTGGCTTTGTTCCCAGTAATGTTCACTCCATTGAAGTTCGCAATGCCGGCGTGCACGTAAATCGCCGCACCGTTCTTGGCAGTGTTAGTCTCGTTAATCGTACTCGAAAGCGTAGCTTCACCAGACGACTGATAAATGAAGCCACCGTTACCATTCGTCGCCTTATTGCCTTGGAGCGTGCCACCCGAAACCTTGAGTGCACCCGGAGCATTATAGAAGATGGCTCCTCCGTCGCCATTCACGGCCTGATTCGTCTTGATGGTGCCACCAGTTATATTAACGTCTCCACCCGTGGCGTAGAGCATGCCACCAGCATTGGTTGCCTTATTGTTGTTCAGGGTGCCGGCACCGATGTTAACGGTGCCGCCCTCAACATAGAATACGCCGCCGTTCACGGCTGTATTGCCATTCATAGTCGCACCGGCCTGAACATTCACCGTGCCACCTGTCATGAAGACCGCGCCACCACTTGTAGCGGTTACCGCACCATTAGTGGTACTAACTGAGCCGGCGATGTTCAGCATGCCGCCAGCTACGTACACGGCTCCGCCATGCGTGGCATAGTAACCTTGCAACGCACCATTAATCGTTGCCGTGCCACCAGCCATGTAGAGCGCGCTGCCATTAACACCGTTCGTGTTCCGAACGATTGCATCGCCGTCTACCAGCAGCTCGGAATGTTCGTTGTTCAACACCAATGCGTCCGCGCCGGTAACGCTTTCGCCGTTACCATCCAACGTTATTGTTTTAAACGTCAACTTGCCGTTGTTGACGAACAAATTGCCGGAGAAGCCGTTCCTCCTCTTAATGACCGCAGGAGTAGAGGCTCCCGTGTATCCCTCGGTCGCCGTCGTAATCGTAATATCGTATCCGGCAGGAATGGTGAGCCTATCGGTTGCGGGCATACGATACTCACCGAGCAGCATCTCGATTGTAGCTGTTTTCGACTGGGCCTCCGCAGGCTCCTCGCCGCCTTGGCTTGCGGCAGTCTCCTGCACATAATCCAAAGCCGCATTCAGGGTGTAGAACTTTTCCTCGCCAACCTTGCAAATGTACTTGGGATAGTAGTACATACGAACCACGGCACCATCGGGAAGGTCCGCATAGTCGCCATCGGTCTTGTACTTCCAATTGCCGCTCGCCTGATCATACGTTACCGCCGTAACGCCAGTAGCAATGCTCGTACCATTCTCGGCAAAGAGGCTCGCGTGATCGAATTCGTAGTATTTATCCGTCGGCAACGTGTAACCAAGGGTTTCCTGCAAGTATGGTTCCGTATCGTTATTGAAGAGCTGCTCGTGTGCGTCGCCTCCCGGAATGCCCAGATGGCACACATGCCCAACCGTCGCAGCACCTTCTTCCGTTTGATCGATACCAGCCATAGCCTGTACGGGAAGGCTGATGCGCGTGTGCGTAAAGGTGATGGCATAGTAGTCGTTTACCTCATCAATAACGCAGCTGGCTGAACCACCGTCATCGTAGGAGGCGCCGTCCACTGCCAACGTGGTAAGGTAGTCGCTGTTGGCGCTCGTTTGCGTAACGGTAAGCTTCGCACCGTAGGGAATCTGCATGTTAAATTGATTGTGGTTCGAACCTTCGCCAGGCAGTCCAAAAGCGCACTGATTGTTCTCGTCAAAACCCGCCGCGCTACTCAGGCCCGTACCACTCAAATCCAACTGGGCCACGTAGCTGTACGCAGGATTGGCGCTGGGGTCCACGAGGTCGGAAGTTTCCTGGAAAACGTCGACGTTGTGAACCGCGAGAATGGTGAACGTACCCGTTTCGTAGTTCAGTACGTAATTGCCCTGTGCCGACTCACCGGCTGCACTAATCACGTAATCGCCAGGATCATTGCCAGCCTCGCGCGACAAGGCAAAGGTAAGAATCGTAGTTCCGTTGAGCGTATAGACTTCTTTGCCTTCCACGACGCTGTGAACAGCCTCGTCGTCGTTATACTGCCAACCGGTGACGGTGGCCGTTAGCACGGGATCCGCTGAGTCGTTTATGGACCTGAACTTTTCGTCTGGCGTCACCGTGAGTTCCGCCGGCTGAATGCTCAGCGTTCCGGTTTCATACGTAACCGAGTAGTTGCCCTGTTCCGCCTCTCCGGTCGCGGTAATAGTATAATCACCAACGTTATTGCCTGCTGCTCGGCTCACGTTGTAGACAATCAAGCTCTCTGGATCATTGCCCTTCAATCCATCAATAGTCACAACCCACGCTGGATCCTCAACGCCATATGTTTTCTCCGCGTTCTCAACTTTCACAACAGCCGGCGCATGCGTAATGGTGAACTCGCCATTCACGAATGTAACGTTGTAGTTGCCTTGGGCTGCGTCGCCCGTCACGGAGATGGCATACGTTCCTACGTTGTTGCCTGGCTCGCGCAGGAGCGAGTACTCGATGACGCCCTCAGCATCGCCAGCCTTCAGTCCCGTAATCTTAACCGTGTGCTCGGGCTCCTCCTCGCCATACTCCTTGCTCGAATTATTCGCCTTCACAGTCGCAGCAGCTGGAGTTATTGAGAGAGAACCCTGCACGAAGGTAACCCTATAGTTGCCTTGATTTCTTGCGCCGCTTACGGTAATGGGATACTCGCCCACATCCTCGCCAGGCTCACGGTATTCCTCGTGGCGAATTACAGTTTCGCCGTCGCCATTCATCAATCCAGTTATAGTTACGAGCGCGGGGTCCTCGTCGCCATACACCTTTTGTGCACCAGCAGTCACCACAGCCTCAGCACGGTGTATTGTGAGGGTTCCCTCATCAAACCTCACGCGGTAACCATGCAGGTCCGTCACCTTGGCAGGCGTCAGGGTGTAGGTTCCAACATTTTCCCCTTCTTCCCGATTTAGCGTGAAGGTGAAGGAATGCGTGCTATTGTCTTCCGCGGTCACTGTGACGTTGTATTTGTTATCCTCGCCTGCGACCTTTTCCCACGTGGCCGTGGTATGGGCGTCCTGAACGGTCACGTCAAAACCAAAGACTGGGTCTTCGCCTCCGTACGTCTTTTCGCAATCCTTTGCCTTAACAATAACCGTAATATCGGTTTGCGTGTTCCGAATGGTGAGGGTTCTGTTGGCGCTCTCCGTTGCGGGAGCTATCGTATAGGTATCCTCATGGTTCTGAGGCATGGAACCTTCGTCTTCCAAGGCGAAGTAGTAATACGGATTGCCACTAGCATCGGTTTTTTGCAGCGAGTATACGGTGTCTTTCCACTCGCTTTCCTTCGAGAGCGTTAATTCGCCGCGAATCTTTTTGGCCGACTTCAGGTGACTCTCCAAGTCCTCGCGCGCAATGGCGCCACTTTGGCCCTCGAGTTCCTCCGTAGTGCAGTACAGGTCGTACTTCACCGCTTCTTTGTTATTACCGCTAACTGGGGAGCCATCCTGCGCGAACCATTGCTTTTGTATTGTTACGCTCACCGCGTCTTGGTTGCGAAGCAAGTGCCAACCCGTGCCCGTTATCGTTTGGGACACGGCAAACTGCTTCGTGATGTCGTTACCGTTTGCATCGTGGATGGTCTCCACGAGGGTATACGTAATGTCCTTGCCATCTTCGTCGCGAGCGGGCAAATCCCTGAACACGCTGTTGTCGAAGTTCTTTGCGGACGTAAGCCGCACCGTTTTGCCTTCCACAGGCGTCTCTTCCCCATCCTTTACGGACTGCGTGAGCGACACGTCCACATTGGAAACCGAATCGGGCCACTCGCCAATTCCGGTGAGGCCCCATGCAACGATTACGGGGAAGTGGATTTTTTGCTTACTGTTCGCCACCATCATTGTGCTGTAGGACTTGGTGAGGTCGAGAGCCGATTCTCCCGCAGGAAGACCCTCGGGTACCTTCGTGTTATTCTCGGAGAAGTAGAAGTACGCCTTTTCGGCATCAGCTGGAAGCAAGTATCCTTCGGGCGCGGTTGTTTCCACGGCATAATACAGGGTATCGGGCTGATAATCGGCAGTCCGCGTGATTTCAATCGTTCCGCTTTCGTTAGTAGTAAGCGTCGCAACCGGGGCCGCTTCCTCACCTGTAGCAGCGCGCACCTCGAAAACCGCTCCGGGAAGCAAGGTGCCGTGCTCCTCGTCCAGAACGGTAATGTCCAACCGATGATTGAAGTACTCGTTGGTAAACACGAGGCTAAAGCTGTATGCCTCTTCGTCCGGATTGACGAGGAACTCGTTGCTCTCTTCCGTAGTCGACTTGCCCCTACCCTCAACACTCACAAAGCAGGTATCGTTAAGATCGACGCCTTCTACCTCGGCATTCTCCTCACGTACACGATACGTTGCGCCATAGTCGTGTGCGCTCCATCCTTTGGAGCCCGTATTGAAGGCCATGGAGCCCCACGTAAACTCACTATACGGGTGCTGCTCAACCTCGTCCCAGCCGCCAGTTGCCGTGTTCTCCTTCTCGAGGATAAAAACAATCCCGTTCTTCTGCTCGTCGGAAATGGTTTGGTTACCAGCGAAGCGCTTCGTAACGTGAATGCCTTCCGACTCCTCATAGCAGCGAACCTTTAGCACGTCGCCGTTGAAGTAGCTATATACGTCCTTGTACGTATAGTCGGGATCGTCGGTAACAAGGAATCCGTAGAGCGTGTTGTCCTTTTCGTAATACGTGAAAGTATCGTCACCATTTTCGGTGACCGGAGCCTTGAGCATCTCCAAATAATATGGAGTGTTCTTATGAATGTACAGGCCGTCTTGCTCTTCCGTTAGCTGAACGGTGACGTAGCCATCCGACTCGGTAACAAAGGTAACCTCTTTCCCTTCGTTCTCGCCGGCCTTATACGTTATGGGACGCTGATTGGCATCGAGAAGGCGGAACTCTGCCCCCGCGAGACCCGTTTCCATGTGGCCATCCGCATAGGTATAGAGCTCGATGCTGTAGACGCCACCCGTACCGGAAATGTCGGTACCAGTTGGGGTGATGGTTTCGGTCTCAACAGCGCTGACGTTCGCCAACTCGCCAAGGGAATCACCCCCTGCGGCCATGAGCCTCGAAACGTTGCCAAACCACACGTTCTCGCCCGCGTTGCCCTCAACACGTGTCGTGTACGTTATGGTTACGGCCGTGGCGTCCGGAATCACGAAGGTGCCCGTATAACCGCTGTAGTCGAATACTACGCCGGCAT
The DNA here is from genome assembly GCA_017510785.1 of Atopobiaceae bacterium. GTDB lineage: Bacteria > Actinomycetota > Coriobacteriia > Coriobacteriales > Atopobiaceae > RUG440. The sequence continues at coordinate 52,813 of JAFWMH010000032.1, read as the reverse complement.
CCGCAGGCTCGATGCCGACGGAGCTATAGTTAATGGATTGGTTGTTGGTTACGACCGATGAGTCGTTCTTCTTATCCATCAACCTGTCGTTGAGGGTGAAGGACTGCCCACCGTTGAGCTGGTAACCTTCCGGGTTAACAACAAGCTCGTAAGTCGCAAGGTTTCCGTTAAAGCTGGCAAGTCTCTTGGTTAGCAACGTTTGAATAGTGAGGGTACCGTTGGTCGTTTGCGTAACGATGTAGTTGCCCGTACTATCGGTTGTCTCGTTGGGTACAACGCCCGTGAACGTCACATCGTACGCTCCCTTTTCGGTGCCGCTGCCCGATGCCACGACGCCTTCAAACGTGAGCCCCTCCACGCTCGCGGTAAAACCGGAGAACACTTGCTCCTCACCGGTATAGTTCCTGTAGGTACTCACAGCCGTAAGAGTAACCGGTGCAGGTGCGATGGTAGTTTCCACACTGTTCACGGCAACGTCGTTGTGCGTCTCGTCACCTTCCACCATGTAGTAAACGGTATAGGTTCCGGCATTGGTTCCAGTGGGCACTGCTGTGTCGTACTCGCCATCCTCCTGCAGGCTGTACTTCATGGTACCGACCGTCACGGTTCCAGCAGTTACCAATTCTTGCGCTTCGCCTGTGTAGACAAGACCCTCCACTGGCGTCGGGACAGTATACTCGGGGTCCGTGTCCCCGTCTGCGCTCTCGCTGGCCTCAGGGTTGGACGTGCCGTACCCCATCACTACAAACGTACTGAACCCGTCAACAGTGAACTCAACTTGCTCGTCGCTCACATCGCAGGAAAGCGCCTCAACCTTGTCGCCAAAGTGAACAACGCCGGCTTCCTCGCTCGACACCAAGCTCTCGCCCGCCAGTTCGATGCGCACGTGAACGTCACCCGTGGGCTCGAACTCATTACCCGTCACGGGATCGACGAACGATATGTCGAGCACCTTCGCGAAGGAAGTGTCGGTAGCCTCCACCCCAAGCTCCCGCGCGCTCTGTGCGAGGTACTCTACATAATCCATGTCGTTCTTCGTAATCTCCCGCACGCGCAGTTCAGCACCTTGCGGAATTCCCGCGGAGTCGCCATAGGTCACCGTAACGTGATATGTCGAACCGTCGGTCGCCCGAAGCTGTTGGCCTCCCTCAGCCACGACGATTGCCTCGGCCTCGGTTTTATCTGCAGCCTTTTCTTCAGTCTTGGCTGAGCCCTTGGTTTCCTTTTTGACTTCCTTGCTGGCATCCTTGGCATGCTCGTCCGCCTCGTGGCTTTTCTCTTCGGCGCGGACTTTCTCCTCGTGGGCCTTCTCCTCTTCATGCGTGGATTCCGCACCCTCCGAAGGAGCTTGGTCGCCAGATTCCCAACCAGCATCCTCGCTCGCATCGGCATCGGGATTGCCATGCCACACGAGGGCAAGCTCACGCGACGTGTCGGTTGAGAACGGATTGTTCGTGGACCCAAGACCAAACAGCTCCTCGCGAATCTCGCCCGACTCATACGCCGAAACGGTGAGATGGCCATTGCGCTCTTCGTCCGGGCGGGCGTCGTCCACCTTCATCCACACTGTGGTGGGCCAGGCGTGCGCCGGCTCACTCACCACCGCGAGTGCTCGCACGATCGTTTGGTCATCGGAGATTTGTTCGTTTATCTCGTTTTCCACGCACTCAATGCCCTTTGTGCGAGGCCCGAGCACCGTTACCACTTCTCCGTTAATGTCCGTTTGGTGCTTGGGGGTGGCCACCACAGCAAAGCCAACCTCGCCAAGTCCCGAGGCTTGGAACCTGAGGGCAGTTGCCGATGGATCGGCCGTCTCGCCGCCACCGTCGGAATTGACGCCATCAACCGCACCCGTTCGATTGATCACCGTTAGCCTGCCTTCGCCACTACCACCAATCACCGACGCCTCAACGGCATCGGATTGGCGCGGTGCAATGCGGTTCGTCTCCACCGCAACACGGACGGAAGCATTCGGTTGGACCTCTTCCTCGCCAACTTTTAGCGCTATCTTGAGGAATACGTCTTGGAAGACGCATTCGTCTTCCCGTACGTTGAGAAGCGCATGCAGTGCGTTCCTACGTTCATCGTTGGACTCGAGCTCTTCCACCACCAGCGTTGCATCCGGACTGATGCCAGCATCATCCCCGTACGTAACCGAAACGGTGTAGAACACCCCTTCGGCTGGCTCGATGGTTTGCGAGAGCGTTTGCGTCCAAGTGCTGTCCTCTTGGGCGGGCGCCGAAACCTCTGAATCGAGCACGGTACCATAGCTTACGTTAGGGCTAGAACCAGAGTCATATCCAGAGCTGGCGTATGGATTGGCATCGCTAACAGTAAGCGGTCCCTCATCAACACCCACTCCGCCGTCCAGGCTCGCCGCTGGAATAACGCGCAATGATGGCGACCCTTTGCCCTGCGCGAACGCTCCGACCCCAACAGTTGATCTTTGCGTTGGGCGTTTGCCAGCAGTCAAGGTTGGCGTGGCGGAACCCGCCTGCTTGCAGCCGTATAGTGTTGGGACAAGCGCCACCACGGTTGCAATCGAAAGGGCTATTGCAATGGAAAGCAGCGCTGGCTTGCCCAGTCGTGGTGAGGCGTGTTTGTTGTCGCGCATATGCCTTCCCTCCCTTACATCATTCCAGCTTTACAATATCGAATACGCAAACTCAATCACTTGGTATTAACAAAGAGCGTCTCTGGTGACGGCCAATCACCATAGTGGGACGAAACCCAAGGACCTTCGGCTTTGCTATTGAGCAGTTTAATGGTGCGTAGGTTGTAGATGCTGTTGTACGTCTGCCCGGTGGCATCGTTTTCGTCAGCCCTGGCGTAGAGCTTCCCAAGCGACTCGTCGTAGGGAGCTGCCTTCTCGTTGTTCTTGCGCAGTACCGGTTCGCCCGCTGCATCTGTGCCTTCGGCATCGCCCGTGCAGAAGTCGTTGAAGGTCTTCGTATTCTTGTCGACAGGCTTGAGACCATCGAGTTCTACCGGCTCTTGCGTCGGAATTGGGTTTCCATTCGCATCTACGACTGGTTTCCTATTTGAAATGGGGTAGACACTGCTGTTGACCATCTCGAAGTAGTAGTTGTTCGCAGATTCGTTCTTCGCGGAAGCGTTGTACGTCGCGTCGTCCATATTGCCCGCAAAGGCACCCGCATGCGTCTTGTTGCCAATGATGAGACCCGTTGCGTAGCAATTCCCTATTGTGGTTTTATCTGCGTACCCAACGAGGCCACCCATGGCACCCTCGCCCGAAACTGACGCCGTGGCATAGCAGTATGTAATGTTTGCACCGCGCGTGTAGCCCACAAGCCCTCCAGCAACGCCTTGAGTTGGAGCAACAACTCCGCCACTCGCGATGCTACCAGCCTTTACGTTGGCATTCTCCGCATCGTACGCACCATCCTTGGTCCGTCCACCAGCGTAACTGTTTGCGATGGAAACGTTGCCATCCGCATACCCCACAAGGCCGCCCGCCGCCGTTCCTTGGCCCTTAGCCTCAACCAACGTCGCGGCACCGCAACCATCAATGGTGACGGTTGTGCCCGAAGCAGGTTGCAACAAGCCAACGAGGCCACCCGCAGCTTCCGTACTCGAAACCGTAGACTTTACCGTGCCCTTGGTGTCGTGCACTAATATATTAGTAAGGTCGAGCGTGCCCATCGCAACGCCGAGCAATGTGCCCGCACTACCGCCCTTTGTGGATATGCTGCAATCCACGAGTTCAAGGCCAGAAATCGAAGAGCCACTCGCCACGGTTGCAAAGATGCCTGCCGGCGCGTTGAACGCAGACTCCAGCTCAACTTTAACGTTAGAGATTTTCTTGCTACCCTTGTCGGCCTCGTAGGTTAGCGCGTACTGACGAAGCACGTTGGTAGCACTGGTGCTCCGCGGGGTCACGGGGGCAAACGTGCCTGCCTTTGTTGATGTGCCATCGAGGTAGCGCACTTTTACGTTCTTCGCGCCATCCACGGAACCGGCAATTCGGTTTGCGAAGGCACGGATCTTCTTGGACGACGAATTGGAAATCCACATAAGGTCGCTGATTTGCCTTGCCTTCGTCGCGCCATCCTCACCGAGCGCTTCGAGGTCGTATCCCGAAATCGCCGCATCGAGATTCTCGAGATGACGAATGTTATTTATCGCCGCGTAGCGCTCCGTCTCGGTGTCTACCTTCTCCGAAATCATACGTGCGAACAGGCTATTGGTGTGCTTGGTCGCACTCTTCGCAATGCTCGAGAGTACGCTCGTGCTGTACACCTGCGCGTAAACGGAAATATTCTCACCAGGAATGAGCGGTCCGCTCTCCCCGGCATTAGCGGCCAGCGAAAGGCTCGCTCCACACCACAGCTCTTTAAAGTGTTGGCCAGATGTCGTAATGTCGTCGAGCACGTACGTCTTACGATACTCGCCACCCACCGACGCCATGGAAAGCAACGGCTCGGTAGCAATTATCTTACTGTGCTTGCTCGTGTCCCCCCGCAATACAAGGCGCATCACGGCGTCTTCCACTTCGCGATTTTGTTGCATGGCACTCGTAGAGAAGCTCACCGTCACCTCAAGACGCTCAGCGTTTGTCAGCTTAATCTCGGGTGCAACAAGTTCCTTCTTCGTGCGGTCGATAAGGCCCTCCCCACCGTACCAGCCAACAACCGCCCCGTTAATGCCGTCACGACGAGCAGCCACCACGTCGTCCGAGGTACCCTCGAGCGCAGGAAAGAGTGTGCTGTAGTCGCTCGGAGAGAACTGGTACGTACTCAAAGAAGACTGATCGCAATAGAACACGCTCACAACAGTAGCCGTATTTGGGTCGTACGCAATCACGTAGCTTCCACCAAGACGAACCGTGTCGTCAATGGATGCGAACGGCAGCATTTCGTAGAGCAAGCTCGTATTGGCACTCTTAAGCCTCGCGTCGCCACTCGACACATACCAATAGCGGTACACACTTTCCCCGTCGTCCTTTTCGCCCACCAGCGCAGTACTGTTCTTGTCTACATCTTCCAAAATGCCCTGGCTTTTAGCCACGGTAAGGTGATTTTGCGCGGCGACGAAGATTTCTTGAGCCGTCTTGTCGAGCTCGAGTTGCTTCATGCTTCGTTGGTAGGCCAATACGTTAACGAACGCAACGCCCATAAGGATAACGAGTATAGCAATGGCAATAATCATCTCCACCATGGTGAAGCCGCCCGTTGCGCGTTTGTGTTGCATCATTCGTTTGGTATCCATTTGCGTCACCTCGCATCTATTCCGTGAATCTCGTAAGGATGCGGAACGTATTTTCGCCCTCGCCAACACTCGCGAGTACGTTTTTATCGGCACTAATCGAGTCGATTACCGAAAGCCTAAGGTCCACGCCCGCCTTGTCACTCGTTGCGGGAATCGGCGTAAGATTCACTTCCAAGCTCTCGGTTATGGCCTCGTCACTCATCAATGGCATGCTGGAACCATCTGGGGTGAGGTCTTCCAACGATACCGACGCGGTGGGCATGCCCTTGTAGTACTGCTTTTCCAGCCCACGATACGTTTCGGAGTTTTGAATCGATGCCCAACAACCCTCATTGGGTATGTAGTAGTATATTTTATCTTTCTCGTCAACAGTGAGCACGCGAGCGTCGGATGCCATGCCAATCTCGGCGCGCATTGCTGCAAGCGTCGTGGAAAGCGCAAGCTGTGCGTTGGACGTCTTTACGATTTTGTGGTACACGTCGATGGCCGCAGGAATCCCCGTCGCCATGAGCGTTGAGGCCAGTACAAGAATGAGCAGCGTCACGAGCATCTCGGTTAGCGAGAAGCCGCCCGTTTTACGATTGGCAGCAGGAGACGTCGATACGGAGGATACCATGGCTATTCCTCCTTTGTTTTGTAGTACACGATGGGCTTGTTCTCGCCAGACGAATACACCTTTACGTCTACGATTTTATCGGCAGGCTCAAGCGGCACCTCGAGCGTTACCTGCGCATCCGTAGCTTCGGATTCGGGCTTGCGCACCATCGAAACTTCGGTTGTGTAGAACTCGTCCATATGCTCCCTGCTGTTCGTCACGATGTTTACCGAGGTTGCCACCACACTGGCAAGCAGCGTAAGAGCAAGCGCACTGATGAGTATCGAAACGAGCGTCTCCGCAATCGTCTCGCCGGAAGAGTCTCTAAGGATTTTGCGGCTCATACTTCCCACCTCCCGCAGACAGTCCGTCAGCCTCCCACGTAACGGTTGTAACCCACTCAAGATGATGCTTCCCGTTACCAAGATCCGTGTCGCGCATGGATTCGTCGGTAATGCCCGACATCGTTGTGAGCGTGCACCTAAACGAGTTGTTTTTCGTTCCGCACGAAGCCTCCGAGAACACGAATTCAAACGTTTCGCTTGGCTCACGCCTGAGCGTTACGTACACGGGCTTAATCGCGTCGTTGCTCGAGGTAATGCTAAACGGAGTGTAACTCGCCTCCGCAAACGACGGATCCTTGGGTGCTGGGTCCTCTTCGGTCGCACCGCCGGAAAAGTCAATCGTGTTGCCCACGCTAGCGGGGTTATCCGCATCAAACACATAGGTATAGCTTCGAGGCGTATCGCTCGAACCAACAGGCGCCGGGCTGAAGATGAGGTCGGCAGTCACGATTTGGAACAACGAAGCACCCGTATCGGCGCTAAGTCTAGGTGTGAGTGAGCTGCCATCTTGGGCAACGCCGAGGCCAAACGCGTCGTCTATAGAAACGGTCCAGCTGGAATCGATGGGCGTGAACACGTCGTCTTCCAGCATGGCGTCGCACGCGCGGACCACCTCAACAGTCGCGCTTCCGTCCGATTCCTTGAGCTTGTCCCAAAACAGCTCGGCAGCAGACGTTACGTTGTAGTAGGTACGATCGGCCTCCGCCAATTGGCTGTAACGACCCGATACGGCAGTTGCCGCCGTAATCACCACGGAAGCAACAACCGTTACCACAAGGAACAGCATGAGCGCCATCGACATGGAGGCGCCACGCTCGGACCAAACCCTTTTTGCGAGTCGCTCTTTCACAGTTTCACCTCAAATACGCACAAATATACATACTAAAAGTATACCATTGTTTACGATGAACTAAACGACTTTTCCGCAAGTATTAAGGGTTATGGACTGCTCACGGAGCGGAACGGCACGCGGAACGGGTTAGAGGCCACGAAACCTTCTCGAAATGCGTGCTTGATTATTTTTGCGATTTTTAAATTCTTTTGCGTTTTTTAAATTCTTTTGCAATTTTTAAATTTCGACGCTAAGAAAGAGGCCGCTGGGCTCACAGCGCCAACGGCCACACAACAGGATCTAACGGTTCTTTAGCGATCCTCGCGGAAATACGGTAAGCCCAGGTGTTCGGGTGGCTGGTTTTCTCGCTTGTTGCGCAAGCTCGAAATAACGAGCACCACGATGGTAACGACGTACGGAAGCATCTTGTAGAGTTCCTTAACGGCAAGGTCGGTACCCGTCGGTATAAATATGTACAGAATGTACAACCCGCCGAACAAAATCGATGCAAAAATGCTCACGTTGGGACGCCAAATGGTAAAGATGACGAGTGCGATGGCCAACCAACCGCGGTCGCCAAAGGCGTCGTTGGCCCAAATGCCGTTGGCGTAGTCCATAACGTAGTACAGCCCGCCAAGGCCCGCAATCATGCAGCCGGAGCACGTGGCCAGATACTTGTACCTCGTAATGCCAATGCCCGCAGCGTCTGCCGTGGCAGGATCTTCACCCACTGCACGCAACTGCAAGCCAGCGCGCGTGTGGTTAAGCATGTACGAAGCGGCAACGGCAATAATTATGGCCACATACGCGAGGAATCCGTACGAAAAGAAGATTTGACCGAACCAGCCCAAGCCCTCCGCAAACGGCAGCTTGGTGCGGTACAAGTGACTCGTGGCCGAAAGCGAAATGGTGGGAATCTCCGCACCGACGAGCTTGATGAGCGATCCGCCAAAGAAGTTGCCAAAACCCACGCCAAACGTCGTCATGGCAAGGCCGGTAACGTTTTGGTTCGCGCGCAGGTTAACCGTAAGGAAGCAATACAGCAACCCCATGAGGAGCGAGCCGACAAGGCAGCACAGCAGCGGAATGCCAATGCCAAGCGCTGGGTTAAGCTCGCCGCCCGCCGAGTGCTCGTAAAAGAACGCACCGATTACGCCACAAATGCCACCTACATACATAACTCCCGGAATACCAAGGTTGAGGTTGCCAGACTTCTCGGAAACTATCTCGCCCGTACTGCCAAACAGGAGCGGAATGCTCTGCACCACCGCACGGGGAATGAAGGAAACGAGGAAACTAAACACCTTCCGCCACCTCCCTCTTGCTCTCGAAACGCACCTTATAGTTTACGAAGAACTCACAGCCAATGATGAAGAACAAGATAATACCGGTGAGGATGTCGCCAAAACTGTGGTTGAGCATAAACGCCGTGGAAATCTCGCCCGCGCCGGCATCCATAAACGCCAAAAGGAAGCTGCCAAACACCATAACGGCAGGGTTGAATCCGGCAAGCCACGAAACCATAACGGCGGTGAATCCACGGCCACCTGCTATGGTCGTCGTAATGGTGTGGTCGGTTCCACCCACCAAGAGAAATCCCGCAAACCCGCAAATCGCACCCGAAACCAACAGGGTGCGCAAGATGACTCGCTCCACCTTTATGCCGGCGTAACGGGCGGTGTTCACGCTTTCGCCCACGACCGAAATCTCGTATCCCTGTTTGGTGTACTTAAGGTATACGTACACGAGCACGGTAAGGATGGCGACGAGCAGGATGTTGAGCAAGTATTTGGAGGGACCAACCTGCGGCAACCAACCAGCATGCGATGCCTGATTTATTACGCCAATCTTGCCCGAGCCCTTCGGTGACTCCCATCGAATGGTGTAGAACGCGACGATTTGCGTGGCGACGTAGTTCATCATGAGCGTAAACAGCGTTTCGTTGGTGTTCCACCTTGCCTTGAACATCGCCGGAATGAACGCCCACACCGCGCCCGCCGCCAGCGAGGTAACAAACATCACCGCAATGAGCGCAGGGCCAGGGAGCTTGTCGCCCAGCAACAGCATGCATGCCGCCGAGGCAAGGCCTCCCATAAGTACTTGTCCTTCGCCGCCCAGGTTCCAAAACTTCATGCGAAACGCCGGCGTGAGGGCCAGCGACACGCACAGCAAAATGGCAATTTCCTGCAGGAGCACCCAAATCTTGCGGGGCGAGCCAAAGGCGCCCTTCAGCATGGCGGCATACACGTCCACCGGATTGAGGCCGGTAAGGCACGCCGTAAGAACGCCGCACACGACGAGCGCCACCACAATCGCACCTAAGCGAATGGCAATGGCCTGGCCAATGGGCATCTCCTTGCGCTTGGTAATGTGCATCACTGGGCCTCACCTCCCCCGAGCTTTGTCATCATGAGTCCCACCTCGTTCTTGTCGGTTTTGCGTCCGTCCACAATGCCGCTCACCTTGCCGCCGCACAACACAAGAATGCGGTCGCACAGCTCTACGAGCACGTCTAGGTCCTCGCCCACGTACACAACGGCAACACCGTTGCCCTTTTGCATGTTGAGCAAATCGTAAATAAGATACGACGAGTTAACGTCGAGGCCACGCACGGCATAGGCCGAAAGCAGCACGGTTGGCGCCGAGGCAATCTCGCGTCCCACGAGCACCTTTTGCACGTTTCCGCCCGAAAGACGGCGCACAGGCGTTGCAATACCAGGCGTATCGACCTCGAGCTCGTCTACAACAACCTCCGCCAGGTGCTTCGGGTCCTTTCGATCGGTAAAGGGAGTGGGGCCATTGCGGAACGAACGCAGCATCATGTTGTCCGTCACACCCATGCTGCCCACAAGTCCCATGCCCAAGCGGTCCTCTGGCACGAACGAGAGCGCCACGCCCATGTCGGCAATCTTTACGGGGTCCATGCCAATGAGCTGCACGGGTTCGTCCACGTCCACCATGTACTCAATGCTGCCGCTCTCGACGGGCTGCAGCCCGGCAATGGCCTCGAGCAGCTCCTTTTGCCCCGAACCAGAAATGCCCGCGATGCCCAAAATCTCGCCCGTCCACGCATCAAACGACACGTCATCGAGCTTGGTCACTCCCTCGCGGTTCTTAACCGTAAGGTTTTTCACCACGATGCGCTTCATCCGGTACTTCATCTCGGGATCGGGCCGCTCAATGTTGAGCGAGATCTGACGTCCCACCATCATGTTGGTCATCTCTTGCTGCGTGGTTTCGGAGGTTATCATCTCGCCCACGTATTCGCCCTTGCGAAGCACCACCACGCGGTCGCTGATGTTTTCCACTTCGTTGAGCTTGTGGGTAATAATAACAACCGCCTTGTTGTTGGCGCGCATGTTGCGCAATACCGCAAAGAGTTTATCTGTTTCCTGCGGCGTAAGCACGGCAGTGGGCTCGTCCAAAATGAGGATTTCGGCTCCACGGTACAGTTGCTTCACGATTTCCACCGTCTGCTTTTGCGAGACGGACATATCGTATATTTTTTGATAAGGATCAACGTCGAAGCCGTAGGTGTCGCATATCTCCTTTATACGTTCCACGGCCGCGTCGATGTTGAACTTCCCCTTTTCCTTGACGCCGAGTACGATGTTCTCGGCCGCTGTGAACACGTTAACCAGCTTGAAGTGCTGGTGAATCATGCCAATGCCGTAATCGAAGGAGTCCTTGGGTGAGGAAATGTTAACGCGCTTGCCGTCGATTTCTATGGTGCCGCTATCGGGATAATAGATGCCCGAAAGCATGTTCATAAGCGTCGTTTTGCCACTGCCATTCTCGCCCAAAAGGGCCAGAATCTCGCCACGATACACGTCCAAGTTCATGTTGTGGTTTGCCTGGACCGACCCGAACGACTTGCAGATGTTGCGCATGCGTATTGCTGGTTGCTGTTGTGCCATGGCTTCCTAACGGTCGAACCAATATTGCAGGAAAAACGAAATCCAAAAGGGGCACCCCCAAGCCGTGCATTAAGGGTTTGCGAAACCCTCGAACCTTCCGGCATTGGGGATACCCCCTCTTTGACGCTAATGATTCATGAGTGTGTACTCAAACTACTTCTTCTGGCCAAGAATGGTGATGCCATCAATATCAATATCGAAGTACGGCGCGGAGCGGTTCTCGGACTCGTGGAAGTAGCCATCGGAGATAACCTCGGTATCGGGCTCGTACTTCTCGTCGAAGTCCACGTCGGCCTTGTAGCTCGTGAGCTCCTTCTTCTTCACCGTGAAGGTCGAGGTGTCGAACACATGCAGGGTGCCGTCCTCGAGCTGCGACTTGGCCGTCTCGATGGCCTCAGCGGTTCCCTTGGCGGCCGCAGCATCGTTGAGCTCGGTAAGAAGCACGGAACCGGTGGAAAGGGTACCAACCCAGTCGACGTCGATTGCCTCGCCGTTTTGCACGCAACCCACTGCGTACTCATAGTAAGGAGCCCAGTCGATGCGGCTGGAAACGATGAACGTCTTGGGGCAGGCTGCAACCGTGGAGCCGTTGTAGCTCACATTGGGGATGTTGGCGTTTTCGCAGGCCGTGGGAGCGCCCATGGAGTCGGCATGCTGGCTAATGAGAACGCACTTGTCGTCGATGAGCTTGTTGGCGCCCTCCTTCTCGGCCGTCTCGTCGTACCAAGAGTTGGTGAAGGTAACGTCCATGGTAACGCTGGGGACAACGGACTTGGCGCCCAGGTAGAAGGAGGTGTAGCCGCTCTTCACCTCGGCGTACGGATACGCGCCGACGTAGCCCATCTTGGCTTCGTTTTCCTTGATGTCGCCAGCCTCGATCATTTCCTTAATCTTCATGCCAGCTGCGATACCTGCGAGGTAGCGGCCCTCGTAGATGGAGGCAAATGCGTTGTGGAAGTTAGGAAGGTTGCTGGTGTGTGCCTTCACGCCCGTCGCATGGCAGAACTGCACTTCGGGGTTTTCCTCGGCCGCGGAAATCATGAAGTCCTCGTGGCCAAAGGAGTCGGCAAAAATGATGTTGCAGCCATCGTCTACGAGCTCGCACGCTGCATCGTAGCACTCTTGGCCCTCGGGAATGTTGGTTTTTATCTCGCTCTCGATGCCCAGGTTCTCGCACGCGCTCTTAAAGGCATCAATGAAGTTCTTGTCGTACGTGGACTGCTCGTCATGTAGGCAGATCAGACCGGCCTTAATGCCTTCGATGGTTGCACCCTCACTCGAATCGGCAGTCGCTGCCGCATCGGAGCTTTCGGCGCTGGTGGAGGAGCCACCGCATGCCGCAAGCGAGAGAGCCGCGCCGCCGGCCAAGCCAAGCGTAACAACCGAACGACGACTCATAACCATCTTGTCGAATACCTTCATGTTCTCCCCTTCTCTTTGGAACAAGCTCGTTCCCTTGCTTAACTTATGCACGAAAGACGATTTCGTCTTCCGACATAGACTCAATTGCCGCGAGGGACTCAACCTGAATACCCTGCGCACGAAAAACGTCGCCCGCGCCGGAGAAGCACTTCTCCACGGCAACGGCCACGCCCACCAGCGTTGCCCCCGCTTGATTGCACAAGTCGATAAGACCACGCAATGCATTACCGCTCGCCAAGAAGTCGTCGACGAGCAGTACGCGATCGTCAGCATTGAGGTAATCGCGGCTCACCACAACGTTGTAATCCTCGTTATGCGTGAACGAGTGAACCACCGACGAATACACGCTGCCATCGACGTTAGACGTACGGTGCTTTTTCGCAAACAATACGGGCACGCCCATCGACATGCCCGCCGCAGCCGCAATGGCTATTCCACTCGCCTCTATTGTGAGTATTTTGGTGACGCCCTTATCTGCAAACAGACGCGCGATTTCCTCGGCCATCTGGCCCAGAAATTCGGTATCGATGTTTTGGTTAAGAAAGCTGCCAACCTTAAGGATATCTCCTGGAAGCACTTCGCCTTCGCGAAGGATCTTCTCTTCCATCAACCTCATCGTATGGACTCCTGTCGTTTGCCGATGAACATCTTGCATCTTAGCGCAATTTGTGCCTTTTGCCAACTAAACACACGACAAACTTCTGAAGACGAACCTCAGAGGATGCGCCTCACGTTATAGCGGCTTGTGAGCACGAAGCCGACGGCGGGTCCACCACACGACGAACTCGAAAATGCGAATTACACCGCCCTCGGCAAAGGCGAACACCACGCACAGGACCAGCGCGCGCGTGGAAAGGTCGTGGATGTCGAACAGCTTGTAGAAGAAGCCACAGCCAACGATGAGACCCGCAACGCACAGGAACAGCACCATAAGGCGATATTTGTTAAGCGGCGTGATGAGCGCGATGAGGATTAGGAAGCCCACCACCGAAAGCAGATACGCGCTTGCCGTGCTTACGTCGGTATAGGAGATTTCGAACAGGTCGGCAAAAACCACCATACACGCAATCGCCACAAACGAAGTGAGCGCCGCTGGCAGGGAGCGGTAGAGCACCTCCACGAAAAAACGTCCCTCCTGCTTTTTTTCGTTGGGCTCAAACGCGAGGAAGAACGCCGGCACGCCAATGTTGAACATTGAGATGAGCGATACCGAGTTGGGTTGCAACGGGTACACGAATGCGCCGAAAATCGAGAACAGCGAAAGCGCGAGGGAAAAGATGTTCTTGTAGAGAAACAGCGTGGCCGAACGCGTGATGTTGTTAATGTCGCGCCGACCTTCGCCCACGATTTCCTTCATATGAGAAAAGTCCGAGTCGAGCAGCACGACCTGAGCCGCCTGACGTGCCGCGTCGGAGCCGCCACCCATGGCGATGGAACAGTCGGCCTCCTTCATGGCAAGAATGTCGTTGACGCCGTCACCCGTCATGGCAACCTTAAGCCCCTCGTCCTTGAAGGCGTTTACCAACGCGCGCTTTTGCTCGGGCTTCACGCGACCAAACACGGTGTAGGTGCGCACTGCATGGCGCATGTCGTCGGGCGTCTCGAGGGAAGTGGCGTCCACATAGAGCTCGGCACCCTCGATGCCGGCGTCCAAGGCAACCTTCGAAACGGTAAGGGGGTTATCGCCCGAAATAACCACAGTGCGCACGCCTTGCTCAGCAAAGTAGGCAAACGTCTCGCGCGCATCGGGACGCACCTCGTTTCGCAGCGCCACGAACAGGAGCGGCTTGGCATCGGGCATGGTCGCCGATGCCAGCGTCTCCTCCTCCGAGGGCGCAAGGCAGCCAGAGACCAACACAAGCACGCGCATCCCCGCGCCCGTACGCTCCTCGATGAGCGCGCGATTTTGCGCCATCCGCTCCGTGCCGAGCAAATACTCTGGCGCGCCGAACCTATACACGCATTCGGGCGTAACGACTTGCGAATACTTGAGCTTCGACGAGAACCCGGCTACCTCGGTGGCGTCGAGCGGCCCAGCCTCGCCAAAGTGCGTGCGTAACGCCTGCATAGTGATGTTGTTATCGGGGACGGTTCGTATGTAGGACGCCAGCAATTCCGTGGCTTTTGCTAGCTCGTCGTCCGCCTCGCCAACGGCAGCGAACACCTCCTGAACGCCCATGTCCTCACTGGTAATCGTACCGGTTTTGTCTACGCACAACACATCCACGCGCGCAAGCGTCTCGATGCTGCGCATGTCGTGCAGCAACACCTTGCTCCGTGCCAGGCGCATGGCACTGAGGGCGAGTGCCACGGTAACGAGCAAATACAAGCCTTCGGGAATCATGCCCGTAACGGCCGCCACCATGGAAGTGACGGAGTCGGCATAACTCATGCCGTTAACCACCATGCCCTGCCAAAGCAACAGGCCGCCAACCGGAAGAATGAGGATGCCCGCCAAAAGAATGATGAGCTCGATATCGGCCACCATCTCGGACTTCTTTTCCTTCGACTTCTTCGCCTCGGCCGTAAGCTTGGCCGCGTAGGAGTCGGCGCCCACATGAGTAAGACGCGCAAGCATCGAGCCCGAAACAAGGAAGCTGCCCGACATGAGCTCGTCGCCCGCGCGCTTGGCCACCTCATCGGCCTCGCCCGTGAGCAACGCCTCGTTGGCGCTTCCCTCCCCCTCAACAACCACGCCATCGGCCGGAATTTGCTGACCGCTTTCGAGCCGCACAACATCGCCGAGCACGAGCGCATCCGAGGCAAGCGTCGTTTCGGCACCGTCGCGAATGGCTATGTACTCGTTCACATCGAGCAACGCCAACTTGTCGAGCACTTTTTTGGAGCGCAACTGCTGCACGATGCCAATAACCATGTTAATGATGACGACCGGCAAAAACGTTAGGTCCTTATACGACCTTCCAATAATGAGTAATACGGCCAACACCGCAAAAATGGCGTTGAAGTAGGTGAATACGTTGGACGCAACGATTGCGGCGGCGCTCTCGCTGGATTTGCCGGGCATGACGTTCGCCTTGCCTTGGCGAACGAGTTCGGCCGCTTCCGCAGACGTTAAACCGATGTGATTGCTCATGCACTACCTCCCGGGCATAATCATACCCACATTAGGCCAATGCCACCGTGTGTTTTTGTAAACGTCGCGCGCAACGTGCTACCATACAGCTAATGAGACATTCGACGGGAGAAAACATGGCTGATTACGCACTTTCGTGCTGCTCGACGGCAGACCTCACTTTAGACCACTTCAACCGACGCGACATTCGGTGGGTGCCCTTCCATTACGAGCTCGATGGCGTGCAGCATCTTGACGATTTGTACCAAACCATGGACGCGCAGACGTTCTACGACGCCATGGCGGCGGGTGCCGATACCAAAACGTCGCAAATCAACGTTCAGGAGTTCAAGGATCATTTTGAAAAGATACTCGCAGAGGGAAAGAACATTCTGCACGTAACGCTCTCGTCGGGCATCTCGGGCGTAATCCAATCGGCAGAGATTGCGGCGAGCGAAGTGATGAAGGAGCACCCAGGCGCACTAATATATGTAGTGGACTCCTTGGCCGCCTCGTCGGGTTATGGTTTGCTCATGGACAAGCTCGCCGACCTTCGCGACGCAGGTATGCCGCTCGAGGAACTCAATAGCTGGGCACTCGCCAACCGCTTGCACGTACATCACTGGTTCTATTCCACGGACCTCACCTTCTTCATTAAGGGTGGCCGCGTATCGAAGGTTTCCGGATTCTTTGGAACGGCGCTGAAGATTTGTCCGCTGCTTAATGTCGATCGCTTTGGTCGCCTCATTCCGCGTGAAAAGATTCGCACCAAGAAGCGCGCGGCAAAGGCAGCGCTTGCCAAGATGGTAGAGCATGCCGACACGGGCACCGACTACGCCGGCAAAGTGTACATTTCCCAATCTGCATGTCGGGCCGACGCCGAGGAGCTTGCAGCCATGATCGAAAGCACGTTCCCCAAGCTCAACGGGTCCGTGCAAATTTACGATATTGGCACCACAATTGGAAGCCATACCGGTCCCGGCACCATCGCTCTGTTCTTCTGGGGCGACAAGCGCGTAGATTAGTGAGACGGAGAGACTACCCATGCACAGCGATTGGAATTCGTTTGTCCAAAGCAAGTCCGTGCAGATTGCGATGTACAGCATCTGCGTGTTCTTTTGCGTGTACTACGCCGTCGACAGCATACTGGAAATGATGTCACCTGAGCGCTCGGCCGCCATTGTCGCCAACATCGGCGCGGCACCCTACTACGCACTCGCCATTATACGATGCATTGTTCTCGCCATAACAGGCTTCGCCTTCGCGCGGATTGTTTATAAAATTATACGCAGGGACGACGGGGACAGCGCGCAATAGCAGCTCTTTTGGCCCGTACTCGTTCTTCCGTTATCACAGTTAGGAGCACGTATGCGCATTACAACACAGCCCTCAAACACCTGTGTGCTCGTCACCGGCGGCTGCGGATTCATTGGTAGCCACACCGTAGTTGTGTTGCTCCAGCAGGGCGTTGAGGTCGTCATCGTCGATGACCTTTCGAACTCTTCCGAGAAGGTCCTCGATCGCATCGACCAAATCGTTGGTGCCGACGCGGCCGAAAAGCTCACCTTTTACCAAGCTGACGTTAATGACCGCGAGGCACTCGACGCCGTGTTCGACGCGCACACCATCGACGCCGTTATCCACTTCGCGGGCTTTAAGGCCGTAGGCGAAAGCGTACAAAAGCCCATCGAGTATTACTCCAACAATATTGGTAACACGCTCACGCTCGTAGACGCCATGCGTGCCCACGGTTGCAAATCGATTATCTTTAGCAGCTCCGCCACCGTTTATGGCGATCCGGACGAGCTCCCCCTCACGGAAGCCAGCCCCAAGAAGCCTGCTACCAACCCTTACGGCTGGACCAAGTGGATGATTGAGGAGATTCTTGGCTCTCTTGTGGTAGCCGACCCCGAGTGGAACGTAGTGCTGCTGCGCTACTTTAACCCCATTGGCGCGCATCCGTCGGGCCTTATGGGCGAGGACCCCAAAGGCATCCCCAACAACCTCTTGCCCTACGTGGCGCAGGTGGCCGTGGGACGTCGCGATGCAGTACACGTGTTTGGCAACGACTACGACACGCCCGATGGCACCGGCGTGCGCGACTACATACACGTAATGGATTTGGCGGAGGGACATGCCGCAGCGCTTACGTGGATGGCGGGACGCACCGGTTGCGAAGTGTTTAACCTCGGCACCGGCCAAGGCACATCTGTGCTCGAAATCGTAAAGGCCTTCTCGGCTGCGTGCGGGCGCGACTTGCCCTACGTTATTGAGCCGCGTCGCGCTGGCGACGTTACGGCCAACTATGCCGACTGCACCAAGGCACGCGAACAGCTCGGCTGGGAGGCACGCTACAACATAGCCGATATGTGTCGTGACAGTTGGAACTGGCAGTCCACAAATCCCAACGGTTACGAGGGCTAACGTGAGCACACAAGGTACCGCTGCGGCTACTGCGGCCACGACGGGCATCCGCCCCGAGGCCGACGCGACGCAGGCGAGCAACGACAACGCCAGTGCACAAAGCGCCGCTGCGGCCACTTCGGCCACTTCGCCCACGCCTTTTTTGGAGTTCGTCAAGCGCGTGTTGCCCAAAATTGAAGATGCGCTTCGCGAATGCATACCTACGCCGCTCGAAACAAGCCAGTCGGCCGACCTTGAGCGCTACTTATACGAACCTTTGCGTCGTATGGTTTTTGCAGGAGGCAAACGCATCCGGCCCGCACTCTGCCTGCTGGGGGCTACGGCGGCTGGTGCGATTGAGGATTGCGCGCTGCCTGCCGCATGTGCCGTAGAGCTCTTTCAGGCGGCAGCGCTCATCCACGACGACATCGCAGACAAAAGCGAGCTTCGCCGCGGCATGCCGTGCATACATATTACTGATGGCACCGGCATCGCGATTAACGCGGGGGATGTTGCCATTGTGCATGTTTTGTCTCAAGTGTTGTTCGAGGGTGAGTTTAGCCCCCTTGCGCGCGTGGAGCTGGCACGCATGCTTTACGACATGCAGCGCTACACGCTTGAGGGTCAGGCGCTCGATTTGGGCTGGGTACGCGATGGTCGCTGGGACCTCACGGAGCAGGACTATTTGAACATGGCCACGCTCAAAACGGCGTATTATTCCGCCGCAAGCCCACTCGCTTTTGGAGTTCGATGCGCCGACGGCAACCCCCTGTTGGCAAAGGCGTTGCACGACTTTGGCCTCGCCGCGGGACTCGCCTTCCAAATCCAGGACGACATTCTTAACTTGGTGGGCGACGCCGCCGCGCAGGGCAAGGACTTTAGGAGCGACGTTACCGAAGGCAAGCGCACCCTCGTAATGGTGCGTGCATTACAGCATCTTGAACCGAGCGACGCCAACGAGCTGCGCGCCATACTCTCGGCGCACACGACGGAAAAAGACGCACTGGCGCGTGCAGTTGAGCTGGCAACGGAGGCAGGCGCCGTGGACTACGCGCGTGCCTACGCGCAGGGGCTTGTTCAGGATGCTGAGGCACAGCTCGACATTGCGCAGATTTCAAGCGAGGCACGCAGCGTGCTTGTATCCATGGCAAACTATTTTGTGAGCAGAGAGGCGTAAGGGGCACGCGATGGAACCCATCACACAAGGAGCGACCGGAGCGGCGGTCGAAGACATTCAGGAGCGTTTGCGCTCGATTTCGTACGCCATCGACGAAGGTGAGCGTGCACGGCAGGAGTTCGGGCCGTCGACGGCAACGGCCGTGGCGCATTTTAGGCTCGACCACGGATTGCCCCTTGGTCAGGAAGTTGATGCCCGCACATGGGCAACGCTCGTTGACGAAACGTACAAGATGGGTGATCGTACGTTGTATTTGAGGCTGCCAAATTTCCACGGGGCGGACGTACGGCAACTCCAGCGGTGTTTGAACATCTTGGGATTCTCTGCGGGAGAGGTTGACGGATACTACGGCCCGTATACCGAAGCCGCCGTGAAACAGTTCCAAGAGAGCATCGGCGTGTTGCAAGACGGCATGATGTTTCCCGATACGTTTGATGCGATTGAGCGGTTGCATCACGTGTGGGCAGGCAAATCCGCATCGGGTCCCCATCCCATGGGCGCCATGAGCTTCGCACGCGCCGCAAATGTGCTCGAGAGCGTTCATATTTCGATTGCGGCGGAAGACCCCATTTCACGCAACGTGGCAGGACGCATTTGGAATCTCGCCACCGCCACGAACGACCACAGCGGACTCGACATTTTGGAATCGCCCGACCACAAGCGACCCGGCGACCGCGCTTTGCTGGTGCTGGGCATCGCTCCCCTGCCCGAGGACTCGTCCATGCCAAACGTGGTGCTCGACGACCCCGCGACGCTGGCTTTGCGCATTCGCACGGCAACGTTAAGCTCGGACGAAGAGGTGCCTACGGTACATGTAGAACTCTCCCTTGGCGGACCCAATTACAACGGTACGTTTACCGTTGGCGATGCCCAGGCGTACGCCGTTATGCTGCTCGACGCGATTTGTGCTGCGTTTGACGACGACGCCTTTACCGACGACGTTTTTGAAGGGGCGTTCGACGGATTCGATGGCTAGGGTATTCCGCGAGCCAACACGGCGCGACGGCATGCACAGAGCGCTGGGCGTCCTTCGAACGCGACGGCACAGAGGGTAGCCGTGGAGGAAGGCGAGCTTTGCGCGCACGAAGGCTTGGCATTCTGGCAGGTTCGGCGGCGGCAAAGGGGCTTGGCTTGGCGACCGAACCGACGACCGGGCCGGTGGCCAAGCTCGGTGGCCAAGCTTGGCGTACGTACTTGGCGGCAAAAAACTTCGTGCATTTCGCGCTTCCCTGTGTTATACTGCAATAGCTCTGTGGCTGGTAACCAGCGCAGTGATTGCACTGGGACATCGTCCAGGGGTTAGGACTGCGGTTTTTGGTGCCGCCAACCTAGGTTCGAATCCTAGTGTCCCAGCCAGAGTATTCGCAGACCAGACGTATTGTCTGGTCTGCTTTTTTCGTCAATACTATGCGATGTTACGATTCATCATCGACATGCCGAGGTAAATCGTGGCACCCCTTCTGGGCGATTGCTCCCCGCCCTCTCGGTTTCCGCCACCCGTCTTCTTGAGTTTCTTCCAAGGCGCGTTCCGGGCACAGGCGCATTCCGGGCGCAGGCGCATTCCGAGCGCCTTTCTAAGTCATTTGCCAGGGCTTTGCCAGACCACTTATGTAGTGGAACAATGTCCGTATCAACATTTTTTCGCACTTAAGAATTGCTCGTTAAGTGCGAAAAAATATTGATTTGTAATTCGATATCATTCTTCGTACGGCGCTCTGACCTGCGCTTTTGTCACGCTCTTGTCACATACATCAACTATTCTATCAACATTTTTTCGCACTTAAGGATTCGCTGTTAAGTGCGAAAAAATTCTTTTATTCCTTGTAGGTGTTAGTCTCAAGAGCATGCACACTCGAAGCCAACCTCTCGGCCGATTCGGAACACGAGCCCGGTTTCAAGCGTCTAGTTTCAAGCGTATTACTAGACAATTGCTTGCGCGCGGCCGGTTTTAGCAAAACCGCCTCCATGGCTTGTGCATAACCATTTACGAATGCTGTCTATTATTGCCTCTGACGGCTGGAACGCTTGAACGAAACTCGCAGGCCTCGAGCCTACGCCGAACGCCGACGCCATGGTATATCTTTGCGATTTGCTTTGGATTACTGTCTCCTTCTCCAGAAGCCCAGATACCGAATCCGCTTTCTATCGTCAAATCATAGCCCCCTTCCTCCAGCCGTCACCCGTCCCCGGCCCGTCGCCCGCGCACGAGCCGACACCCGTCCCCGACCCGTCGCCCGCGCGCCGTCGCCTGCGCACGAGCCGTCATCCGTCCCCGAGCGGCACCAATCCTCCAGTCAACACCTACGCGTAGCATGTTTTTGTCAACAATATTTCCATGTTCTATACAAAGGGTTGTCTTTCATAAAGCATAATCGTAAAATCCCCTTCGCATTGTAAGAGACGTTACAGGAGAAAGAATGGCTTTCATCCTTGGGTACGGCACCGCTGCGGAGTGGCTGCGACAGAACGAGAACATCGAGCTGCTCAAGCAAAGATACGCCATTCCGGAGCTTGGCATTGAGGCAAGCCGAACGCGTTTGCAGCGCCATGTGGAAGAGACAAAACATCTTACACGACCACTACACCTCATCACCTCAAGTCGCGAGGACAGGCGGCCTTCATCCGAGACACTTTGTCACCTATTCATAACCCCTACGGGCAAATACCCAGCTATACGCTTAGGTCGCGGAATCTTTTGCTGTGGCCCCGAATACGTGTTTGTCCAGATGGCCAACCTTCTCGACGACGAGGAACTTCTCCTTTTGGGCATGGAACTTTGCGGGCGCTATGGCATTCATCCAGACGGTGAGCTCTTCGAAAGGCAACAAGGCTGTTCCTCAAAGGATCTTGCCCGAGGCATAGACGATCTTCGGCGGGTACGGGGCCGAAAACGTGCGGCCAGAGTGCTACCGCACGTGCTCGAAGGCGCGTGTTCGCCTATGGAAGCCGCACTCTCCCTTATTCTTCACGAACCCCTCGAGCGTGGGGGCTTCGGCCTGCCGGCCCCGGAGCTCAACCACGCACTCGAAGTTAAAGGTAAAGCTCGGGAAATTTGGACCGACGACCACATCACTCCGGACTTGCTTTGGAACGACGCTCGTCTAGCCATTGAGTACGACAGTGATGCATTTCACACAGCATCATCGCGCATCGCCCGCGACGCCGTCCGCAGAGATGTGCTCTTTGAAATGGGATATCGCGTCATCACTGTCACCACCGAGCATATGCGCAGCGCACACGAAATCGAGCGTATAGCCAACCTTGTAGCCGCTTGGCTAAACATAAGGCTCCCCGAGGTATCCAACAAAGAATGGGCTAGACGGGCCGCATTCCAAACTCGCTTACGCAACATCGCGTCGCATCCCAACACGTTGTTGGCGTTTTCGAATTTCGCAAGCAGGGAGGGGCGCGACTGGAACGTTCGGCGATTCAGTAGACAAGGGTGTTAAGCTCGCGCCTTATGGCTTGGGAGCTTCGCAAACCTCTCGGCGACGTCCGCCGGCCTGCAAGCATGCGACATGGGCACACGCTCGTCAGCTTGGTCGGGCCACGGCGCCACGGCCAGGAGCCAGCCAGAGCAACAGACTCCGCATGCATACAACGTAATATCAATATTTTTTCGCACTTAATGAGCAATTCTTAAGTGCGAAAAAATATTGATTTGTAATGCGATATCATTCTTCGTACGGTGCTCTGACCTGCGCTTTTGTCACTCTCTTGTCACATACATCAACTATGCTATCAACATTTTTTCGCACTTAATGTACCTTAATCCATTAGGAACTCGTCCACGCAAAGCATACGACAAAAGCACACCATGGGGCGAACAGTACCAAACGCACAGACCACTCATGCCAACCGCGCTAAAGGCATCCCGCAGGCAATCCCCTCGCCCCAGCCGAAACAGCGTCAAGCAAGCCGGGAGCATCCCCGGGCAGGCCCTCGCCCCAGCCGACGCATCACCAGCCAAGCCAAGTGCGCACTGCGGGCAAGTTCCTCGCCCCAGCCGACGCATCACCAGCCAAGCCCCAACGCCAGAGTCCCACACCGCGCGCTACCCCTAGCTCTAACGCCCAAGTAGTTTCCAAAGCTTTTCGCGCGATGCAGGATCGAGACGATCTTCCACCGTCATGCGCATGTGCGAACGGTCATCGTGGGCGACAACAACCTCGTCGTTCGTCGTCTTCATATCGTGTGCGAGCAGCTGGCTCGAAATTGTGGTAACGGGAATGCCGCCAACCGTAGCCCGAATGGTGTTATCGGAAGTAACGAGCGTAACCTCGCGATTTTGCTCGCGTGCACGAACGACCAATCGCTCTATAACCGTATCGGCCGACTCGCCCGTGCGAGAAAACATCATGCGTACGCCTCCCGGCCGAAACGTCGGACGGTCGTCGGAAAGGTTCTCGGCTGCATCGAACACAACCACGGCATCGTAGCGCCCCTGCGCATACGTCGCCACATCATTCATAAGAACAAAACGCGCCGACTCGAACGGATCGTGTCCGTACGGGTCGCGCGAAAGAGAAGCAACATCCGCCAAGGCACCAGCCCCCGCATGCTCGTCAACAAGCGACGAGTAGCGCGGGGTGGCGCCAATTACGTTGTAGCCGTCAACCACGAGAAGTGGCAAAGAGGAGCGTCTCATACCAAGGAATCGCCGGGAGTGTCGGACCCGTCCAAGGTGACAAAATCATCGAGAATAGCAGATCCTTCGGCCCCTTCGGAGAGCGTTAGCTCGGCGGAACCGTCGGCCCCGTCGATGAGGGGTGGAACATCGGGGGCGTCGAAGGCCGCGAGAGCCTCGGCCCCTTCGGAAAGAGTCGCGACGCTGGCATCGTCGAGGGCGTCAGAGACATCAAGGACTGTCGCTGCTTCGGAGTCGTCGAAGGCTTCGAGTCCATCGGACCCGTCGAAGAGAGTCGCCACGTCGGAGTTATCAACGGCATCAAGTCCGTCCAAGACTTCAGACCCGTCGAGCCCATCAGAGAGGGCCAACGCGTCGGAGTCGCTAGAATCGCTAAACTCGACGACCTCGTCGAAAACATCGAGCTCACCGGAGGCTCCGTCATCCGCAATACTGCTAGACGCACCTTCGGGCGTCTCTTTTTCCATCGTACGGCGCAGCCACTCGTACGCAAGCGCCGTGGTTGCCTGCGCCACGTTGAGCGACTCCACACGTCCGCGCTGCGGCAACTTGCACTCAAAGTCGCATCGCTTGCGCATGAGCGCCGAGATGCCAGACCCTTCCGAGCCCATCACCAAGCAAATGCGCCCTTCAAGCGGCGCATGCCACACGTCGTCGTGCGCGTGCTCGGTCGCAGCTCCCAGCCAGAATCCCGCCTCCTTAAGCTGCTCTGCCGCCGACGCCAGGTTGGAAACCTGAGCGATGGGCAGGTGCAGAACGGCACCAGCTGACGTCTTGTACGCGGCGGTTCCCACATGCGCCGCACGGGCGTTGGCAACCACCACACCGGCAGCACCAACTACCTCGGCCGTTCGTACAATGGCGCCGAAGTTTCCCTCGTCGGTAACATGATCGAGCAGCAACACAAGAGCGTCGCCCTCGCCCGCCGCTTCAATGATGTCATCGACCGTAGCGTATTCAAACGGCTCGACCTCAAGCATAATGCCCTGATGCGCCCCGTGGGACGAGCGGCCATCGAGGCGGTCGCGGGCGACGTATTCCACAGGCACATTCGCTTCTTCAAGACGAATGATAAGCTCCTCGAGCGCGCGGTCGCGATCGCCTACTCCCGTGGCCACCAGCGCACGACGCAAAGGCACCCGAGCGTCAAGCGCCTCTGCGCAGGCACGACGACCCTCTATGAACTCACTGCCTCCCCGCTTGCGATTGGACTTGCGATCGAAGGTGCGGTCGGGCTTGCGGCCAGGCTTGCGATCGAATCCACGGTCGTTCCCACGATTGCTCTTGCGACCGGACTTCTGGTTGGAACCGTAGCCACCGCCATGGTAGGATCCGCGCCCCGACCCGCGGTCGGCCTTATAGCCGCCGCCACGGTTAGGCCCATGGTTGGGTCCACGGTCGGACCTGTAGCCACCCTCGCGGCTGGGACCGCGATCACTTCCGCGATTGGACCCGTAGCCGCCTCCACGGTTTGCTCCACGGTCGGACGCGCGGTCGCTCGCATAGCCGCTCCCGCGGCTGGATCCACGGTCGGAACCGTAGCCAGTCCCGCGGCTGGGTCCATGGTCGCTCGCGTAGCCGCCCCCGCGGCCAGACCTGTGGTCGCCTCCGCGGTCGGACCCGTAGCCGCCCCCGCGGCCAGACCTGTGGTCGCCTCCGCGGTTGGGTCCGTAGCCGCCCCCGCGGTTGAATCCACGATTGCCACCACGATCGCTCGCGTAGCCATCCCCACGGTTAGGGCCGCGATCGGACCCGTAGCCGCCCCTGCGGCCAGACCCGCGGCCGGCCCCGCCATCGGCGCCATGCCCTTGCTGGCGATCTTGCGACGAAGCGCCATACCGCTTCTGCCCCTTCCGGTATTCCTCTCCCGATTTTCCGGCTGTAGGCGTTTGTTCACGCCAACGTTTGCCATTGCCGCCGCGTACGTCGCGGCCCGGTCGTTGCGCTTGGTGCTTAGCCATGTGGCCTCGTTCCTTTCGTTCAAGAAGAGCCTTGGAGGACACTTCCCTCATGCACCACAGTCCTCGTGCATCAGGCAAGTATCCCCCACAACCCATAGTTACGTTATTAGTCCTTTTGGCGCAGACGCGCGCCGGCAGCGGTATCTTCCACAACAAGGCCAAGGGCTGCGATGCCGTCGCGAATTGCGTCGGCACGCGTCCAGTCACGAGCGGCGCGAGCCTCCTGACGCGCCGCAAGCAGTGCCTTGGCGGCCTCGTCGGGATTGTCGCCAGCGTACTCCGCCCACTCCGCCGCAAGCCCAACCAACTCAGCCGGCAAATCGCTCTTCGGCGTGTCGCGCGCAATATCGATACCCAACACGTTGCACAGCTCCACGAGGGTATCGGCCGCACGCAGCGTTACGGACGTCTCTATGGAACCAGCTGCCTCGGCGAGGTACTTGTTCGCCTTCGTAACAAGACCAAAAATGGCCGCAAGACCACCCGCCGTGTTGAAGTCGTCGTCCATCGACGTTTCGAACTCACGCACCGCCTCGTCAATCGCCGTACCAAAGGCATGGTCCACATCGGTAAGATGGCCATCCTGCGGTGCGGCATGCGCAGCCCATCGCAGGTTCTTGACGCACCCAACAAGACGCTCGAGCGAGCTCACCGCTCCATCTAGGCGCCCAAACGAAAAGTCCAGCGGCGCACGATAATGCGTTTGCAGCATGAGGAGCCGTACGGCGTTTGCCGGATACCGATCGAGCACCTCCTTGAGCGTGTAGAAGTTGCCAAGACTCTTCGACATCTTCTCTTCGTTGATTTGCAGCATACCCGTATGCATCCACACGTTGGCGAGCGGGGCACTCCACGCACACATGGCTTGGGCCGTCTCATTCTCGTGGTGCGGGAAGATAAGGTCGGACCCACCACCGTGAATGTCGATAGGCGTTCCAAGGTAGCGATGAATCATGGCACAGCACTCCGTGTGCCAGCCCGGGCGACCGTCGCCCCACGGGCTCGGCCAGCTCGGCTCGCCGGGCTTGGCAGCCTTCCAAAGCGCGAAGTCGAACGGGTCGCGCTTCTCATCGTTAACCTCCACACGCTCGCCCGCACGCAGCTGGTCGAGGTCGCGCCCCGAAAGCACGCCATAAGCCGCGTCGGAGCGAACCGAGAAGTACACGTCGCCCGAGGGCACAGGGTACGCATTGCCCTTCTCGATGAGCAGCGAAATCATCTCCTGCATGGCCTCGATCTCGCGCGTGGCACGCGGGCGAATATCGGGGTCGAGAATGCCGAAGCGATGCATCTGCTCAATAAACTTGTTGCTAAACTCCTCGGCAACCTCGGCGGCGGTGCGACCTTGCTCGTTGGCACGATTGATGATTTTGTCATCTACGTCGGTAAGGTTTTGGGCAAACGTCACCACATACCCTTTGTACATGAGGTACCGACGGATTACATCGAACGAGAGGAACGTCCGGCCGTTGCCGATGTGGATTTGGTCGTACACCGTAGGCCCGCACACATACATGCGGATTTTGCCAGGCTCAATGGGTTCTAGCTCCTGCTTGCGATGGGTTTGGCTGTTGTAAACAAGCATCCGGACTCCTTCTCCATAGGTTCGCGACACATCATAGCGCAAACCCCCCTCGCACGGCCCCAAGGAGAGCAGGTAACAAAAATGTCACGCAGCCGCGTCGGGCATGTCGGACCACGCAAAACAAGTATTGTATCCACAACCGTTATGTTTCGGGCAATTAGGTTACTGAGGTTACTGCCGGTTAAGACTAATACTAGCTCATAGCGTAAAAGATATGGCCGGTTTTGGCCGCTTTTGGTTGTACACGCACATGACTTGGAGTATTATAGATAAAGGAGAGGGGGGGATGCGATGCTGGCCGAAGAGCGTCTAACTCGCATAACGAACATGGTTGACGAACAGGGCGCCGTTTCGGTATTGCAGCTCATGAATGCACTCGATGCCTCCGAATCCACCATCCGTCGTGACTTGCGCAAACTTCATAAACTCGGTAGGGTAAAAAAGGTACACGGCGGCGCTACGCGCGCGAATTCGGACTACGTTTTGTCTGATTTGCCCTTCGCCGGTCGTCAGGAACTCCACATGGAGGCAAAGCGGGCCATCGCGGCTTACGCGGCAACGCTCATCCGCCCAAACGATTTCGTGTTTGTTGACGGCGGCACTACAACCGAGTGCCTTGTCGACGCCATTACGGAAACGCGTGCAACGTACCTCACCAACTCGCTCCCCCACGCCCAGCACCTGCTGGCCAAAGGATGCCACACGCTGCTTCCGGGCGGCGAGATAAAACCCATCACCGAGGTCCTCGTGGGTGCCGAAACCGTTAATGCAATTCGGCGCTATCACTTTACGCTCGGCTTTTGGGGAACCAATGGCGCAAGTCTCGAACCTGGCTTTACGACGCCGGAGTTCAGCGAAGCCGCCGTAAAACAAATCGCACTCGAACATACCGTTAGGCGTTACGTCCTGTGCGACTCGAGCAAGTTCTCTAAAATATCGCTTATCACCTTCGCCGATTTCAACGACGCGACGGTCATCACCGACCGCCTGCCCGAAGGCGAGGGTGCATATAGAAGTGCAGGAAACGTTATGGAAGTGGAGGAGCAATGATTTACACCGTTACATTCAATCCGTCCTTGGACTACATCGTCCGGGTGGATGACCTCAAACTGGGCGAGGTCAATCGCGTTAATTACGAGAACATCCTTCCCGGCGGCAAGGGCATTAACGTGTCCATCGTCCTCAAGAACCTCGGGCACGACAACACCGCGCTCGGCTTCACGGCTGGCTTCACGGGCCGCGAGATTGAGGACAGCATGCAGAAGTACGGTGTTACGTGCGACTTCATCAACGTTGCCGAAGGCATGAGCCGCATCAATGTTAAGATGAAATCCAACGAGGAGACCGAGGTCAACGGTCTTGGCCCCAACATTACCGAGGCCGACATCGACGCGTTGTTCGCAAAGCTCGACGAGCTCAAGGAAGGCGACTACCTCGTAATTGCTGGCAGCGTTCCCTCGACGCTCCCGGGCGACATGTACGAGCGCATCATGAGCCGCCTCGACGGCCGCGGCATCAACATTGCCGTCGACGCCGAGCGCGACCTGCTCACCCGCGTCCTCAAGTATCACCCGTTCGTAATTAAGCCCAACAACCACGAGCTCGGCGACATCTTTGGCGTCAAGCTTGCCAAGAAGGACGAGGTCGTTCCTTACGCAAAGAAGCTCCAGGAGCAGGGCGCGCGCAACGTACTCATTTCCATGGCCGGCGAAGGCGCCGTGTTCGTGAGTGAGAAAGGCGAAGTAGTGATGAGCGAAGCCCCCAAGGGCAAGCTCGTCAACTCCGTAGGCGCGGGCGACTCCATGGTGGCAGGCTTCGTTGCCGGTACCATCGAGACGGGCGACTATGCGCAGGCGTTCCGCATGGGCCTTTGCACCGGCTCTGCCAGCGCGTTCTCGGAGGACCTGGCCACACGTCCCGAAGTCGAGGCACTTCTTGCCACGCTGTAAGGCTCCCGCGGAACCGCTCGGCCATATGGACTTACGACCGGCTCGCCGGTCTGGTCATAGTACGAAAAGTTGGAAGGAAAAGGAAAGGAAAGGAAGGAGTAGCACGTGAAGATTACCGACTTGCTCAAACAGCAAGGCATCAAGGTGGGGGCGAAGGTCTCCAGCCAAATGGATGCCATCGACCAGCTGGTCGCACTTCAGGATGCGTCCGGCAACATCTCCGACAAGGCGGGTTACAAGAAGGGCATTCTCGCCCGCGAGGAGGAGTTCTCCACCGCAGTAGGCGACGGCATCGCCATTCCGCATGCCAAGGTTGCTGCCGTAAAGCAGCCCGGCCTCGCCGCCATGACGGTACCCGGCGGTGTGGATTGGAACGCCCCCGACGGAGCGCCCGTTGACCTCATCTTTATGATTGCCGCACCCGACGGAGAGGCCAACACGCACCTCGAGATGCTCGCCAACCTCTCGGCAATGCTCATGCACGAGGAGTTCGCCAACGCTTTGCGCGCCGCCAAGACGCCGCAAGAGTTCCTCAAGGTTATTGACGACGCCGAGGCCGCTCGCGACGCCGAGTCTGCCGCCAAGGCCGCCGAGCAGGCAGCAGCCGCCAGCTCCGGCAACTATCCCAAGATTTTGGCCATCACCGCCTGCCCCACCGGCATCGCCCACACCTACATGGCCGCCGAGAACCTCGAGAAGAAGGCCGCCGAGATGGGCTTCGTGCTCAAGGCCGAAACCCAGGGCTCCGCAGGCGCCAAGAACATCCTCACGGCCGAGGAAATCGCCAACTGCGAGGGCATCATTATTGCCGCAGATAAAAACGTCGACCGCGCGCGCTTTGCGGGCAAGCAGGTGTATTCCACCAACGTAAGCGCCGGCATCAACGAGCCCGAGAAGCTCATCAACATTATTCTTAACCACGAGGCTCCCGTCCAGGAAGGCACCGTCGTTTCCGCCGACGCAGCCGCCGGCTCAAACGAGTCCCTTGGCTCGCAAATCTACAAGCACCTCATGAACGGCGTTAGCCACATGCTTCCGTTCGTCATCGGCGGCGGCATCATTACCGCTCTCGCCTTCCTCGTCGACATGGGTGCCGCCGGCACCGGTGCCTACGGCTCCTCCACCATGATCGCCGCCTTCTTCAAGAAGATTGGCGAAGAGGCCTTCGGCATGATGCTGCCCATCCTCGCCGGCTACATCGCGATGTCCATCGCCGACCGTCCTGGCCTCGCCCCCGGTGTTGTTGGCGGCCTCATGGCCAAGAGCGGCATCAACATGGCATTTCTCGCCACCGCCCCTGAGTTCGACTCCAGCGTATGCGTCTCCGGCGGCTTCCTGGCCGCGCTTGCAGCCGGCTTCCTGGCAGGCTACATCACCCTCTACATCGAGAAGGCCTGCGACAAGCTGCCCGAGGCACTTGAGGGCATCAAGCCCATCCTTCTGTACCCGCTGCTCGGCATCCTCGCCATCGGTGCGGTTATGTACCTCCTCAACCCGATCTTCGGTGCCATCAACACGGCCATTAACGACTTCCTCGGTGGCATGCAGGGTGCCAACATCATCCTGCTCGGCGCCATCGTGGGCGGCATGATGTCCATCGACTTCGGCGGCCCCTTCAACAAGGCCTCCTACGTGTTCTCCACCGGCCTCCTCGCCGACGCTACCCTCGGTGGCGCTGGTCAGCAGGTTATGGCCGCGTGCATGGCTGGCGGCATGGTTCCCCCGCTGGTGATCGCCCTTTCCACTACCTTCTTCAAGAACAAGTGGAGCAAGGCCGACCGCGACGCTGGTCTCGTCAACTACATCATGGGTCTCTCGTTCATCTCCGAGGGCGCCATCCCCTTCGCAGCTGCCGACCCCGGCCACGTTATCCCCACCTGCGTTATTGGCTCCGCCATTGCCGGTGGCATGTCCGCAGCGTTTGGGTGCTACAGCCCCGCACCGCACGGCGGCGCTTGGGTTATCGCCGTTATTGGCAACCCCATCATGTGGCTCGTTGCCATTCTCGCTGGCTCCGTCGTGGGCGCTCTGCTCCTCTCCTTCTGGAAGAAGCCCGTTGAGGAGTAGTACGCACGCGTAGGACATCCTTTCCCTTGGCCTGGAGGCATCCGCCTCCGGGCCTTTTTTGTGGGGCAGCGCTTTCCATCGGAACGGTGTCTCCACCAGAGGTGTGCTCCTAACGAAACGTCAAATCGGAAAGTGGCCCGGAGGCGCGGCCGCACGCAGTTCCGCAGGAACGAGGACTGTTTGAGCACGGCCCCCTCCGGGCCACGGACGGGGCAGTTGACCATTCTTTAGGGGCAGGCACCAGAGACGTGCTCCTTCGATTTTCTCTGCTAAATCGCGGCGGGCTGGGATACGATTTCGCGATACGCGCAGTACCAGCCAACGCAGCGCTCGGCAAGCACGTCGAGCGAGTCGTACAGGTAATCGGGCTTTTCCCCCAGCTCCTCGTAAACGACGGAAAGCTCCGTGCAGCCAACCACAACGGCGTCGCAACCCCGCTCGTGCAAATGTCGGGCAACCGCCAAAAACGCCTGGGCATCGTACGGTTTGTTCGCCTTCACCTGTTCGTAGATAAGCGCATCGAGCAGTTGCTGGTCGGCCTCGTCGGGCACGGCCAACCGAACGCCGCGCTCCTTGAAGCACGTTTCGAAAACGCCCGAGGCAACCGTACCCCTCGTCGCCATAAGTCCCACAAGCGATACATCGGGAGCCGCATCGCACACCGCGCGCACCGTCTCATGCATAATGTTGAGGACCGGAATCGAAGCAGCCGCCGTAATCCCGTCGTAGTAGAAGTGCGCTGTGTTGCACGCAATGGCAATGTAGTCGGCACCAGCGTCCTGAAGCCAGCGGGCGACCTTGGCCATCTCGGGCAATGGGTCGGGTTGGCTGCGGTCGAGGATGTGTGCCGTACGGTCGGGAATTTGCGGATCGTTGAACACGATCATAGGAATGTGTTCCTGGTCGACGCGTGCTGGGGTTTTCTCTACTACCATGCGAATGAGAAGCGCCGTTGCGAGCGGCCCCACGCCACCCAAAATGCCCAATACCGGTTTGTTCACGCCACGCTCCGTTCGTCATCGTTTGCCCATACGATACTACAAACCCGGCGACTCGACTCCATCCACCGAAAAATCGCGCGCACTTCTTCGAGGACTACGTACACTGTAGTATCCCATACCAACTAAGGAGCGCCGCGACATGAAGCCAGACGCCATCCGCAAGATTAACGTTATTGGACACCTCAACCCCGATACCGATAGCATCTGCGCCGCAATTAGCTATGCGTATCTTAAGAATCAAATCGCCGATATTGAGACCTCCTACGAGGCTCGTCGCGCCGGGGCCATCAATCGCGAAACCGCCTACGCGCTGCGCCACTTTGGCTTTACGGAGCCGAGGCTCATTACGAGCGTCGCGCCGCAAATCAAGGACCTTGAGATAACCCCCTTGCAGGGCATTAGCTGCGAGACGAGCCTTAACGTGGCGTGGAATCTCATGCGCGATACCGTGCACGGCACGCTTTGCGTTACCGACCAAGACGACAACCTCATCGGGCTCATTGCCGTTAAGGACATTGCGAACGCCAACATGGACATTTTGGATACGTTCGTGCTCTCCAAGGCTCGCACCGGCTTCCGCAACATCCTCGACACCCTCAACGCAAAAATCATCGTAGGCGATCCCAACAGCATCATTGAGCGCGGGAAGCTCCTCATTGGCACCACGCCCGAAATGATGGACGGCCTCATCGTTCCCGGCGATACAGTGCTCGTCACCAACCGCTACGAAACGCAGCGTTTCGCCCTCGAAGCGGGTGCCGGCTGCCTCGTGATTTGCTGTGGCGCCAACATAACGGGAGTTATTCGCAACCTCGCCGAGGAACGCGGCTGCACCATTATTACGACCCCGTACGACACGTACGCCGCATCGCGTCTCATCACCATGTCCATTCCCGTCCGCGCCAAGATGATTCCCGAGGAAAAAATCAAGTTTTTCTCGGTGAACACCTCCATAGAGGAAGCGCAGCGCGTCATGGCACGCACGCAGCATCGCTTCTTCCCGGTAATTGACGACAACTGCGACTACGTGGGCGTCGTTGGTTCGGCAAACATGCTGAGCTACCACAAGAAGCACGTCATTCTTGTTGACCACGCCGAGCTTTCGCAAACCGTCGACGGCATAGCCGAAGCCGAAATAATGGAGATAATCGACCACCATCGCGTGGGCACCGTCGAGACTCCCGGACCGATTTATTACCGCTGCGAGCCCGTGGGATGCACGTGCACTATAATTTACGAGATGTTCCAGGAATACGGCATCGAGATTCCTGCCAACATCGCCGGCCTCATGATGAGCGCGATTCTCTCCGACACGCTGTGCTTCCGGTCCCCCACGTGCACCTCTGCCGATATCGAGGCCGGTCGTGCGCTTGCCCATCTGTGCGGCGAGGATCCCGAGGCCTACAGCGATGCCATGTTCGACGCAGGCGCCGACCTCACCGGCCGCACTGCCGACGAACTCTTCAACTCCGACTTCAAGATTTTCTCGCGCGGCGACTTTAACTTTGGCGTTGGGCAAAGCAGCTTTATGACGAAGCGCAGCCGCATGGCGGCCGAAAAGCTACTCGCCCCGTTTTTCGCTACGGCCGCGCAAGAGAAGCACCTCCCCACGCTCTTCTACATGTTCACCGATATTCGCACGCAAACCACCGAGATGCTCTACTGGGGTTCGAGGGCCGAGAATCTTTTGCAGCGCGCCTTCAACGTGAGGGCCCAAGATGGCAAGGCCATTTTGCCCGGTGTGGTTAGCCGCAAAAAGCAGGTGATTCCCGCCATCATGAGCGCCATCCAAACGTTCCAGGACGAGCAGTAGCGAGCAGTAGGGTTCGGTTTGTGGGCCGCTCGGTTTGTGGGTCGCACTAACGCAAGGAGAGATGTATGAAGCAAGAAGTACGCACAGAGGTGGCCGCAATGACGGCGGCGACAGCCGGTGAGCTATACGACGCGAACTTCGACCCTCGCGTGTTGGCGGCAGTCGACGAGTGCAAGGACCTGTGCTACGACTACAACCTCATACGCCCGAGCAACCGCGAGGGCCTTTTTAAAGCCCTCCGAACTATTGTGGGGAGCACGGGCGAGCGGGCCCACGTTCAGCCGCCATTTTGGTGCGACTACGGCAAGAACATCCACCTCGGCGAGAACTTCTATGCCAACCACGGGCTCATCGTCCTTGACGCGGCACCCGTTCGCTTCGGGCACGACGTGTACATTGCCCCCAACTGCGTGTTTTCGACGGCAGGGCATCCAATCGATACCGAACGACGCAACGCCGGCTTGGAATACGCCCTCCCCATTACCGTAGGCGATAACGTGTGGTTTGGTATGAACGTTTCGGTATGCCCTGGCGTCACCATAGGCAGCAACGTGGTAATCGGCGCTGGAAGTGTGGTGACGCGCGACATACCCTCCGGCGTCGTTGCCGTAGGGAACCCGTGCAAGGTGTTGCGCAGCATATAGGTACCAAGGCGACGCTCCGCAAATCTGCGGAGCGCCACACTAGCTCAGGGGATTTCGCGTACGTCACGCACGCCGGGTCGCTCGGAAATTAGCGTATCGAAAAGTGCATTCGCATCGATGAACGGGCGACCTATACCCTATTCTCCCATTCGAAGTGCTCCCATTGTTCCAGCATGTCGTCAACCATCATGTTTCGCAGCTCTTCGTCGGTAAGATCGACCGCCCATTTCGGAGCGGGTGGAAGCGAGTCAACGAAATTCATAAACTCCTTATACTTTTGATGCACTGCCATGAACTCGTCCTCCCGCTCCCGTCAAACTCAAACAAACACGACGGACTCAAGCGGGGCAAGCGTGCCGAGCGTCGTCGCAACGATTGGTGTAAGGCCTTCGACGAGGGCAGGGTCGTATGCCGCGGGTTTATCTGATAAGTTCGCAAATGTTACGGCGCGCTCGTTGCCCCAGGTGCGCTCGAAGGCGAGCACCTGCTCGTCGTCGGCCATGAGCTCGGTCCAGTCGCCCGCCACGAGTACAGGATGCTCTGAGCGCAGCGTCGCCAGCGTGCGATACCACGAAAGCGGCGAGTCGGGGTCGGCCTCCTGGACTGCCACATTACAGGTTGCGTAGTCGTCGTGCACGGGCAACCACGGCTTAGCCGTAGAGAACCCCGCGTACTCGCTCGCGTCCCATTGCATCGGCGTACGCGCGTTGTCGCGGCTGTAGCGCACGCACGCAGCAAGCGCACCCACCTCATCGAGGCCCTCGCGCAGGGCAAACTCATACTGGTTGCGCGTCGAAAGGTCGTCGAACTCGTCGATGGAGTCCCACGACGCGTTGCCGTAGCCCAGCTCCTCGCCCTGATACATAAACGGCGTGCCACGCATGGTAAGCAGCACCGTTCCAAGTGCCTTGGCCTTTTTGGCCAACGCGCCCTCGCACTGAAGGAAGTTCACCGTGGATCGCGGTTGGTCATGGTTCTCCCAGAACATCGGATACCAGCCGTTTAGAGCCGTAGCCCGCTGGCTCGCCGCGAGCACGCGCTTGAGGTCGGTAAGCGTCCACTCCACCTTGCGGCACCACACCTCCGACTTGTGCATGGGGATGAGCATGTGATTAAACTCGAAGAGCATGTCGAACACGCCCTGCTCGCCCACCCAGTCGCCCAGCTCCTCGGCAGCAACGCCATTGGCCTCCCCCACCATAAAGATGTCGCGACCATCGCGCACCGCTGCCTTAAACTCGCGCAGGAAGGCGAGGATGCCCGGCGTGTTCGCCGTCGCCGCGTGTACCGCACTCATGCCGTCGGCGCCGTCGACCGGACCATCCACGAACTCTGCGGGCTTTTTTATGTAGGTAATCGCGTCGATGCGGAACCCGCCTGCGCCCTTGTTCGCCCAGAAGTTCGCCACGTCGAAAAGCGCCTGCCGGACGTCGGGATTCTCCCAATTGAGGTCGGGCTGCTCGGACGCAAAGGTGTGCAGATAGTATTGACCGCGCTCTTCGCACCATGCCCACGCACTGCCCCCAAAGATAGAGCGCCAATTAGTGGGTGCGGAGCCGTCGGGCTTGGCGTCGCGCCAGATGTACCAATCGGCCTTCGGGTTCGTACGCGAGGAGCTCGACTCGACGAACCACGGGCATTGGTTGGACGTGTGGTTAAACACCAAATCCATTACCACGCGGATGCCGCGCTCGCGACCGCGGGCGATGAGCTCGTCCATTTCGGCCATGGTGCCAAACGAGGGGTCGATAGCGTAGTAGTCGGCCACGTCGTAGCCATTATCTACCATGGGGCTCTTGTAGCACGGAGTTATCCAAAGAGCACCCACGCCAAGCTTCGCCAAGTAGTCCAGCTTTTCCGTAATGCCAGCTATTGTGCCCGTTCCCTGGCCGTGTGTGTCCTTGAAGCTTTTGGGATACACCTCGTAGGCTATTGTCTTTTGCCACCACGCGAGGTCGTTTAGGTTTGCCATGTGCGCCTCCTAATTCGGTTTTATCACAGTATGATTGTACGGCAGTGACGGTCCGTCCTCAACGGAGGGTGTTAGGAGGGCGCCGACGCACCGATATACTTTTTTATAACCGTATACTTGGACCGTAACGATATACTTGAGCGGTCGCTTTCGTTACAACCGACGAAGGAGTGCACATGAGTCCCAATCCGTTTTCGCCTTCCTTTGCGACTCCACCCAGCTCGTTTTTTGGACGCAGTAGTTACATCGAACGCTATGAGAGGGCAGTCGATACGCCTAACTCTGCGTATCGATTCTTCTTCCTTACCGGGACGCGCGGAAGCGGCAAAACATCTCTTCTACATCAATAAAGCGTTAGATAAAACCGCCCAAGAACTCCCACCCGTACGCTCTGCGGCACTCAACACACAGATTATTAAGGTTGCGGAACGAGGTGTTTTACGGTTCGCCCTGCCCCATTACGATCTTATCTTCCAGGAGTTCGTATTCGAGGAATCCGAGAGCACGGAGGATGAATGGGACTTCTAGCACGCCTCCCCGCAAAGTCCCGCCACTAAAGATTAGTCAAATGTCCCGTAAGTGGCCCGGAGAGCGGCGGCTCTTGCAGTCCTCGTTCCTGCGGAACTGCGCGCGGCGCTTCTCCGGGCCGCTTTCTGATTTGACGCTTCTTTAGAAGCTGCCCTTCGTGGCACATTTCGTGCGAGCCGTTACTCCTCAATCTCGAGCTTGGCGAGGGTGTTCATCATGGCAGGAATAACCTGCTTCTTGCGGCTCACGACGCCAGGCAGCACGGCCATGCCGTCCTTCGCCTCGCAGTTAAACGCGCGGGCGCACAGGCGCTCGGCACCGTTGCCCCAGTAGAGCATCTCGGTGGTTTGGCTCTTGATGTCTGTGAACATGTAGAAGATCATCGGGACGTCCTTGACCTTCGCCGCATCGGCAAAGTACGGCGCGAGGAGTTCCTCGCCGGCTTTGCGGCTGTTCTCCGTCATGTACGAGCCCTGGCCCACGCCGAAGCTCACGTTGCCGCGGCTGAACACCTTGAAGTCGGAGTTGAAGACCTCTTCCGCCGTACGACCCTCAAGGTCGGCGCCGGCGTCGAACATGGCATCGCTGTACACATCGGGATCCTCGCCACAAATCTTGGCAAGTTCCTTGCCCACGTAAACGTCGCGCGGTGTGCAGGTGGGCGAACGGAAGCACAGCGTATCGGAAAGGATGGCGCTCATCATGAGGCCGGCAATGTTGGACGGAATCTCGATGCCATTCTCTTGGAACATCTCGTACACGATGGTGCACGTGCAGCCAACCGGCTGGAGACGATAGAAAATGGGGCCAGGCGTCTCGAGCGTGCCCACACGGTGGTGGTCGATGACCTCGAGAATCTCGGCTTCGTCCATGCCATCGACCATTTGCGAAACCTCGGCATGGTCGACGAGAATGACGCGCTTCTTTTGCGGATTGACCATGTCGGTGCCGCTCACGAGCGCAAAGTAGTTGCCCTCCTCGTCCGTAACTGGGAACAGGCGATGGCCGGTGCGCGTCATCGTGCGCGTAGCCTCCTCGACGGCCGTGTTGAGCGAGAACGACTCGACCTTCTCGGTGGGGAGCATCTTGGCGCGCACGGGGATGGACATGGAGATGAGGCGTGCCGTGGCGTAGGTATCGTACTCCGTCGCGATAATCGTTGCGCCCTTGCTGGCTGCAAGACGCTTGATTTCGTCGGATACTGCGGCCTCGCAGCACACGATGAGGCATGCGGCCCCCGCCTCGAGGGCGAAGCGCTGCGACTCAACGCGATCGGTAACGAGCACGGTGTCGCCAGGCTTCACGACGCCCTCCATGGCCTCCGGGGTCGTTCCCACGCACACCTCGCCCGACGTGATGGCACCCTTGGGATCGCCCACCACGATGTTGGCCTCCAGCGTGTCGAGAATGTTGACGTAGTTCGTTTTTGCGGTGGCAAGCGAGCTGCGATCCAAGATGTCCATGTTCGCCCTTGCCACGTCCTGCACGGCGATGACGCCCTGAAGCTTGCGCTTGGCGTCGGTAATGGCCAACGTGCTTGCGCCGACCTCGGCCATGAGGTTCCACGCTACGTAGAGGCTCGTCTCGGGATCGATGCCAGCCTGCTCCTTGAGGTCGAGGTCCTTGAGCTGCGGGCGGACGCTTGTGATGAGACGCGGCTCCTCAAACCCGAAGTGCTTGAGTGCGTAACCAGTCTCGCGGTTGACGGCGCCCGCACGACGCGCCTCGTAAATCGTGCTCTGATCGAGCTGGTTCTTGAGGTAGGCATAACTGATGGCGGCGCAAATGCTATCGGTATCGGGGTTGAGGTGGCCGATGACGTTGACCTTGCGAATGGAATCGGACATGGTCGCTCCTTTGCGAACGAAACACAATACAGGTACACTATACCGCCAAGTTAGGCGAACACCCCGCAGCACTCGGGCAACGGCCGTCGAAAAGGAATCGGTGTTCACCGCGGCACGCTTGCCACGGCCGTTCGCCACGGCTGCTTGCCACGGCACGGCACGCACACTTCCCTTGTGTGAAAAGCGCGGGGCCCCGATGGGGCACGCCCTGTTGCTTTATAATGAGCCGCGCAGCATTCTTTGTTTTTCGTGAGGGGCACCGTGGAAATACTCTCCCTGCAGTTCGCATGCTTTGTTGCCATCATGCTCGTCGCGTATTATGCAACGGGCAAATTTGCGCCACGTTTTCAATGGGTCGTGCTGCTCGTAGGCAGCATCGTGTTCTATGGCGTCGTGGGCACGTGGCCGCTTTTGTCTTTTATGATAATTACGGCACTGGCCACGTGGCTGGGATCCCAAAAGCTCGCGCGCCTTTCGGGCGAGGCCAAGCTGGCGCGAAAGGAGGCGAAGGGACGCGACGCCAAGAAGGCCGTAAAGGCGCAGTTCCTACGGAAGCGGCGAATCGTAGCTGTCGCTACCTTTGCGGTGTGCCTCGGCATGCTAGGATACCTCAAGTATTGGAACACGATTCTGTTCAACTTCGGACTGGCGAAGTCCACCACGAGCTTGGGCATCGTTCTTCCGTTGGGCATTTCGTTTTACATGTTCGCCTCTCTTGGCTACGTGCTTGAGGTGTACAACGAGAAGTACGACCCCGAGCCGAGTTTCGTGCGATTCTTCCTCTTTGTTTCGTGGTTCCCGCAGGTGATTCAAGGCCCCATCAACCGATACGCCGAGATTTCAGGTCAGCTGTTCGCCACACGTCGCCCCTCGTGGGTGGGCATGCGTCGTGGTTGTTTGCGTCTGGCGTACGGTCTCTTCAAGAAGTACGCCATTGCCAACGTGCTCGTGGGCAACTACAACGCCATTATGGGCGTCGCAAACGGGAGCACGCCATCGCCCGTCGTGGTAACGGGCATTCTGCTGTATTCGTTTCAAATGTACGCTGACTTTTCGGGCGGCATCGACATGGTAGAAGGTGTTTCGGAGCTGTTCGGCGTCGAGATGGCGCAGAACTTCCGACAGCCGTACTTCTCTACGTCGCTGGCCGACTTTTGGCGTCGTTGGCACATGTCGCTTGGCCACTGGATGAAGAACTATGTGTTTTATCCACTGGCGGTCTCGGCACCCATGCGCAAGTTGAACAAACAGGCGACGAAGATGCTCGACAAGCAAATTGGCCGTACC
Organism: Atopobiaceae bacterium; assembly: GCA_017510785.1. Taxonomy (GTDB): domain Bacteria; phylum Actinomycetota; class Coriobacteriia; order Coriobacteriales; family Atopobiaceae; genus RUG440. Next base: position 12,519 of record JAFWMH010000032.1, on the reverse strand, counting down.
GTCTCGGCTTGCGTGGCAAACATCGTGGTATTTTTCGTCGTGGGCCTTTGGCATGGCGCAGAACTGCACTTTATTGCATGGGGTTTATATAACGGTTTTATTATTGCGCTCGCCGATTTGCTCGCTCCTTCCTTCAACCGGCTCGCTATTGCCCTGCGCATAAAGCGCGAAACGCTCGGGTATCGCATCTTCGCCACAGCTCGCACGTTCGCCGTCGTGGCCGTTGGACGCTACTTCGACTGCATTACCAGCGTGGCCGTCGGGCTTGCGTGCCTCAAGGCAACCGTGTGCAACCTCACGCTGCGCGACATTCGGCCCGACCTCGAAGCACTTGGCGTTACCTCGCCTCAAACGTTTGGCTTTGAGTGGGTCGCGCTTGTTGCCTTGGCCGTCGTGTTCGTGATTAGTTTGCGCTACGAGCGAGGCCACGACGTGCGCGCCGAAATACTTGGCCTGCGCCTCCCCGTTCGCATGGCGGTTTACCTTGCGTGCGGGATCCTGTTTGCATTCTCGTTGAGCTTTAGCCTCGGACAGGAGGAGGCGTTCATGTATGCCAACTTCTAAGGAATTCTGTGATAAACCCCTCGAACGCGGGCAGGCGCGGGGGCAGGATGCGGACGGGCCCACGGACGCGACGTCGGCGTCTCGCACCTCCTCCGGGAAGGCCGCAACGCCACCGGACGCACCATCGCGCAAGGCCGCAACGCCACCGGACGCACCGCAGGACACGACCGCTCGGCACGCTGCTCCCCCGGAGGCCGCAACGCCACCGGACGCACCATCGCGCAAGGCCGTGTGGGCTCGTCGCGCAGGGGCTGTCCTCTTCTTTGTGGCCATCGCCGTCCTTGTGGACGTCGCGCTCACCTTTGCGCTCGAGAACTACGGCATGACGCACGAAGTAACGTGGTACGACTACCGTCGCACGCCACAAGGAACCATCGATACCTTGGTGGTGGGATCGTCATTCGCGTCGTTTGGCGTGAATCCCGCCGCACTCGACGAAGCCCTCGGGTCGAACACCTACAACCTCTCGACCATGGCACAAACCCTGCCGAACTCCCTTGCATGCATCAACACGGCACGCAAGGATCACAACGTGCGGCGCGTGATTCTGTGCATTGGTCCGAGCTCGCTGCAATCGGTGCCCCAGTACGACCGTCAGGTTACCTTTATGCAAGCCAAGTCCCTTGGCGAGCCACTTCCCGAGGTGCTGCAAAACGTGGGCAGAGTAGCTTTGGACGCCGATAACTTCCCCAAGTCCAAGTCGCTCACGTGGATGTTCCCATGGCGCTACGACATGGTGGACCTTAACGTTGATGCCATTCTCACAAATGTGCACAACCGCCTGACGACGAGCAACCCCATTGAGATTTTACCCACACACGACGAACAATGGCGTTATTTGGGTAAAGGATACTGCGCGTACGACAGCTATCTTGACTACAACACCCTCACCGAGGACACGCTTGCCGTCGACGTCGATACGAAATTCCTGCCCAAAAACACCGGCGAGCTTGAAACGCTGCTCGACACATGCGCCCAAGCTGGCATCGAGGCGTACGTCGTGGTAGCACCACGTCCCAGCTACGTGAACTTGTCACATCAAAACGACAAGTACCACAAGCTAATGAAGTCCCTTCAGGAACTCGTAACGAAGCACGGCGCCACCTACATGGACTTCAATCTCACCAAGCCGGAGTTTTATCGCCCGGATGACGTGGACTTTGGCGATTCGCAGCATCTCAACATTGGAGGCTCGGAGCGCTTCTCACAGGCCCTTGGCAAGATGATTGCCATGAAGGAAGCTGGCGAGAACACCGATGAGTTGCTCTATTCGTACGACCAGTGGGACGAGTACCTCGCCTCGTACGAGAAGGTCGCGTTTTGCTACTGCGAAACCACGATGAAAGGCGACGAGGTTAGGTTTAAAACGACCGCCATCACGCGGCCAGACATTAAGGCTCAGTATCGATTCGACGTGGCGCCGGCTGGCACCGAGGACTTCGTTACCGTTCGCGACTACACGGCAAGCCCCAAGTTCACGATGCCAAAGCCTGAACAAGACGTCACGGTTCGCGCCGTCGCCCGGGCCGCCAATAGCGAGGCGCCCGAGGATGCATGGGCGTACTTCATCAACTTGGAATCGAGGGAAGATGTATAACGTTTTGCAGATGCTCGAGGCGACTGCCGAGCGCGTACCCACGAAGTGTGCCGTCGCCGACCCCGAACGTTCGCTCACATTTACGGAGCTGTGCGATGGCGCGCAGGCGGCCGGCACGTGGCTGGCGCGCCATGGGGTACGTCCGCGAAACGCCGTTGCATTCTACTTGGAAAAGAGCGTTCCCGCATGGGCGGCCATGCTTGGTGCCGTGTATGCTGGCGGGTTTTATTCGGTGATTGATGTGCGTCAGCCCGAGGGGCGCGTGCGCAGCATGACGGCCGTGCTTGAGCCCGCCGCCGTGCTCACCGATGCCGCAAACTTCGCGCGTGCCCACGAGCTGTTCGATGGATTGGGATGCCCCATCGCGCTTGTGGAAGATATTATCTGCGGAGAGGCGGACAATGCGGTTTTGCAAGCCATACGCACCCAAGCCACCGATTGCGACCCCCTTTACGCGAACTTCACCAGCGGCAGCACGGGCACGCCCAAGGGCTTCGTGGCTTCACATCGCTCCGTGCTCGACTGGGCGCAGGCATTCACCGGCACGTTTGGCATCGACGAAACCGACGTTATGGGCAACCAAGCACCATTCGACTTCGACGCCACCAACAAGGACGTGTACTCGTCGCTTCTTACCGGGGCAACGGTGCAGATAATACCTCGCGCGTACTTCTCGAATCCTACCCAACTCATGGATTATCTGTGCGACCGAGAGGTCACCACACTTTGTTGGGCTGTAAGCGCCATGTGCTTCGTCGCAATTATGGGTGGATTTGAGTATCGCGTGCCCACCACCATTCGCCGTGTGCTCTTTAGCGGTGAGGTGATGCCTCCCAAGCAACTGCGCGTGTGGCAGCGTTTCGTGCCCGACGCTCTTTATGCCAACTTGTATGGCCCATCAGAAGTGACGTGCAATTGCACGTACTTCGTGGTTGACCGCACGTACGGCGATGACGAGGTAATACCTGCGGGCAAGGCCTTCCCTAACGAGCGGGTGTTTTTGCTCGACGAACGCGACCACGAGGTACGCGGTGCGGGCGCCGTTGGCGAGGTGTGCGTGAGCGGGTCGTGCTTGGTGATGGGATATCTTGGCGCGCCCGAGCGCACAGCAAAAGCATTTATGCAGAATCCTGCCAATGGACGTTGGCTCGAGCCCATGTATCGTACGGGTGACCTCGCTCGCTACGACAGCGAAGGCAACCTGGTGTACGTTTCGCGCAAGGACCACCAAATCAAGCACCTCGGGCAGCGCATCGAGCTGGGCGACATCGAGGCCGCGGCACACGCGGTGGACGGTGTTGAGCGCGCCTGTTGCATTTACGACTCGCGTCGCAAGCGGCTTATTCTGTATTACGTCGGCAACATTGAGCGCCGGGCACTGAAGGCAGAGTTGCGCGACCGTTTGCCACAGTACATGGTGCCCAACAATACGCGCAAACTCGACGAAATGCCCCTCAACAAAAACGGTAAGATCGACCGCGCCGCCCTTGGGTGAGCGGCGGACCTGGGCGCTTTGCCGTAAGGCTTTTTCGCGCCACGCGCTGCCCTTGGGTGAGCGGCGGACCATCAGGGAAACTGTGTGCTGTGGGTGCCACTTAGCGCTGGTTTTGCGGACTAAACGGCGCCGCCAGCACACAGGTTTCATCCGTGTGCCGGGAGGCCCACTTAGCCCGGGCTTCGCCTGCTAAACGGCCCCACCAGCACACGACCCACAACGTGTACCAGGAGGGCCACTTAGGGCGGGTTTTGTCCGCTAAACGGCCCCCTCGGTACACAACGTGGACACGCGGAAGCGTCGCCGAAGGCGCTTGGCCAAGGACACTTGGCATAGGGAGCCTGCCATGGAAGGATTACCCATAGCACCGCGAACGGAACCCCAACTATGGAAGAGCCTTTGGAAGTGCACCCGAATAACCCATGTCTGCTACGATAGAGCCAATTGACAGCTCCAAACGAAGGAGACACCATGGACATCACGCTCGACGACGTAATCGAGATGCTCGAGGACATCCAGGAAGACGTGAACTACGAGGAGTGCACCACGCTCATCGACGACGGCGTGCTCGACTCGTTCGACATTCTGGCCATCGTGAGTGCGGCCGATGACGAATTCGACGTTACGATTCCCGCGAAGGAGATAATCCCCGAGAACTTCAACAGCGCCAAAGCCCTGCATGCCCTTATTTGCCGCTTGGCCGAGGACGAGTAGCGAAAAGGCCAGTCGCCACGACGAACGCAGCCATTGCTGCCCTACAAACCTCGCCGGACTCCCGGTTTTTCGGCGCCTTCGCGAGGTTTGTCGGATTCAGGGGGCGCCCAATCCTACAAAGCTCGGCAGAGGGGCCGTTTTCGCAAGTTTCGCGAGCTTTGTAGGGTTCGGGCCGTTGGCCGACGCGGCGTTGGGGCGCGGCGTTGGGGCGCGGCGTTGGCCGACGCGGCGTTGGGGGCGGGCCCTTGGGGGGGCGCGGGGAAGCAGTCCTCCGACATCGGCTGCCAGCCCAGTACGCCAGACCAACCCACCTCTAGTTGCGCAACGAGTTGAGCGGCGCGGGGAAGCGTCCGCCACGACGGGCGAACACGGAACCAGCGAAGCGGTTAACGCTCATAACGGGCGCAGAGCCAAAGAGTCCGCCGAACTCAAGCACGTCACCTTCTGCGTGTCCGATGGCCGGAATGAGGCGCACCGCCGTCGTCTTGCCATTAATCACCCCGATGGCCATTTCGTCCGCAATGATGCCTGCGATGGTCTCAACGCTCGTATCGCCAGGAATAGCAATCATGTCGAGGCCAACAGAGCACACGCACGTCATGGCCTCAAGCTTTTCGAGCGAGAGCGCGCCATCCACAGCGGCCCGAATCATGCCCGCATCCTCGCTCACGGGAATAAACGCGCCCGAAAGACCGCCCACGCTCGAGCTGGCCATAACGCCGCCCTTCTTCACCGCGTCGTTCAAAAGCGCAAGCGCACACGTAGTGCCCGGACCTCCGCACTCACCGACGCCGATTATCTCCAAAATGCGTGCAACCGAGTCACCCGCCGCAGGAGTCGGCGCAAGCGAGAGGTCCACAATGCCCTTTTCGGCCCCAAGGCGACGCGCAGCCTCGCGGCTGATGAGCTCACCGACGCGTGTGATCTTGAACGCGGTCTTTTTTATCTGCTCCGCCACCTCCATGAGGTCGGCCGATTGGGGAAGCTCCTCCAGCGCCGCAGCCATAACGCCCGGACCCGAAACGCCCACGTTGATGACGGCGTCGCACTCGCCCGAACCGTGAATCGCGCCCGCCATGAAGGGCGAGTCCTCCACCATGTTGCTAAACACCACGAGCTTGGCCGCGCCATAGCAGTCGATGTGCACCGTGCGCCGTGCTGCCTCGCGAATCGTTTTTGCCATGAGCAGCACGGCATCCATGTTGATGCCCGCTCGCACGCTAGCCACGTTAACACTCGAGCACACGCGTTGCGTTTCGGCAAGCGCCTCGGGAATCGAAGCAATAAGACGTCGGTCGGCCGCTCCGAGCCCCTTTTGAACGAGCGCCGAAAAACCGCCCATAAAGTCGATTCCCAACGCGGCTGCCGCGCGATCCATGGCATGCGCTAGCGGCGAGAGGTCCTCGTCGGGGCACGCGGCGGCAATCTGCGCGATGGGCGTAACCGACACGCGCTTGTTGGCAATGGGAATGCCGTACTCGCGCTCAAGGTCCTCGGCCACCGCAACGAGATTCTCTGCTGTATGCGTAATGCGATCGTACACCTTGGTACACATGCGGTCCATGCGCTCGTCGGTACAACCATAAAGCGATATCCCCATGGTAATGGTGCGCAGGTCGAGGTTTTGCTGCGACACCATATTTCGCGTCTCGGCAACCTCCTCCGGCGTAATGGCCATAGCGGTGCTCCTCTCTCTTGTACAGCGGCACACATCTGAATAAAAGTGTGCCACTTTCGTGCCGCGTATATGCGCGTGCTACACTTCCTATGTCCGCATCTACAAAAGGAGATAGTACCGCATGTTTGGATTCAAGAAGAAGCCCGCCGAGCCCCACACGGTAAAGATCGCACTTATTACGGGATATCTCGGCGCGGGAAAGACGACGCTGCTCAACAACATTCTCGCCAACGACAAGGGCATTCGCGCAGCCGTGATTGTAAACGACATTGGCGAGGTTAACGTAGACGCCTCCCTCATCGAGAAGAACGGCGTGGTGAGTCAGGTTTCCGATACCCTCGTTCCGCTTTCCAACGGCTGCATTTGCTGCACCTTGGCCGACGACCTCGCGCGCCAGCTCACGCAAATCGCCGAGTCGGGCAAGTTCGATTACATAATTATTGAGGCGTCGGGCATTTGCGAGCCCGTTCCCATCGCCTTCACCATAGATAATTTCTGCAAGCAGGAACAGGCGCGCGGCGTGCGCATCGAAATGGACAACATCATTGCCGTGGTGGACTGCGCTCGCATGTTCGACGAGTTCGCAGGCGGCGAGGACCTGCTTCAGGAGGACATCGACGAAGAGGACATCGAAGCGCTTCTTATTCAGCAAATCGAGTTTTGCACCACGCTCGTGCTCAACAAGTGCGACCTTGTGACGCCAGAGCAAATCGCCGAGCTCAAGGCGCTCGTGCGCGGGCTGCAAAAGGACGCGCGCATTGTTGAAGCGACGCAGGCCGAGGTCGACCTCGACGAGGTTCTTAATACCGGACGCTTCAGCTTCGAAGAGGCCTATAACTCCGCAGCATGGATTGATGCCCTGGAGCATCCCGAGGAGCACGAGGACCCGGAAGTGCTTGAGTACGACATCACGACCTTCGTGTACCAGCGTCGCAAGCCCTTTAGCCTGGCGAGTCTCGAGAAGAACATTCAGGGATGGCCGGATTCCGTTATTCGCACCAAGGGTCTCGTGTGGCTCGCCGATGATCCCAACATGGCATACGTGCTCGAGCAGGCCGGCAAGCAGGTACACATGCAGGAGAACGGCTGGTTCCTTGCCACCGCTCCCGAGGACGAGTTCAAACGCATCGTTGCCGAGAATCCCGAGGTGCTAGACGAGTGGGACGAGGAGTGCGGCGACCGCATGACGAAGCTCGTCTTCATTGGCCGTCACATGGATAAAGACACCCTCATCGCTCAGCTTGACGCTTGCCTCGTCCCTTGGATTCACTAAGGCTTAGGCAGGTACCATAGGGCAAACCTGCGCAGCATACGACCAGATGATTCCTCGGCGCCTCCAAGGGACCGCCGAAGGAGACGCAAGCCCAAACGTCACGAACGGCACCCAATGTTTGTAATGGGTGCCGTTCGTACCGTTTTGACAAGAGCGCGGGGCGGTTAATGGCACTTTTGGCACCCATTGTTGGTAATGGGTGTCGTTTGGCCCACTTTGCCCCCGAAATTGGGTCGCAAATGGCTCGTTTGGCACCCAATGTTGGTAATGGGTGTCGTTTGGCCCACTTTGCCTAGGCTTTTGTCCGCCAAGTGGCCCGTTTGGCACCCAACCAGGATAATGGGTGCCGTTTGGCCCACATTGCCTGCGTTTTTGTCCGCTAAATGACCCGTTTGGCACCCATCTGCGAAGGACGCGAAGCGCTCCCTGCCCAAGGAGCTTGCATCGCGTGTTACCAGCCGAGGAAGCGAACCTCGGGTTCGAGACGCACGCCAAACTGTCGCTCGACCTCGTCTTGCACGTGCGTAATAACTGCGCGCACGTCGGCAGCTGTTGCGCCCCCGAGGTTGACGACGAACCCGGCATGCTTTGTGGAAACCGCAGCACCGCCAACTTGGTAGCCCATGAGCCCTGCATCCATTATGAGCTTGCCCGCAAAGTAGCCCTCGGGCCGCTTAAAGGTCGAGCCTGCGCTACCGTACTCGAGCGGCTGCTTCTCCTTGCGTCGCCCGGTGAAATCATCCATCTTGGCGCGAATTGCCGCACGATCTCCCGGCGTAAGGCGGATAGTCGCGCAAAGCACGACGAGACCCTCGGTACGTACGCGACTCTTGCGATACCCCATGTCCAGCTCGTCAGACGCAAGCGTACGCCGCTCACCGTCGGGCGTAAGTACATCCACCGACTCCAGGACATCCGCCATACACCCATCGTAGGCGCCGGCGTTCATGAAGCACGCTCCACCGATGCTTCCAGGGATGCCACACGCAAACTCGAAACCCGTAAGCCCCGCGTAAAGGGCACGTTTTGCGACGTACGTAAGCGAAGCGCCCGCGTCACACACGAACGCATCCCCTTCGCGGCGCACACCAACGAGCGCGTCGAGCGAAACGATTACGCCGTCGAAGCCTTCGTCGCTCACCAACAAGTCCGACCCCTTGCCGAGCACAAAGTAGGGCACGCCCGCCTCGCGACACGAGGCAATAGCATCTGCCAGCTCGTCGGGTGTCTCTGGCACTACAAACTCCGCAGCCGGCCCACCCACGCCAAAGGTGGTGTGCTTGCTCATGGGCTCGTCGAGCAGGGCATTCTGAAACAGCGGGGTATGCATGGCGACTCCTTCGTTTGATGTGTGGTGCGTTGCTCCCCTAGCCTACCACGAGGATGAGACAATGAACAATATCGACCACAATTCGTAGGCCGAACTTACTGCGGAGACCATGGATACAACGGCACTCTGTAATCTTGTTCGGGGTTGTGTACCGCGGGGGCCGTTTAGCGGACAAAAGCTTGCCTAAGTGGCACTCCTGGTACACGTTACGGGTTGTGTGCTGGCGGGGCCGTTTAGCGGGCTAAGCCGGGATCTAAAGAAGGGTCTTGCGACATAGCTTGCAGGGATTTACTGGCTACGTCTCCACTAATACCCGCGACGCTCGGGAGCCACGGACTTACAGGCACTGTTGGGTCTCGCAATCGTGCTCGCGCGACGCGGAGGCGCAAAGTGGGCGGAGAGGCTCGTGAACGGTTACCAAGCACTCATGGGCGGCGTGCCAATTGTGGTGGTGCTCATGGTGCTCTACTATGTGGTTTTTGGGTCGCTCAACGTTCCGGGCGCGGCCGTGGCAGTTCTGGCGTTTGCCCTGTCCTTTGGCTCGACGGCAGGCACAACCATGTGGACCGCAGTAAGCGGTATCGACATCATTCAGGAAGAGACGGGCCTCGCGCTTGGCTACAGCCATACGCAAGTATTTCGAAAAATCATCTTCCCACAGGCGGCGCAGCAGTTCCTGCCGCAGCTTGTGGGGCAGTTCGTAAGCTTGGTAAAAGACACCTCCATCGTGGGATACATCGCTGTGCAGGATCTTACGCGCGCTTCCGACCTCATTCGCAGCCGAACGATGGATGCGTTCTTCCCGCTCGTATCCACGGCCATTATCTACTTCCTGTTTTGCCGCTTGCTCGCATGGGCGTTGGGCTTGCTCGCCGCAAAGGTCGATCCCAGCAATCAATCCCGCAAAATAAAGGGGGTACGGCCATGAGCCTCAGATTCTTTTCTGGCAGTGCCTTACTGCTAGCGACTGTAATGAGGCACCCGTAGGTCACCACGTACCCCGCCCATGGTGTGCAGGACGCTCGCGATGCTCGGCATGTCCACGTACGCACACCGTACCCCGCCCATGGTGTGCAGGACGATCGGGGCTATCTCTGATCGGGGCTATCTCGGCAGCCGTACTTGGGCACCAAATCGTGCTCTGGCCCTCGGAGCGCCATAGCCTCCCAACACCGACTCAGAGTCACAGTTAACCAACTTCAACTACCGCTAACTACCGCTAACTACCGCGCGGACACGATTCTCGCCCGCCCTGGGGACAAAACCGCAGGTAGCGCGCGTGCGCACGGCTGCAGTTTACTACCGCCAACTACCGCTAACTACCGCTAACTACCGCTGACTACAGAAAACCAGACTACGTCATTCGAGAATAACGCTTCGACCTCGTTTGGGGTCGTATAATGATGGTCGCCACGACGCGACAGTAATGAAGAGAGGATTACGTCCCATGCCCGAGAATCTCCACAACGAGGTGGCGGACATGTTGGACTACCCCGCGTATTATCGGGCCCTTGACCTTCCCATACCCTCGTCAAGAGAGAAGGTGCTAGAGGATCTATCCAATGAGCGATTCGTGGCGGCAAACGATGCCGGTGCATGGAACATCACCAACTTGGGCGCCCTTATGCTGGCGGTGGACCTCGACCGCTTCGGGTCACTCGCGCGGCGTGCGGTACGCGTCATCCAGTATCGAGGCAAAAGCCGAACGGATGGTTTGCAGGAGAGGTCGTTCAAACACGGCTATCTCACTTCCCATGAGGAGACCGTGCAGTTCGTAATGGCGATCATCCCGCAGGAAGAAGTTCTTGAGGGGGCAACGAGGCGCAAAACTACAAGCTTTCCCGAATTAGCCATACGCGAGCTCGTGGCAAACCTCATCGTTCATCAGGATCTAAGCGAACGAGGAGCCACCCTCATGGTAGAGGTTTTCGACGGCCGCATTGAGTTCACCAACCCCGGTGCCCCACTCGTGCCCATCGACCGCATGCTCGACATGGCGCCGCGCGCCCGCAACGACGCCATGGCATCGTTTCTGCACAAGTGCGGCATTTGCGAGGAACGTGGCAGCGGCTGGGACAAAATCATCGGCGCTACATGCAAGGCTATGCTACCAGCGCCACGGGTGGTCGACCAAGGAGGGATGTTTACCCACGTCACGCTCTACTCCAAGGTGCCAATCGCCCAGATAGGCAAGCAGGAAAGAATATGGACCTGCTACATGTTCGCATGTCTTGCCTGCGTTAACTCTGGCGCCATCGGGAATGCCGACGTGAGACGCGTGTTTGGCCTCAGTGAGTCCCAGCGGTCGCTCTCGGGCAGAATTCTGGCCGACACCATCGCATCTGGCCTCATTCGTCCTGTCGACCCCAATGCTGCACCGCGTACGAGAAGGTATGTCCCCTTTTGGGCATAGCAGTCAACACGTTCATCGCCGAAAGCCAATCGAAGTCGGCAATCCAGAATATCGGCGATACGCCACGACAACGCCCGTCATGGTTCTTGCCTCATTTCTCCCCACATCCGCTTGTGCTTGCCACCGCTTTTCTCTGCCACTGCTTTTGTCTGCCACTTTAAAACGCAAATCGTGGCAGCGCAAAGGTGATGCATGCGCCCAATCTCTCGTCGACGGCATAAGGGCCAAGGGATACGATAGTACTACCCCCGGCCGCCATCGCCGAGGGCGAGGTCGTCTCCGGTACCAAACTGTTGAAATGGGAGTAGTGATGTAGCATGGCACGTTTTCCGGAAGGGTTCCTGTGGGGCGGCGCGACGGCTGCCAACCAGTACGAGGGCGGATGGCTCGAGGGAGACAAGGGCCTCTCGGTGGCCGACTGCACCACGTACAAGCCTAAGGTCGACAAAAGCGACTACCAGGCGCTGCACGGAATGACCGTCGAACAGCTTGCCGACGCCGAGGCCTCCGCCGATACCCACATGTATCCCAAGCGTCACGCCGTCGACGGCTACCATCGTTGGAGGGAGGACATCGACCTGTTCGCCGAGATGGGCTTCAAAACCTACCGCATGTCCATCCAGTGGACGCGCCTCTTCCCCACGGGCACGGAGGAGGAGCCGAACGAGGCTGGACTCAAGTTTTACGAGGACGTCCTTACCTACCTCAACGAAAAGGGCATCGAGCCGCTAGTCACGCTGCACCACTACGAGCAGCCCGTGTACCTGGCCGACCACTTCGATGGCTGGTATAACCGCAAGGTCATTGACTTCTTCGTCCGCTACGCCAAAACCTGCTTTGCGCACTTTGGCCACCTTGTGCGCTATTGGCTTTCCTTCAACGAAATCGACTCCGTGTTCCGTCACCCTTGGACCACCATCGGATATCTTTCGGCACGCTACCCTGCAGAGAAACGCGAGGAGATGGTGTACCAGAGCGTACACAACCAGTTCGTGGCATCGGCGCTCGCCACCAAGGCATTGCACGAGATGTGCCCGGGTGCCCAAATGGGCTGCATGCTCACAAAGACCACCTACTACCCGCTCGATTGCGACCCGCGCAACCAACTTAAGGCACAGGCGCGCAACCGCGACAACATGTTCTACTCGGACGTGCAGGTGAGGGGCCGCTATCCCCTATGGATTAAGAAGTACTGGGAGCGCGCGGGCATTCACGTGGACTTCGGCCTCGACGACGAGGCCATTCTCGCGCAGTATCCGGTGGACTTCGTGAGCTTCTCCTACTACATGAGCATGGTCGACTGCGTTGACGCGTACCAGTATGAGAAGGTCGGCGGCAATCTCGCTACCGGTGTGAAGAACCCCTTCCTCCCGACCTCCGACTGGGGCTGGCAGGTCGACCCGCAGGGGCTGCGCTATTCGCTCATCGAGCTCTACGACCGCTACCAGAAGCCGC
>JAFWMH010000031.1 GCA_017510785.1 Atopobiaceae bacterium | reverse complement strand
GACCACGGCAAGACCACCCTTACCGCTGCCATCACTCGCGTTCTCTCCGAGACTGAGGGCTGCAAGGCAGACTTCACCGCGTTCGATCAGATCGACAAGGCTCCCGAGGAGCGTCAGCGCGGTATTACGATTTCCGTTGCTCACGTTGAGTACGAGACGGCTTCCCGTCACTATGCACACGTTGACTGCCCGGGTCACGCCGACTACATCAAGAACATGATTTCCGGCGCTGCTCAGATGGACGGCGCAATCTTGGTTATCGCCGCTACCGACGGCCCGATGGCCCAGACGCGCGAGCACATCCTTCTCGCCCGTCAGGTAGGCGTACCCTACATCATCGTCTTCCTTAACAAGTGCGACATGGTTGACGACGAGGAGCTCATAGAGCTCGTCGAGATGGAGACCCGCGAGCTCCTCAACGAGTACGACTTCCCCGGCGACGATCTCCCCATCGTTCAGGGTTCCGCACTCAAGGCTCTCGAGGGCGACGAGGAGTACTACGGCGCCATCCGCGAGCTCATGGACGAGGTTGACACTTACATCCCGACCCCTGCCCGCGACAACGAGCTTCCGTTCCTCATGGCCATCGAGGACGTTATGACCATCTCCGGTCGTGGCACCGTTGCTACTGGTCGTGTTGAGCGCGGTCAGCTCAAGCTCAACACCCCCGTCGAGATCGTCGGCATCAAGGAGACCCAGAAGTCTACCGCTACCGGCATCGAGATGTTCCGTAAGTCCATGGACTACTGCGAGGCTGGCGACAACGTGGGTATCCTCCTGCGTGGCATCAAGCGCGAGCAAATCGAGCGCGGCCAGGTTATTTGCGCTCCCGGCTCCGTTACCCCGCACTCCAAGTTCACCGGCGAGATTTACGTCCTCACCAAGGAGGAGGGTGGCCGCCACACGCCGTTCTTCTCCGGCTATCGTCCGCAGTTCTACTTCCGCACGACGGACGTAACGGGCGACATCCAAAAGCTCACCGATGCCAATGGTGGCGTCGTCGAGATGGCAATGCCTGGCGACCACATCACCATCACCGCCGAGCTCATTCACCCGATCGCAATGGAGCAGGGCCTCAAGTTTGCTATCCGTGAGGGTGGCCACACCGTAGGCGACGGCCGCGTCTCCACCATCATCGAGTAACACTAGCTCTCATCGATGTGTGAGCCCGGTACCCTTCTGGGTGCCGGGCTTTTTGACGGAGCGATTTCCGGATTCGGTACCCAATCCAATACCCGATCCCCAGCGATACCCAATGCACAGTATTGGCAATTTCGCAAGAAAGTTCCCATTTAGAGTTGACAACAGCGTAGTGCTGGTGCTAATGTGTTTCTTCGCGTCACGTTTGAGGAGGTCTTATGCGTACACTAGTTACTCTCGCCTGCACCGAGTGCAAGCGACGCAACTATACGATTAAGAAGAACAAGAGCAACAACCCTGAGCGTCTAGAAATGAAGAAATATTGTCGGTGGTGCAAAAAGCACACAGCGCACAGGGAAACGCGCTAAAATAGTTCCCATACACGCCAGTAGTTCAATTGGTAGAGCAGCGGTCTCCAAAACCGCGTGTTGAGGGTTCGAGTCCTTCCTGGCGTGCCAGCAATTTCACCGGCTTTCCCTTCGGGGTTAGCCGGTTTCTATGATAAAGGCTTTTTTTCTGGAAGGATTACGAGGATGGCCAAGAGGGAGCGCAACAAGCGATCCGCCCGCAAGGCACGCCAGAAGGAGCGTGCCCGCATCGAAGAGGCGCATGCCGTTTCTGGCGTGAACAAGGAAACCGAGAAACGCTCGCTCTTCAAGGGCAAGTCGAACAACTCGGGCAAGGTCAAGGTTGCCGCCAAGGAAGATCGTAAGGGTCTAGCCAAGGTAACGGGATACTTTGGCGATGTGCGCACGGAGATGCGTCACGTCACGTGGCCAACGCCTGCAGAGCTCCGCAGTTACTCTGTGGCGGTTATCGCATTCCTCATTCTGTTCGGTGTTGCCATTTGGCTCGTCGACACCGGTTTCGTTGCCGGCTTGGTGCAATACACCAACCTGAGGGGTTAACGTCATGGCTAAGCGTTGGTACGTCGTTCACACGTACTCCGGGTACGAGAACAAGGTTAAAACGGATCTTGAGCATCGCATCGAGACGTTCGGAGCCGAGGACCTCATCGTCGATATTCAAATTCCCACCGAGGAAGTTATCGAGATCAAAGAGGGCGGCAAGCGCGATACCAAGGAGGCGAAGGTCTTTCCTGGGTACGTGCTCGTACGGATGGAGATGAATGACGATACGTGGACCATCGTGCGCAACACGGCCGGTGTTACGGGGTTCGTAGGCGTGGACGGCAAACCGTCCCCGCTTCGCCGTAGCGAGTACAACAAGATTATGCATACCGGCGTGCGTGGCTCCGAGCCGGCGCCTAAGCGTACGGCGACTAACCTTGAGGCTGGCCAAGCGGTTCGTGTCGTGTCGGGGCCGTTGGCCGACTTCGATGGGCAAATATCGGAGGTTCACCCGGAAACGAACAAGGTCAAGGTAATGGTGAGCATCTTCGGGCGCGATACTCCAGTGGAGCTTACGCTCGATCAGGTTTCGATTATTGGCTAGCAATCCTGCCAGTCCGGTATCGGTGAGGATAGCTTCTCGGGTCTGGCGTAACTATACATTCGATTAGGGTTTTGTACACAGGGAGACCAAACATGGCAAAGCAAGTTACACACCTCATTAAGCTCCAAATTCCTGCCGGCAAGGCAAATCCTGCGCCTCCCGTAGGTCCCGCGCTTGGTGCCGCACAGGTTAACATCATGCAGTTCTGCACTGCCTTCAACAATGCGACGAAGGACCAGGCAGGCGACATCATCCCCGTCGAGATTACCGTTTTCGACGACCGTACGTTTGAGTTCATCACCAAGACGCCTCCGGCGGCTCACCTCATCAAGAAGGAGCTCGGCCTGCAGAGTGGCTCTGGCGTTCCTCAGCGCGACAAGGTTGGCCAGCTCACGCAAGAGCAGCTTACCAAGATTGCCGAAATCAAGATGCCCGACCTCAATGCAAACGACATCGAGGCCGCCAAGAGGATCGTTGCCGGTACGGCACGCTCCATGGGCGTTACCATCGCCGAGGCATAAGTTTGGTACCACGTCGAGCGAGCGCTCGGGTTTCTCTGCTCGCTCGGCGGTTTTGTTTGAGAAGCCGGAGTGCCCTTTTGGGGCGTAACCGTGGAAGGATTCGCAGAATCCGTCAACTACCACAAGGAGGAATTGAGATGCCTAAGCACGGAAAGAAGTACAAGCAACAACTCGCCAAGGTCGACCGTTCGAAGCTCTACACTCCGAGGGAGGGTTTGCAGCTGGTAAAGGATATCGCCGCTGCCGGCTTCGACGAGACGGTTGAGGCTTCCATTCGCCTTGGCGTCGACACCCGTAAGGCCGACCAGAACGTTCGTGGCTCCATTTCGCTGCCGCACGGCACGGGCAAGAGCATTCGCGTCGCCGTGTTTGCCGAGGGCGAGAAGGCTCGCGAGGCCGAGGCTGCCGGTGCCGACGTCATCGGTTCCGACGATCTCGTGGCTCAGGTACAGGCCGGCAACCTTAACTTCGACGCCGCCATCGCCACGCCCAACATGATGGGCAAGGTTGGCCGTCTTGGCCGTATTCTTGGCCCGCGTGGCCTCATGCCGAACCCCAAGCTCGGTACGGTTACCATGGATGTTTCTCGCATGGTCCAGGAGCTCAAGGCTGGCCGTGTTGAGTATCGTGCCGACCGCTACGGCATTTGTCACGTGCCCATCGGCAAGACGTCGTTCCCCGTCGAGAAGCTTGCCGAGAACTACGGCGTGCTCTTCACCGAGCTTCTCCGCGTGAAGCCGGCGAGCGCAAAGGGCCGTTACGTAAAGTCCGTCGTTGTTTCTTCCACGATGGGACCTGGCGTCCGTCTGGACGGTACCATCAACCGCGACTTCCTCGCGTAAGGCTTAGCTTGTAGCGTTTGCGAAGGCCGTCCCTCAGGGGGCGGCCTTTTTGCGTGCCGAGCAGGCAGCCAAGTAGGCACCCTTTGGCGAGATTGTGTGCATGCGTCGCCGACGCCGGTCGCTTGTTGACACGCGTCTAACCACCTGTCACAATAGCAAATCGTCAAATTGCACGAAACGCTACCAAAGACAGCCGGTGCCGCAAGGCTTAAAGGATTTTCCGCCTGCCGAGGTGGTCTTAAGATTAGGCTTCCTTCGGTGGCTCGTGCCCGAACGAATCGAAGGAGGTGTTTTTTATGCCGAACAAAAGCAACATAGAGATGCTCGAGAAAATCAAGGGTTCCATCGAGAGCTCCAAGGGCTTCTTCGTGGTGGACTATCGTGGTCTTACCGTAAAGGAGGCTCAGGATTTGCGCAAGTCGCTTCGCGAGGCCAATGCCAACATGAAGGTTTATAAGAACAACATCATGCGCATTGCCCTCAAGGAGGAAGGGTTGCCCGACGTGGGCGAAAACCTGGTGGGAACGTGCGCGTACGTGTTCTTCGAGAACGATCCCGTTGATGCGGCAAAGGTGCTCAAGGAGAAGGGTGAGAAGCTCAAGAAGCTTCCCTTCGTCGCAGGCGTTGCCGATGGCAAGGGTCTTAACGCCGATGAGGCTAAGGCGTATGCCGATCTCGCAAGTCGCGAGGAGCTCATGGCTCAGCTCGTGTACGTTATGGCAAGCCCGCTGCGCGGTATCGCGTCGGTGTGCGCTGGACCTGCACGTGGGCTGGTTACCGCGCTCGACGCCATCGCCGAGCAAAAGAAGGAGGCTGCGTAAGCAGCAACGTAGGTTTAAAAAGAATGAATGGGCACGCCGTGTCCATGTTTAAAGGAGAAATAGCATGGCCGTTACCAAAGAAGAGATTATTGAGGCCCTTAAGGAAATGACCGCTCTCGAGCTCTCCGAGCTCGTGCACGAGCTGGAGGACGTCTTTGGCGTCTCCGCTGCCGCTCCCGTTGCCGTTGCCGCTGGCCCCGCTGCTGCCGCTGCTGAGCCCGAGGAGGAGAAGACGAACTTCGACGTCGAGCTCACCGACTTCGGCCCCAAGAAGATCGCCGTCATCAAGGTTGTCCGCAAGCTCACCGGTCTTGGCCTCAAGGAGGCCAAGGAGGCCGTCGAGAAGGCTCCGAACGTCATCCTCGAGGGCGCCAAGAAGGAGGACGCCGAGGCTGCCAAGAAGGAGCTCGAGGAGGCCGGCGCTTCCGTCACCCTGAAGTAAGTATTTGCTTACAAGTTTGTTTTCGAGCCGGGTCCTCGGACCCGGCTTTTCTATTATCATATACGCCAATATTCCTCGCCGAAAACAAACGGGGGGCGAGTACGTTTGAACGTGCGCACATATATTAAGGCTATCACCAAAATGCCCATTCTAGATACACACGGCCTGCTTGGAGGCGAGAGCATAAAGGTGAGGCTTTCTCTCTTCGCCGTTATGCTGTTTATCTCCGCCTCGATGGTCTTCACGCAGTTTGGCTACGTAAAAGTGGGGGAGGACCTGCACTACGGAGCCTATGTTATGGCGCTGCTCGGGCCCATTGCCTGCGTTGCGATTCTCGCGGGCGTGTTTTGGGGGATGCTCGAGGGAATACTTGCGGGTGCAGTCCTCTACGTGCATGCGCACATGTTCCCACTCGACATCGTGGAATACTACATGGTTACGGCTCGGTCCACCATTGTGCTCTACGGCATGGCGGGCCTGTTGCTTGGCATGCTTTTCTCTATTGCGCTTCGCAAGAATCCCCAGGGGAGGCGAAGAACCTTCTATTTGGCCGTAGTGTGTGCGGTGGTAGCACTGCTCTCGACGCGCGCGTTCGTGGACTTGGGCCTGTACCGCATGGCCGAACGCGAAAACATCGAGTTCGTGCTCCCGCTCATGGGGCAAGGGTACGCGGAGGCGCAAATCGTATGCGATTTTTGCATAATGCTGGTTGTGTGCATGGCCTGCGATTGGCTGGCCGCGTGGTTCACGACGGTTCGCAGCTATGTGAGCGTGCGCACGCTGTTTAGGACTCGGCTCATCGCGACGCTCAGCTTGGCTTTCGTGGCGGCGTCGGTTATTGCCTACATTGCCATTACCGTGCAGGCGACCAGGGCCGCGCACGACAACATCGTGGGCAACCTCAACTACCTGGAGCGACAGTTCGTGCGCTTGCGCGACGCGCAGATAAAATCTTCCCCGAAGTCGCAACGCAGCGACTCCCCGGAGGATATGCTCGCCGACCTCCAAAGTGAGGTCATTGACGGATACGACCTTTCGGACGGCACAATCTTGGGTGTGCTCGACGGGAAAATTGTGTACAGCTACAACCCGGACTACCACGTGGGGCAAAGCATCGAGGATTCGTTTGGTTCGGGAGCGGAGCGCATGGTGGCTGCAATAGCCGATACCTTCCGCATCCGCGTGGTGGTATACAGAGACGGAACGCGCGGAGTCCAGCTCGGTGTATTGATGTCGAGCCGTCCCCTCGGTGCAAAAAACGGCTACGTCGTGTATGCGATGCCTTTCTCTATGGTGTATGCACATAGGTCGGAGACGTTGCTCTGGGTGACGCTCATCGTGTTCCTGCTTCTTGTGATCGTGTACATACTCGCCAATCGTCTGTTGCGGCGGCTTGTGGTCGATCCCATCTCCGAGACGAACAAATCGCTGGCGAAAATAACCGGAGGCGATTTGGACGTAATGGTGTGCGAGACGGATTGCGTTGAGTTCACCATGCTTTCCACGGGCATCAACATTACGGTGGATGCGCTCAAAGGCTTTATTGCGGAAGCGGAGCGCCGCAACGAACAGGACCTTGCGACGGCGCGCGCCATTCAGGAAGGAGCATTGCCTCAAGCGTTTCCTGCGTTTCCGCGCGTTGAGTCCGTGAATCTGTTTGCGTCGATGAATGCGGCCAAAATGGTAGGGGGAGACTTCTACGACTTCTTCGAGCTTGACGATCACGTGGTTGGTTTTCTCATTGCCGACGTGAGCGGCAAGGGCATTCCCGGCGCACTGTTCATGATGGCGGCTAAAAACGAAATAGAGAATCGCATGCTCTCGGGCATGGGGCTGGCCGAGTCCATAAAAGCTGCCAATACGCATTTGTGCAGCAACAACGAGGCGGGCATGTTCGTTACGGTGTGGGCGGCAACGCTCGATTGGGAGACGGGTGAGCTTACGTATGTAAATGCTGGCCACAACTTCCCGCTCTTGCGTCATGGCCAAGGTGGCACGTGGGAATGGCTCAAAAAGAAGTGCGGCCTGTTCCTGGGGACCTTCGAAATGGCCAAGTATCGCGAGGAGAACCTCATGCTGCAGCCGGGCGACGAGCTCATCCTGTACACGGACGGCGTTAACGAGGCGTTTTCGGTTGACGAGGAAGAATACGGAAACGACCGGCTCGACGCGTTCCTTGCCGAACACAACGACCTTCGTCCCAAAGAGCTCGTGCAGGCGCTGCGGGCGGACGTAGGCGCGTGGGCAGAGGGCGCCGAGCAGTCCGACGACGTCACCATTCTCGTTATGGAGTATGGCGTTACATCCGGCGCCTAATGGCCCAGAGGGGCAGTTCGTCCACAACTTGCACAAAATTCGGCGCTTGTCAAGAGGAAATTATTGACCTTAACGACGCGTTACGATAAATTGATACATTGCGACAAAAAGCCGCTTTCTCGTCCGTTTGTAAGGAGGAACTGCCTGGTGAGTACCACAACGCATTCCACCACTGTACACCAAGGGGAGCGCCAGCGCGTGAGTTTTTCGAAAATTCCGCCCGCGATGGAGCTTCCGAATCTCATCTCAGTTCAAAAGGAGTCATTCGAGCGATTTATGACCGACGGCCTTGCGGAGTCGTTTGCCGAGTTCTCGCCCATCGTGAACTCTGCCGACACCATGGAGGTTACGTTTGGCGACCACCAGTTTGGCGATCCTGCCCACAGTATTGCCGAATGCCGCGCCAAGGACATCTCGTATCAGGCCCCGCTCTTCGTCGACGTGAGGTTTGTCAACAAGGAGACGGGCGAGATCAAAGAGCAGCTGGTGTTCATGGGCGACTTCCCGCTCATGACGTCGCGTGGTACCTTCGTTATTAACGGTACCGAGCGCGTCGTGGTATCGCAGCTCGTACGTTCTCCCGGCGTGTACTTCTCGTCCGAGGTGGATAATGGCGTTGAGGTCCAGCGTGTGCAGTTTATTCCTGCGCGCGGTGCCTGGCTTGAGTTCGAGGTCGACAAGAAGGGCCACCTGGTGGTCTCCATCGACCGCAAGCGTCGCCAGAGCGCTACGCTGTTCCTTCGCGCCATGGACATGGCCTCTACGGACGACGAGATTTACGACCTCCTCGGCGAGTCGGACGTTGTGCGCTCAACCGTCGAGCGCGACATCGCCACCACGCGCGAGGACGCTCTCATCGAGATTTATAGGCGCCAGCGTCCGGGCGAGCCGCCAACGGTTGAGTCGGCCCGTTCGCTGCTCGAAGGCCTGTACTTCAACAACCAGCGCTACGACCTCGCACGCGTGGGCCGCTTTAAGATCAACAAGAAGCTTGGCTTCTCCGACGAGCAGGCAACCGAGCGCGTCATAACGAAGGACGACATCATCGCCGCCCTTCAGTACTTGCTGCGCCTGCACGACATGGCCGAGCGCAACGAGAAGGATGCCAGCCTCTCGTTCGACGACATCGACCACTTCGGCAACCGTCGCGTGCGCACGGTGGGCGAGCTCGTGCAAAACCAGTTCCGCATTGGCATGAGCCGCATGGAGCGTGTCGTGCGCGAGCGCATGGCTTCGCAGGACGCCGACGACATCACGCCGCAGTCTCTTATCAACATCCGTCCCATTGTGGCGGCTATCAAGGAGTTCTTCGGCTCTTCGCAGCTTTCGCAGTTCATGGACCAAAACAACCCGCTTTCGGGCCTCACGCACAAGCGCCGTCTTTCGGCACTCGGCCCCGGCGGCTTGGCTGGCCACAAGTCAGGTTCGAGCCGTCGTACCAACGTGCCGACGGCCGTTCGCGACGTTCACAACTCGCACTACTCCCGTATGTGCCCCATCGAGACGCCCGAAGGCCCCAACATCGGCCTTATTGGCTCCCTCTCGCTGTACAGCCACGTTAACAACTATGGCTTTATTGAGGCTCCGTACCGCAGGGTCGTCGACGGTCGCGTTACCGACGAAATCGTGTGGATGACGGCCGACGAGGAGGAGAAGCACAACATCGCGCCCGCCAACGTGCCGTACGACCACAAGACGGGCAAGTTCGTCGAGGTGGACGCCGAGGGCGTTATTACGTATCCCGATCGCGTTATTGCGCGTACCACCGACTTCGACGGTACCTTTGGCGCGCCGGCGCAGGTGGCGGTTGAGGACGTCGACTTTATGGACGTTTCGCCCCGCCAGCTGCTTTCGGTGGCGGCCAACCTCATTCCGTTCCTCGAGCACGACGACGCAAAGCGTACGCTCATGGGCGCAAACATGCAGCGTCAAGCGGTGCCCCTCATCCAAACGCACGCCCCGCTCGTCGGTACGGGCATGGAGCGTCGTGCGGCGCTCGACTCTGGCGAGCTCATTTGCGCCGAGGCCGAGGGCACCGTGGTGCAGGTTGATGCGAGCCACGTGGTGGTAACGACGAGCCGTGGCCTTAAGTCGTATGAGCTGCCGAAGTACCAGCGCTCGAACCAGAGCACGTGCATAAACCATCGTCCCATCGTACACGTGGGCGAAAAGGTCGTTCCCGGACAACCCCTTGCCGATGGCACGTCCATCGACCACACCGAGCTGGCGCTTGGCCAAAACCTCACCGTGGCGTACATGCCGTGGGAAGGCTACAACTACGAGGACGGTATTATCGTAAGCGAGCGCGTGGTGCAGCAGGACTTGCTCACCAGCGTGAACATTAGCCGTCACGAGATTGACGCCCGCGACACGAAGCTTGGACCCGAGGAAATTACGCGCGAGATTCCCAACCTCGGCGAAGACATGCTTGCCAACCTCGACGAGGACGGCATCATTCGCATCGGTGCCGAGGTTGGCCCTGGCGACATTTTGGTGGGCAAGGTTACGCCGAAGGGCGAAACTGCCCTTACCGCCGAGGAGCGCCTGCTGCGCGCCATCTTTGGCGCGAAGGCGCACGACGTGCGCGACACCTCGCTCAAGATGCCGCACGGTTCCTATGGCCGCGTGGTGGACGTGGTGCGCTTCAGCCGCGACGCGGGCGACGATTTGCCGCCGGGAGTTAACGAGCTGGTGCGTGTGTTCGTTGCGCAGCGCCGTAAAATCCAGCAGGGCGACAAGATTTCGGGCCGTCACGGCAACAAGGGCGTGGTGTGCCGCATCCTTCCCACCGAGGACATGCCCTACATGGCCGACGGCACCCCCATCGACGTTATTCTGGACCCGCTCGGCGTACCTTCGCGTATGAACGTTGGTCAGCTGCTCGAGTGCCACCTTGGTTGGGCCGCAAGCAACGGTTGGGATACCGAGTCTGCCGATTCGGATCGCTACGTGCCGGGCAACATGCACGTTGCCACGCCGGTGTTCGACGGCGCAACCGACGTCGAGGTAGCCGAGGCACTGCGTCGCTGCAACATCAACCTCATGAACAAGGCCAAGCTCGAGTATGGCGAGCACATGATGGAGGCCTTCGTGCCCCAGCTCACCGCCACTGGCAAGGCCCAGCTCTTCGACGGGCGTACGGGCGAGGCCTACAAGAGTCCCATTACCGTGGGTACCTCCTACATCCTGAAGCTCGGCCACATGGTGGACGACAAAATACACGCGCGTTCCACCGGTCCCTACAGCTTGGTTACCCAGCAGCCGCTCGGTGGCAAGGCGCAGTTCGGCGGCCAGCGCTTCGGCGAAATGGAAGTGTGGGCACTGTACGCGTACGGTGCGGCCAACGTCTTGCAGGAGATTCTCACCGTTAAGTCCGACGATACCAACGGCCGCGTAAAGACGTACGAGGCCATCGTTAAGGGCGAAAACGTTCCGACCTCGGGTATCCCCGAGTCCTTCAAGGTACTCGTAAAGGAAATCCGCTCGCTCGCGCTCGACATCGAGCCGCTTACCTACCGCAAGCTCGAGCCCACCAAGAAGCGCAAGGAAGAGGCTCAGGTAAGCGATGCGGTGAGCACGTTTGCCGACGTGGAGAGCATGGGCGACCTCATTGGTGGCTTGGGCACCAACGACGCTTCCTCGTCTGACGAGGTTCTTATTGGCGGCATTTTGGACGACAAGGAGTAGCGAACGTGGCAGATTTCGAGACCACAGACTTTGATGCCATTCGCATTTCGCTCGCCGCTGCGGATAAAATCCGTAGCTGGAGTCATGGCGAGGTAAAGAAGCCCGAAACCATCAACTACCGTACGCTCAAGCCCGAGAAGGATGGTCTTTTTTGCGAGAAGATCTTCGGGCCGGTAAAGGACTGGGAGTGCGCGTGCGGTAAGTACAAGGGCATTCGCTACAAGGGCATTACGTGCGAGCGCTGCGGCGTGGAGGTTACCACGGCCAAGGTGCGCCGCGACCGCATGGGCCACATCGAGCTTGCGGCGCCCGTGAGCCATATTTGGTACTTCAAGAGCCCCACGAGCTTCCCTCTCGCTCGCTTGCTCGACATCAAGAGCAAGGACTTGGAGAAGGTCCTCTACTTTGCGAGCTACATCATTACGAGCGTGGACGACGAGGCGCGCAGGGCCGACGAACTCGACCTCAAGGAAGAGCTTATCGCCGATCTTGAGGAGAAGGACGCCGAGCTCGCAGAGGAAATCGAGCGCCTGCGTGAGGAGTTCGAGGAGTCTCAGGTCGCTGGCGACAACGAGTTCTCCGATATTGAGCCCATGAGTCCCGACGAGCTGCGTGCCGCAGTCGCCGACCTCGAGGAGGAGTATGCCGAGGAGAAGCAGCTCCGCAGCGAGGCATACGAGAAGTTCATGAATCTGCAGGAGCGTGAGCTCGTTCCGGACGAGTTGCTCTTCAGCGAGATGCGTCGTTACTACTCGCCGTACTTCAAGGGCGGCATGGGTGCCGAGGCCATCCGCGAGCTTCTGCGCCAGGTGGACCTTGGCGCCGAGGCCGAGGAGCTGCGCGCCATCGTGGCTTCGGAGGAGTCGCAAAAGCAGAAGCGCGAGAAGGCCGTGAAGCGCCTTGAGGTAGTCGATGCCTTCCTGAAGGGTGGCACCGATCCTGCCAACATGATTCTCGACGTCATCCCGGTGATTCCGCCCGATCTGCGCCCGATGGTGCAGCTCGACGGTGGCCGTTTCGCTGCGAGCGACTCCAACGACCTGTATCGTCGCGTCATCAACCGCAACAACCGTCTTAAGCGCTTGCTGGACCTCGATGCGCCTGCCATTATCGTAAACAACGAGAAGCGCATGCTGCAGGAGTCGGTTGACGCGCTCTTCGACAACGGCCGTCGCGGTCGTCCCGTCACCGGTCGTGGCGGACGTCCCCTCAAGTCGATTGCCGAGGCCCTCAAGGGCAAGCAAGGACGCTTCCGCCAGAACCTGCTGGGCAAGCGTGTGGACTACTCTGGTCGTTCCGTAATCGTGGTGGACCCGCAGCTCAAGCTGCACCAGTGCGGTTTGCCTTCGGCCATGGCGCTTGAGCTCTTCAAGCCGTTCGTTATGCATCGCTTGGTCGAGCTGGGCAAGGTGGAGAACATCAAGGGTGCCAAGCGCGCCATCGATCGCAGCGCTGCCGTGGTGTGGGACGTCCTCGATGAGGTTATTAAAAATCGTCTCGTGCTGCTTAACCGCGCACCCACCCTGCACCGCCTGTCCATTCAGGCGTTCGAGCCGGTGCTCATTGAGGGCAAGGCAATCCACCTGCACCCGCTGGTGTGCGCGCCGTTCAACGCTGACTTCGACGGCGACCAAATGTCGGTGCACGTGCCGCTTTCCACGCAGGCACAAACCGAGGCACGCGTGCTCATGCTGAGCTCCAACAACCTGCGCTCGCCCGCGTCGGGCAAGGTGCTTACCGTTCCTTCGCAGGACATGGTGTTCGGCACGTACTTCATCACCACCGAGAAGCCTGGCGCCGAGGGCGAAGGCCGCATATTCATGAGTCTCGACGACGTCGTGTGCGCATACGACAACCGCGACCACCTCGATATTCAGGCAAAGGTCGAGGTGCGTGTTGACGCGACCGACGCCAACGAGTTCAGGGACGGGCGTCGCTTCTTCCTCATGTACGAGGGCGGAGGCGAGACGGTTTGCCACGACGTTACCGAGCATCCCGTGCGCATCAAGACCACGGTTGGGCGCATCATCTTCAATCGGCAGTGCCTGCCTGCCGACTACCCCTTCATCAACTTCAAGATGAGCAAGGGCGACATCAGCACGCTCGTCAACGATTGCTGCGACCGCTACTCCACCTCCGACGTGGAGCCGATCCTCGACGCCATCAAGCACACGGGCTTCCACTATGCAACGCGCGCGGGCCTTACCGTGAGCGTGTGGGACGCCGTGATTCCTTCCGACAAGCAGGAGATGCTCGACGAGGCGCAGGAGAAGGTCGATACCATCAACGAGTACTACGAGGACGGCTTCTTGAGCGAGCGCGAGCGTCACGCCGAGGTCATTAACGCGTGGAGCGAGTGCACCGAGGAGCTTGGCTCCAAGATGCTTAACGGCTTCGCCGAAGACAACCCCATTTACATGATGGCCGACTCCGGTGCCCGTGGTTCCAAAACGCAGCTTCGTCAGCTCGCTGGCATGCGTGGCCTCATGGCCGACATGTCGGGCGATACCATCGACCTTCCTATTAAGGCAAACTTCCGCGAGGGTCTGGAGCCGCTCGAGTACTTCATTTCGACGTACGGCGCGCGCAAGGGTCTGGTCGACACGGCCTCGCACACGTCCGACTCCGGTTACCTCACGCGCCGTCTCGTCGACGTCGCGCAGGACGTTATTGTGCGCGAAGAGGACTGCGGCACGGACGAGTGCGTTACCTACGACCTCGTGAAGCCCGGCGAGTCCGACGTGGATACCGACCTCATCGGTCGCTGCACGCTTACCGATGTGCTCTCGCCCGAGGGCGAGGTGCTCATTGCCGCCGGCGAGTACATCGAGAGCCGCGCCGACCTCGAGCGCTTGCGTGATGCCGGCCTCAAGAAGGTGCCTCTGCGCGCGCTTCTTACCTGCAAGAGCAAGTATGGCGTGTGCCAGCGTTGCTACGGCTGGGATCTTTCCACGCGCCGTCCCGTCAACATTGGTACCGCGGTGGGCATCATTGCTGCCCAGTCCATTGGCGAGCCGGGCACGCAGCTTACGATGCGTACGATTCACTCCGGCGGCGTTGCAGGTGCCGACGACATTACGCAGGGCTTGCCGACCGTTGCCCGCATGTTCGACGTCGTTGGCAACGTGAACGAGAAGATTCTTGGTCGTGCGGCCGACCTCGCGCCTGTCTCTGGTTTGCTGCGCGTGTTCAGCGAGCAAAACGAGTATGTGCTGCAGATTCTCGACCAGGACGACCTCACGCGTGTGGTTACCGAGAAGCGCGTCCCGGTTTCGGTGCGCTTCATGCCCGGCGTGGACGAGGCACTCGACCATCCCGTCGAGGTGCGAGCGGGCGACCAGCTTACCTACGGCTTCGTGAACTTCCGCAAGCTTCGTACGCTTACCGACATTGAGTCCACGATGCACACGTTCGTGAAGTCCGTTAAGGACGTGTACACCTCTCAGGGCGTTAGCCTTAACGACAAGCATGTTGAGGTTATCGCGCGTCAGATGCTGCGTCGTGTTCAGGTTACCAACCCCGGCGATTCCACGTATTTGCTCGGACAATACGTCGATCGTTACATCTTTGCGGAGACGGTGCGCAACATCACGCTTGCCGGTGGCACGCCGCCCGAGGCCGAGCCCGTCATTTTGGGTACGCTTAAGGTCGCGAGCTCCATCGACTCGTGGCTTTCGAGCGCGTCGTTCATTCGTACGGCGGGCGTGCTTACCGAGGCGGCCATTGAGGGCGATACCGACCATCTGCTTGACCTCAAGTCCAACGTAATCGTTGGTAAGAAGATTCCTGCTGGTACTGGCCTCAAGGCGTACGAAGACGTGGCCCTTACGTACCATGGTCAGCGCATTGACGGTCCAACCAGTCCGCTGGCGAAGTCGCTGCCCGAGTGGGCTCCCGATTCGCTCAAGAGCATCGAGGAGCAGCTGCCCAAGCAGCTCGACTGGGTGGGCGACGATTTCGGGCCTCGCTACACGCCGACTGGCAAGCAGCTTTCGGGCGAAGACGCCAAGCTGTACCTCTTCGACGACCTCGGCGTTTCGCAGCGCTGGACCAACAAGTTTAGCGAGGTGGGCATCGAGACGGTGGGCGATCTCATCGGCAAGACCGAGGACGACTTGTTCCGCATCGACGGCATCGGTGCAAAGGCGATTGAGGAGCTTCGCGAGGGACTCGAGAAGCGCGGGTTGCTCTACATCCTGGAGGCGGAAGAGGACGAGGCCGACAACGAGGATCTGTCCCAGCTCCTCAACATGGTGTTCTCGCCGGATTCCGACGACGTCATGCTTGGCACGGCCGCTCCCGCGACGCACCACTACGACGAGACGGAGTTCATCGGTGGCGCAACTACGCCTTCGAGCGACAACGTGATTAACGAAGACCTCACCTCGCTCGACGACTTGCTCGGCAGCTTCCGTCGTCAGGAGGAGACTGACGAGTAACGGCTACGGTCGGTTGGATATTTGGCACCCAATGTAATGTTGGGTGCCATTTTTGCCATTTGCGGGTCGCTTTGCGACCCAAAGTGGCACATTTGGCGCACCCAAGCTTCCGGATTGTCAAGATTGTCGACGTCGCCCGTATGCCGCTTATATTCCCACGTGCGTGCGAAACCACCAAATGGCAAGTAAGTGCGCAGGGTAAAACGCGTAGAAAGCATACTTAAGGATGGAATTGTGCACGAAGCCACGCTTGCCGTTGTATAGGTTTATGGGTATAAACGCGAGTCCTGCGCGCCACGATGCGGTGGTTACGCAACAGCCTAATGCGGTTTTGGCAACGGCGTTGTTGCGAAGGAAATACAGAATGAGAATGAGGGCGTATCCTCGTTCGGCGTAGTCGCAACGAAGACCCATGGTAATAATGGCCAGTCCGATAACAGCCAACGCTTGATACATGCGGTTGTGCGTAAGCTTTTCGTAGGCGCATATGCCAAGGAATCCCAAAAAGAGCGTAAAATACACATTTTGATATGTCGGGTCAAAGGGTATGCCTTTGCGCGCGAGGTTGAACGGCACCTCCGATATCACGGCGAATAGCAGCAGATTCCGACCGTAGTGAACACGGTTATGCGTGTACGTGCAGCCCTCCACGAGAAGAAAGCAAAAAATGGGGAAGGCGAAGCGTCCAATTGTGCGTAGCATCCATGCGGGAGTTACAACAAGATCCCCAAAACTGGCAAGTGCCACCGAATACTCTGGCCGAAATTGCAGGATATGCGCCGTAATATGATCGATGAGCATGCTAATCACAGCAATTACCTTTAATTCGCTTCCGCTAAGGAAACGATACTGTTTAGGCGCAAGCACGTCGGCCGATTCTGGCATCTGCGACTCCTCTCGTTGCAGCGTTTATGTAGTCGAGGTTGCCACGTATATGGTAGCTTGTTAGCGGCCCGGTTGGTTCGACAATGCGTGAAACTCGGTGGCGGGTTGCGAGGAATGCTTGAAACGTTGAAGCGCGGGGCAATGATGACGCCGCATGGCTGGCGACGTCCGCGAATGCCAGCGGAGGAGAGCTGTGTGCCGGGAGGGCCGTTTAGGAGACAAACCCGCCCTAAAGTGGCGCCCGTGGCACACACAAGGAGCCGAAAAACATCTTTCAACAGCCGTATCGACGATACAAGACGGTTTCCAAAGGTGTATACTAATTGCAAAACATGAGCACATGCGCATATAAACATGATGTGGAAGTTACAACACAGATTACGGAATTCACGAAGGGAGACAGAATGAATGAGGCAAAGCTAATCGAGCTTCTTTCAAACGACTCGGTTGTGTATGCCGCGACGCAAATATTCGATGCTCTTTCGGACTTTACGCGGTTTCAAATCCTTTCGGCATTGCTTGAAGGGGAGAAGAGCGTTTCGGAACTGCAAGCTGTGTGTCACGTGTCGCAGTCGGCGATTTCGCACCAACTGAGGCTTTTGCGCGACCGGAGCTTGGTTTCCGCGCAACGGAAAGGGCAGAGGATGATTTATTCGCTATCGGATGATCATGTGGGACTGTTAATTGGCATTGGCCTAGAACATGCGGCCGAGCCTATGGAAGGAGAGGTGTAGACAATGGCTTTACAGGGGATGCATTTTCGAGAAGACGAGCCTAACAGTTCGTTAGGGGAACTTGACGCGCGTGAGCAAGCGAATGAGCAGGGTCACGAGCACGAGGGCCACGACCACGACCACTGTGACTGCGGCTGCGAGGGTCACAACCACGAGCACCACCACGGACACGGGCACCTGCACAAGCAGGGTCACGAGCACGAGGGCCACGACCACGACCACTGTGACTGCGGCTGCGAGGGTCACAACCACCATCACGGTCACGAGGGTCACGACCATCACCATCATCACGAGGAGTTTAAAACGCGCGAACTTTCGGCGGAGCCGACCTTCTCGTGTACCGTTCTCGACCTCGATTGTCCGAACTGCGCGCGCACCGTGGAAAACGCCGTCCGTGCGCTCAAAGAAGTGGAGGACGCGCGTCTGGTATATGCCACCGCAACGCTCGAAGTAGTGGCCTCGAGCGGTGTCGACCTCGTCGACTGCAAACGGGCCGTGGTCAAAGCCGTCCGCTCTTGCGGAGAAAACATCGAGCTAAGCGAAGAAGAGGAGGCCGAACTCGACACGAAGCGCGGCTGGTACGCCGAGAACCGCGAAAAAATACTGATGAGCATTTCTGCCTTCGCCTTGGTGGCTGGCCTGCTGGTCGAGCAAATGCTTCGCGACGAAGTGCGTGCGATTCCATACTACATCGTCGCCTCGCTTGCTGGCCTCGTCTTCATTGCGCCCATGGCGTTCGCTGCGCTTCGCCGACGCACTGCCGATATGAACGTGCTCATGGGAATTGCCGTAATCGGCGCTCTTGTCATCGGCTCTACCGGCGGCGATCCCGAGGTGTTCCGCGATGCCGCCATCGTCATCTTCCTCGACCAGGTGGGGGAGTGGCTCGAAGGCTGGTCTATGCGCAAGACGTCTGGATCAATACGCGAGCTCATGCAGCTTGCGCCTTCGATTGCACATGTTATATCACCCGACGGCACCACGGAAGACGTGGAGACGGCGAGCGTCGAAGAGGGCTGGTCCATCCGCATCCTTCCGGGCGAGCGCGTGCCCTTGGACGGTATTATCACCTGCGGAAGCAGCTCGTTCAATGAGGCGCCCGTCACGGGAGAGTCGGTTCCACAAGACAAAAGCGAAGGAGCCGAGATCTTCGCTGGTTCGCTCAATACCACCGGCGTCGTGGACGTGCTAGTGACGGCCGACGAAGACTGCACGACG
Source organism: Atopobiaceae bacterium (assembly GCA_017510785.1). Lineage (GTDB taxonomy): Bacteria > Actinomycetota > Coriobacteriia > Coriobacteriales > Atopobiaceae > RUG440. The sequence goes on along the minus strand of JAFWMH010000031.1, from coordinate 6,497 downwards.
CTCGCTCGCATCGTAAGCGAAGTGCAAGGCGCTCAGGCCGAGAAGGCTCCGTACGAGAGCTTCGTGGATCGGTTTGCCGCGGCCTACACGCCCATCGTTATTGCGGGCGCCATCGTGCTCGGCGTCATTGTCCCAGTTATTCTCTCCATCGCGCGCGGCGGCGTGGACCTCGCGATGTGGCAAAGGTGGGCGTATCGCGCTTGTTCGCTTTTGGTGGTTGCGTGTCCGTGTGCGTTGGTAATCTCGACGCCCGTCTCGTTTGTTTCGGCGCTTTCGCGCGCGGCTCGCATGGGCGTTCTCGTGAAGGGCGGAGCGTACTTCGATTTGGCGACGCACGTTCACACCATTGCATTCGACAAAACCGGGACGCTTACCACGGGCAATCCCTCGGTTTGCGAGGTCGTGCCGTTCGGCTCGGCGTCGGCCGCAGACGTTATTGCGGTTGCGGCCGCGCTCGAGGAGAGCTCCACCCACCCGCTTGCGAAGGCCGTCGTTGATGAGGCATCACGTACGCAGGCCCCTCGCACGCAGGCCCCTCACCTCACGGCGGAAGGCGTGGAGGAGATTCCGGCATGCGGCATGCGTGGCCGGGTGGCGGGCGAGATGTGCACCGCAGGAAAGCTCGCGTATGCTCAGGAAAACGCCAAGGTTGGGTCCGACGTCGAGGAAGCGGTTAAGCGCATGGGCGATTCGGGAGCTACCGCAATCGTTGTAACGCGTGCGGCGCAGGTGTTGGGCGTCATTGCGATTGCCGATACCGTGCGCGAGGAGGCGTCTGATGCAATTGCTGCCCTGTCCCGCGAGGGAATTGAGTGCGAGATGCTCACGGGCGACAATTCCAGCGTGGCAGCGGCAGTTGCTAGGGAACTCGGCATCGACTGCGTCTCCGCAGAGCTCTTGCCCGGGCACAAGATGGATCGCATCGACGCGCTCCAGCGGGAAGGTTCCGAACGAGCAGATAAAAACACTGCGGTGGCCATGGTGGGCGACGGCATAAACGACGCGCCGGCGCTTGCGAAGGCCGACATCGGCATTACCATGGGAGCGGCTGCCTCCGATACGGCACTTGAGGTGGCGGACGTGGCGCTTCTCTCGAACAACTTGGAGCAGCTGCCGGAGTTCTTCGGACTCGCGCATCGCGCCATGAACATCGTGCGCGAGAACATCACCTTTGCGATTGCCGTCAAACTCATCGTGTTCGTGCTGGTAACGCTTGGCTTGGCGGGTATGGGTGCGGCCGTGTTTGCCGATACGGGCGTGGCGCTCATAGTGGTGCTTAACGGCATGCGTCTTATGCGCGCTTCGCGGCTGCGGTGGTAAGCCCGGCCGCCGAGTGGGGACTACGCCCAGCCCTACAAACCTCGCCGAGGACCCGGTTTTTCGGCGCATGCGCGAGGTTTGTCGGATTCCGGGGGCTCCCAATCCGACAAACCTCGCGGGAGGCCCCGTTTTCCGCGATTTCGCGAGCTTTGTAGGGCTGCCAGGCCGCCTGGTACCGACGCCCCCCGCGTTCTACGCGAGCCGCGCCCTCCGCGATGCTATCCCATCGACAAGCGCAAGCCCTCCGGTCGCGGCCGCGCACGCGTGAGCCCGGCCAAGCACAGGCACGCGCACGCGAGCGCGACGATGTTGGCCATGTGCCGTGGTGCGCGTGCGGGCCGCTCGCCGAGCATGCGCCGAGCGTCCTCGGTTGTGCCGTCCACTTTGCTGCCATTATCTGCAACGAACGCGAACGGCGCACGCTTCCATTGGGCGTAAAGCGTGGCAGTTCCCGAGGTTACGAGGTTGTGTACCGAGTCGCCCGGCATGTACGTATCGCCCGTGCCGTCAGCCTTGGTGTTCCATCCCAAAAACGAGTATCCGGGACGTAGCGGCTCCTCGTCGGGTAGCGCTACCACCTCGTCGTAGGTGGTTTCAATCGCGTCGGGCGAAAAGGACGCGCCGATGCCGTTCGACTCGAACTCAATGTCGTAGGGGTTGGGCTCCCATACGGTCGACATCGTGGTGCAGGCGAGGTTCGTTCCGTAAATCGTGCCCTTATTGTTGCCGTTGTTGGAAAAGTACATCTTTCCGTCAACGGTCGATGCCGACTCAACCTCGGAATCGATGTCGATGCGCATGGTGCCGCGCGGCTCGCCTTCCAGCGTAAAAATCGCCAGCCTCTGCTTCGTCTTCGATTCGTGCTCGCCGAAGTTCACCAAAATCGAGTACAAAAAGCTGCCGTCGCACACCATGCCCTGCCCCGAGAACCCCTGCGCGGAGTAGTCCACGGTATAGGTGTTCAGCAAGTTGAGGTCCTTGTCTAATACGATAAGATCGCTCGTCTCGCCGTTTGGGTTTCCGCGAGCGAAGGCGTCGCCGGTGACGTTTCCGATGGCGTAAAACTTGCCTTCCGAGTAGGAAAGATTCCAAATATTATGCGTTCCCTCGGGCGTTATGGTGCGTACCTCGTTGAGGTTCTCGTCGAGCTCCACGATGCCGTCGGGCATGCCCTCGTAAATGCCTCCCTGAGCAACGTAGTAGTGCTTGTTGTCGGGCCGGTAGGCGATGTCGTTGGCGTGTTCGAGCATAAGACCTTCCGCCCGCTTGAGTTCCTCGCCCGTGTCGAGGTTAACGACCTTAATGATGGAGTCGTAGGCGTCCATATTACCTTGCTTGTATGCCGTCGAGGTGTACCAAAAGGCCATCGCGGCGCACAGCGAACCGTCGTCGGCGCGATACACCACCGAGCCCTGACACGACCAGTGGCCGTCTACGTCCTCCTCGGGCGGATTCGCCTCAATGGTCGCCAGCTCCCACGACGTGGTATCGGTCTCTGGCGTAAAGTTCACACCCAGCTCGCCAAAGTCGTGGTTGGTGCCGTTTTCGTCTTTCCAGCGCTTGGGTTTGTAACCGACTCGCTTGTATTCGCAGTCAGCAAGCGCCACCTCGGCGTCGTGCACGGCCAGCATGGAGTGCATGTTGCCCGTTGCGGGCGAATCGCTTTTCTCTGGTACGCCTGAAGTATAGCGAATAAGGTATATTTGAGAACCCCATTGCGCGTAGAGTACGAGTCCGTCGTATAGGAGGGGGCGAACGTCCACGCCGTCGGCCAACGACTCGCCGCTGCCGTCGGGCATGGTGTTCCATCCCTCAAAGGTGTAGCCCGGTCGCGTGAACGTGCAGCGGTCGAGTGGCGAATCCTTGCCCTCGGTAAAGGTGGTGGGAGGCATGTAGCCGTCGCCGCCGTTGGGCTCGTAGCTCACAACGTACGTCTTAGGGGGAGGGGGAGTCTCCTTTTTCTTCTTTTCGGCATCGGTGGTGGATTGCGCGCCGGATTGGTCGTTCGTCGTGTTCGCGTCGGTCGCCGTAGGATCGACTGCTGCGGGGTCGGTTGCCGTGGGGTCGACCTGGTTCGGGTCGAGGGCGCCGTTCGCGACTTCCTCAACAACGACCTCCTCGATTACGGTGCCCTCTTGGTATTCCTCGGCTTGTGCGATGGCTGGCACAAAGAGTAACGCCGCGGTAAGGAATGCGAGAAAAGCGATTCGTGCGAGTGTCCTCATGGCGAGGATCCTCCTTGGGTACGATTTCGGTTCGTTTGAGTCTCCCATATTACCACTTGTCCGGTGTGTGATGTGGCGGTCGTGACGGAGTGGGCGTCTTTGTGAGAAACTCAGCTTGATGCGCGAGACAAGCTCCCGGGGAGTTTGTTTCGCGGCGAGACGTTCCCCCGGGGTTTATTGTTGCGTTTTCAGCGGAGGTGGTGCAATGCTCAAACGACTAACGACTATGTTTGCGTGTGTTTTGCTTCTGGTAGGCGTGTTGGTGCTGCCGGGCTGCTCGTCGGGCACCGCGCACGCGGCCTCCAATGCCGGCGCGTCGCAAAGCGCGCGAAGCTCGCAGGGCTCACAGAACTCGCAAAGCTCGAAGGCCGCTGAGTCGGCGGCCGAGGCGTCGACAAAGGCCAAGATCAAAGAGTCCGGTACGTATGTGTCGAAGGAGGAAGTGGCCCTGTACCTGCACACTTATGGTCACTTGCCCAAGAACTACGTTACGAAGGATGAGGCCGAAGATGCCGGGTGGAAAACCGAGGGGCTCTCCCTCGAGGAAGCATGTCCCGGCAAGTCGATTGGCGGCGATCGGTTTGGCAACCGAGAAGGCCGCTTGCCCAAAGCCAAGGGCCGGACGTGGTACGAGTGCGACATTGACTACAAGGGAGGGCGGCGCGGTGCCAAGCGCATTGTGTACTCCAACGACGGGCTTATCTACTATACCCAAGACCACTATAAAACATTCGAGAAGTTATATTAGGAGGCCCAGATGAGCCGTCCCCACAAGGTGACGCTTCGGGAGTCGGAGCTGCAAACGGCAAGCGACGCGCACGAGATGCTTGCCCGCAAGCTCGACTTTCCCGACTATTACGGATACAACCTCGACGCGCTGGAGGATTGCTTGAGCGAGATTTGCACGCCAACGCGCATTGTGATCGTGCGCGACGGCGTGCAAAGCGACGGTGGTGCGTGGTTCGATGCCCTCGAGGAGGTCGTTCGCGAGAGCGCCCAGCGGAGCTGCTACCTAGGTTGCACGATTCGCGTGCCGCGCAGATAGCCCCGCGCGGGCCTGTCGCTACAGAGTTAAGCGCCCGTCCGTGGCTCGGAGGGCGCCGTGCTCAAACAGTCCTCGTTCCTGCGGAACTGCGCGCGGCTGCTCCTCCGGGCCACTCCCCGATTTGACCGCTCTCTAGGGGTGGGCCATCGGCGACGCAGCGCCACGGCAGGGCGACGCAGCTTGTACGACGTGCTGCGGTGGCACGACGCCATGGTTGGGCAACGCAGCGCAGTGCCAGGGTCGGCCGGCGCGTCGTTGGGCGCCGTGCCGCCGGACGTTGAGTCTGTTAGGCGCGGTCGCTGTCGAGTGCCACGATGTGATGCGGCACACCTCCCTGATACGTCGACGAAACCTCTCCCTCGATGAGTGGACGGGCGTAGCGGTCGAACGCGGCCGTTACGCCCATGCCATCTGCGGCGATGAACTCGCGCGGAACCTTGCGTGCCTTGTTCGCCACATCCGCGACGGGAGTGAGCGTGGTGTCGTACAAATAGGGTTTATCAAATATCCGTTTGATGGCGCTCATCACGGCCGTTTGCCCTTCGTGCGCGGCAAGCACGCCGGCACCGCCAAGGGCGTACGCTTCGGCAAGGTCGGTGGCACTTGCCACGTGGCTTGCGCAGCGTTGCAGCGTGGAAAGCTCGATGGCGCGCGTTTTGCAACCGAGGGCGGCGCGGGTGGCACTTGCGAGGTATCGTCCCGTGCCCGAAAGAGAAGCTACGTGTCCGAAGGCGTCGAGACGCGTGCCGTCGGCTGCCTCTGCGGCGGCGTCGCACAAGAGCGTTCCGTCGCGATGGCGCACACCCTCGCTCACGGCAACCACCACGGTGTTCTTGCGCTCGAGCAGCAGAGCCAGACGGTTGAGCAGCGCCTCTTGGTTAAGTGTGACCTCTGGCAGCAGAACGAGGTCGGGGCACGGGTTGCCGGTCTCTCCGGCTAGGCATGCCGATCCGGCCAACCAACCGGCGTCGCGGCCCATGATCTCCACGAACGTGACGCTTTTGAGGTCGTAAACGCTCGAGTCGCGGGCAAGCTCGCGCATCGACGTTGCGATGAACTTTGCCGCACTCCCGTAGCCGGGTGTGTGGTCGGTGCCCACGAGGTCATTATCAATTGTTTTAGGGATGCCGATGAGGCGTACCTCACTGCCGTGCTCGGTGCCCCAACGGCTGAGCTTATCTATTGTGTCCATTGAGTCGTTGCCGCCAATGTAGAGGACGGCGCCTACGCGGGCCTCCTCGAACTTGGCGAAGGCGTTTTCGAAAAACGCCGGATCGTCCTCCGGTTCGGGCAGCTTGAAGCGACAGCTGCCGAGGTAGCTTGCCGGCGTGCGACGCAACAGCTCGATGTCCATGGGGTCGCCGAGCGCGCGGTCGAGATGCACGATGCGGCCAGCGAGGAATCCCTCGATGCCGTAGCGCATGCCGAGCACGTGGGCGCCAAGGTCGCGCGCCGTATCGAACGCGCCGGCCAGGCTCGCGTTGATGGCTGCCGTCGGGCCGCCGGATTGTCCTATAAGTACGTTGGTGTTCCAAGCCATAAGTTGCTCCCCTCGTCGATGCTTCCATGCTATCACGAGAGTGGGACGAACTTCCTGGAAGAGTGTCGCATTTCGAGCTGTTCGATTGGTTCGGGTGGTCTGCCTTGAGGCGTCCTTCGTGCATTCGAGTCTTGGGCTCGGTCGCGCGGACGTGGCAGGAGATCGCGTCCCGATATGTGGTGTAAGAAGGTGTGGGTCACCGGAGCGAACGTCGGTTCCGAGCTGACCGGCTGGTGATTCTACTCCTTTTCCTCGGCGGTTGCAACCGCCTTGCCGATGATCTCCCTCGCCTTCGCGCACGCCTGCGCGACCTCGAGCTCGGTGGGCTTGTCCGCGACGAAGTGGTCCGCCCCCGCTATCGAGTCCT
>JAFWMH010000030.1 GCA_017510785.1 Atopobiaceae bacterium | reverse complement strand
CTGCTTCTCGAGGAGCTTGCGCTTGCGCGTGATGTCGCCACCATAGCACTTGGCGAGAACGTCCTTGCGATGCGCCTTCACCGTGGAACGACTGATGATCTTGTTCCCAATGGCACCTTGAATGGGTACCTCGAACTGCTGGCGCGGGATTATCTCCTTGAGCTTGTCGCAAAGGCCACGACCCATTTGGTATGCCTTGTCGCGATGCACGATGAAGCTGAGCGCGTCTACCTCCTCGCCAGCAAGCAGGATGTCGAGCTTCACGAGGTTCGAAGGCGCGTAGCCGCTGAACTCGTAGTCGAGCGAGGCGTAGCCCTTCGTACGACTCTTCAGTTGGTCGAAAAAGTCGAGGATGAGCTCGGCAAGCGGAATATCGAAGTGCATCTCCACGGACTTCTCCGAAAGATACACCATGTCGGTTGACGTCCCGCGATGATCGACAAGCAGCTGCATAACCGCGCCCACGTAGTCGGGTGGCACGATGACGGTAGCCTTGAGGTACGGTTCCTCTATGCGCTCGATCTTTTCCGGCTTGGGAAGATCCTGCGGACTCGTGACCTCCATCATGGACCCGTCGGTAAGGTACACATGGTAGTCCACCGAGGGGCTCGTCGCAATGAGGTCGAGGTCGAACTCGCGCTCAAGGCGTTCCTTCACGACCTCCATGTGCAAGAGGCCCAAAAAGCCCACGCGGAAGCCAAAGCCAAGCGCCACGCTCGTTTCGGGCGTCCATGTGAGCGACGGGTCGTTCACCTTGAGCTTTTCCAAGGCGTCGCGCAGGTTTTCGTAATATTTGTTATCGATCGGGAAGATGCCAGTAAACACCATGGGCTTTGCCTCGTGATACCCCGGGCACGGCTCGGCGCAGCGACGTGCCTCGCCGGTAATAGTGTCGCCCGTCCTCACGAGGGCAGGATCCTTCAACCCAGTGACGAGATACCCGACCTCGCCCATCGCAAGCTCGTCGAGCGGCTGCTCGAGCGGGCGCTTCACGCCAACCTCCTCGGCGAGGAACGGCTGATTCTCGGCCATCATGACGAGACGGTCGCCAGCTTTGATGCCGCCGTCGAACACGCGAATCATGGCCACCACACCGCGATACGCGTCGAAGTACGAGTCGAGGATAAGCGCCTTGAGTGGCGCCGAAGCATCGCCTTCGGGCGGCGGAATGAGGTAGCAAATACTCTCGAGAAGGTCGTGGATACCCTCGCCCGTCTTGCCGCTCACGCACACGGCGTCGTCGGCGGGAATGGCAAGCACCTCCTCGATCTCCTCGCGCACGCGCTCCGGCTCGGCCGAGGGAAGGTCGATCTTGTTAATGGCAGGCACGATTTCGAGGTCGGCGTTCATGGCCAAAAGCGCATTGGAAACGGTTTGCGCCTCCACGCCCTGCGTGGCATCCACGACGAGCACGGCCCCCTCGCAGGCAGCGAGCGAGCGCGAAACCTCGTAGGTGAAGTCCACATGGCCCGGCGTGTCGATGAGGTTAAACTGGTAGGTTTTGCCGTCGTCGGCGTCGTACATCACGCGAACGGCATTGGACTTAATGGTAATCCCGCGCTCCTGCTCTATGTCCATGGAGTCAAGCATCTGCTTGTACAAATCGCGCTGCTCCACGGTATGCGTGAGCTCGAGAATGCGGTCGGATATGGTGGACTTCCCGTGGTCGATGTGAGCCACGATGGAGAAGTTCCGTATGAGTGAGGTGTCTGTTTTCTTAGTCATAGGGTAGATAATACCAGAAGAATGGCGTTGCGCATATCATTTGTATTCTTTGCGTTTCGCACGGCTAAGGGTTTATTCTATTCCTTGTTCGTGAGACGTACGTATTCGTTAAGAAGGACAGACTTTCCATGAACGAAATGCAGATTGAACATACACTAAAGCGTGGCATCTCAGGTTTCGGCGTCCTTGCCGACGCAAAGGCCGAGGCGCTCTTGGCTCGCATCCTCAACGAGGTCGACTTCGCGCAGCAGGACGCAAACGAAGAAGACGCGCGAGACTTAAACGACGACGAACTCGAGATGCTCGCCGCCGCCGGCGTGCCTCGCGTCAATCCAAACCAGAGGCGGGTCTATCCATGATGAATTCCAAGAAGAGGTCGAGCCACCTACGCCTTGTTACCGACGAACCGAAAATAACCTACGATGCCGCCACATTCGAGCGGTATTATCGCGAAAGCTACCGGACGGTGTATGGATACACCTATTCGCTAGTGCTCAATCGCGACGACGCGGACGACATCGTAAGCGAGGCGTTCTTCAAGGCCGCGCGAGCCTTCACACGCTTCGATCCCTCCAAGGCAGCCTTCTCCACCTGGGTGTGCACCATCGCACGTAACCTCGTGTACAGCCGGGCGCGCACGCAGCAACGCCGTGGGACCTTTAACGAGAGCGAGCTTGAGTTCGACTTCACTACCGTCGCGTCCTACGACGAGGAGCCCGACTTCAACGAGGATGCGAACTTGGCGCAAAAGCTGCTTGCCGTCCTCACCGAGGAGGAACGTAACCTCGTGTACCTTAAGGTATACGAGGAACTCAGCAACAAGGAAATTGCCGCCCGCCTCGGTATGAACGCCTCCACCGTGGGCACGAAGCTTTCGCGTGCAATGGCCAAAATGCGCTCCGCCGCCAAGTAAAACAACGTTCAGCGAGGGAAATGCACCGCACTCCGCTTTGCCGAGCATTCTGGAGCTTTACAAACTGCCCCTTTGGTATAGAATGTGCGCTGTGTGCTAGGGGGGCCGTTTAGATTTCCAACATCTCCCTCCCAATCTGATTTGCCCCTTTTGCGCACGAAACGACGTTGTGTGCAAATGAGATAATTCCGTGCCGTCCTCCTTCCCTGAATAGCCTCCTGTGCACACATAAGTAACGTCGTGTGCCAAAGGGGTCGTTTAGACCATCCCGCCGTCATTGCTCTAAGCGACCCCTTTTGCGCGCAGGATGCGAAAAGCAATTCAGTATCGCTTTTGTGAAGAATCACGTGCGTTGAAATGACGTTGAGCTTTTGCTATACTTGCGCGGTTGACCACCAACGCAACCGTGTCTCAGCGTAGGGGCCTCAAAGAACATGACCGAAAGGGTAAGCACGTGGCAAACATCAAGTCTCAAAAGAAGCGCATCCGCACCGCGGAGAAGGCGCGCATTCGCAATCGCGCCGTACGTTCCGAGCTCAAGACCTACGTCAAAAAGGTTCGCGCTGCCGTTGATGCCGGCGACAAGGCAGCCGCACAGGACGCGGCCAACGCAGCCTGCCGTAAGCTCGACAAAGCGGCAAGCAAGGGCATCATTCACAAGAACCAGGCCGCAAAGCGCAAGAGCGGCGTTCAGATGCTCGTTAACGGGATGGAGTAGCACCTCCCACAATTCAATTTTTCGAGAAGCCCTTCGCACATGACGAAGGGCTTCTTTTTTTGGCAAGCGATTGGCGACGGGCCCACCGCGGGACCGCCGCCACGAACGGCCATCGCCGGACTGCCGCGGAGTCCTCGTCGTGGAGCCCCGGCGTCTTCCCCCGCCCTTAAGAAGCGTCAAATCGAGGAGTGGCCCGGAGGAGCGGCCGCGCGCAGTTCCGCAGGAACGAGGACTGTTTGAGCACGGCCCCCTCCGGGCCACGGACGGGGCAGTTGACCATTCTTTAGGGGCAGGCGTCGTCCCTACAGCCCCACAATGGTAATGCGGCCTTGCGGCTCCTTGTACTCCTCGGGCACCTCGTGGTCGCAGCCTGCAACCAGGTAGCTCGAAAGCGCCTCGTAGTCGAAGCCAAACGTCACGGGTTGCTCTGCGTCCGACGCAAGCTTAAACGCATAATACGTGTCCCCACCCGCACACAAATAGCTGCTAGTGGCCACCGTATAGGTCGCGTCTTCGGAGAACTCGCGCCCAGCCACGTCCGTTATTGTTACACGTGCGCAAGTAACAGCCGGTTTCGACCAGGAGCGTTCCCTTGACCTCCTCTTCAACGACTTGATGATCGTGGCCGTCGATGAACAAGTCGATGCCCTCGACGTTCTCGAGGACCTGCCTACTCGTGCCGCCACTCGTGCCAACCTCCTGGTTGCCCAAATGCCCGACGCACACCACGAGCTGACACCCTTGGTCGCGCAACTCGCTCACCTGCTTGCGAGCGCACTCGTAGAGCTCTTCGTCTTTAAGGAATATAACATCCTTAACGTTCTTGGGGTTGGTCGACGTGAGGGTCGAGGGAGTCGTAACGCCGAAGAAGCCCACCTTGGTGCCGTCGGACAACTCCACGACCTTGTTTGGCTCGAACACGAGCTCCTTGGTATCCTTATAAACAACATTGGCGGAAAGCAGGGGAAACTTCGCCTGGTCCCTTTTCTTCGCAAGTGCGTCCAAGCCCCAGTCGAACTCGTGATTTCCCACGGTCATGAGGTCGTAGCCACAGGAATTCATAAAGGTAATTGCCGGCTCACCCGACGTGGAATCCACGAGCGACATGCCCTGCGTCGCGTCGCCCGCATCCACCAGTATAACCTCGTAGCCCTTTGCCTCCCAGTCCGTCTTGAGGGCGGCGACGGCCGCCATGGGGAGTTTGTCTCATCGTTTTTTATTACTTGCATATCTCAAGCACGAGCCTCACGAACGACGTCTCTCCGTCCACGCCGCTCTTTAGCTCCCGCTCGCACACGGCACATGCAGCAAGACACTCCGCAAGCCGCTTTGGCGTAAACCTGCGTGCTGCCTGCACGACGCTCCTTAGCTGCCAGTCGGGCCTGCCAAGCTCCGAGGCAATGCGTGACGTTTGTCCGCGGTCGATGAGCGAACGCGCACACACGAGGTCGCGAACGCGCCTGGTAATGAGCGTGAGCAACGCGAGGTGCGAGGGGTCGGGCATCATGCGATACAGCTCCAAGGCACGCCGCGCATCCCCCGCAGCGATTTTGTCTAAAAACTCCCAGGGCTTGACCTCCGCCGTTCGAGCAACATTTTGCTCGACGTCAACAACACGAATCACGCTCCCACACTGGTCGGCCAGCGATCGGAGCGTACGCTCGAGAAGCGTCGTATCCTCCCCCACTCGGCTGATGAGCTCGCGTGCGGCCGTTTGGTCGATGGAAATGCCCAGCGACCGAGCAAGACGCACCACGTACCCAGGGAGGTCGCGTGCGCTGATGGCGTCGCACACAATAACCGATTGCTTGCCGACCTTCGCCACAGCCTTGTAGAGGCGCGTCGCCTTCGAGAGCGAATCCGCTTCCAAACAGAGCACGCAATCGGGGTTGGGGTTGGAGAGATAGGTGATAATAGCTTTCGAAACGGCCTTCGGCAGCTTGTTCGCCTCGTGGAGTATCACGAGCCTGAAGCCTTGACCTACGGGCAGCGTATTGAGCGAAAGGACGATTTCCTCGGCACCGACGGCCGACGGATTGCTGCGCTCGTCTAGGTTGAACGCATCAAGGCCGGGCTCAAGCCGACCCTTGAGCCGATGAATCGCTCGGTCGCGTTTGAGCTGGTCCACTCCCACGATGAGATATGCCGCCAACAAGCCACCCTGCGCCATGCGCACCTCCAATGTTCAAGCCTAGCTCACTCTACCAGAAATGAGACGCTGGGGACAGGCCAAGCTTTTGTCACCCACACTACAAGGTCGGGCTCTGGAACAGCTCTCGGTGCTTTCCCATGCGAACCATGCGAACACTGGGATTCGTATGATGAGGTTGGTAAATGACTATGACATCGTAGCGCCCCTCAGCCAAATGGAACTCCATGTGTCCGGTGTAGTTGCCACCGTGCTGGATGAGCAAATGCGGCTTGTATCCGTCAGGCACCTTCCCGTGAGCTTCGAGTTCCTGGAGCGCCATGAAAAGCTCTCCCTTGATGCTGGGACGTTGTGCGATGACTCGTTTGTAATCGCGCTTGAACTGTGGCTCGAAAACGATTTCGTACGCCATGCGCACCTACTACGATTCGAGGTATGCCATAGCGGCCTCTGCGGTATCGAAGCGCGGCGAGTCGTCGGAAACGATACCGAGCTCCTTCGCCTGGGCGAGCACAAGAGCGGCGCGGGTCTCTTCGGTGGGAACATCCGTGGGAACGATAAGCTCAAAGGGTACACGTCCCTGACTCACCAGCTGTTTGGCGGCCATCACGAAGTATGCATTCGCTGTAAGACCGAGCGCATCTAAGCAGGCGGATAGTTGGGCACTGAGTTCCGAGTCCATACGCACCGTGAGGGTCTTCGTCATAACGTCACTCCTTTCACCTGCAACGCATTTTGACTGCATTATAGCATCAGATTGTAGTCAATTTAGATTACCTCCTTTCATGCCTCTGGACCGTCCATGCTGGGCCGAACCTCAACGTCGCCAACGTCTTTGGTGCAGAGGAAGGTCGAACCAGCCTCCTCGAGGATGCGAACACACTGGGGATTGGGATGGCCATACGAGTTGCCCTCACCCGCGCTTGCGATTGAGAGCTCGGGGTCGAGCGCACGTGCCTGTTCGGCCGTAATCGACACCTCGGAGCCGTGATGGCCCACCTTGAGCACGTCGATGTTGCACAAATCGCCCCGCGCGAGGGCCGCACCCGTTTCGTCACGTTCGGCATCACCCGTGAGCAAGGCCGTGAGCGTCCGGCCTCCGTGATCGTAGCGAAGGAGCAGCTCCAGCGAGTCGGCGTTTTCGTCGCCGTCGACTTCCGTCGTGGGCGACACAACCTTGAGCGAGAAGCCTCCCACAGTTAGAACATCACCATAGCCGACCTCTTGAATCCTCCCCTCGCAAAGTGCGTTGACCGCCTGCGCGAGGTCTCCCGATACGTTGCGCGCCACCCCATTTGCCATTATCACCTCGTCGCACGGCACACGGCCGACGAGCGAAGCCAAGCCAGCGTAGTGATCGGCATGCAAATGGGTGACCACCACGGCATCGAGGCGAAGCACGTGCTCGCGCGCCAGGGCTTCGGCCACGGCGTCGTCGGGTCCCGCATCCACTAGCACGGCGCTCGCCCCATCCTGCACCAAAATGGCATCGCCTTGTCCCACGTCGAGCACTACGAGACGCGCTGGGGCAAAAAGCCTCCACCAACCGAACAGCGCAACTACAACTGCCGCTACCACCACAGCAGATACACGCACCGCGCGGGGCGAGAAGCTCGGCCACGCAACGAGAATCGCCACCAGCAGCAAAGAGCATGCCGTCGGAACCCACGACCCCTCTCCCACGAGCCACGGGGCAATGGGCAGTGCATCGACAAGCCGCAATAGCTGCAGTACGATCCATGCCAGAACATCGCACGCTACGAGGACGATCCGCTGAACCGCGGGTATCCACCACAGGGAGCCTGCCACGATTCCCGTCGCCACCATAAGCGAGAAGGGCGTCGCCACAAGCATGTTTGCGATCGGTCCCAGCAACGAAACCTCTCCGAATGCCTCGGCGACGAGCGGCAGCGTAACCAGTTGTGCCGTAAGCGAGACACTCGTGGACTGCAAGACACCCGACGTCGCACGTGCCACATGCTCGCGCACGATTCTCGGGAACCAACGTGGAAACGACACGCGCGGAGTTAGCATTTGCACTATATAGGTGATGTACGGAGCAAAGATGCAAAGTCCCGCCACGGAAAGCACCGAAAGCACGAAGCCCAGCCGTCCCGCAAGCGAGGGGTCGACAAGCGCCATAACGAGTCCCACGACGCACACCCCCGAGAGTGCATGCGACCTCCTTCCCACCACGTTGCCCGTGAGCGCGGCGCACGACATGGCCCACGCCCTCAACGCCGAAGCCGGCGCACCACAGAGCAGCACAAACACTCCGCTCGCTCCCATGAGCACGGCCAAGCGAGCACGTGGCCTCAAGCGTACCGAGCGAAGTGCCGCTGCCAGCAGTCCCACCATAATGCTGAGGTGCCCGCCCGAAACGGCAACCAGATGCGCCGAGCCGCACCGCGAGAACAGCTCGTCTATCCCCCGTTCCGCCAGTCCACGTCGCCATCCGCACACGCAGCCCGCCAACAGCGCGCGCTCGTCGGTACTCGCGGGATCGAGTGTGTTGAGGACGGCCATGCGAACGCGCGCGATTGCGCCGAGTAGTCCCGTCGGCCCAACGCAGCTCGTCACACGCGTCACGCGAACGGTGCCACTCACGCCCTGCATGCGCGAGCTTCGTGCCCATTCATCGTCGCCAAGCGGCACGAAGCTCCCCACGCAGGCGATCGTCGACCCCGCATCGATAGGATCTTTGGAAACAAGCCAAACGTCGCCCATTGCCTCTCCCTCGGCGCTTCCCGCAGGGTGTTGCTCAGCATCCCCGCTGGAACTTGTCGCGGAACACCACTCAGCATCCCCGCTGGAACTTGTCGCGGAACACCACTCCGCATCTCCGCTGGAGCTTGTCGCGGAACGTAGCCCGGAATCCCCCCTGGCATCCCCCAAGCGCAACGCGGTTGCACGACAGCGAAACCCCTGCGTTCCCTCGCTTGCGTCCGAAAGCGTGCGAAACTCCCAGCTCGAGAGAGACGAGTGACCCAACGCATCCGCCGTCGCCCCCAAGCGAACAAGACACAGCGATGCCAAGGCAAGGCCACACGCAAGCGCCGTTGCAACCAACACACAAACGCCACGCACTTGTCGCAGAACAACGCCAGCAATCAACAGGAACGCCGCGACGCCCAACGAAATCCTTCCAGCGATGCCATCCGTCCATATCGTACCCTCCGCAAGCACAGCTCGCTCGACGAGGATCACTGCGATGAGTGCGTAAAGCGACACTGGCAAGGCTGGTCTGCGTGGTACCTCCCTCCGCTCAAACACAGATCAAATCCCGTATCTTATCGAACCTCTTTTCCCCAATGCCCGATACGCGCATCACATCCTCGACCGACGCATACGGACCGTTCGCCTCACGTTCTCGCACGATAGACGCAGCAGTGACCTCGCCTATACCCGGAAGCTGACAAAGCTCCTGTTCGGATGCGGTATTCAGGTTAACAAGACCTCCCCCACCGGAGGGTGCAGAATCCGAGGACGGGGACTCACCCGACTCCGCACTTGGCTCGGCGCTGCCGCCCAAAGTACCCGGCGGTGAACCTCCGCTTCCACCCGTACCAGGCCCCCCTGCAGGTACCGTCACCTCCACTGGCACCTCGCCCGCCACGGGGATGTGCACCTTCTCCCCGTCCGACACGGGAGCGGCCAAGTTTACTGCCGAAGTATCGGCCTCAGGCGTAAGGCCCCCTGCATGCGTCACGGCATCGTTTATGCGTGGATCTGGATTCTCGAGCACGTACACCCCCGGGGTAACGACCGCGCCATCAACGTGCACGAGTACGCGAGCCGACTCACTAGCAGCGGGCTCGACCCCGCCAGCCGCATCGATAGCCTCCGCCGTTCCTCGAGAATCTCGCGCACTCCGTGCATCCCCTACGCCCGTTACGAACGCAGATGCATGATCGTCCACCCCCGAGTCGCCATCTCTTGAGTCACCCCCGTCCGCAACTCCGTCTTTGTCCGCCACACCCTTCGCAGATGCATCAGGAGTATCGTCGGCATTAGCCGCTCGTTCGATGCTCATGCCACCGCTGCGAAGCATGATGCACGCCCCCACCGTTCCAGCCGAAACAAGCAACATGAGAGCAGTTGCTATTACCGCCCCCTTTGCCGAAAAACCATACCTACGCGCAAGCACCCGTAGGTTCCGTCCCAACTTTGACGTTTTTCGCTGTGCCATCTCAATCCCCTCCAATTCAATAGTGAAGCAGGCGGGCTACGTGCTGCGCATGCCGTGGTGCCTTCACGCCTCACTGGCACCCACTCACCACTCGTATTCAATGGTGCGACGTCTCGTCCATCCCTTCTTTGAGACATTCGGCCTAAGTAGCAGCCAGCTTACGGATATTGAGCAGCAATTGAGCGAAAAACGACGTTTCCCCAGCTAGACATTTCGTGTAATTCGTCCCGCAAACCTCATTTACGTATGGAGGATTCGTGGACCAGCATTCGCGACCTGCGCAAACGGCGGCCACCGGCCAAATCGTATTCACGACTCTCCCGAATCGTCCGGAATGCTCCCTCAGACGCGCTCCACCGGCACACACGTCGCATCCTGTGTGCTGTGGGTGCCGTTTAGCCAACGAAACCGACCCTAAGTGGCACCGTTGGTACACGTTAGCAGGTTGTGTACCGCTGGGGCCGTTTAGCCAACGAAACCGGCTCTAAGTGGGTCCCCTGGTACACGTTACGGGGTTGTGTACCGGTGTGGCCGTTTTGACCTCACGCACACCCCCCGCTCGCGCACTCTCCAGCATCGGCAAAGGTGCAGTAGGCAGTTTTTATTCCATGAACGCCCCCATATTGGTCGAGCAGCCGCAGGAAGCCGAGTTCGTTGACCCCAGCGACGCCCCAGTGATGCACCCATCCCAAGCATATGGCGTTCAAAAGGCATATTCCGCGCACCATATCAATCGCGCACATAAATAATAGTGGGCACGTAGTTTTGAACGGTCGTGCAAAACCCCAGTTCACAGGTTCCTAGTAATAAATACTGAAAGATTACGTGCCCACTGTGTAGAATAGATAGTGGGCACGTAATATTGAAGAACTTATGCCGCTTCACTCGTCAACTGGGCTTTTGCAAAACGCTCAAAACTTCGTGCCCACTATGCTATAAACTATAAGCATGGTTCGCACGGCAAAGCCTTCCACACCCTGGAAAAACCTCCACACGCCTCGCCCATGACCACCAAGCGCTTGGCAAATGCCTCGCAGAATCCCGATTCCGAGACACAACGCTTCGCCGAATCCCCCGACACAACGCGTCGCCAGTGCCCGCGCCCGTTGTTTCGAGGCTACCAAGGCCCAACGCTTCGCCGAATCCTGCAACACAGCGTTTCGCGGTTCCTAAGGCCCGTGCTTCGCCGAATCACGAAACACGGCGTTGCGCTACTCCAGAGGTCCATCGTTGCGCGGCGCCTGCCCCTCAAAAATAGTAAAATTACCGTCAGTGGCCCGGAGGGCAAAGCTCAAAAAGCTATCGGGCTGCGGAACTGTGGCGGCTACTCCTCCGGGCCGCTTGCCGATTTGACGCTTCTTTAGGGGCGTTGCACTGGTGCCCGAGGCCCATCGCCGCGCGGTTCCCAAGGTCCATTAAAGCCTTGTGGTCAATCCCCTATTACCAATATGACCGTCGCCGGATTGCGTCCCCATGGTATGCTTTTGTCATACAACATGCCCTGCGGATGGTGGTCCGCCCTATAAAATACCCCACTCGTAAGGAGGAGCCATGCGCAAGGCAATTATCCCCGCCACGCTTACAAGCCTGATGCTGTGTTGCACGCTCGTAGCCTGTGGTCAACCTTCGACAGACGGCCAAGCGACGAACGCACAGGCAACCGGAAGTCAGCAAACCGAAAACCAGCAGATAACGGGCCAATCCAACAAGAACGGCACTGCCGAAGGCACCCAAACCGTGGACCAATCCGAAGCGACCGGCACTACCGATGCCGAGTCGAATGCACAAACCAGTGCCAACCAAGCCACAACGAGCGGCATCGGAACCGTAAGCAACACTATCGCCACCGATGAGGACGCGCTCGTAGCAACCTATCCCGAGAAATTTGTCCAAAAGACCTACACCGATGCCGACACGAACCTTTCGGTAACCTACAACCTGTTTTTGCCCGAGGGATACGACGCCGCGAAAAGCTATCCGATGGTCGTGTTCATCGCAGACTCCAGCTGCGCCAAGGGCGACGCCGAGCAATCGCTCACCCAAGGACTAGGCGCGCTTGTGTGGGCAACCGACGAATGGCAGGCCGCCCACCCAACCATCGTGTGCGTCCCCACGTATCCCGAAACAATCTTGGATGACCACGGCTCCTACACCACAACCGAGTACGTGGAACTTACGAAACGCCTCATCGATTCCGTCTCAAATGAGTACGCCGTAGACAAGAGCCGCGTTTATGGCACAGGACAATCCATGGGCTGCATGACCACGCTCATCTTGGCATCGGAGTACCCGGACCTTTACGCGGCATGCATGTTCGTAGACGGCCAGTGGGATGTTTCCGCGCTCAAGGGACTTGAGAACCAGCGTTTCGTGTACTTCGCGGCCGAAGACGACGCCAGCGCATTTGCCGGAATGAGCGAAGTGATGTCGATGTTCGATGCGGACTCCGTGTCGTATGCATCTGCCCAGTGGGACGGCAACTGGACGCCCGACGAACTCTCCGCCGCAGCAAGTGACCTCTTCGGACAAGGTCGTAACGCAAACTTCGTATCGTGGGCAACGGGCACCATCGACGCGAGTACTAGTCGGCCGGGTGGCTCCGCAGGCGGATTCGGCGCCGGCAGCGCTTCGGGCGAGGGCGAACAGCCCAACGCGGGCGGACCTTCGGGCAACGGCAACCCTTCGGGCGAGGACAACCCCACCGGAGAGGGCGAACAGCCCAACGCGGGCGGACCTTCGGGCAACGGCCCATCCGCGGGCGGACCTGCCGGCGGCGCAGGACAGCCTGGCGGCATGGGTGGAGCCTCCTATCACATGGCGTCGTTCGACTATGCGTATCGCTGCATTGCCGTAATGGAATGGCTGTTCCAGCAGTCGTAGAGAAAACCGCTGTTTCCCGCATAATCAGCACCTCGTCCGCATACTGCCTCGGCACCTATGCCACGTATACAAATAATAAACTAGACGCTTGGCGGGCTTTAGTCTGTCAAGCGTCCTTATTTTGACAAACCCGCTTCCATAACGTGTACCAGCGGTGCCACTTAGCCCAGCGTCTGCCGGCTAAGCGGCCCCCTCAGTACACAACCTTAATCATGTGTACCAGCGGTGCCACTTAGCCCCGACCTTGCCCGCTAAACGGCCCTCCCAGCACACAGCTTCCAACCCGTGTGCTGAAGGCGCCACTTAGCCCACCGTTTGCAGGCTAAGTGGCGCCGCCAACGCACTATTCTATGCAAAAGAGTCGGCCAAAAGAGCCAACACGAACCCGCAGGCGTCAGCCCCGCGGAGGCCACTCGGCAGGTGCCAGCTCGCGATGACGCGCGCGAAGCTCGCGCGGCGGCTTATACGACGGACACTGCGTAAAGTCAACGTACTCCACATCGCGCACGAGCTGTTCGATCATCTCGTCGTGATCGAACTGGTCCCACGCCTCATGCACATCGCGCAGGCGCGCATGGGTTTCGGGACGACGCGGCATAAACAGGGTACAGCAGTCCGGCGCATCCTGACTACTTATCTCAAACGTGCCGATTTGCTCCGCGCGCCGCATTATCTCCTGCTTGTCGGAACCAACCAACGGGCGCAACACGGGCATCGAAACCATCTCGTTCACTACGGCCATGTTGTCGAGCGTTTGCGACGCCACCTGACCAAGCGACTCGCCCGTCACCAGCGCCTTGGCTCCCTCCACCTGCGCGATTTTCTCTGCGACGGCAAACATCACACGCCGATACATAATGACGCGCAAGCTCTGCGGCACGGCAAGGGAAATCTCGCGCTGTCTGTCGCCGAACGGTACCACGTACAGGCGCCCCACGATGCCCGCAGGCGCTAGCGCCTCCACGAGGTCTTGGCACAGCCACTCGCTCGAGTCCGACGTTTGCGGTCGTCCCGAGAAGTGCACCGGCACGCACACCGCCCCACGACGGCCCACCATCCACGTGGCCACAGGCGAGTCGAAGCCGCTCGAGAACAGCGAAACAACCTTGCCCGCCGTCCCTACCGGCAGCCCACCCACACCTGGGCCCGTATCGGCGTACACATACACGTCGCCCTGCACGGCATGCACGATAACCGTCATATCGGGACTATGCATTTGCACCTTCTTCTCGGGAAACGCATCGCATAGGACCGAACCCACGATGTTGTTCATCTCGAGCGTGTGGCGCTCGTAGTTGGTGGACGAACGACGCGCGTGGACCTTAAACGATTGCCACGGCGCCTCCACCTCGCCAAGAGCACGCACGGCGGCAGCGCAGTACTCGTCCTCGTCGAGCGCGCAGCGATACGCCAGCGAAACACGCGCTACCCCGGGCACCTGCGCAATGGCATGCGCCATCTCCGAGGTGGCGAACCCATCCTCGGCCTCAGCAAGCACGTGCCCGGAAATGCGGCGCACCTTTTTAACGCCCATGCCCTTCAGCGCATGATCGAGGTTGGCTAGCAGGCGATTCTCAAACGTGGAGCGGTTCTTTCCCTTAAGCCCGATTTCATGATAATGGACAAGACAAACGCGCTCGCTCATGAGTTTTGCTGCACCTGCGCGTTGGAGCCACGAATTTGATCGTCGAACTCGTCCTGCACGAAGCCAAGGATGTCGTCGTTTATCTCCTGCATGGCGATGGAGACGGTATCCTCGCCGGACGCGACGGTGGTGATGTCGTCGAAGTCCTGAATGGCCGTTACGCGCAAATGCTGGCCGCGCAGCATGTTGTTGATGTCGCACGCCCGCTTGGACGCAATAGAGCATAGCAAGAACGGGTTTTCCTCCGTCTTGGAAATCAGCGTATCGATCTCGGGGCTGGTAATGGACATGGTTTGCCCTCCTTAACCGTTTTACTCGTTTTCGTACTTCTCTAGCGTTTGCATGAGCTTCTCTACGGCCTCATCGAGGTCGTCGTTTACAATGCGCACGTCGTACGTATGCGCATAGTCGAGTTCCCTGCGCGCGTTTTTAAGACGCAGCTTGAGCGACGCCTCGCTTTCGGTCCCCCTGCCGCGGAGCCGCTCCACGAGCACCTCCCACGAGGGTGGCTCCACGAAAATGCGCACGGCATCGGGAAAGACGCGCCGCACGTTGTCGCCACCTTGAACGTCGATTTCCAGAATAACCGAGTTCCCCTTTGCGAGGAAGCGCTCCACCTCGCTCTTGAGCGTACCGTAGCGGTGATCGTGCACCTGTGCCCATTCAAGAAACTCGCCGGCAGCAACGCGTCTCTCGAACTCCTCGTCGCTCATGTAGTAGTATGATACTCCCTCGACCTCGCCGGGCCGAGGAGTCCGCGTCGTAGCCGAAACCGTAACGCCAATGGAGGGTCGCGCCTCGCGCACGAGCGAGACGAGCGTTCCCTTCCCGACACCTGCCGGTCCCGAAACTACGAAAAGTCGTGCTCGACGTCCCACTATTTCGACAACGCCTCAAGGAGCTGCTCGCGCTGACGAGCACCAAGACCCCTCACACGACGCGACTGCGCAATGCTGAGATCTTCCATGACCTTTGCTGCCTTGGCCTTGCCATATCCTGGCAAGGCCTCAATGAGCGCCGAAACCTTCATGCGGCTAGCGATGGGATCCTCGGAATTGAGCACCTCTTCCAGGGAGGTATTACCCGACTTTATGTTGTCGCGAAGCTCCGCACGCGCATGGCGCGCCGCAGCTGCCTTCGCAAGCGCCTCCCTGCGCTGCTCTTCGGTAAGTTGCGGAAGTGGCATTGTTCCTCCATATCATCCTGTAACGCATATGCCATAGTGCTGCAATACCTCAAGATTTACAAGCATCGATTGTCCTACCTGCACAAACACCACATCGGACAAGCGTCGCATGGGTTATTGAAGAATGCTTCCCCGCCAACCCACGCGAGCAATGTATGCGATGGAAGCCGCGATGTGGCGCCTGCACCAAACATCCCCCACAGCTCGCGACCCGCATCCTGATGCAAGCGCGAGCTGCCGGACGATGCTCCACAACCCATCAGGCGCAGAGTTCCTCCACAATGGCCTCGAACGCCGCAACAGGATCGTCGGCCTTCGTGATGGGACGACCCACGACGAGCTTCGAGGCGCCAGCCGCAATCGCCGCAGCGGGCGTGGATATGCGCTTTTGGTCGCCCACGTCCGCACCAGCAGGACGGATGCCCGGACAAACGATAATGGCCTCGGGGCCAAGCAGCTCGCGCATCTTGTTCGCCTCTTGCGGCGAGCACACGATGCCATGCGCGCCAGCGCCCACCGCAAGGCTCGCAAGCCGCGCCACCTCGACGTCTACCGCATCCTCGACGCCGATGGACGCCAGCGCCTCCTGATCCATGCTCGTAAGAACCGAAATGGCAAGCAGCTGCGTGCCACGGTTGGCCTCTTCCACGCCGGCACGCCCCTCGGCGATCATGGCCGCCCCGCCCAAACCGTGGATGGAGAGCAAGTCCGCACCGCTCAGCGAAGCCGAATACGCCGCCCCGCGAATTTGGAACGGGATGTCGTGTAGCTTGAGGTCCAAGAACACCCTCAAGCCGCGCTCGCGCATCTCGTCTACGATAGTGGGGCCATAGCGATAAAACAACGTCATGCCCACCTTAACCCACACGGCCTTGCCGGCGAGCTTGTCGCAGAGGTCAAGAGCCTCTTCCCTGCTCATGTCGAGCGCTATGATGATGGCGTCACGCGCCTGCTGCTCTGTCATTCGAATGCTCCTATCAACTCGTTAACGTCCGTCACTCCTTGGTCGCACACCCATTGCTCAAGCTCTGCCACGACGCGTGCGGCACAGCCGGGGTCGTAGAGGTTGGCTGTTCCCACCGAAACGGCGGTCGCGCCGGCAAGAATCATCTCGGCCGCATCGGCGCCACTCGCAACGCCGCCTATGCCACAAAGGGGAATGTTCACTGCCTTCGCGCACTCCCACACCATGCGCACGGCAATGGCATGAATCGCGGGTCCCGAAACACCCGCGGTGGGACGGCACACCCTGCTGCGCCGGGTTCGCACGTCGATGGCCATGCCCGGAATGGTATTGATAAGCGCAAGGGCGTCAGCACCCTCGGCCTCGAGCGCCCGGCCAATCTCCGCCACGTCGTGCGGAGCCATCTTTACCACCACCGGCCGCGTCGTGTGCGGCCGCACGGCACGCATCACCTCGGCGGCGCTGGCAGGCGTCGCGCCCATGGCAGCACCTCCTGCCGCTATGTTTGGGCAGCTGATGTTTATTTCGAAGCCAGCCGCAAAGGGCGCAAGCTCCTCGAAGAGGTCCATGGCACGCACGTACTCCTCCACGGAATGGCCCGCTACCTGGCAAATCACCGCACAGCCACGGCTCTTAACGCTCTCCAGATACGTTCCGTAGCGTTCCACGAATCCATGGACGCCCGGGTTCTGCAAGCCCACGGAGTTCAAAATGGCCGAACCACCCAGCTCCGCAAGGCGCGGGGCAGGATTGCCATCCCACGGCTCGGCCGATACGCCCTTGCACGTAATCGCGCCCAGCGTCGCACCCACGTCGTAAAAGCTCTCGAACTGTTCGCCGTTGCCAAACGTTCCCGAGGCCGTGTTCACGGGATTGCGCATCTCGATGCCGCCAAGGCTCACGGCCATACGCGGCGACGTTTGCTCGCTCACCATACCACCTCCCGGGCATCGAACACCGGACCGTCCTTGCAGCAAAGCGCATATCCGCCCGCTGTTAGCTCCACGTTGCAACAACTGCACGCGCCAAACCCGCAGCCCATCATACGCTCGAGCGACGCTTGGCACGCGACGCCACGCTGAGCCGCCAGCCGCGCGACGCCCGCCATCATGGGCTGAGGTCCACAGGTATAGATAATTTCATACGGATGGTCGGCAATGAGGTCGGCCATCGCCGCCGTGGTGAAGCCACGCACGCCGAGCGTCCCGTCGTCGGTGCACACAACAACCTTGCGCGCGCAGTCGCAACCCTCGTTCGGCGCCATGCCACGCAGCTCGTCGAGGAGAAACTCCACGTGACGTGACCCCGTTTGTGCTCCCACGATGGCGTCGAACCCCACGCCGTTTTGCGCCAGCATGCGCGCGCACGCCACCACGGGTGGCATGCCCACGCCACCGGCAACGAGCAGCGCTCGCCCGTTCGCCTCGGAAGGCATCTTCCAACCGTTTCCGCACGGACCAACCAGCGTGGAAGTGTCGCCCGGTCGCATGGCACTCAGGCGCTCAGTGCCCTCGCCCACCACGGCGTACACGAGCTCGAGCAGCTCGTTCGCCCCGTCGGCCAGCGAAAACGAGAGCGGCACGCGAAGCAGGTGCGAGCCGTCCCCAGGAACCTGCAGGTTTACGAACTGACCCGGCTCGAGCTCTGCTGCCACGGGCGTGGCGCAGCGCATGCACCACACGCCTTCGGCCACCGGCTCGTTCGTGCGTACCTCGAACGGGTGCACCTGCGTATGCACCGCTCCACCGTGAGGTTTTGTCACACGGGCCGCCGCGACCGGCCCAGCATCGCCGAGCGCACCAGCGCTAACCCTACCCGCCGTGGCACGACCGACGTCACGGCCACTCACGAGGCCACCTCGCCGTCGATGAGCGTGCGACGGCCGTCAACGAAGACGTCCGACGCGCACCCCTTGAGCGTGAGGCCAAGGAACGCGGAGTTCTTGGACTTGCCAACCAGGTAGTCGGGCGTGATGTGCACCACGCGCTCGGGATCGATGAGCGTGAGGTCAGCGCCACTGCCAGCCTCGATGCGCACGGGAGCCAGCCGCAGCAAACGGCGCGGGTTTATGGCCATAACCTCGACGAGCCTCGACCAGCTCATCTTGCCCGGCGCAACCATGTTGGCGAGCATGAGCGGCAGCGAGGTCTCAAGACCCACGCAACCGAAGTAGGCGATTTCCCACTCGCAGTCCTTCTCGTGCGCGGCATGCGGCGCATGATCGGTAACCACGCAGTCGATGGAGCCGTCAAGCAGGCCCTCGCGCATGGCGGCGGCATCGGCAGCCGAGCGCAGCGGTGGATTCATCTTGAGGTTCGTGTTGTAGGTATCGGTAATGTCGTCCTCACAAAGGAACAGGTGGTGCGGCGTCACCTCGCACGTAACGGGCAAACCCTCCGCCTTGGCGGCACGAACGAGGTCCAAGCCCTTCGCCGTGGAGATATGACAAATGTGCAAATGGCATTTGGTGGAACGCGAGAGCTCGATGTCGCGATAAATCTCGAGCTCCTCCGCAAACGGAGGCCAGCCAAACATGCCGAGTCGCGTCGCCGTGCGCCCAGAGTTCACCACGCCCTTGCCCGAGAGACTCTCCACCTCGCAGTGCGCACATACCACGCGATCGAACTGGCTCACGTACGCCATGCAGGTCTTCATCATGCCGGCACTCTGCACGCCATGTCCGTCGTCGGAGAAGGCCGCAGCGCCCTCCATCACCATGTCGCCAATCTCGGCGAGCGACTCGCCCTTCTCGTCGCGGGTGAGCGCGCCCATGGGCCGCACGTGCACGAGGCCGACGCGCTGCGCCGTATCGATTTGGTAGCGCACCTCGGCTCCCGTGTCGGTTACGGGATCGGTGTTTGGCATGGTGGCCACGTCGGTAAAGCCGCCGTGCACCGCCGCGCGCGAACCCGTGGCAATCGTCTCCTTGTACTCGAAACCGGGGTCGCGGAAGTGAACGTGCATGTCCACGAGGCCGGGCACGAGGTATTTACCCGCACCGTTCACGACCTCGGCACCCGGAGTGTCAATCGTCTCCGACACCTCGGCGATTTTGTCGCCACTCACGAGAACGTCACGCACCTCGTCGAGACCGACCTGCGGGTCCACCACGTGCGCACCTTTAATTATGTATGCCATTGTTCTCTCCTCCCAGCAGCAGGTACATCTCGGCCATGCGCGTTGCCACCCCGGCCGTCACTTGGTCGAGGATGCGCGAGCGGGCGCAGTCGGCCACCTCGGCGTCAATCTCCATGCCACGGTTCATGGGACCAGGATGGCAAATGATTGCCTCCGGCTTCATGCGCGCCTCGCGCTCGAGAGAAAGGCCGTACAGGCGGTTGTACTCACGGCGACTCGGAATGGCCGCTCCCTCCATGCGCTCGAGCTGAACGCGTAGCATGTACACCACGTCCATGTCCTCGATGACGTCGTCGAGGTGGTTCGTTTGGTTGCAGCCGTACCAGCTCGCATCTCCCACCTGGAACGTGGGGGGCGCCACGAGCGTGACGTCGGCTCCCATGGTTTTGAGCGCCGGCGCAAGGCTGCCGCACACGCGACTGTGCGCGAGGTCGCCCACGATGGCCACCTTGAGCCCGTCGAGGTGACCGAAGTGTTCGCGAATGGTGTAGAGGTCGAGCATCGCCTGCGTGGGGTGCTGGTGCTTGCCGTCGCCGGCGTTTATCACAATTGCGTCGGTGTTCTCCGTCACCTTTTGCGGCGTGCCGGCAAAGCGTGCGCGCACCACGAACATGTCCACGTTCATGGCGTCGATGGTTTGGATGGTATCGGCCAGGCTCTCGCCCTTAACCACCGAGCTGGTGGAGCCGCCCATGTTGAGCGTATCGGCCGAAAGGCGCTTCTCTGCGAGCTCGAACGAGCTGCGCGTACGCGTCGAAGGCTCCAAGAACAGGTTCACGATGGTGCGACCGCGCAGGGCCGGAACCTTCTTTATGCCCTTGCGACCGTTTATTTCGGCAAACGAGCGGGCCGTATCGAGAATTTGCGTGATGTCGTCGGCCGTGAGGCTCGTCGTATCAATAAGATGTCGAACCGAAAGCATTACGCCTCGCCTCCCTTGGTGCTGCGGATGTCCCATATGGTTACGGAGTTTTCGCCGTCCACGTCCTTGAGGTGAACGCGCACGTCCTCCGTACGCGACGAGGGGACGTTCTTGCCCACGTAGTCCGCACGAATGGGCAGCTCGCGATGGCCGCGGTCCACCATTACCGCCAGCTGCACGCTGCGAGGACGCCCGAGGTCCATGAGCGCGTCGAGCGCCGAGCGCACGGTGCGACCGGTGTAGAGGACGTCGTCCACGAGAATCACGTCCGTGTTGCTCACCGAGAACGGGATGTTCGTGCTGTGACGGACGGGCGCAATGTGACGGCCGATGTCATCGCGATAAAAGCTTATGTCGAGCTGACCGACCGGCGGGCGCGTGCCTTCGATTTCGGCAATCTCAGCGGCCAGAATCCTGGCCAGCGGCATGCCGCGGCTCACGATGCCCACTAAACCGATGCCCTCGGCACCCTCGTTGTGCTCGCAAATCTCATGCGCGATGCGCGTCATTGCCCGGCGCATGGCATCGGCGTCCATGATGGTCGCCTTGGGGGCGAACTGTTCCATAGAACTCCCTTCACAAAAAGAGGACTCCCGCGTGGCGCAAGGAATCCCGGAAGGGCGCATGTTCCGGCCTTGCGGGCATCTCGTACCACGCTTAAAGGTCGAACGTACATTATAGCACACATTGCATGTGGGAAACAGGCTTGGTGCCTGGCACATACCACCAGGGGGTAGCCCCCGTGCAACCAGGGGGTAGCCCCCTGGTTGCACGGGGGCTACCCCCTGGTTGCACGCACGGTTTTACACGGCAGACAAATACTCGTCGGAGCGGCGGTCCTGGCGCTGACGGCGCTCGAGGTACACGCCGGTACGCACGACGGCGAAGCCCAGGCCATTGGTACTGATGGAGTAGCCGAACTCGTCCACGAGCGCGCGGGCGTAACCCATGCCAGAGATGCGAGGCACCTCGCGCCCAGAAAGCTCGAACGCAAGCCGACGCAGTTGCGGAGAGACGTTTTGCAACGAAAGGATCGCCTCGGGGTCCATGCGCCGGAACACATCCACCATCATGCTGTGCAGATGCTCGTCCTCGAGCGCCCCGCGACTGATGGCCTCGCCCGCATAGCGGAATCCGATGACGGTGAGCGCCCTTCGAATTCCAAAGTCATCCGGACACACGCGGTCCACAACGTCGGCCATGTCGTTCCACCGCACGAGCGAGAGCTCGAGCACGCGCGTTGCCGAGGACGACCCCGGCAGGTCCTCCCTATAGCAATAGTACGGCACGTCGAGGTACACGATGGATTGCGCCTGGCACATCGTTTCGAACAGGAAGGGATTATCGACCCATCCCGCGCCCGGAACCTCCTTCATGCGAATCGGCGTGCGATCCAAGAAGTCCTTGAGGTACAACGCAGACCAAATCGACGGGTGGTGCTGCACGAGGCGTGGACACTCGCTGAGCGTAAAGGGTTGATGAGGAGGCTCAATGCGCTTGTAGTACGAGCAGTGCAGCAGCCGCTCATGCTCCGTTGTGGGCATCCACACGCGCCAGTAGGGCGACTTCACCACGTCGGGCAGCTCGTCGAAGCTCGACGCGAATGCGAACAGGTCGTCGTACATGTGCGGCTTCACCCAGTCGTCAGGCTCGAGAATGGCAACGTAGGTGCCGCGCGCCTCATCAATGCCCCGGTTGACGGTAGCACCGTAGCCTTGGTTGGGTTTGTCTATAACGCGCACGCGTGGGTCGCGCGCCTCGTGTTGGCGCATTATGCGAAGGCTCTTATCTGTTGAACCGTCGTTGAGGACCAAAATCTCCAGCGAACACGCAGCGTTTTGCTCGACCGACGTAAGGGCCTCGTCGAGAAAGCGCTCGGTGTTGTAGCACGGAACGACGACTGTGACGTCGACCTCTCCTTTGTTCGCGTTTGTCATCGTCGCATCCTCCATCCATTCAAACGGCCGTGCAATGCCTCGCATCGCTTCCCGCCGTCCCTTTTTTCGCTCGCCGCGCCCGTCACCCAACCACGACGCTCTAGATGTACAGGATGAACTGTCGCTCTGCCTTGCGGAACACCAACAGCCCCACCACGAGCGAAATGACTGCAAATCCAATGCAAATTATGTTCAGCCGCAGCGTCGGCATGCGCTGGTAGAGCAGCAGCTCGCGAATGTAGGCCACATAGTGGAACATGGGGTTGAAGCGCTCCACTTTGAGCATCCAGTCGGGCAGGATTTCGATGGGATAAAAGAGCGGCGTAGCGTAGGTCCATGCCGTGAGCACCACGCCCCACAGGTGCATAACGTCGCGGAAGAACACCGAAAGCGCACTGAGCAGCATCGAAAGCCCACAGCAGAACACCGTAATGTACAGGAGGAACACCGGGAGCATCACCACCGTCCACGTGGGATGCACCTGCACGAAGAGCATGACCACCAAAACGGCGATGAGGGAAAACACGAAGTTAACCACACCAAACAAGACCTTCTCGACGGGAAACACCCAGCGCGAAACCTTCACCTTTTTGAGGAGCGAGGCAGCGCCTATGATCGATCCCATTCCCTGGCTGGTGGAGTCACTCATGAGGGCGAACGTAACGTTGCCCAAAATGATGTACAGCGGATAGCTCGGGATGGCGTCGGACGAAAACCTCATGAGCGTGGAGAACACCGCCGCCATAACCGCCATCATGAGCAGCGGGTTAAGCACGCTCCACGCCACGCCAAGCGCGCTGCGCCGATACTTGAGCTTGAAGTCGCGTCCCACAAGCTGCGAGAGAATGTAGAGCGCCTTGGAACTTTCCGGATACCATGCGTCGGTGGCGGTGCTCTTCGTAACAGCTGCGTCGTTTGACAAGGTGATGCTCCAAACCTAAACATCTAAACAACTACATGTTTAAAACAACCACGTCGCGCGAATGCCACAACGAACGAATGCGACAAAAAGCAGCATCCAGCGTTTCGCGATGCGCGAACTTACGGTCGAAGAGATAATAAACCAAAGCCCGCGGCGGTGTCAAAACACGCACAGACCGATGTGCGTCATGCCTGCAGCGGTGCTGCTCGCAACGGGCGTCCTCAAGGCATTTGTCACGCCGCTGTGCATCGAGCTGGGCTGGAAGGGCGGCGACCTCTTTCCCTGCATCTTCGCGGGCGTCGCGACGGACTACGGACTTGCCGCGCTCACGGGCGCGGACGCAATGCTCATGGTAACCGTCACCACGACGGCGTTCCTTGCCGGCGTTACCAAAAAGCCCCTGTTGGCGCTGGGCATCCTGGCGCCATGCTTCCCCATGCGCGGCATCCTGTACATGGGCCTCGCGGCACTTGCCGGTGCCGCCTTCCCCATTCCGGCGACCCTCGTCAAGCGTCCGGGCGCAAACAAATAGCCGGGTCCCACGCTCTTGTTGAATGAGCGGGTCACTCGTTTTTGTCGAATGAATGGGTCGCTCGCTCTTGTCGAAGAATTGGACCCTCTCCCTTGTTGAATGAACGGGTCCCTCTCCCCTGTCGGGTGAAGGACCCTCCGGCGCGTATTGTCACGAATGCCAAAACCCTCATGCAGCGAGGTCGGGAGCGTCCGCCTTGCCCTCCTCGTCTTCCCAAAGGTCCGGTGCCCTAAGGCCACGACGCTTGGCGTAGACAAAGAGCCCTGCGCACGCCAGCAGCATGAGCACGACGGACCCAATGCTGCCCTCGACGCCGAACACGGTGTCGAAGAAGGGGCCGTTCGAGGCGGCGTCCAGCCCGAACACGGAGTAGAGCGAGCCACCGCCGCTGTTGGGAAGGCCATAGACAATGCTCTGCGTGAAGTTCCACGCCGTATGCATCGCAACGCACGCGCCAAGCGCGTCGTAGTAGTGCACGAGCACGCAACACAGGAGGCTCATGGTCATGAGCTGAACGACGGCCAGCCACGTCATGCCCGGATTGAGCCCATGGAGCAACGTAAAGAATACCGAGGACCCCACAACGGCGACGGCCGGGTGGCGGTACCTGCGCGCCAGCTTCTGGTACAGGTAATGGCGCATGATGATCTCCTCCGACCCTGACTGGACGAAGACGGCAAAGAGCAGCAGCAAAAACGGGCCTATCTCGAAGTGCTCAAAATGGAGCCGCAGGTTACCCAAGAGCACGGACGCGCCCACACAGGCACTGTTGATGGCAAATCCCAGGAGCGCCCCGATGCACGCCATCGCGAGGCTCCTCCGATCCCTGACGAAGATCATCTTCTGGAGCATCCGTCTGTTCGCAGGCGGAATGAGCATTGCGAGGGGGAACACGATCCAAACGCCGATGGTACCAAGATACATGGACGCAAAGACCAGGTAGGCTGGGGCGCCGGTAAGCTCCTGCGCGGTCGCTCCGCCGGATCCTATCAGTGCGACCTCGGTGCTCGTAAGGCTTCTTGGCAGGCCGACCAGCGGGATTATCCAATTGCTCACCTGCGTGCTCGCGAACAGAAGCGCAACGGTAATGATTGCCGCCAAGAGGATCATGTCGGTCATCTTGCGACAAGGGCGCAATTCTCTGCGATAGCGTTCGACCAGTCCGCCCATGCTACAGCCTCCCCACTCGTGTGTAAGCTCCTATACGACGATACTACTACAGCTCATTCCATGTGTCGCCATCCACGTACACCAGCGTGTACGGGCCAATGGTTATGCTTTTGGTCGCGTCCTCCACGGCCACCGCGAAGGTCACGGTGTCGGAGTACTCCCCCGGCACCGCGGAGGCGTAGTCGTCAACGACGACGCCCATGGGCTGCGTCTGCGGGTCGCCCGAGAGCGTCGCGAACTCCCAGGAGGTCTTCTCCGCGGCGCCCGCGTAGGTCGTGCCCGCGTCGCCGGACCCGCCCAGCTTGTAGGCGACGCTGCTGTCGCCGCTCTTGAGCGCCCAGCCGTTCGTGGAGCCCGCCGTCACCGTGAGCTTCTTGCCGGACGCGAGCGTGCCCTGCGCGCTGATGCCCGCCGTGGCGTTCCAGCCCGCCTTCGCGAGCTCGACCTTCGCGGGGATCTCCACCGTATAGGTGCTGCCGCCACCGTCTCCCTGCGCGAGCGCCGCGCGCGCCGCGACCCCGGGCGCCGCCCCGAGCGCAACGGAGGCGCCGAGCGTCAGGCCCAGGAGCCTACGAGGCAACCCCCCCGAACATCTGTGCCATTTCTGCCTCCTTTCCGGCGCCTTACGCGCCGCCTCGTCGCGCCGCCACAGCGGCGGCGCCGTTTTTGCTACCGTATCACACCACGGGCCGGCACGGGCGCACGCGTCGGCGAGGGGGCGGGAGTCTCACACGAGCGAGGGGCCTACGGAGCCACGACGTCGGCGAACGACGCTGGCAAACGCTGCCGTGGTAGACCTACAGCCCTCGCCGCCAAACCTACCGTTACTTTTTCGCGGTTTATTACAGTAATGTGAAATGACCAGAGTTGTTCGCCGACCTCGCATTAGCATGTGGGCAAACTAAAGCAATAACTAAACAAAAAAGCCCACAATAAAGTGAGCTTGGAAAAATCTGGCTCCCCAGGCTGGATTCGAACCAGCGACATACGGATTAACAGTCCGCTGCGCTACCACTGCGCCACTGGGGAATATGTGTGCCGCGCAAGGAAGTATTATACAGAACTCCTCGCACGATGCAAGTGTTTTTTCAAAACTCTCTTTGGGCAATTCGTTGACGTGTGGTGAGACGTGGAGGGCGAGCAGGGAGTTGAGTTGCGAGCTCGTACGCACCGATAGGTTATACGTTGCACACGACGTATTACCGCCTTCCCGACCGTTCGGAGAGCTGTGAAAACGCCAGATTCACAATTCCCGTTCGGATGGACCTCGGTATTGTTCGGATAGACCTCGGAACTCAGATAAACTTGCCCAGCAGCCAAACCAAAAGAACCCGCTGTTAACAACGGGTTCGGAATTTCTGGCTCCCCAGGCTGGATTCGAACCAGCGACATACGGATTAACAGTCCGCTGCGCTACCACTGCGCCACTGGGGAATAAGTGACCAAATGCGTTAAGCACGAGAACATAGTATACAGGACTCTCCGAACGATGCAAGCCTTTTTTTGAGAAATATCGGACCGGGTTTGGATGTAGGAAGAGCACGTTGGCAGAGCACGAGCAAACATGGCGAAGCCAAAGCCCGGCTTGCCGAGCCAGCACCCCTGATCCTCTTGCGGCGGAGTGTGAACCGCATTCGTCGTCCCCTACATCCGCCAGTCTTTTATCACTCTTTTGTCTCCTTTGAAACAAACTCCAATGTCCACATTTGCGCTTTCGAACCTGTAAACGCCGCGCACCACACACTCTTGAGGTCACTTGCGGTGCTAGCGTCCAGGTAGTATCCGAACATGTTTCGAATATAGTTGTATGAGTCTTCGTCCGCCTTCTCGAAAAACCAGTTCTGGCTTTGTCCGCCGTCGCCAGGAAGCTGTATGGCCGCTGCCTCCTCGTCCGCCCCGCTGGCGTCTATCCAACAGGCGTCCTCCTCAGTGAAGTCGGCGAGCCGAATGTTGTTGGCGGGAATGACGGGGTCCTTTCCCACGCGGAAAAGCTGACCCGCCGATCCGTCCGCCTCTTCCAGGCAAATCTTGGCACCGCTTTTGTGGCTGCCCTTGAACACCGAGAGCACCTTGCCCTCCGACGCAGAACGAATAACATATCCGCCTTTCTTAATGAATTGCATAGGCACGCCAGACACACGCACCAGCTTCCACTTTTGTGCGTCATCGCCGTTGAACGGCCAGGTATGAACATTACCGCCGTCTTTGTTGGATTCGTGCGAGCCCTCAACGTCCAAGTAGTAACCAAGGAGATTGTGCACGTACACCCAACCGTCACCAGCGTCCTGAAACCCCCACCTCTGGTCATTGTTGCCGTTGTCGTCCTGCTGCTGAACGTTGGCGGAGGTCAACAAGTCATCACCGGCTGCATCGAGGAGCTTTTTTGATGCACATGATTGCATGGTGTAGCCTGTGGAGTTTTCCTCGATTTTGAAGAACTGTCGTTCGTAGTCCATCGGCTGCCAAATCTGAGCATTTGCTTCGTCGTCGCGAATGTGCTCCTCGTCGATCTCCAAAACTCGATTGCCAATCATGGACCGTAAAACGTACACTCCCGAGTCAACCCTCACGCTTGGGAGTTCTGCAAGCGGGATACCGCTTGAAGCGGAATCGTTTTTCGTTTCTTTTTTGGATGCGGCGGCCTTGTCGTTTTCCTCGGCGTCGGCGACATCCGTCGCGCCGGACTTCTCCTCGACCGACGCGCTGGCGTGGCCACTTGCCTCGGCGTCGCCAGCGGCATCAATCGAACCCTCCCCAGCCGCAGAACCCTCGCCGCTCGTCATCGCGGTATCTTCGCCATCGCCAACGATCTTATCTTCGACCGACGCGCTGCTCGATTGCGCGGCAGGGCTCTCCCCTTCCGCAGCCTTCTTACCAGTAAGGAAGCCTCGAACTCCTAGGAAGATAAGCACAGCAGCAAGAAGCACAGCGACCGGAATTACAAAAAATATGCGTGGCCGATGCGTTGGGGCGCCTTTATGAGGTTCGATGCTTATGGGATCGGTGCGCGTCAGGGTTCTCTCACGTGGCCGCATCTCCCCAAACTCCGCAGACTCATCGTCGCGTGCCGCCTCGTTATGCGCCGCCTCGTTACGCGCTGTTTGGCCACGCGTCATCTCGTCGCGTGCCGTTTGGCCACGCGTTATCTCGCGACGTGCCGTTTGGCCACGCGTCATCTCGCCACGTGCCGTTAGGCCACGCGCTGTCTCGCGACGTACTGTTTCACCACGTGCCGTCTCCCTATGCGGCGTCGTGCCACGTGCCGTTTGGCCACGTCCTGTTTGGTCATTCGTCATTTCCCCACGCGTCATCTCGTCGCGCGCCGTTTCGTCGGGAGACAGACCCACGCCGAAAACGGCCAGCGACACTCCCCCGGCAATCCCCGTGGCAACAAGCCGCGCATCAGCGGCATCAATCCGTCGTTCTTCCCGCAGCATCATCCTGAATGATTATACGGCAAGAGGTTGC
This sequence comes from Atopobiaceae bacterium, assembly GCA_017510785.1. Lineage (GTDB taxonomy): Bacteria > Actinomycetota > Coriobacteriia > Coriobacteriales > Atopobiaceae > RUG440. The sequence goes on along the minus strand of JAFWMH010000030.1, from coordinate 10,245 downwards.
CAGAACGGACGACGGGGCTTGCCCCTTCGGCTAACACCCAACAACCGACCTTGATGATGACGACCTTAAGGAGCCGGTGCCGCGTGCTAAGGGGACCGTTTAGCAGGCAAAACCCGGGCTAAGCGGGTCTCCCAGCACACAGGTCGAAGCCGTGTGCTGAGGGGGCCGTTTAGGACGCAAACCCCAGTTGCGACCATGCCCGCGCGCGGCGGCACAGACGGGCACGGAAAGACCGTTCAGGCGCACAACTCCCCAATGGCGGCTGTCTCCACGCCTGCGAGGGGCGAGCTCGGCAAAACGAACAGCAGACTCTTGTCCGTGACGCTGGAATCCGGCCCCGAACACGACCTCGGGCTCTCCGCACATCATGTGTGAGCATAAATGCTTCAATGTGTGCAGTTTTCCGTACGAAAAAATGGCTGAGTGTACAATCCTGTCTCCGAATTGTACACTCAGCCGGTTATTCATCCATGAAATTGTACACACTGAAATCAGACTGAACGCAATGCGACCGACAGCCCGTCCGGTAGGCCCGGTCGGCAGGCCCCAGCCGCAATTGAGCCGCAATACGGCTGAAAAAACCACCGCCCCGCACAGCATTCGCGCGCGGGGCGGTCGCAGTATCAGTCAGATTACATGCCGTTAACCCTCCATGCAGTCCTTCAGCCACTCGTGGCGTGGAACACCGAGCGGTGGGAGATCCGTTAGCCCTCCATGTAGTCCCGCAGCCGCTTCGCGACGTAGAACACAAAGCGGTGGGACATCCGCCAGTCCTCCATACACTCCCTCAGCCACTCCGAGGCGTAGAACACCGAGCAGCGGGAAGTCCGCTAGTCCTCCATGTAGTCCTTCAGCTTGCCGGAGCGACTGGGATGACGGAGCTTCACGAGCGTCTTGCTCTCGATCTGACGGATGCGCTCGCGCGTGACGCCGAACTCGCGACCGACCTCCTCGAGGGTGCGCGGATGACCGTCCTCCAAGCCAAAGCGGAACTTAATCACCTTGCGCTCGCGATCGGCCAAGCCATCGAGCACCTGCTCGAGCTGCTCGCGCAGCATGGAGTCGCTCGCGGCCTCGGGCGGCGCAACGGCGGTGTTGTCTTCGATGAAGTCGCCGAGTTGGGAGTCCTCTTCCTCGCCGATGGGCGTTTCGAGCGAAACGGGTTCCTGGCTTATGCGCTGAATCTCGCGCACGCGCTCGGCCGTCATGCCCATCTCCTTGCCAATCTCCTCGGGAGTCGGGTCGCGACCGAGGTCCTGCAACAGCTGCCTCTGCACGCGCACGAGCTTGTTGATCGTCTCCACCATGTGCACCGGAATGCGAATCGTGCGAGCCTGGTCGGCAATGGCGCGCGTGATGGCCTGACGAATCCACCACGTGGCATACGTGGAGAACTTGAAGCCCTTAGTGTAGTCGAACTTCTCCACCGCGCGAATGAGACCAAGGTTGCCCTCTTGGATAAGGTCCAAAAAGAGCATGCCGCGTCCCACATAACGCTTGGCAATAGACACCACGAGACGTAGGTTCGCGCTGATGAGCGCCTGCTTCGCCTCGAGCCCCACCTGCTCCACGCGCATGAGACGGTGCATCTCGCGACGGTCGATCTCGATTTCGCCAGCCTCGGCGGCCTCAAGACGCTCCATCGCCTCGGTCCCCGCCTCGATCTTCATCGCGAGGTCGACCTCCTCGGCAGCAGTGAGCAAATCCACCTTGCCGATTTCCTTAAGATACATGCGCACGGGGTCGCCCGTGAGCATTACCGTAGAGGCATCTTGGCGCCGGGAACGCACGCGACTCGAACGCTTCTTCGTTTTTGGCCGCGGAGCCGAGCGCATAACCTCGTTGACGACGCGAACCTCCTTGGCGGCCTCACGGCGCTCCTCGTCGTCCTCGTCGTCCCCCACATCGCCAAACGCGTCGTCGTCGAAGTCGTCGTCGAGCACGTCCTCCACATCCGACATTTCGTCAACATCACCAGCGGTGGTGATTTCGATTCCACGTTCGCGCACGGCATCGTAAATGTACGAGAGCTCGTCGCTATCGATATCGATTTCCCTTACGGCAATCTGTATATCGTCCTCGGTAAGAACCCTTCCCGAGTTTTTGGACTTACTCACAAGCCCATCCACAACCTTCGTGAGTTCCTTCGTGAGGACGACACCGTCCGTAGACTTCTTAGCTGTCACAGGCTTCCTTTCGACGCATAATTGCAAAAGAGTTTACCCGAAACTATCGACCATTATTCACAGAAAGTCGCATTTCTAATTCGCTCACATGCTTTTGGAGCTTCATTGCCTCGGCAAACAGCTCCGAGGCGTTCGACGCACCGCTACGCAACTGCGCGCGCAACTCCCGCACGCGCTGCTTCGTCGAGTACAGCTCCACCGTATCGAGCAAAAACGACACCGTTCGCTCCTCCCCCATGCTGGACTCGTGCGCTATGCGACCCGAGGCAAGTATGTTCGCCGCATCCGGCTGCACCGCCTCCGCCGCGCGAACGACTTGCGCAGGCGAGCTTCCCACAGGCGTCGCGAGCATGGCCCAGGCAAGTGCCTCGTGTCGCTCATCCGCCCACGAAAAGGTCGCAATGCGCGAGCCATACTGGCGCACGTCGTCGGGCGCCATTGCCATAAGTGACAAAAGCTCTCGCTCGGCCTGCAACTGCATGCGTTCGTCCGCAGTGAGCGCCGGCACTGGCACCGTGGGCGCGTATGCCCCTCCATATGACCCGTCGTACGCCTCGGCAGGCAGGTATTCGTCGGGCACACCGTACGAATCGGCAGGGCCATACTCGTCGGCAGGGCCATACGCCTCGCTTGGAACATACCCGTCGGCCGGTCCATAATACGAATTGCCCGCGTACGAATTGGCCGCGCCATACGAACCAGAGCCACCGGTACTGCCAGCGCCACCCGACGAGGCGTACGAACGCGACGAACCAGCACCGCCTTGCGAACCATACGAGCCGCTGCCACCGGTGCCACGTTGCGAACCGTACGACCTCGACGACCCATACGAGCCGGACCTGTTAGACCCTACGCCACCAGACGCCCCATACGACCGTGTCGAGCCTTGCGACCCGTACGACCCACCACCGCCGGAGCCACCCTGCGACCCATACGAGCCGGACCCACCACGCCCGCCACCGGACGAGCCCGACGAGCCATACGACGTGGACCGCCCGCCACCGGACGAGCCATACGCTCCCGACGAGCCGTACGACGTGGACCGCCCGCCACCATACGAGCCGGACCGAACAACGCCGCCAGACGAGCCGCCCGCCCCGGCGTCATCGCGCGGCAAGGGCTTCGAGCGAATCGTCCGCATTACGTCGTCCGCCGAGAATCCCAACCGCTCGGCCACCTCCAGCGCATACTCCTCGAACACGTACGAATCACGCAGCGGCGCCAAAATGCCCGCCACGTCATTGAGCGCGTTCGCGCGCACCCCCGCAGGCGTGGAGGGGCTTATCCCCTCAAGGCGCTTTCGCAGCACGAACGACATGAGCGGCTCGGCGTCGTCCAACACAGCCTGCAAGGCCTCGCTCGGATGCGAGTCGAGGAACTCCGCGGGATCTTGTCCGTCGGGCAGTACCACGCAGCGCAAATCCGCATCGGACTTATCTATGAACTGAATCGCTCGCTCGGCGGCCCGCTGACCTGCGGCGTCGCCATCGAACATGCACACGATGCGCTTGGCGAATCGCGCGAGCGTACGCACGTGATCGATGGAAAACGACGTCCCCAACGCAGCGACGGCGTTCGTGTAGCCCGCCTCGTGAAGCGCGATGACGTCGGTGTAGCCCTCGCACACGACGGCCACTCCACGCGCGGCAATCGTTTCCTTGGCGCGGTGGAACGCAAAGAGGTGCTTGCCCTTGTGGAAAACGGGCGTCTCCTTGGTGTTAAGGTACTTGGGCTTTCCGTCGTCTATTACGCGACCGCCAAACGCAATCACGCGCCCCTGCTCGTCGCAAATGGGAAACATCGCCCGTGCAAAAAAGCGGTCCTGGAGCCTGCCACCACGCGAAAGCGCCAAATCGGCCGCCTCCATTTCCTGCGCAGTGAAGCCGCGCGACCTAAGATGCGCCACCAGCATGCCGCGACCAGGCGCAAAACCTATCCCCCAACGCCTGCACACGGCCGAGCCAAACCCACGTCCTGCCAAATACGCACGACACGCATCCGGCCCCTCTCCCCTGCCACGCAACAGCATGGTGGAGTAAAACGACGACGCCTCCGTAAGGCACTCAATGAGCCGGTTGCGCTTGGGACCACGCCGCGCACCGCGCTCCTCGCTCAGTTCGATTCCGGCTCGGTCGGCCAAAAAGCGCACCGAATCGGGAAAGTCGAGGTTCTCTCGACGCATAACGTAGCTAAAGAGGTTGCCGCCCTCGCCGCAACCGAAGCACTTCCACAACCCCGTGGACGAGTTTATGTGGAAGGAAGGGGACTTCTCGTGATGAAACGGACAGCATCCCCACCAATCGTCGGTGCCTCTCTGCCGCAACTCCACCGTTTCGCTCACGAGCTGCAAGACGTCAGTTGCCGCGCGAACGCGCTCCATGTCGTCGTCGCTTATCATGGCCCCACCTCCAGCTCGCCTTCGCCCAGGTTCTCGCGCACCCATGCGATGTTCGAGAGCACCACGCGCTCGAGCTCCTCAAGCGAACTGAACCTGCGCTCCCCGCGAAGCCAACGAACGAACGAGACGCTCACCTCGCGACCGTAGAGGTCTCCCGCAAACCCCAAGAGGTTTGCCTCTATAAGACCATAATCTTCAGACAAAAACGTTGCAGGTGCACCGACGTTTGCCGCAGCCGGCCACGCGCGTCCGCCACATGTGACGTAGCACGCATACACGCCCTCCTTGGGCATACAGGCCGCCGACGCACAGCGCACGTTCGCCGTCGGAAACCCAAACGAGGTCCCCTCGCCACGACCGTGCTCTACCACGCCGCGCACGAAATGGCATCGCCCGAGCAGCGCGTTCGCCTCGTCGAGGCCTCCCGTACGAAGCAGCTCACGCACCCGCGTGGACGACACACGCGCGTCCGCATGCTGAACGAGCTCGTGAACGTGCACGTCGAAACCGCACTCTTTGCCCAGCCGTGTAAGAAGCGAGACGTCGCCCGCTCCCCCACTACCAAACCTGAAGTTCTCGCCCACATGAACGGCAATCGGACGCACCACCGACGAGAGCACATCCCGAACAAACTCCTCGGCACCGGTGTGCGCGAGCTCTGCCGTAAACGAGAGCGTCGCCACGGCCGTTGCCCCCGCAAAGATGAGCCCCGCAACGCGATCGGGCGTACCCAAAAGCCGATGCCCAACGTGCGCTGCGACATTCTCTACGAGCTCTGCGGGGTCGGGATCGAAGGTCACGACGACGCATGGCACGCCTCGCGAAGACGCCTCGCGCACGGCAGCGGCCACCAACGCACGGTGCCCCACATGGAGCCCATCGAACACGCCGATGGCGATAACCGCCTCTTCGCCTGGCTCGAAACCACTTCTCTCGCCACAACAAAACGCCGCGCGCCCATAAGGCACGCGCCTCCACTGGAGCTTGTCCGTTTCGTACGGTTGCCACCGCAGCGAAGTGCCACTCATGCACGCACCCCAACGATGCCGCGTGCAAAGTTCGTCTTCGCGAACAGACGGTTGCCGTCGGACTCCCATACGCCGACAAGCTTGCCGTCACTCACCAGTGCAACGCTTTGCCCATAGGGAACGTCTCGCGCTTCGATGCGCCTTCCGCACGACACGTCCTTCACCTCGCGACCCTCCAGTCGCCGAATGGGCAGCCCAAGGGCGGTGACGGGATCGAGCGCTACGCGTTCGATGCCCTTCGCGCCAAGCTCCGCAATCGTTTCCAACGTAGTGCACTGCGCAAGCGTCACGGTACCCGACGCTGTGCGGCAAAGCTGCGAGAGATGCGCGGCACTGTTTGCGCGCCTGCCGATGTCGCGCGCCAACGCTCGCACGTACGTTCCCTTCGAAACGGTAAACGCACATTGCCAGCGCACGAGCGGCGCCTCCGTTCCTTCCGCACGCTCCGTTTCGACGGAAAGCAGCTGAGCAACGCTCACCTTTACGCGCCGGGGCTCAAGCTCAACCTTCTCGCCCGCGCGTGCTCGCGCATACGAACGCTTGCCGTTTACGGAAATCGCCGAGTACGCCGGCGGAACTTGGTCCTGCTCGCCCACAAACGACGACAACACGTCGCGGGCGTAGCCCTCGTCGCATAGTTGCTCCAACACGTCAGCGAACCTAGTGGGCTCGCCCTCGGCATCGTCGGTAGTCGTTTCGAAGCCAAACGTGATGCTCGCCAAGTATGACTTTTGGTCAGCCGTGAGAAGCCCCATAAGACGAGTGCCCTGGCCCACGCCCACGACCAACACGCCGTCGGCAGCCGGGTCGAGCGTGCCGGCATGGCCCACACGTCTCTCCCCGAGCGCGCGCCGCACGGCGTCCACCACATCGTGGCTACTCATGCCCAAAGGCTTGTTCACACCGAGCACGAGGTCGAGTCCACTCGATCCACGTTTCACTGCGACTCACCATCCTTGGCCGCGTCCGCCTCATGTATGAGTGCTCGCAGTGGGGGAAGGACCGCCGCGAGCGCCTCGTCGAGGTCACCCACGTAGGTAAAGCCCGCGGCGGCCGCGTGCCCGCCTCCTCCAATGAGACGTGCCACACGAGCCACGTCGTGCCTGCCCTTCGAGCGCAGATTGCCACGAATCTTGCCTCCGGGCACCACCTTGAGGAACAAGGCGATTTCGGAACCCTCAACGCTGCGAACCGAGTCAATCAGCCCATCGCACTCGTCGAGGTCGGCGCCCGTCCGCATGAGGTCGCTCTGCGTCGCATAGCTGTAGGCAATGCGACCCTGCTCGAACGTGGTTATCCTTCCCAAAACCAGCGACTTGAGGTGCAGGGATTGAAGCCTAAAGCTCTGGTACACATTGAGGGAGACGCCCGACGGGCTCGCTCCGCAATCAACCAGAAGCGACGCCACCTTAAAGGCCTCTGCATCGGAGTTCTGGTACTGAAAACGACCAGTATCCGTCATCACCGCGCACAGCATGCACTGCGCCATTGGTGCGGTTATCTCCACGCCCACAAACTGCGCGAACTCGGCAATAATCACACCAACCGCCGCGGCTCCAGGCCGTATTGACTGCACGTCGGCCACGATGTCGCCATCCGGGTGATGGTCGATTACCACAACCTTGGACGCCCTCTCCATCACCGGCTGGCCATCATGCAGCCGATTTGCCGCCGAAAGGTCGAGCGCCATGAACAAATCCGGCGTCTCTGCGTACTGCGCCGCAGGCACCATGCACTCAGCTCCCTGCAAAAAGCCATAGATGCGAGGCACAGGTGCATCGTCGGCCAGAAGCGACGTAACGCTCTTCTCGGGCCAGCGCAACGCAATGATCTGCTGCATAGCAAGCACGGAGCCAAGCGCATCGCCGTCGGGAGCGGTGTGCGCGCACAGCGCGATGCTCGAGGCATTCTCGATAAGCTCGAGAATGCGCTCGAACTCGCGCTCCTGCACGTCGTACGCGGCGCCGTCGAGCGGACCAACCATTGCCCTACACGGCGTCATCTTCGTCCTCTCCGTCGGCCTCGTCTGGTTCGTCAGCCCCGGCATATTCGGCTTCCATGGCTTCGTCGGCTTCCATGGCTTCTGCGGGCTCGGCGGGCTCGGCGACTTCGCCACCTTCGGCCTCCATCGCTTCTGCGGGCTCGGCGGGCTCGTCGGCATCCTCGGCGATGGGATAGCCAAACTCGTCCTTCTCGACGCCCAGCGTCGCCGGCACGTCTTCGAGCGCACGCGCAATGCGCTCCGCCTCGTCAGCGGTGGTATCGATTACAAATGCGATATCGGGCGTAACGCGCCAGCCAAGGGAGTGCCCCAAAATCGAGCGGATGCGACCCTTGGCGCGCGCGAGCGCCTCGGTTACCTCGTCGTACCGAGACGCTTCGCAGCTAATGTATGCCCGAAGCAACGACTTGTCGATGCTCACCTCACAACCCGTAAGCGTCACGAGCTCGAGCGCCGGATCCGACACCTCGAACAGCAGGATGTAGCCAAGCTTCTCTCGCGCCGCCTGTGCGAGGCGCCTCGAATTTGCGTTTTGCTTCATGTGTATCTCCTACTCGGTACGAGCAACCTCTTCGATACGATACGACTCGATGATGTCGCCCGGGTGAATGTCTTGGAAGTTCTCGAGGCCAATGCCGCACTCGAAGCCTGCCTTCACGCTCTTCACGTCGTCCTTGTAGCGCCTGAGCGAGGCAACCTTGCCCTCGTACACCACGATGCCATCGCGCACCAGGCGTACCAAGTTGTCGTGTGCGATCTCGCCCTCCTGCACCATGCAGCCTGCGGCGATGCCGACCTTCGGTACCTTAAAGGTGTCGCGCACCTCGACGGTTGCCGTTTGCACCTCAACCTCGGTGGGCTTGAGCATGCCGATGCGAGCAGCGTCGATATCTTCCATGGCCTTGTAAATAACGCTGTAGGTACGAATTTCCACGCCGTCGCGCTCTGCGGCCGTGCGGGCCTTCGCGTCGGGGCGCACGCCGAAGCCAATAATGATGGCGTTCGACGCGTCGGCGAGAACGACGTCCGTCTCGCTGATGGCACCCACGGCGGAGTGGATTACGTTAATGCGTACCTCGCTTTGGTCCATCTTGGCGAGCGAGTCCTCGAGCGCCTCGATGGAGCCCATGACGTCGGCCTTGATGATGAGGTTGAGCTCCTTCACCTCGGCATCCTCCATGGTTGCGAAGAGGTTCTCCAGGGTAACGTGCTTCACCTTGTTTTGCTCCTCGATGCGGGCCTTGAGCGCGCGCTCGTCGGCAAGGCTGCGCGCGTCGCGATCGTCCTGGAACACGCGGAACTCGTCGCCTGCCATGGGCACGCTCGAAAGGCCGAGAATCTCGACCGGATAGCTTGGCGTGGCAGTGCGGACGGTGCGGCCCTTCGGGTCGACCATGGCGCGCACCTTGCCGTAAGCCATGCCTGCCACAAGCGCGTCGCCCACGTGCAGCGTACCGCGCGTGACGAGCACCGTGGCCACCGAGCCACGACCGCGGTCGAGCTTGGCCTCGAGCACGTTGCCCGAGGCGAACGTGTCGGGGTTGGCCTTGAGCTCGAGCACGTCGGCCTGAAGCAACACCGACTCCAGAAGGTCGTCGATGCCAATCTTCTTCTTGGCAGAGATGTCGACGAACATGTTGTCGCCACCCCAGTCCTCGGGGATGATGCCATACTCAGTGAGCTCCTGGCGCACGCGCGTCGGGTCCGCACCGGGCTTGTCGATTTTGTTCACGGCCACGATGATGGGCACCTCGGCCGCCTTGGCGTGGTTGATGGACTCAACCGTTTGGGGCATGACGCCGTCGTCAGCGGCGACGATGAGGATGACGATGTCGGTAACCTTCGCGCCGCGCGCACGCATGGCGGTAAAGGTCTCGTGACCAGGCGTGTCGATGAAGGTAATGACGCGACCGTCGATCTTCACCTGGGAGGCACCAATCGCCTGCGTGATGCCGCCCGCCTCGCCTTCGGCGACACCCGTGTGGCGAATCGCGTCGAGCAAGCTCGTCTTGCCGTGGTCGACGTGACCCATAACAGTTACCACCGGCGGACGCGGCTTGAGGTCGGCCTCGTCGTCGTAGAAGGTGAAGCTGTTCTCCTCCTCCTTCGTCATAACCTTCACGTCGCGCCCGAGGTCGTCGGCCACAAGCTCGATTTGCTCGTCGCTCATGCTCTGCGTAACGGTAAGGGCCTCGCCAAGAAGGAACATACGTTTGATAATCTCTGTGGGCGGCACCTCAAGGAGCGCTGCAAGATCGGCCACCGAGGAACCCTGCGGCACCTTGACGGTATCGAGTTGCGAGAGATCCTGGTCGTTGGCGATGGCCTGCTCGATGCGCTGCTGCTCGGCTGCGGCCTCCGCCTGCTGTTGACGACGTTCCTTGCGCTTGCGCCTACGGCCGGTGGACTCGCGGTTCGCCTCGCGCACGGCGGCACGGGCGTCGGCCAGAACACGTTCGCGGCTGTACTCCTCCGCCTCGCGCGCCATGCGGCTGTAGCGATCCTCCACCTCGCCGCGCCCGTTACCGCGACCGCGGCGATTGCGGCCGCGACCCGTGTTGGCACCGGCATCGGCGGGGGCAGGGGCGACCATGGCCTCGGGCGAAACACGCGTCGTCGTTTGTTGTTGTT
>JAFWMH010000029.1 GCA_017510785.1 Atopobiaceae bacterium | reverse complement strand
GGCACGGCACGGCACGGCACGGCACGGCGTAAGAGCTAACTGCGTGCACCTCTGGGGAACTGAATACTACGTAGACGACGGTTGACCGTCGGACTTGGGGCGCTATACCTTGGTGGGTTCGGCGGTTTTTGTATGGCTTGGGCCATGGTGAGTGTAGAAGCGAGTAAGGAGAAGCACATGAGGACGAAGACAAAAAAGACATTGAGCACTTTGCTCACATTTGTTTTGTCGCTTGCTATGATTGCGGGATTGTGTCCAACGAATGCGCTGGCGACCGCCTTGGAAGAGGACGTCGTGACTGTTGGGCCCGGCGACGGTGATGGAGATGCTTTCACCGCGAAGGCTCAGAATGTCGAGAACGTGGAGTCCATCGAGAACGACGAGGCTTTCGCCGTCGCGCAAGGCCGGGACGTCGGGGAGGAGGCCCAGGCGCAGCCGCAGGCAGGTGAACCGTATGACGTTTGGATAGGCGGCACACAAGTCACGAGCGAGAACCTGGTTGGTACGGGCTGGAGCTATGACGCCAGCACCAGCACCCTGACGCTGAACGGCTACAGCTACAGCGGCGAGGGATACAGTTGGCAGGGTAACTGTTACGCCTGCATTTACGCTTCTCAGGACCTAACAATCAGCTTGGCGGGCGAGAACAGCGTTTCCAACACGCATACCTACGCTGATGACCTTATTTGCGCTATTTGCGTTGTGGGAAACTTATCCATCGATGGTAGCGGCATGCTTACCGTCGATGCCGGTAACCGTGGCCTCGGCATCTACTGCACGAGCGGAACCATCAAGAACGGTACCGTAAGCGCTACGGGCGGGGAGGGTGTTCGGTGCAATGACCTTTCCGTCGAAAATGGAATCTTGACTGCCACCGGTATTGCAGATAATAGCAGTGGTGCCGGCATAGAAGCAGACGGCGACGTGACGATTACGGGTGGCACCGTGACTGCCGCTGGCACTGACCCCAACCACTTCTCCTACGGAATCCGTTGCGGAGGAAACGTTCGGGTCGAGGGCGGTACCGTACACGCTACCTCGGCCTATGGGAATGGCATAGAATTCAATACTAACGTAACGATCAGTGGTGGCAACGTAACGGCCACGGGTGGGGACTATGGTTTTTACTCCGGCAGTGGCAGCGTAACGGTGGAGGGCGGAACGGTTAATGCTACCTGTACCGGAGAAGATGGTTCGGGCGTCTTGGCGGTGATGGACGTCGCCATCAGTGGTGGTACTGTAATCGCCTCCGGTGCTAATGCGGGCATCATTAGTTATGTTGGCGAATTAACGATCAACGGTGGCGACGTGACCGCTTCCGGCTCGTCGCTGGGGGGACTGTATACCCAGGGAGGTACGATAAAGGTCGCCGAAGGGCTAGTAGCCAAGGCCGGTGCCAGCGAGGCGGATGCCCAATACGTCGCGGACCTCAGTACGTGGGAGCACGGCGAAGCATGGGTGCGCATTGCCTCCCACATCCACGAACTCACCTATTCCGCAACTGGCGATACCATCACCGTAACCTGTGCGGCAGACGGATGCGCGTTCCCCGTCGTCGACGGCACGCCCACGGCCACGCTGACCATCAGCGCTCCTACGACGGACGGCGGCGAGGCAACGTTGGAGGTCGACCCAGAAGGCGCGTTTGGCGACCTTGTTGGCAAGGTCCAGTACCAAACGAAGACCGGTGGCGCATGGGGTGACCAGACGACCACCGCACCTACGACGGCCGGCATCCACAAAGCGAGCATCACGCTGAGCGAGAAGACTGCATCGGTCTCCTATGGCGTTAACTGCATCACCTACGCGACGGGCCTTTCCAATGGCAGCGTGAGCGGAGCTACCGGCGCGACCTGTGGCGCAACGGTCACGCCCACCATCACTCCAGGCGCGGGCTATCAGCTGGACACCCTTACAGTTACGCCCGAGGAGGGGAGCGGCGTGAGCGACGTCTCCGTGACCGACGGCACGTTCGTGATGCCCGAGGGCAACGTGACCGTCTCGGCCACGTTCAAACCAATCACCTACTCCGTTGAGGCAAATGGCGCGACGGCGACGGTAACGGATGACACGCCGGATCAGCATACCTACACCGCCGAGCTCACAAGCCTGCCAAGCGACAAGACCTACGACGGGAAGCCGGTCAACCTGTCTGCGACGGTCCAGAAGAGTGACGGCTTCCCAAGCCAGGTGACGGTTGGGAGCGTGAGCTTCAAAGACAAGAGCGGCCAGGTGGTGACGACGGCGACGGACGTTGGTGCCTACACGGCGTCTGCGACCGTGGGCGACAAGACCATCAGCAAGACCTTCCGTATCAACGGTCAGACTCCCGTCAACTATGAGGTGCTTACCTTGAACGGCGGCGTGCTCAACACCTCGACGTTTACAATCGACCAGTACATTCCCTTGGCGAACAATCCCTACGACATCACGGTCTTGAGCAACGGCCTCACCTACGTCGCCAGAGAAGACCTCGTGATTGGTGCGCTCGTGTACATGGGGGATGCAAACCTGATTATTTGCGAGGATGTAAACGTGACGGTCTACGCGGGCGTCCATCACATCGGAAGCTCGCTCAACATCTACAACGAGGTGGGCCACAGGGACGCGGTCCTAGATGTCAAGGGTGACGGGGCGCTTTCGTCCCTGAACAACTACTCCGATTTTGTCTCCGCAAACATACAGGGCACGGGCTCCACGCTAAGCGGAACGATTCGGGTGTACGGGGGCAAGCTCATTGCTGAAAAGGGCAGCAATGCAAGCCTCTTTGCGGACGATATCAGTCTAACAATAGGTGCGGCTTTGGCGGCAAAGGGCTCGAGCGACAATTCCGTGCTTGCCTACATCACGGGTGGTCAAGAGAACAGCGATGGCTCGGTTACATACGACAAGTCGAATCTGTTGTCGTTGACAAAGCTCGACGTGGAGCAGAAGCCGACCGCGACCGTTTCCACCGCGCCGGCGGCAAAGACGCTGACCTGCAATGGAAAGGCGCAGGAGCTCGTTGCGGCCGGAAGGGCCGAGGGCGGCGAGATGAGCTATGCCCTAGGAACGGAGAGCAAGGCCACAGGGGCGTACGCTGCCGCCATCCCCACCGCAACCGACGCCGGAACCTATTATGTGTGGTACAAGGTCGTGGGCGACGAGAACCACTTCGACTCCGAAGAGGGGCACGTGACGGCGACCATCGCCGAGGCACAGGCTCCGGTCCCGGCCAAGGACAAGCTCACGAGCATCGCCAGGGTGGGGGAGAAGACCTACACCAGCAAGGCGATCAAGCCCACGCCCGCCGTCAAGGCCGGCTCCAAGACCCTGAAGGCGGGCACCGACTTCGCCTACAGCTACAAGGCCAACGTCAAGGTCGGCACCGCGACCGTCACCGCGACGGGCAAGGGGAGCTACGAGGGCAGCGTGTCCACCACCTTCAAGATCAGGCCCGCGCAGCTCACGAGCATCGCTAGGGTCGCCGACCAGGCGTTCGCCGGCAAGGCCGTCACCCCGAAGCCCGCCGTCAGGAGCGGATCCAAGGCGCTGAAGGCCGGCACCGACTTCAGCTACGGCTACAAGGCCAACGCCAAGGCGGGCACGGCGACCGTCACCGCGACCGGCAGGGGCAACTACACGGGCACCGTCAAGACGACGTTCAAGATCGTGGCGGCCGCGACGTCCGGCCGCGCCCACCTGCAGGGCTCCGGCTGGCAGGCCACGAAGTCCGACCCCGCATTCTACGGCACCACGGGCAGATCCCTTCGCATGGAGGCGCTCTCCCTGAGCCTGCCTGCGGGCTTCCCCGTCAAGGGCTCGATCCAGTACCGCTCCCACCTCCAGGGGAGGGGCTGGGAGTCCAAGTGGGCCTCCGACGGCGCCACGAGCGGCACAATCGGCGAGTCGAGGCGCATCGAGGCGATCCAGGTGAGGCTCACCGGTGACGTGGCCAAGAGGTACGACGTGTACTACCGCGTCCACGCCCAGAACTACGGCTGGATGGGCTGGGCCAGGAACGGCGCCAAGGCCGGCACCCAGGGCATGTCCCGCCGCGCCGAGGCCGTCCAGGTGGTCCTCGTCCCCAAGGGAGCTGCGGCCCCCGCGGCGACCTACCGCGGCCAGACACGGGGCTATGCGAAGGCCTTTGTCTCCTAGGGCGTGACAACGGGGACGGGGGGCGTCGTCATGCCCGTCCCCGCGTCCCGCCCGCGGCGACCTACCGCGACCAGGCGCGGGCCTGCCCGAAGGCGCTTGTCTCCTAGCGGGGACGCCACCGCGTGACGGCTGAGCCGTCGGCCGACGAACGGCCGACGGATGACCTGACCCCCTGCCACATACGCGGCAGGGGGTCAGGCTGAGCCCGCCCACATGGAAGCGCCAAATCGGAAAGTGGCCCGGAGGAGCAGCCGCGCGCGGTTCCGCTGGCCCGATAGATGTTTGAGCTTTGCCCTCCAGGTTACTGGCGGGAAATTTGACTAGCTTTTGGAAAGGCGCCGTGGGTTCCGTTTGACGCGGCGCGCGGTCGGCATGGGCCTGCCCCTGGGGAGCGGCCGTGGGGTGCCGTGCGGCTCGACGCGCGTTTTTGCCGGTGCCAAAATCCCGCGGTGGGCGAAGTTGCCTCAAAAACTACCCAAAACACCGCTTTTCATGCATTTTTGCCCTCGCCGCGTGCACGTTTTTGGCCTTCGGGCTTCATGCTTCGGGTTCCATGCTGTAAGCATTCCCTATACATCATAATCTGGACGCAAAACGCCCGTCACTGGACGAATTCCAAGCTCGTTTGACGGATGATGCCTTGCGGCAGTGCGAAGTGGGAAGCAGGCTGTTGGCAAACACCCTGTCGGCACGCTCAATGCGCGATTGCGACGAACTATTTGACGTTGATGGAACCCCGTCCGGTCGATGGGCGCGCATGTGCTGAACGTCGATAAACTCGGCCAGTGCATACGCGCTAAGCGACGACAAGCCCCGTCCAGCTGTGGGACGCACGCGCTAAACCTCGATAAACCCCGGCAGGTCGCGCAGCATGCATGCGAGTGGCCGCTCGGCGTCGAAGTCCCAGCTGTGAGCAGAGTCCCCGCGGCACCAACGCTTTTGTGTGCAGGCGGCACACGTGGCGTTGCGGCTGGCAAGGCCGTCTTGCTGCCGGTAGATGCCAAAGCCGTCGCGCCATACCTCGGCGATGTCGTGCGTGCGGATGTTGCCGAACACGGTCGCGTCGTTGCGCGGGATGTCCAGACAGCTGCCAATATCGCCGTTGTGCATCACAGACATAACGTGAATGCCGGCATTGCACAGCCAGAACCAGTTGCGCAGCTCGCCTTCGTAGCCCAAGCCCAGGAAGTGACAACACCCATAGCTCACAGGCCACTCCTGCTCGCGCTTTTCTCGAATAAACGAGAAGAGCCGCGCGTAGTCGTCGGGCTGAAACAGAATCTCGGGATGGGCGAGTGCGCTGCCGATGGGTTCCACGTTGGCGAGCCGCCAGCTGTCGATGGGCAGGTCTACCATAATCTCGAAGAGCGCGTCGAGCGTGTCCATAGTTTGATGATTCATCACCGAGGTAACCTGCAGCTCCTTGAGCGCTTTGGTGGCCGCGAGGTTTCGTATGCCCGCTAGAGCCGCCTCGTAGGCTCCGGCCTTGCGTCGTACGGCATCGTGCGTGCGAGCTGTTCCGTCGACGCTTATCGAAACGGTGCGCAGACCTGCGTCGACCAGCCGTTGCGCGGCGCTAGGCGAAATGAGCGTGGCGTTGGTGGTCATGCCCCACGAAAAGCCAAGGTCACGGATGTACGATCCCAGATCAAAAATGTCTTGCCGCAACATGGGTTCGCCGCCGGTGAGTACCACGAAGACGCGCGTGCCGAACACCTCGCGCATACGTTCGAGCAACGCCTTGTATTCGTCAAAGGAGACCTCGTCGGTTTGGGCGTGCTCGTCGCAGCGGCTGCCACAATGGATGCACGAGAGGTTGCAACGCGGCGTGACTTCTAGGAAGAGCTGCTGTAGCTTGGGTTCGCGTGCGTTGCGCTCGAATCTGCGACGTTGCCGTTCGAGCCCCTCGAGTTTTGCGGTGTTACTGCGTTTCATGATGCTACCTGCTCCTACCTTGTTTACATGGTGCGGACGCCAATGACCCTGAGGTCGATGAAGTCGTCGCCCGAGCCTGCGCCACCCGCGCCTGAGTTGCCCTCGTCTGAGCCACCCGAGCCGCCTGCGCCCGAGCCCGAGCCACCCGCGTCTGATTCGTCCGTGTTTTCCGAAGGCACATCGGGCGAATCCTCTGCGGGCCGTTCATCTGCAATGGGTGGGGGACCGTACAGTACTACCATGCGATCCCTTTGAGGAGTGGACTCGTCGTCGCTTTGGTCGTCGGGCGTTGCGGGTTCGGAACCCTTTTCTGGCGGAGAGCCGTATAACGTTTGGACCGGACGCGTATGACTGCACTGACTCAGGCTAGCGCCCGCCCCCAATGCTATGGTGATAAGTGCCGTTGCGGTGCCGTATACAAGCGTCTTCTTCATGACGAGTTCCCCTTACTGCCGAGTCATTAGTGCCGTCGCGTCTGTGTGTCATTGCCGCTAGATTTGCGGCGACCTGCGGCGATTAGTGCCAGCATCTCCTTTCGCCGGGCGGTGGCGCACATGTATGAGAATACAACAAACGTGCAATAGCAGACAAACCCAAACGATGGGCTCCAAATGCATGCGCCGGATCTGTCGGGAGAACCTTGTGCGGGTTCGCCGGGAGGCAATGCGCCGGGTCTGCCGGGAGGGCCATGCGGCGAGCTTGCCGCCGGGGTATGCACTGCGGCCGCCTGTGCTTTTCATCGTGGTGTACTCGCACTGTTCCCATCATGGGGAATAAGTTTGAGGTCGTAACTCACGTTCGTGTACAGCGGCGTGCCTGGAATGTTCCCGCCAGGGGCGATGAGCTTGAGGACGCAACACGTCCGTGCGCCGTGGCGCGCCAGAGTCCTCCCGAGCGGCCTTCGGATCCAATGCGTGGTGCTCCCGGCTCCATCGATTCTGACCGGCCCTGCAAAGCTTGCGAGCCGGCCGAAGGACTGGGTTGTCGACGCGCCGTTCGATGCCCACACGCCCTGCGAGCCCTTCCTGCGAGTCCCGCCCCGCAACCCCGCCACACAACCCCGCCCCGCAACCCCGCCCCGCAACCCGCCCGCTAGGCCGTCTCGCGCGTTAGTGCCCACCCGTCTTCCGCTGGCCTATACGAGACGATGGCTTGCCGTATCATTCGCTGAGCGGTGGAAGCTACGTGATATGCTAATGAAGTTATGGCGTCGACATAAGGTCGGTATAAGACAAAGGCGCAGGAGCGCCGGGAGGGAGGATGTAATGAAGCATGCGTTCGGGGATGGGTTGCTGAGGCGATCGCTGAGCCTGACGGTGGCCTCGGCCATGGTGCTGGGCATGTGCCCGACTGCGGGCATCGCCGAGGGGGTGCTGGACGCGGGACGAGCTAACGATGCGGTCGAAATCGTCGAAGGATACAACGATTTCTGCGACGGTGGATCTGTTCCT
Organism: Atopobiaceae bacterium; assembly: GCA_017510785.1. Classification (GTDB taxonomy): domain Bacteria; phylum Actinomycetota; class Coriobacteriia; order Coriobacteriales; family Atopobiaceae; genus RUG440. The sequence continues at coordinate 10,751 of JAFWMH010000029.1, read as the reverse complement.
GTGGGGCAGGGCGAGGCGAGTACCGGTGAAGAGCCCTCCGGCGACGAGAATGCCGTTGCGGCGCGCGGGGAAGGGGAAGAACCTGCCGCCGAGCCCGAGGCCGAGCTTCAGCTAAGGGTGGAGCCCGCGGCCGAACCTGCGGCCGAGCCCGAGGCCGAGGCGATGGCTGGGCCCGAGGCCGAGGAGGCGGCGGACTCGTACGCCATAACTATCGATTCAGCAGACCACGGCACGGTGACCGCAAGCGTCGGTGGAGGCACGGTGGGCACGGCCAATGTGGGCGATACGGTAACCCTCAACGACTCGCCGGATGAGGACTACGCGTTGAAAAGCCTGAGCGTGAAGTACTTGGACAGGCAGACGGAGACTTTTGAGGCCACGAGCCAAACGGTGCATAAACAGTATTGCGAAATCGTTGCAGACGATCCTGATTATAGCCATGGATGGGTATTCAGCCCAGAAAAGGGCCTCAGGTTTTCTTGTGTTTCGCCATATACGTTTGAGTCTGTTCTTTCATATTCCCAAGATTCAGTTGAGGGTTCAGTCTTTTTTGACGTAGCGTCTTTTAACACGTCTAGATTTCGGGTAACAAATAATTTAGATAATATAGCCCATATCCAAAAAGCAACCGTCGTATGCAGGGCGTTCTTCCCTGTGTCTGTTTCCGAGAACGACGGCGTTAAGTCGTTCGTCATGCCAAACGGGCCCGTCACCGTCACGGCCGAGTTCGCGAAGAAGCATAGCGTGACCCTAGCCGGAGGCGCGCACGCAAGCTTCAGCGGCTCCACCAGCCAGACCGGTCTGGTCGGCGCGATGGAAACTGTGACGTACACGGCCGACGAGGGATACCTATTCCCCGAGTTCGAACCCATCACCAGCGACGGTGTCACTGCCACGCGGACAAGCGAGACAGAGGTGACGGTCTCGGGGACGCCCACCGCCGACGTCAGCATCACAGTCCCCGACGCGAGGCTTATCCCCGCCACCGCCCCGACCATCGACGGCGTGAGCGGCGCGAGCCTCGTCTACGGCTACGCCGAGGGCGGCGTGAGCGTGACGGCCACCGCGCCGGAGGGGCATACCCTCAGGTACCAGTGGTTCAAGAATGCCGCGAACAGCAATCAGGGCGGCGAACCGCTCACGGCGGGCGGGGACTCCGCAGCCCACAGCGTTGAGACCGGCAAGAACGCGGGAACCACGGAGTACTACTACTGCGTCGTTACGGCGACGCGCAACGACAACGGCCAGAAGGCGAGCGCCACCAGCGACGTGGCAGTCGTGACGGTCGAGAAGGCGGATCCCGCATTCACCGCGCCGACGGGAAGGACGCTTACCTACAACGGCTCAGGGCAGGAGCTAGTCGGGGCCGGGTCCTCCGACGACGGCACGCTGTACTACGCCACGGCCGCCTGGCCTCTCTAAGCGCATGGAGGCGATCCAGGTGGTGCTCGTGCCCAAGGGCGCGAAGGCCCCCGCGACGACCTACAAGGGCGTTAAGCAGACCTACGCCAAGGCATACGTCTCGTAGCGTCGCGCGCGAGCTGGGGGGCGGGCCCGATTCCGGTCATCGCCCGATCCGCCGAAGCCGCCGCGTACACACGCGAAAATGAGGAGGGTCCGTCGTTGAGGCGGGCCCTCCGTCGTATGGGCAGCACGTGGACTGAGTCCTTGTCGGTTTTTCGCTAGCCAAGGGCTTGCGCCATCTTGCCGGATGCGGGGCGTGCGGCCAGAAGTGTCCAGTCATCTGATACTCTATTCACACGGATGAGACGTGAGGGGGAGCCATGGTGATTGCGAATCCGCTCGACTGCCGTTCGTGGTACGTAACCGACGAGCTGCGTGCGTACCACGACGACGAATGGGGTCGTCCCGTGCACGACGACCAAAAGCTATTCGAGATGCTCTGCCTCGAGGGTGCGAGCGTTGGTCTCTCGTGGCGCACGATCTTGCACAAGAGGCCGGCATACCGACGACTGCTTCACGATTTCAACATTGATGAGTGTGCCGACATGCCCGATGCGGAGCTCGACGCCGTGCTTGCCGACCCGGGCATCGTTCGCGCGCGGGCGAAGGTGTATGCGGTCCGGAGCAACGCGCGGGCGGCGCAATCCATACGTGAGGAGTTTGGCAGCTTGGACGCGTATCTGTGGGGCTTCGTGGACGGGCGTCAGGTGGTGGGCACCTGGAACAGCATGGACGAGGTGCCTGTGCAAACCGACCTCTCCCGCGCGGTATCTGCCAACCTCAAGCGACGTGGCATGAGCTTCGTGGGACCCATCATCACGTATTCGTTTTTGCAGGCGGTTGGTATTGTCAACGACCACCTGCTTTCCTGCGATTGCCGCGAGGCGTGCATGCAGCGATAAAGACGAAGTCCCCTGCGTGTTCTGGCCACCCGATAATCGAATCGTCGTTCTACGCGAGCTAAGACGCTAATGAAAGGAGCTCTCATGAAGCAACTGCTCATTCGTGCCGACGACCTTGGCTACAGCTATGCCGTCAACCTCGGCATTGCCCGTGCCGTTAATGAGGGCCTTGTGCGCTCGGTCGGTCTCATGCCCAACATGGACGAGGCCGCCCGAGGTTGGGAGTGGGTGAAGGGCGCGAACGTCGCCGTCGGGCAGCACACCAACCTGTGCCTGGGCGCCCCGTGCGCCGACCCCGCGCTTGTTCCCAGCCTGCTCGGGCCGGACGGGCGGCTCCACAGTTCGCGAGAGTTCCGCGCCGCCTTCGCCGAGGGCGCCGAGATCGTGGAGTACGACGAGCTGGTGATTGAAATCGAGGCGCAGCTGGCCCGCTTCCGCCAAATCGTGGGTGCGGACCCCGACTACTTCGAGGCGCATGCCATTCAGTCGGCGAACGTCGCCCGCGCCATCCACGACGTGGCCGATGCGCATGGGCTCAAGGAGCAGCCGCTCAGCTTCGACCCCACCAGAATCGTGCGATGCGGCTCGACCGACGTGCATATGGCGATTGAGGACATGCTGCCGCCCGAGAAGTACGACCCAGTTGAGTTCGTGCGTCGCACGGTGGAGGGCATGGCCGACGGCGACACCTACGTGCTCGTCTTCCATCCTGGTTATCTGGACGCCTTCATTCTGGACAACTCGAGCCTTACCGTGAACCGCGCCAAGGAGGTCGACGCGCTCGTCGATGCGGCGTTGCGCGCGTGGCTGGAAGGGCGGGATGGTTTGCGTCTTGTTGACTATCGAGACTTGTAGGGCCGCTCCGCACGGGCAAAGCCGACGCACACACCGTGATACTGGACGTCGGACGAGGACCCCGCGTCCCTCCCGAGGCGGCGGGGCCGGCCGCAGGCCTTCGCGAAGGCGTCGGCCGCGAAGCAGGCGGATAGGATAGGTCGCAACATAAGGGTCGGCCGCGGCGCGCGGCCCTATCGCAACCCAAAAGGGTGGCACCCCAGCCAGTGGGGCACCACCCTTTTTCGTTTATGAGGGCAATCATGTGACGCGGGGGCGTTGGCTCGCGGGCGGGATCGGGAGGTGCCGTGGGCAACGGCATGGGCATCCGGGGCACGGAACTGATGGAATGCACAATGAGCGTGCTTCATGATGTGCGGGAGATGGTCGGCGGCGGGCTTGTGTACCTGGAATGCGAAGAAGAGAACAGCCAGGCATATGGTTTTTATACCAGGTGTGGCTTCAAGGAATTCGATCACAGGTATTCGCGGATCGTTTAGAAAAATTATAGAAAGGAGTTGACAGGTATGCCGCAGTTCGCTACGCTCAAGCAAGCAAGCAAGCAAGCAAGGCATGACTGCGCCCTTTTTGCGTCTTGCGGTTGCGAGGCGCTTGAAACCGAATAATACATTCGCGATGGATAACCGACGGACTTGACGGGGTTAGTATACCCTGTCAGGTTCAGTAATAATAGGGAAAGGGAATGAGGTGAATGTCATGACGAACATTGCTGCGGTAAATAAAGACAAGTTGAAAGGTATTTTTGACACGGACAGTTTGACGGGCACAGCCTTTAAGGTGACGATCACACCGATTTCCGAAGAAGAAGCCGAAGAGATTCAATTCAAAAGCCTGAAGGGCATTGCAGGAAGACCCTTGGATGCGGATGAGGTCAGAAGGGAACGGTTGGGTCTATGAGGGTTCTGCTGGATACGAACATCGTGCTGGATTACCTTGGCGCAAACCAGGGGTTCACAGAGGATGCGGAGAAGGTTTTTGACCTAGCGGCGAAAAGGAAGGATATCAAGCTGGTTTCTTCGTCGGCGATCACAGATATTCTGTATGTCCTGCGTCGGGCGGTTAAAGATCGACAGCTTGTCAGGGAAAAATACGAGAGCTTCAGAAAGAAAATCAGCATTCTTTCGGTCACAGAGAAGGATATCGACACGGCGTTTGCCAGGGATTGGAAGGATTTTGAGGACGCGGTGCAATACACCGTGGCAGAATCAAACGGTGTGGACTGCATCATCACGCGGAACAAGGGCGATTTTGAGGAAGACGTAATCCCTTGTTATACGCCGCAAGAATTTATAGGGAAATTCACGGAAAGGGCTTGACAGCTATGCACAGGATTAGCTATGAGTTCATAACCGTCTGATCTGGCGGGGGTATTGCGCCCCTTCGGGTCAGGCGGTTTTTTTGCGCGTCATGTTGTTGAGCGGCGGACATAACAGCCGTGATTTGTTGGGTCCCTCGTATGCGGCGACGAAAGTCGGAGGTTATTGGGAGGTTGGCGCACGCGTTGGCGTCACGAACGTGGCCCTGGATCCGTCCGCCGCGCAGACGGTCAGCGTGGGGGATACGGTCTCCTTTGCGGTTGACGTCCAGCCCAACAACGCCACGCACAAGACGGTGAAGTGGGGCGTCGGCGGAGCGAACTCTGGTGCTGTGGCACTGTATTCCGACGAGAATTGCAACGCTCCGGTCACGTTGGATACGGCCACCGAAACCACGACCGTCTACGCCAAGGGCATGTCGGCGGGCAGCGCAACCGTCACCGCCACCAACGGAACCGACGATACGGCCGACGACAAGAGCGCGAGCTGCGATGTGACGGTGAACAAAGGAGACCCCACCGCGCCGACCGGCCCGGGAGCCGAGGCGGCGGGTTGCTTAGAGCGACGAAGCCTGGCGATTCGGCTTGGGCGGTCGGTTTTATCTGCGATGGCGCCAGGCTCTTGGCAGCCTGGCGCTTTTGTCTGCCACGCGTGGGTTTTGAGCAATATGTCCAGCATGTTAACTACACATTGGTCGATCGTGGGCGAAGCATGCGCAAAAGCATGAGCCATCTACCTGCGGATTTGCAAACGCACCGCTCCGTACAATAAAGCAATGCGTAGTAACACAATGGAAACATTGGCAGGCAATAGCATTAAACACATGAGCAGTCGCCCGCCCTAGCCCTGGCGTATGGCGACCACGACCTGGCTGGGGAGCTCGGCCCCTTCCGCAAAGGTGTGGACGAGCCGTGACACGCAAGCCCGCAGGATGGGAATGACGATCTCGTCGGCCTCCGTTAAGACGTTCGCGGCGGGACCGTTGTAGCGTATCGCGAGGGTGCCTGCTGCAGTGTTGCCGACCATTCGACGATGACCACGTGGTCTTGGTGGAGGACGAGGAGGTCGACTAGGGAAAGGCGATTTTCGGGGCCTTCCGAAGGATCAACATCCTCGAGTACAAGAACCCGCACGACTCGCTGAACGAGCGGGTGCTCCGCAAGGCGTGCGGCTACGCCAACCTCTACATCGGACGTCGAGCGAGTCATCGAGGGGCCGGGCGGGAAGAGGACGATGTGGTCAGGGAGCACTACAGGGTGCATTATGGCTGGGCATGAGCAATAGGCATTTGTCATAACGCATGTCGTGGGAGAAAATGACCGTAGACAAAAGCAGCCGCAGATGGCAAGGAAGGTGCAATGAAAAGAATCCCATACGGCATGGCTCTTGCGGCGTTGCTTCTTGCGATGTCGGGCTGTGCGGGCGCCGCAGACCAAACCCCTGCGCCGCAACCACAAGCTCAGCAAGAGGCCTCACCTACAGAAGAGCAAGCCAACGACGTAGTAGCTAACGAAGAGGAGACAAACACCATGAAGATGAGCATAGACGGAACCGACGTAACGGTGGAGTGGGAGGACAATCAGGCGGTTGCCGATTTGAGGGCGCTCGTGGCTGATGCGCCGCTAACCGTTAACCTCTCGATGTACGGCGGCTTCGAGCAGGTCGGCTCACTGGGCAAAACGCTTACGGCCAACGACGTGCAAACCACCACGGCAGCGGGTGACATCGTCCTGTACTCGGGCAACCAAATCGTGGTTTTCTACGGCTCGAACAGCTGGGCCTACACCAGGCTCGGACACATTACTAGCCAAACCGCCGATGGCATGGCGAGCCTGCTGGGTAACGGTGACGTGAGCATAACTATAGCGTCCGGCAGCGAGGACTAACGCCGTGAATATCGTCGTTCTTAACGGAAGCCCACGTCCCAAGGGCAACACAGCGGCGATGGTCGCCGCTTATCGCGAGGGTGCGCAGAGCGCGGGTCACAAGGTGGAGGTGTTCGACGTGTGTCGCATGAACATCGCTGGCTGCCTTGCCTGCGAGTACTGCCACACCAAGGCCCCACGCCAGTGCGCGCAAAACGATGACATGCAAGCGATCTATCCTGCGCTCGACGAGGCCGACATGATTGTGCTGGCAAGCCCCGTCTATTATCACGGGCTTTCGGGGCAGCTCGCCTGCGCTATTCACCGCATCTACGCCCCTGGCTATCCGCGCAGGCTCACGAAGGCGGCGCTGATGCTGAGCTCGGGGTCCGAGGGGGTCTATGATGGAGCCATCTACACGTATCGGCACTCGTTCTTGGGCTGGCTTCATCTTGAGGACATGGGCGTTTTTACCGCTGCAGGAGACAAGAACAAGTCACCGGAACTACTGGAACGGCTGCGTGCGGCCGGGGCGGCCCTTACCGACCCCGATGACCGCAACGTCGCGCGCCTGGTAATCCGCTCGGGCGATGTGGTCGTGCGGGCACCTTTCAACCAAACCCAGGCGGCGCGTGACCTTATGAACCGCCTGCCCCTTACAGTTGTTGGCCGCGACTCGGGCGTGGACTACTGCTGCGAGCTCAAGGAGGGCGTCTTTGACGAGGCCGAGAAGCGACAGGGGTGGACCAACGGAGATGTGAGCGTGACGGACGGTTGGTTCGCTATTCTCTACGACGGACAGGAAGAGTCTGCGAAGTACCGCGTGATGCCGGTGGCCCACCTGGGCGAGGCCGAAACCAATCGCATTTGTACGCTTCCTCCCGAGGTGACCTTTGAGCTATCGCTCGAGGAGCCGTGGAAGTCGCCAGCCTTGCGTTCATGAACGTGAACGACGAGAGCTGCGAGTGGTATGTGCCGCATGCAAGGTATCGTCCTGCCCGACATAGCCCTGATTTGGGCTATGCCGGGCAGGAGTATTTTCCGATGTACGGGCGTGTTCCCCGCTGAGCGGGCGCGCGGGGAGTATATAGTCTCGTACGAGTATCCCGGCGGGTTTGCCGGGGTGTTCCAAAAGGCTCGCAAAACTAACAGCTTCGGTCAAATACGAAGGCCATTGCAAACATGGGTGTCGTTTGTGCCATTTTGACAAGGCCATAGGGCCGAAGATGGCGCATTTGGCACCCAACGTTGGCAAATGGGTGCTGTTTGTGCCATTTTGGCCACGTAGCCCTGCCGTAAATGGCACGTTTGGCACCCATCCCGATCGTGGCTCGATTGGGGCCCGATGTGTGGTGTAAGAAGGTGCGGGTTAACGGAACGAACCTCGGTGCCATCCCTTCACAATGGATGTCGTCTGGTCCATGTGCGCAAGGGCGCAGGCTCGTGTATTCCGTCTCCGTGCCCGTCCAGCTCGTCTGGTCCATGTGCACACGGGCGCAGGGCCGTAAGTGACCCGTTTTTGCACCCACCCCAACACTGGGTACTGTTTGTGTTGTTTGCCTCGAAACCTGGTTACATATGCCGCGTTTGGCACCCGCCTCCGGAAAGGTTTCGAACTACACGACTTCGGCGGCCTTGCGCGTCGCTACGACGCTTTGTGCTGTCGGGTCGTGTGTGGTATGAAGTGAAGACACCAAGCATAAGCAACTAGTGCAAGGCTTTGCGCTGCTGGACTGTGTGTGGTATGAAATAATGGTGGCTACAAGAATGGGGGCAACCATGCGATGCGGGTTCATGCGAGCGACGGCGGCGATTGCGATGACAGCAACGTGTGTGGTCTTGGGCTCCTGTGCGCCCGTGCCGCTGGATGAATCCAAGGACGGCGCGATTGTCTCTGACGTTCGCACGCCCGACGAGAATCTTGATCCGAAGGTGGACAAGCCCACCCAGCCCGACAAGCCCGCCCAAGCAGACAAGTCCGTCGGGGTGTCCATCAATCTCTCGGATGACTCCATTCTTATGTTCGACGGCGACGCGGCGTCGGCTCAGCTGGTGGAAGACATGCGCGAGGGAAGGACCCCCGCGTCGTGCACTGTGTTGTACGACCAGATGGGCGCCCGCCCCAGCGTGACCATAACCGACGCGCGCACGATGCGCGAGGTGTACAAGAAGCTCGCGCGCATGTACGTCGAGGGCGAGTCCAACATGAGCATTACCGACAGCTACCATCACGTCTCGTTCGAGCTTCAAGATGGCACGAAGGTGTCGTATGGTTTCGAAGGGGAGGGTATTCTGGTTCGTGGGAAGAAAAGCTACACGGTACAGGACCGAAGCGGCCTGTGGCCGTACGTGCGCGAGCTGCAAGAGCAGCACCTTCGTGAGGAGTCGGCCGGAGACGACTGGCTTGCCATAACGCTCGACGACGAGGAAGAGCTGGTGCAACGTTGCCCGACTTCAGCGCCCGCGGGAGAGGCAGTGCAAGTGATCGTGCCGCCCGTGCTTGACGTCGATCGACACGTCGCGGTAAACGGAGACGAGAGCTTCGGGACGTTCGTCACGGGCGACACGTACGAGTTTGTTATGCCCGAAACGCCGGTGACCATTCGCGTGTGGACCGACAACGAATTCACGCCCGGCTCGTAGGTGGCTCGTAAGCGTCACGCAAGCGGCTCGCAAGTGGCTCGCGAGCGGCTCGTAAGCTGTAAGCAAGAGAGGCTCCAGAGCACGTCCAGATACCTGTTGGTACGATGGATGAGGTTTTATCTGCGTAAGACCTGCGGCCGCCCTCCACGATGCCGACTGCCCCGTTACAATGATGCACGATGGATTCTGGCGCAAGCAACGCAACGCGAATCGTCGATTCGGAGGTACTACTATGACAAACACACGCAACCTTGAGCTCTACTATCGCAACTTCTGCGGCTATAGCCGCAAGGTTCTCGATTACATGGAGGAACATGGGATTACCATGACGATGCATTGCCTTCAAACCGAGGCGGGCGCCGAGGAGCGGCTCGTGGCGCTCGGCGGAAAGGCGCAGGTGCCCTGCCTCATCATCGACGGCGAGGCGATGTACGAGAGCGACGACATCATTGCTTATTTGGCGGCCAATGTCGCGTAACGTAACAAGTCGCCCCCCTCGTCGCCTTGGCGGCCAATGTTGGGTAACGTAACAAGTAGCCTCCCACGTCGCGGGCCGCGCATGCGCGTCGTGCTCGAATGGGTGCAAATCGCGGCCGGCTTGCTGGTGTTTGCCTTCGGCGTACATCTTACGATCTTTGCTAACATCGGCTTGGCGCCGTGGGATTGTCTTGGCATGGGCATTGCGGCTCGTACCCCGCTGAGCTACGGGCTGGCGATGACCTCGACGAGCGTACTCATTCTGCTAATCGACCTTGTCCTTGGCGAGCGCATCGGCTATGGCACCATAATCGACGCGCTGCTAACGGGCAACTTCGTGCAGCTTTTCAACGATGTGAGTCCGCTCGAGTTGTGCGAGGGCCTTTTGTCCGGAAGCGGTACTCCTTCCGGGGTCATTTCTTCTGGGGCAATTTCTCTGCCCGGAGCCCCCACTCTACCTGGAGTTGCCATTTTGCCTGGCGTCGCCATGATGCTTGTAGGCTTCGCCATCATGGCGGTCGGCATGTGGATTTATATGCGAGCGGGTCAGTGCTGCGGTCCGCGCGACGCTTTGCTGGTGGGACTCGGTAAGCGCCTGCCACGTGTGCCCATCGGTGTTGTCCAAATCGCGCTGTGGTCGGTGGTCACCGTGGTCGGTTGGCTTCTCGGAGGGCCGATAGGTGTTGGGACTCTGCTCTCCGCATTCGGCGCCGGAGCCGTTATGCAGGTGGTGTATCAGCTTTTGCGCTTCGAGCCGCGCGACGTGCAGCATCGCGACGTTATTGAGGTCAACCGACTTTTGAGAGCATGAACAATGGGGCCATGGGGGATGTGGCGAAGGTCCCGGCGCGCAAGACAATGTGCAAGCTTGAGGCGCTGCGCAATCTGAAGTCTTCGCTGCTGGCAAAGATGTTCGTATGGGAGGTGTCCGTGTGATTCTTTATCAAGGACTGGTTGGAATACGTGGTGCGGTCCAGAACTCTGCGGGCGGTCGATTCCCAGCATGGAGCATCGTTTGGGTACGTTTACAATTCGTACAGCATCAGGGCGGAATCTTGGAGCAATCGCCGCGCTTCGGCGTGGTAATGGCTGCTTTCACGGCGTCGTTCGGGCCCGACTGACGGGTTCCGTTGCCCGTGTGGAACCCGTCCGGAACCCGCACATAAAAAATAGTGGGCACGTAGTTTTGAACGCACGTATAAAACCCCAGTTCGCGAGTTATAGGGCAT
>JAFWMH010000003.1 GCA_017510785.1 Atopobiaceae bacterium | reverse complement strand
CGCTGCGTGCCGGCGGACCTACGCCCGCGGTTGGCACTGCCGGTGGCGTGCGCGGCGGGGCGCTGCGGGTGTGGCGCGCTGCGTGCCGGCGGACGCTACGCCCGCGGTTGGCACTGCCGGTGGCGTGCGCGGCGTGTTCCCAACGGTCGTGTTGGCTGGTGCTGCGTTCGAGCCTGTTTGCGCTACGACTCGACGGGGGTTATCTGCAATTCGCCGTCGGCGTAGCGCAGCGTGCATTGGGCGAGATGGTCGTGTGAGTAGAAGTCGCCCTGCATGTAGTCGACGACCAAATACGGGCCCTTGTCATCAGCTTTTTCGGCAATCTTCTCGATGGAATAGGCTCCATTGAGATACGCCGCCGCATCGATTCCGTCGCCCGTGAGACTCAGCGTTATGGTGCTTGGTGCTTCGTCGCCGTTGTCGTTAAACGTTGCATGGAGGCGTTCGACCTGCCCGTTGGCGTCGGCGTCCCACAAATACGAACCGTCTTCGAAGGGAACTTCCGTTCCGGCTTGTTCTGTTTTGTTGGCGGGGAGCTTGTTGAAGTCGTCGATAAGGTCCTGCACGGCCTTGGGATTCTCTACGGCAAAAACGGCGTCGTCGTCGAAGAAGGCGTATGCGGTTGTGCGGAACGGAAATGAGATAAGTTCGCGACCGGAATCGAAGCTAAAGCTTATGTAATCGTCCTTGGTCGTTTTGGATGTGGTGTTTTCGAGATTGATACGAATGCTGCACAGGTCGTTCCACATGCGGCGCATGAACGCATCGTCGCGTACGTATTCGTCGGTTGTGTTCGCAACGTAGAGTTGCAGGCTTTGCACGAGTTGTTTGTTGTTGCGCATGGCGTCGTCGAACTGGTTGAAGCTTGAGTAGCGTTCGCTCATGTACTGCGCCATGGTAACGGTGCCCGTCAAGCCGTAGGGGGAGACCTTTTGCTCGGCCGTGTTGGCGCTGGTGGCGCTGGAGCTCCCGGTGGTGTTGGTGTTGGCGCTGGAGCTCCCGGTGGGGTCGGTGGGGCTGGTGGCGCTGGCGCTGGCGTTGGCGCCGCTGGCGGCCGTGGGTTTGTCATCGACGAGCGGCGTGGGCTTAATACAACCTGCGAGCAGTATGAGCGTGAGCAGGAGCAGAGCTGTTTGGGCAACGTGCTTCATGAGTTCCCCCTTGTTCGGTTGAATGCGTTCTGGTGAGAGATGTTCCAACTGCATGTGTTCTCTTGGCGCATCTCGCGTGGCGTATTCCGACTATACACCGTTTTGAGTCCACCACTCTTTGCGACGTGAACCCATGTTGTGTTATTTGATAGTGTATAAAACTTGGTTTATGCCTCGCTCGATCGAACACTTGGGCCGGGCCGCCTCGCTCGACCGAACACTTGGGCCGGGCGACTCACTCGGACGTCACCGCTCGGCCGGGTCTCGACCGCACGGGCGACCCGCAGGCGACCAATCCCGCGGCTATGAAGCATCTTGGGGGGCAAATCAAACAAAATAGCGGAGCCTTGCCAGGGAAGAGGCGACGAGAGACGCTCTGCTCTTTGATTTATGCCGACCCCGCCTCAAATCGTCCAAAACGCATTGTGACATGCCCTGCGGGCAATCTGGGAAGTGCATGCCGTTCGTCTTGCGACAAATTCTGAACAGCAACAATCTTTGCAGCATTCTTTGCGCATCAGGGAACTGAAAGCACGTGCTCAACTTGACAACTTTGCTGACGCAATGCTTTACTCTGACGTGCGTGATGCACTTTTGGAGGAACTGGGAATCGAGCGGTCGTACAATTATGATTGTTTACTTTAGCGCGACGGGGAACACGAGGTTTGTGGCTAAGACGCTCGCCAAGCTCCTGGAGGATGAAGCGCGTGATCTTTGCCCTCGGATGCGAGCCAACGACTTTTCGGAAATGAAATGCGGAAAGACGCTCATCGTTTGCTCGCCCGTGCACGTTAGTGGTCTACCCAAGTTCGTTGCGGACTACCTGCGGCGAGTATCGTTCTTGGAGGTTCAGGAGGCCTACGGAATCCTTACCGACGCAGGGTACTCGGGCATAGCGGGTCACGAACTTGCGACAATCCTGCAGGGCAAGGGCATGCGATTTAAGGGTTTCGCCGAGTTCATGCTCCCGGGCATTCACATAACGAGCATCACGAATCGCATAATCGATACGCAGGAAATAGAGAGACGAATACGGACGACATCCGAGCGACTGCCCGACGTCGCTCGCGCCATAAGAGAAGGGGAAACGCTAACGGGAAGGCGTAGCTTGCTTCCGGAGGTTGCCCTTACTAAGGCGCTCATGCCCGCATTGCGGTTCGTTGGCCTGAGGACGCAAAAGTTCTGGGTGGGTGATCAATGCATTTCGTGCGGTCTTTGCGAGCGGGTTTGCCCGGTGGTGGCCATTACGATGCGCGCGGGCAAGCCGACTTGGAACATGTCGCATTGTGCGCACTGCATGGCGTGCATCCACAATTGTCCGAAGGCCGCCATAGAGTACGGGGACGTCACTAGGGACAAACGCCGGTATACGTTTGCGAAGTATCGTTACGCCGCGAAGGACGAAGCGTAACGAACTGGGGCGAGGCAGGTCGGTGGACGAACCGGGGCAGTCAGGGCGAGCCGGGCGAGCAAGAGCGGCAGGGCGAGCCGTAGCGATTCGTTTCGTGTCAGAGCGGCACTGCGGGCCGTGGCGAGCCGGGGCGGCGGGCGAGCCGGGGCGAGGCAAAGCGAGGCGGAGCGAGACAAAGCAACGGGGCGCGTCAAAGCGCATAAGCCGTCCCGCCGTTCTCACAGCTGGGCGCGGACCACACCAAGCGGCGTGAGACCGGTCGGATTGCCGTTTGCGTCGCAGGTGATAAGACCGTTCAGTTGGAGTCGAGCGATGGAGGCGCCGCATATGTCGTCCCATGCGCGTCCGCTTTGCGCACTGAGCAGCACGAGGCTGAGCACGAGAGAGTCAATCACCTCTGTGGCTGCGCTGGAATCCTCTGCACGAGCTGCGTGCTGGTGCTCTGCGTGTTGGCGAGAAGTGTGTTGCCGGTAAGAGTCCTTCCACGCAGTCTGTTGCGCCTCGATGGTTGCGACGAGCTCGTCGTAGGCGTCCTCGTCAACGCTTCCCGCATTGAGCATCAAGGAATAGAAGTGTTCCAGCGACTTGCACATGTGCTCCACAGCGTCCACTGAGGGCAAAGAGCAGTTCGCTATGAAATACTCCTCCATAAAGTCGTCCACGAGATAGCAGCCCATCTCGAGGGTATTGTCATCTTCGTGCAAAAGGTACTCGTTAAGGAAGCATTGTAAATCGCCAAGGCTTTGCTCGACGTCGGATTGTGCGAGGCCGTCGCGGTTAAGCGCGCGCTCGAAATCGGCGAGTGCCCGCTCGTATTCTTTCGCTCGTCCCCTAAGGGCCTGTTCGTAGGCTTGGAGGTTAAGCTGTGGTGCCATGAATCCTACCTTTCCGCTGCGTTGTCACTTCATGTTACCGGAACCGAGACGGGCGGGTTCGAAAAAACTCTCAGTGACTATTCTTGAGGGGTAGAGGAGAGAAAAGCTTCCCGGGAGTTGTCTCAGGGACCGGTGGGTGAGACGAGGTGCCCGAAATCTCACGTTTCGACTGATATGCTCCCCAAGAAGTTTCATAATCGATGGGCAATGTCGTCTTCTGGCTAATGTCAGCATCGTTTGCTATCGCAGCGACGCCAGGCGAGATTGCGGGCTGCGAGGTGGCCGAGCCGTCGCGAAAGGTGGGAGAGAAAAGCCTGTTGGAAATGCGACTTGTGCAAGCGTGGAAATGCCTGCCAACGGTAGGTTATGCGTCATGTACGGTCATTTCCGTGCTCGTCTATGCCGCCGTATGCGGCAGCATGGTCGCAACCCGGGGCCTCCCGCAACCAGGCGTTCGGCCCGTGGCGCCGGCCTCGAGCCGGGGTTGTCAGCTACGTGGCATTCAGCCGATTTTCAGTGTGTACAATTTCATGGATGAAAATCCGGCCCAATGTACGATTCGGAGACAAAATCGTACATTGAGCCGCTTTTTTGTCGAGGGAATTGTACACATTGAAGCCTTTATGCCCGTGAATGATGCATGAGGAGGGATGCCGGCCTCCACAGGCCATTCCGTGCACCGCGCGCCGGGACGCCGCGCGCCGGGCCACCACGCGCCGGGGCGTTGCGCGCCACGCGCCGGGGCGCCGCGCGCTGCCGGCCGCTACACGATGGCGGTTACGCGCTCGACGGCGGGAAAGCTTCGCATGGCGCCGGTGGGGCAGGCCTCAACGCACTTCAGGCAGCTTGCGCAGAAGGCGCGTGCCTCGTCGGGCACCATGGGGTTGACGACGGTCGAGAATCCGCGGTTGTAGAGCCCAAGGTACGTCTTTCCCACGACCTGGTCGCACGTGCGATAACACAAGCCGCACAGCACGCACTTGTCGGGGTTGTGCATAACGACCTTGTCTGCGACGGGCACGATGGGACGCGCGTGAACCTCGCCTGCAAACTTCGACGGATCCACGTCGAACCAGTTGGCGAAGCGGATAAGCCTACAATCGTAGTAGTCATGACAACCGCACTCGAGGCAGCGCGACGCCTCGGCGAGCGCCTGCTCCTCGCTAAACCCGAAGTAGATGGGCTCGAAGTTGTCGCGACGCTCCTCGGGGGAGAGGCCGGGCATCTTAGCGCGCGCCTGCTTGGGCTGGTCCTCGAAGTCCTCGGGCGTCTTTTCCTGTGTTACGAAGTACGGCACATGGCGGCGCACCTCGTCGCCCTCGAGGTAGTTGTTGATGCAAAGTGCTGCCTTCTGCGCTTCGGCAATAGCCTGAATGGCAATGCCGGCGCCGCGGTTGGTAACGTCGCCTGCCGCAAACACGTTGTCCATGCTGGTGCGGAAGGTGAGCTCGTCGCACGCAATCGTTCCACGCTGGGTAAGCAACTCGTCCGAAACGCCCTCGCAGTTGGCGCCCTGGCCAATCGCCATAAGCACGTTATCGATGGGGATATCTTCGGTGGCACCCTCAACGGGTACGGGACGACGGCGACCAGAGGCATCGGGCTCGCCAAGCTCCATGATTTGCAGCTTCATCCCAGTTACGTGACCATCCTCGCCGTAGAACTCAATGGGGTTAGTGAGGAACTTAAAGGTGACGCCCTCTTCGATGGCCTCCTCGATCTCCACGTCGGCGGCTGGCATCTCGTTGCGCGTACGACGATACACCACGTACACTTCCTTGGCGCCCAGACGCACGGCGGTACGGCAGCAGTCCATGGCGGTGTTTCCGCCACCGCACACGGCAACGCGCTCGCCCAGAACAGGGCGCTCGCCATGGCCGAGGTGCTCGAGGAAGTCGATGCCACCGATTACGCCCTCAAGGTCCTCGCCGGGCACGCGCATGTTGAGCGAGCGCCACGCGCCGAGAGCCAAAAGAACCGCGTCGTACTCGTTGCGCAGGTCGTCGAACTGCACCTCGCGGCCGAGGCGCATGTTGCAGCGAACCTCGACGCCCGCATCGCAAATAATCTCGATTTCGCGGTCGAGCACGGCCTTGGGAAGGCGATACTCGGGAATGCCGTAACGCAGCATGCCGCCGAGCTTGGGTTGCTGGTCGAAGATGGTTACCGCATGGCCGTAGCGGCGCAGGAAGTAAGCCGCAGTGAGTCCGGCCGGGCCTCCGCCAACAATGGCCACGTGCTTGTCCGTATCGGGCTCGCATTGCACGACGTACGGGTCGCCGTCGGCCTCGATTTTGTCTGCTGCAAATGCCTTGAGGAAGGCGATGGAGAGCGGCTCCTCAACCAGCTTGCGGCGACACGCGTCCTCGCAGGGGTGCGGACAAACGCGTCCGATGGAGGCAGGCAGCGGGAAGGCTTCGTAAATGGTGCTTACGGCATCCTTGTAGCGACCCTCGCGGATTTCGCCCACGTACTTTTGGCAGTCCGTCATGGCAGGGCAGTTGAGCTTGCAGGGCCCACGACAGTCGCCGGTGTGGTCGGAGAGCAGGAGCTCGAACGCCGTTTTGCGGGCGCGCTCGACGCGTTCGGTGTTCGTGTGGACGACGTAGCCCTCCTGCGGCCGCGCGGAGCATGCGCGCAGAAGCTTGGGAACGCCCTCAACCTCGACGAGGCACACGCCGCAAGCGCCGTAAATGGCCGTGCGCGCATCGAAGCACAGGGTGGGAATCTCGACGCCCGCCCTCGTGGCGGATGTAAGAATGGTGTCGGAAGGCTCGGCGACAACTTCCACACCGTCGATGGTGTAGCGAATGGACATAATTTGTCTCCTCATTCCCTAGGCGACCACTACGGCGCCAAAGCGACAGGCCGTCTTGCAGTTTCCGCACTTTATGCACAGCGTGGGGTCGATCTTGTGCGCCTTCTTGGGCGCGCCCTCGATGGCCTGCACCGGGCACTGCCGTGCGCAGGCGGTGCAGCCGCGACATGCGTCTGCGTCAATCGAGTAGGTGATAAGATCTCGGCACTCGCCGGCCGGGCAGCGATGAGCGTCGATGTGCTCCTCGAACTCATCGCGGAAGTAGCGAATCGTGGTAAGCACGGGATTGGGCGCCGTTTGTCCCAAACCGCAAAGGGCGCCGTCCTTGATGGCGTAGCACAGCTCCTCGAGCTTCTCGATGTCGCCCTGCTCGCCCTTGCCCTCGACGATGCGGGTGAGGATCTCGTTCATACGCTTGGTGCCGAGGCGGCAGTGCACGCATTTGCCGCAGCTCTCCTTCGTGGTGAAGTCGAGGAAGAAGCGTGCCATGCCCACCATGCAGGTGTCCTCGTCCATAACCACCATGCCGCCCGAGCCCATGATGGCGCCGGTCGCGGCGAGTTCGTTGTAATCAATAACGGTATCGAGCTTGCTGGCGGGAATGCAGCCGCCGGACGGACCGCCGAGCTGCACGGCCTTGAACTCCTTGTTGTTGCGGATGCCGCCGCCGATGTCGAAAATTACCTCGCGCAGCGTCTTGCCCATGGGGATCTCCACGAGGCCGCCGCGACGAATCTTGCCGGTGAGCGCGAACACCTTGGTGCCCTTGGAGTTCTCGGTACCCATGGCGGCAAACGCCTCGCCGCCGTTGGCGATGATCCATGCCACGTTGGCGTAAGTTTCTACGTTGTTGATGTTGGAGGGCTTGAGCCAGTAGCCGGCCTGTGCGGGGAAGGGCGGCTTAAGGCGCGGCATGCCACGCTTGCCCTCGAGCGACTCGATGAGCGCCGTCTCCTCGCCGCACACGAATGCGCCGGCGCCCGCCTTGATGCGCAGCGTAAAGGCGAAGTCGCTGCCGCACACGCGCTCGCCTAGGTATCCGCGCGCAGTGGCGTCCTCGATGGCCTTGGTAAGACGAACGATCGCGAGCGGGTACTCTGCGCGCACGTACACGATGCCCTCGCTGGCTCCGATGCAGTAGGCGCCGATGAGCATGCCCTCGATGAGCGAGTGCGGGTCGCCCTCGATGACGGCGCGATCCATAAACGCGCCGGGGTCGCCCTCGTCCGCGTTGCAAATGAGGTACTTCTGGCCGTCTTCGCCTGCGTTTGCGTCGCGTGCCGCACGCCACTTAAAGGCAGTAGAGAATCCCGCGCCGCCGCGTCCGCGCAGCCCGGCAATGTCGATTTGCTGGATGACGTCCTCTTGCGTGAGACCCTCCGCGAGAATCTTGCTGATGGCTTGGTATCCGTCGTGCGCGAGGTAGTCATCGATGCTCTCGGGGTCGATTTCGCCGCAGTGCCGCAGCGCCACGCGGGTTTGCTTGTTGAGGAACTCCTCGTCCTCTGCCGTGATGAGGAGTTTATCTACGAGCGAAAGGTCGCCCGTGCTTACGGCCTTGTGAATGGTCGCGGCGTCCTTTTCCTGCACGTGAACAAGCCGATGAAGGGCGCCCTCGTCGTCGTACACGTCGACGATGGGTTCCAGGAAGCACATGCCGTTGCAACCCGTGATGCCGAGCTCGGCGTTGGTGGGATTGCTCTCGCTGAAGAGCTCGGCGAGCTTGTTGTGTACGCCGCCGGCGCCGGCCGCCAAGCCGCAGCTGCCCTCTCCTATGACGATTCTCATTCCGCATCGCCTCCTTCGGCTGCCAGCTGGCGCAGAATCTTCTTTGCCTTGTCGGGCGTAAGGTTGCTGTACGTCTTCCCGTTAATCATCATGACGGGCGAAAGCGAGCAGCAGCCCAAACAAGCCACGTGTTCGAGCGAGAAGAGGCCATCCTCGGTGGTTTGGCCGTCCTCGATTCCCAGCTCGTCGGTAATGGCGCTCGAGATAAGCTCGGAGCCGTTAACATGGCACGCCGTTCCCTGGCACAGCATGATGAGGTTTTTGCCCACGGGCTCTAGGCGGAACTGCGCGTAGAACGTGGCAACTCCCACGATGGTTGCGATGGGCGTGTTCGTGCGCTCTGCGATGTGCTCCAGTACGTTCATGGGCAGATAGCTGTAAATGCCTTGCGTCTCTTGCAGGATTGCAATGAGACTGCCCGGGACGCCTTCGTACTTGTCGAGCGTGGGGTCGACAAGACTGACGTCTACTGTATTGTTGTGCGTCACGCATACTCCTCTCCTCTTATGACGTGCGAATAATTGTAATGGGAAATCTGGTTGGCGTGGCGTTGTGAACAAAAACGTAACCCAGCGCGCATGTGCGCTATCGGTCGCTGCCGGTTTGGCGGATGGGCCTGCTCCTGAAGAAGCGTCAAATCGCATAGTGGCCCGGAGGAGCAGCCGCGCGCAGTTCCGCAGGCCCGATAGCTGTTTGAGCTTTGCCCCCGGGCCACGGACGGGGCATTTGACCAATCTTTAGGGGCAGGCGGACGGGGCGATTCGGGCCGACGGGTCCGGGACAGGTGTTGCGCAGCGCCCACAGCCCTTGCTTCGCTGCGGAACTCGCGCGGTTGCAACACTGGCTGGCGGCGAGCCGGTGCTACAAGACGCCATGTCCTTGCTTCGCTGCGGAACTCGCGCGGTTGCAACACCCGTCCCGGCCCCCTTCGCAAATGCTGCCACGTAAGGGAACACCACGCAAGGGAATACTTCCCTACGCGAAACTCAGGCCCTCTTCGCCGCAAAAGAGCTTGGTGGAAATGTAGCGCTCGCCCGTGTCGGGCAAAATGGTGACGACGGTTTTGCCGGGGCCAAGCTCACGTGCAAGACGCACGGCGGCCGCGACGTTGGTGCCGCTGGAAATGCCGCACAGCAAACCCTCTTCGCGAGCAAGGCGACGCGACATTTCCATCGCCTCGATGTCGGTTACGATGCAAATGTCGTCGTAGATGCTCGTGTCGAGAATCTCGGGAATGATGCCGTCGCCGATGCCCATTTGCAGGTGCGTGCCAACGGAACCGCCCGAAAGGATGGCGGCGTTTTCGGGCTCGACGGCCCAAATGCGCACCGCGGGGTTTGCCTCGCGCAGAACGCGTCCAATGCCCGTGATGGTGCCGCCGGTGCCCACGCCCGAGCAAAAGCCGTCGATGGGGGAGTCCACGGCGGCGAGAATCTCTTTGGCGGTGTGCTCGCTTTGCGCCGCGAGGTTGTCGCGATTCTCGAATTGCTGCGGCACGTAAACGCGCGGGTCCTCTTCGGCCATGCGAAGCGCTCGCTGAATGCAGCGTTCGACGCAGGCGCCGATGTCGCCGTCGTCATGTTCGAGCAGAACTTGGGCTCCGTAGTGAACGACCAAGCGGCGACGTTCCACCGAAACGGAGTCGGGCATAATGATGCGTGCCTTGTAGCCCAGTACGGCGGCCACGAGCGCGAGGCCGATGCCTTGGTTACCACTGGTGGGCTCGACTATGATGGAGTCCGGTTTGAGGTCCCCGCGCGCTTCGGCGGCCTGAATCATTTGCAGGGCGGTGCGCGTCTTGATCGATCCGCCCACGTTGACGGCCTCGAACTTCACGAGGATGCGCGCTGCGTCGGGCTCGGCGATGCGCTGCAGCTGTACGAGTGGCGTGTTTCCCACGGCCTCAAGGATGTTGTTGTAAACCATACGACCCTCTCTCTTTTGGTGCGCACACGATTGTAGCAGGTCTGAGTGGTTGTGCTACCTTGGTTGTGATGTGATGGTGTTGGGCTGGTGGCGAAGCGGGTTCGTTTGCGGCCTCTACCCGGCGCCGTGCTCGCTGTTGGCGGTGTTGGCCGGGTGACGAAGCGGGTTCGTTTGCGGCTGTTCGTACGTAAGTACGGGTTTGTCTGCTGTGCTAGCGTGCGTGCTGCAAAGGTTGTGTACTGAGGGGGCCGTTTAGCGCGCGAAACCCTGCCTAAGTGGGCCCCGGAGCACACAGGTTGCAGGCTGTGTGCTGGCGGGGTCGTTTAGCGGGCGAAGCCGGCCCTAAGTGGCCCCCGGAGCACACAGGTTGCAGCCTGCGATAACGTGCGTTCGGTGGCTATCGCGCATGCGTGACGGGCAGCTCGGCCTTGGAGGTGGCACCTTGCTGACGGAAGCTTCGCGTGAGGGCGATGAGCCTCCTCTTCCAAGCGGACTTCTCCTCACGCGTGGCCAACTCCTTTTCCAGCGCCCGTAAGCTGAGCATCCCCTCGCCGTTTGCCGAAATGAACGGCGCAAAGAGGGGACATCCGCCCGCCTTGGGCATCGCCTCAAAAAACGACAGGGCAGCCTCTGGCGTGGGACGGCCCCCTCGACCGTTGCACTCTGGAATGGCGCGTATTATGCGGCTCGCAAACTCGGTTGTCTCTGTGGCCGAAGTCGCTTGGGCGAGGTCCCATACGTAGTCGTCGGGATGGCGAATCGCGTCGAAGGGGTCGGAAATGTGCGTTCGTCGCAGGTAGTCGTCCAGCTCGTTGGCGCACTCTATGCCGCACATGCCGGTCGTGATGCGGCGCTGCAAGGGTGCGAGCTCCCTGCCGGGGTTCCCCGTTCCCGCTAAAACTCGGCACAGATTTTCCCAGGACCTAGGAGACGGCCATGCGAGTCGTATGACTTCTCGCTCTGCAGCATCGGTTTCGCCAATGCCGTTGGTGTACACATCCTGAGCCGTGGGACCAAGGTGGGCCGTGCCGTCGCGGGGCTCCTTGTGTATGAGTTGCGGCTGCGTTCGCAGAAAGTCTACGACGAGCTTTCGCCAAGACTTCTCCTCGGAGGGAAGTGTCTCCCAGTTTGGGACCCAGCCTCCAGTCATGCCGTCGAAGAACTCCTTGTCGGTTGGGCTAAAAGATAAAAACATCAGACGATTGCACATGGGTGCCGATATTCTCTCGTACGACGCGGCCGAGTCTTCGGGGTTCATGGCACCCACGATGCAAACGTCGTCTGGCAGTTTCGTTCCGTCGGCGAAGCGCCTCTCGCCAATAATCTTGAGAAGGCCCGCCTGCACGCTGCGTGGAGTATTCGAGAACTCGTCGAAAAAGAGCACATGCGGCCGGCCGTCGAGGCATCGATGCTGCCAAACGGGCCTGAGGTAATTCGTGTAGTCGTGATGTTGCGAGGGGTAGGGTATTCCGACGACGTCGGTTGGGTCGAGCTGGGATCCGACTACGCAGATGGGTTCTCCGCATCCCATTTCATGCGACCACTCGCGTATGGTGGCGGTTTTTCCTGCGCCCGGATACGATACGAGAATGACGGGGATGAGCGCTTGCGCCGCGGCAGTGAGAACCGCCTTCGTTGCCTTGGTGCCGTTTGTGCCGTAATAATCTGCGGCTTCAATACTGGTGTTTGCCATAGTGCCTCCCGTATAGTATAGTGTATCTATAAGTTTACAGAGTATAGAGAAAGATGCATAATAAAGCTAGACGAAAGAGAGACGATGCCACGAATCCGGTTAATGACAAGCGCGGAGAGGGCGAAGTGGAGTCGGGCCATCCATCGAGCGATGAAGGACGATGCCATGCCGGCGTTTCGGGCGGCCTATGCTATGCTGACCCCTTTCGTTGACGAGAGCTGTAAAACGATGTATACGGATGGGCGCTTTCGCGTGGGGATTTGCGCGCGATTCTTCGAGGGGCTTACCGATCGCCAGGCCGCATTTGTGGTGATGCACGAAACGATGCACAATACGCAACGCCATCGTGAACGCTGCGAAAGTGTGGGCGTGAGCCAGATGCGCTGGAACATCGCGGCAGACTTGGAGATAAACTCCATGCTCGCGTCGGGTGTTGCCCGCATTCGCTTGGATGTGGACGAACCATTGAAGTATGGCGATGGCGATAGGTCATGGCTTCCCGAGGGTGTTTTGTTGCCGCACAGCGGGGCATTCAAAACCTGTCCGCCGGGATTGACGGCAGAGGGATACCTTGCCTACGTCCGAGCGGCCTCGGAACAGGCCGAGAAGGGTGAGGATTCCGAAACGGGCCGCTCGCCTGGCTCCGAGGCGGACGCATCCGGCGCGGGTGGCGCGTCCAACGCGGGTGGCGCGTCCAACGTCGGCGATACCTCCGAGGTGGGCCGCTCGCCGGACGCTGGGACGAGCCATGCCTCCGGCTCCGAGACGGGCCGCTCGCCCGGCTCCGGGGCGGACGGTGCATCCAACGCTGGCGATGGCCTCGAAGCGGAGTCCGCGGAAAAACACGGCGCGCAGCAAACGGCTTCCGCGCAGCAAACGGCTTCCGCGCAGCAAACGGTTTCTTACGAGGTCCGACTCTCGGATGGCTCAAGTTCCACGCTGACGCCCGGTTCGGGTGATGCGGTCGATTGTCCACCGGAGGCGGGAGTGTGGGAGGAAGCGGACGAGCTGGGCGTTGCTCAGGTTCGACCCACCGATTTGCGGCGTACCATCGAGCATGTGCGGCATGACTTGGAGGAGGAGTTGCGTACCCGTCGTAGCTATGGCAGGGATCCCAGAGACGAGGCGCTGCGTTACATGCTGCAGGCTATGGATCCGCCGAAGGTCGATTGGCGTGGCGTGCTCCGACGCGTCAGCGGCTCGCATATGGACGAAATAAGGCGTGGGCATGACGACTACGTGCTCACGCGTCCAAATCGTCGGCGCATGTACGACGATTCTTTTATCCTGCCGTCGTTTGTATCGTATGCGCCGCGCATCCTCTTTGCGGTCGATACCTCCGGCTCGATGGGGGAGTCGGACATGCGCCATGTTGCCAGTGAGGCACAAGGGGTTTTGCGAGAGCTGGGAGGAAGGCTCGAGTGCGTTGCCGTTGACGTTCAGGCGAAGGGCAAACCGCGCGTGTTTTCGAGCGTGCAAGAGATGTTTGAAAGTCTGCGAGGAGGTGGTGGCACCGATATGTCTGCCGCCCTGTATCTTGTGGACTCCCTTCCGGCTGCGCGACATCCCGATTTGCTCGTAATCGCGACGGACGGCTTTTGGAGCTGGCGGGCGTTCTCCAACGCGCTTCGTCTTCCGGGCGTGCAAGGGCTGCACGTAATCATTGTGCTCACAAACAAGGAGTTCGTGTCTTCGTCGCATGGCAGTGAGAACTTGTCTGCTGTTGTATCGGATTTGGTGACGGTGGTCGATGCCTCGTGACGCCGCGTGAGGGGGATGTATGGGTGAGTTCAAGGACAGGGATGCGAGCTTTGTGGACATCGATGGTTGGCTTACTTGGGTCGAGGCGGCCGGCGGGAAGAGACGAGCAAAATGCTTTATGGATTATCATGGCTACGAAGGCTGCGACGCAAAAGAGTCTCGGCCATCGGCGCAGGAGCTGTTTGAAGATTTTCTCTGCAAGCCGGACGAACTTGCACTCGTGGTGAGCGACCATGTGTACGGGAGTGGGAGAGACCGGTATGGCTGGGCGCAACGCGATACGCGGATCGAGTCCGCCGTTGCCGTTGCGATTGTTTGCGATGCCGCAGGTCTTGTTCCCCAGGGAACAAAGATTGTTTGCTGTACGCTGGCGGACCGACTACAGTACGCAAGTCTCTTCCATCAAGAAGGATGGAGCATTACGCATGAAGTGGGGCATACTGCACGTAAAGCGAACGAGGTAGCTCAGGCGCTTGTCGCTTCTGGCACGAGGGTCCTTTGTGTCCCCGAAGGGTGGGGTGCGTGCGAGACGAGCGTTGTGGACTGGAGTCCCCGCGAGGCGAAAGACGTTGTTATGCAAGCGTATTGCGGCTGGAGCGGAACTACTGCGCTGGGCATTCCCGAAATCCCCGTGCTTGCAAATGCAACGGAGGCGATACGACAGGTCGCTCGTATGCGTGCCGCCGATTTTTCGCTCGTACAACGCAAGAAGGCCACGAAGCAACTGCGGACCGTGTTTCGCGCTTTCGAAGCTCCGCTGCCTTGCCTGGTGGAGGCTTTGTCCTTTGGTCTTGTTACATCCGAGGATGTTACGCCGAAGTCATACAAGGTGCCCGCTTGGAAGCGAGCGCTCCTGGAACCTTCCGCGCAAAGGGAGAAAGACTCCGGCAGCGATGGCGAGAGCGACCGCATTGCCGTAGCCATCAGCGCGTGCGCTACCTTGTGGGACGTAGCTTTGTGGAAGTATCTTTTGGCGCCAAAGAGCTTTAAGAGGAAGAGTGTTGCCGAAGCAAAGGCGGAGGACGAAATCTCCGAAGCCACGTATTCCGAGGTCCTCGAGGGATGGCAGCAAATCGGGTGTGCCCTTGGCATCGAGGACGCGCTGACGGCCGTCGTACAGGATGGTGTGTCAATAGAGGACGTGAAGTCGCTTATTTAAGCGTTCGTTATCTCCGTTGAATATAAGATAAAAGCATTATGCAGGAAGGCGTCGTGCTCAACAGTTCTTGTTGCTGAGGAACTTCGTGCGGACGCTCCTCTGGGCCACTTTCCGATTTGACGCTTATTCAGGGGCGGGGAAGCGCATCCGTTCGGCATTCCCTCGTACGCAGCCTCGCCGACGTGGCTCCCGCGCGACGCACTCCCGTCCGGTTGACGTGGCCGTGCGCGACGCCCTTCCGCGCGACGTCCTCCCGCACGGCCACCAGCAGAGCGACGCACGGAAACTGTAAGCAACCCAAAACTACCCAACAGGTAAATAGTATCTTAATCAATTTGACAAAAGCCCAGATGCGACCATGCCGCCGCGCGCGGCGGCACAGACGGGCACGGAAAGGCCGTCCGTGGCGCACAACTCCCGATGGCGTCCGTCTCCGCGCCTGCGAGGGGCGTGCTCGGCAAAGCGGACCGCAGGCCCTTGTCCGT
>JAFWMH010000002.1 GCA_017510785.1 Atopobiaceae bacterium | reverse complement strand
GGCTGGGGATGTCGGTCACCGACGTGCTCATGGACGCGCGCGCCGCCAAGGCCGACAGGCTCGGCGACGCGTGGGTCATCAACAACTGCCTGAAGAAGCGGGCGAACTGCTTCAGGCGGCTCGGCGTGGCGATGGAGGCCAGGCCCCGGAGGGCCGGCTGACTCCCCACCTAAAAATCCCGATTCTTGTGACCAGGAGAATCGCACGTGGCAGCGCGGGTCCGTGCGATTGTTCGTGTGGGGGAGTATCCGACCACCTTTGCCCACGGAAGACTCGCGCTGCCGCATCTGGCTGGTTTTCCTGCCCATCCGCTTGTGCATGTCTCTGGTGGGGGTTATTCCCCCATGCTCCCCGTCGTCATGATTTCTCGATTCCAGCGGCTTGATGCTGGACCAAGTACCATATGCCCAACTATGACGATGCGGCCCCTGAAGGAGTGGAAGTCTTGGCCGTTCGGAATGGTCATGTCGAGCCGGTCTGCCTACGAGATATGGCGCTGGTTGCGATACGCGCAGAAGCCGAGACTGCTTGAGGTGCCGCACCTGCTGTACAATCATTTACTTAAGCACCCGAATCTCCCTTCGTCCGCGCCTTGGAACAGTGCCTACAAGGGTAGCCGGGTGCCGCCTCCCTTCGCGGCTGGCTTCCGATTTGAGTCCCACGCAGAGCCGACTGACCTGCTCGGTCGGGTCGGGTGCGCAGCATGCTCCTTCCATGCGACTCTCCAACCATCGTCGAAGCTCCTTTCCCGAGATGCCGGATCTGGCTGTCATGGTCCGGCGACCCCGCAAGAAGTTGTTACCGATCCGACGAAAAGAGTGACTACCGCATGCAGGAAAGAACTAGTTACCGCAAGGTGGAAAGAAGTCGTTACCGGCCGGAGAAAAGACTCCTTACCTCATCAGGTCAAAATCATCGTACCACCTGCATCCTGCGGTCGAGCCCCGTGCCGCACGCGGTGGACCAGTGATGCACCGTCTGCGGGAGTTGCGCAAGCAACCTGCCAAGATGTGGCCGGGAGGCGGCGAACAAACAAGCGACGTATGGCAGGCCCGAGCTTTGCACTCAGTCTTGCAATGCCCGGCCTTGTGGCTGGTCTCCGCATGCCCTGAGCTCCACGCGCGTACCGGCACATGTGGGCAAGGCATTGCCGAATTTCGCCGCGAAGGCACGCTCGTAAGGGTGAACGCAACGGCCTGGCAAAGATTTGCAGGACTTATCGCAACCTTAGCACTTACCCTGAGGCCTTTGCGCTTACGTTTTCAACCGACTCAACTCATCAACCACCCTCTTTTGGCAACGGTATATACGAGAAAGTTTGACAATAGATACACAATCGTATATGATGCATACTGCGCAACGCCTACTTGACGGAGTGATCAAGAGGAATGCGACCGTCCTTTATCAGTGCTGGAAGAGGCGGTATCGTCCAAACGCTCCGTCGGGAAGGGTCTGTAATGAGCGGAATAACCACCAAAGATAAACAAGGCAACCGGTCGAACCTAACAGTCGGTAGAGGTATGGTGCCGCAAGGCGGTGGCGGGGTCCCGTTGGGTATCGAGACAGTCGCATACGTCGATGAGAGTATGCGCGACTTTGACGGAGAGACTACATACTATTTGTGCGCGATTATTGACCGCGGTATGACTGAGGATGCCATCCAGAGTCTGTGCTCTCTCTTACCGAGGGAAGCCAAGAAGCTCCATTGGCGCGAGATGGGTGTGTCTTTGCAGAGTGATTCTCTCAAACTCATGGGGTCGCTTGCCATGGACGTAATAATAGTGTCTGGACGTCCGGTAAACTTGAGGAAGCAGGAGAGGGCGAGGCGAAAGTGCCTGGAGGTGCTTCTTCCATTGCTTGGATCGGCTGGTGTGGACCGTGTTGTTATGGAGTCAAGGAGTGAGGCGCAGAACAAGCGCGATCGCGAGATGGCCGTGAGCCTCATCCGGAAGGGTTGGCTTGGCGACGTTACGCTTGCCCATAAGCGTGGAAGCGACGAACCGAGGCTTTGGGTGCCCGACCAAATCCTAGGGGCACAGGGCCATGTCGATGCCAAGGGTAGCGCTCATGAGAATTGGGTGCTTGAGTGGAGACGCCTGAAACAGAGGGTCGAACGAAGGGAAATCGCTCTATAAAAGCGCGGAAGCCGGGGCCCGAGAACGCTCCGGCTTATCCAGCTCCCACTTCCGTTCCCCCTTGGGGGTGGCTTCTAATGGGTAGTATACCCCATTGTCCGTTAGGTTGCATATGAAACTGATGGGTTGGCGTTGAGAAATAGGTTTCGCCGCCCCTGGTAACCCCTGCTCACGCCTTGAGCGCTTTCAGGTTAACTGATAGCATGCTCTCCTGTGCAAGAAATGCCCAGTCTGCTTCGGCGAAGGGTCGTCCCCGGCAATTCCCGTGCGGCGCTCTCGGTTGCGAATTCACGAGAATCCATCGAGGAACAGGCGGTGCTCTTGTTGGTGTATCTATCGATGGTGCGGGATTCCGCAAACGGGTAGTCATCTCGACTCGCGCGGTGATGGCCCTTCTGGCGACCAAGCCGAGGACGACGTTCTTTGGCGTCATTGTGCGACGGCTCAGATGCGCGTTACAGGGCGAATTGTCCTGGGTGAGTTCTATGGGGAGTTGGATTATGTTCTCGAAGGAAAGGCCTCGCTGATTGAACTCGCCGCACCCGTGCGGACGCCATTTCGCTTGTGTTTGAGCGCGATTGCCCTTGGTGTGCTGGGTCTCTCCACGACTGCCCCTGGAGAGCATGAGCCAAAGAAGCGTCGGACGATAGTGGTCGCATGGTTGATTCCATTGTGGTTCGGTATTGGTTTTTTGGTTAGCCAAACAGTGATATGGTGTTATATCTAAGTCTGAGGAGGGACTAATGAACGGCGGGGTCGTTCTCGGCATCGTGGCGACTATTGGTGTGATGGAGCTTTGCGCGACGGTATTCCGAAACTTTTGGTTTGCGCTCATAAGTGGAGGCCCGATGGTTTTGTGTTTCGCGACGGTGGCCATTTTCCTGCTGGGCGTATTCGCGGGTTCGTCGATGAAGGGATAGTTGGACGGGCGTGCAGCGGCAGGTACGGCAAGTTCCTCGACTGCTCGGGCTACCCGAGGTGTCGGTTTACGAGGAACGGGTAGCCACGCCGAGGGGCTGGCGTAAGCGAAATGCGAAATGCGAACCGGTAAGGGTGATTGGTCGGCGACCTTGTCGCAGCAGATGGCGTCCTCTCCTCGCAGTCGACCGGGAACCTTTTTGTTGTCGGAGTCATAGGAGCACTCCCGCAGGCTGAGCACGGGCAAGTCAGGCCCGGGGAGCAGCCTCTGGTTCGTGTAGCCGCTTATAGGTACGACTGCCCGTTCTCTAGTTCTTGCACGGGCAGAAAAGCGCCCTGTAGATGGGCTCCATGTCTTTGCTCGCGTCCGCCAGGGAGGTGACGCCACGTTCGTTGATGGAGTCAGGAGTGGCGAGGATTGTTCCTGGTGAAGATGCCAGTGCGCGTGCGCCGCACGAATCCCGAGACGGTGCCTATCTCCTTACATAGCAGGTATCCAGCATAAGCTGAACGACCTCGTGAACTGTCGTTGAGGGGTTCTCCTGATAGATGCCATGGCCGAGAAGGTCGAATCGCTTAGCGCCCTTCTCTTTCTTGTCATGCTCGATTGCCCTTGCCCTTTCTATGGCCTTGAACACGGAGTCGATGGTGATGTACTGGTCGAGTATGCTTTGGAATTCATCTCTCTTCTTGTACTCGTCAAGGCTGGAGTAGTGTTTGCCAAACCAACGATTGATGGGGCTGAGGTAGGCGTACCTGTTTGCAACAGAGTAGCCCATGTGCTCACGTGGAGCAACATCCAAAGCTCAAAAGTGTAGTTCGAGTAACCGAGTAAGTACTTTATGCCAAACTCGTCCTCCGCCTTCTTCATGTTACGGAGAAGAGCGATGAATTTGTCACGTTGTTTTGTGTCGTTGAAGTCTTCTACGTCTTGTATGTGGATGTAGGGGAGCGATGTGCTCCGGGAGCCGCGTCGCCTCTCTTGCGGCATGTAGGGCCTTCTCTTCGCGAAATCGTACGGGGTCGCGACCTTCGTGTACACCTTGAGGTTGAACCTACTGCCCCTGTTTTCGCGGACGAGCTTTGCGAGATGCTCGAAGTACATGGTTTCGCAGTTTATGCCTTCTACCGACAGGTTGAACTGTCGGGTCTCCCGCCTAATCAATATTGGCCTCCTTCGTGAGAATGTCGATGAGCGTATCGGTGAAGTCGATGTCCTCGATTGCGCCATAACGGTTGATGAAGTAGTTTCTCATGTAGTCGCTCGTCTTGCGGACGCTCGCCGAGCCATTAGCCCTGAAGTCCGAAAGGGCGTAGAGGCTGCTGGACTTATCGTCCTTGTCTCGCTCTACGAACTTGATTTCGTCTCGCCTGATAAGCTTGTTGTTCAGGTAGATTGGGTTGTGCGTGTTGAAGATTAGCTGTGCCCCATTCCTGTTGACCTCATCGTTGTGGAAGGCGCTTATGAGGTTCATCACGACCGTCGGATGCAACGAGGCGTCCAACTCGTCCATCGCCAGGGCCGATCCCCTGCGGAGCGCGGTTACGATTCCAGGTAGCAGGGAGATGAGGCGGAGCGTGCCGAGGGACTCGATGAGGTCCGCGTCAATGCCGAGAAGCTCGCCCCCGCACGTCCTCAGCACCGAGACGACCCACCGCGTCGCCTGCGGCGTCGCGTATGTTGCCGCGCAGAACGATTTGTCTCATGCAATACATGGCGTTAATCACCGACGTCTTGCCTGACGCCTTCGGTCCGTAAATGACGGACGCAGAAAGCCCTCGAGTCTCCTTGCTGCAAATCGTCTCGCGCAGAATGCTGTAGTCAAGTTCCCTCATCCGCCTGACAGGGGTCATGTTGAACTCGAAACCACTCTTGAAGGACTTGAAATTGTCACAGCTAAACGAAAGCAGGATAACCGACCTCCCGTACAGGCAGCTGGTACGACTCGATGTGTTTTGGCATCGGGCGCTGAGGCTGGCCATCTCGTGCCAGTGAATGGCACGAGATGGCCATTCAAACGTTCGGTGCTTTCAAAAGAGTCATGTTCATCTCGGCCGGACACACCTTAGTTTTCATTGCCCTGAAGTCGTCGCCAAGCAGCTTCGGGGACTCGTCGTTGGCCCTTGAATGTATGTACTGCAGGGTAAAGTACTCAAGGACGGTGGGCACTCCGACGATCAAATCCGCCTCGTCTACCGAGAGGAAGGTGCGGCACATGCGGTTGTCTTCGAAGGGAATCGCCTTGTGGCGTACGAGGCCCGCCACGTCATCGACCGCTGTACCGCCTCTTTTGCAGATGAGGTCGGCGAGGGTCCTCTCGACGTGCTGCCTGCCGATGCTCGTTCCCTCGCGCAGGGGCCCTGCGAGTGGGATTATTGCGGCTGACGTTAGCATTGGGAAAGGCGCCGATGACTAGGAGAACCGCACGTGGCTGCGCGGGTCCGTGCGATTGCTCGTGTGGGGGAGTATCCGGCCGCTCGTTCCCATGGAAATCGGTCGCGTTTTCATAACGGTGATCGTCAGCCATTGGCCATGCGGCTGTGTACTATTTGAGTGCAGGTTCGGAGTTCGCCCCAGTTCGCCGAAGTTCGCCCCAGTTCGCCAAAGTTCGCCCCAGTTCGCCAAGATTCGACTAGTTTGCTTTTCCAGCACGATTCACGGAGTAGACGTACGGCGTCATCGTTTCCACTCTGGAAACATTCCTCGTCGGATCGGCATACAGTGCAGCAAGGTGCTTCTGCGCGACGCGTGTGGAGATGCCGAACACTACGCTCACGTCTTCGGAGCTCACTCCATCCTTCGAGCTGGCGAGGAAAGCGTGCAGCTTGTCATCGTCTAGCTTCGCTCTTCGTCTCTTCGAAGTTTCTCCCACGTTTCGAGTAGTGGCCGATTCAGGCAAGGGAAGAGTGACGCGGACGAGAGAGGGCGTATGCTCCTCCGTGAGGATGGGAAGCTCGTCGAACCTGTCTCGCCAAGTCTCGAAAATAGTCTGCAGCCCGCTACCGGCTCTATCGCTCACGCCGACGAACGAGAAGATGCGCATGAGAGTCGGATTGCGTTGCTCGGACATCCCGCCTGCAATGGCGACATCGCGATCTATGAGGAAGCTGCCGGGGTTGGTGACAGTCAGAGCATCGTCATCGAGTACGATAATAATCGATGACCTCCCGCCGTAATAGGCGTGCACCAGTGCATTCGCTACGGCCTCGTTTACAGCCTCCATGACTGGGTTCCTGACGCCATGGCGCGTCCCCGTCTCGTCGGTTGTAAAGGGCGACCTCAGGCTTCGCAGAAGTCTTGCGGCCACATCGAAGTAGAAGTCAATCAGGTTGCCACTCCACTCTCCGTCCTGTGAGACTATGCGATCGCCCCACCGCGCGCTTCCAGCGGACTGCTGTCAGTAGTCAAGCAGAAAGTTAGCGCACGTTAGGCCCTCGTCTCCAATTCCCGTCATCCAATGAACGGCCCCGGACACTCCCGTCGCCATGGTCGGCTTCACGATGCGGCTGAATGTGTCGAGGATAGTTCCGTCGGGTCCGACCTTGACTGCCCCTATCTCGATGATCTCAGTCGCGAGACCTGCTACCCGGTGCTTTCTCGGTATCGTGTTCGTGTGCCGTCGATCAATGATTTGTGCTGACCATGCCCTTGCGCGAGAGGCAAAAAAGCGGGTAGAATGTAGCTGGTCGTCCCCTTAGGGGAAGGCTTCCGAGTGCCGGGAGTTGCCTCCCGGCTTTTCTTTTATGGGAGAGGTGGTTGGATGCCGCTCGAACTCAGCATCATGGTCGACGAGAGCGGGTCAGAGGACTCGCGGTACTACCTGGTGGCTCTCGTCTTCCACGATCAGGCAGCCGACATCGCCACGCCCATTGCCCTATACGAGGCATCGCTGCGCGAGAGGGGACTTCCAGACATCCCACTCCACACCTCCCCTCTCATGAACGGGCATGACGACTACGAAGCGCTCACGCTCGAGCGGCGTAAGCGCCTCCTCTCGGCATTCTTCATGATGTTCCAGCATATGCCTGTGCGCTACCGGACGTTTGCCTATGCCAAGCGGGAGGTAGGGGGTCGCGAAGCCCTCACCTCGAGGATTCGCCGCGACATCGTCAACCTCATTTTTGACGAACTCTCCTACTTCCAGTCCTATTGCACGGTGAAGGTCTACTATGACGGTGGGCAGGGCGTCGTCACGAAGGCCATACACGACGCGGTTGAGTACGCGCTCTCAAAGAACGCCATTGTGTACCGCGACGCGAGCCCCGTGCAGTATCGATTGCTGCAAGTGGCGGACTTGCTGTGTACCTTGGAGCTGACGGAAATCAAGTACCAGAGACACGAACAGACCTCGACCGACGAGAAGGTCTTTGGAACTCATGGCAGGTTCAAGAGGCTCTACCTGAGGATCGCAAGGCGCAAGCTACTTTAGTTGCGAGTTGACCAACCTCGGGACCACCGGACGGCGCGCACCCAGCACACTCCCGCGAAGGCGCCGTTTGTCTAATCGGGATGGGGCATACTGTGGGAGGGGTGATGCTTGCTGCGCTGAGACAAGCTCTTGGCATCCCCGAATCCCCGATTCTTCTCTGCAGTGATGCTCGGTGGGGTAGAGGTGGCAGCCAGGTTAGCGTGGGTGGCATTTCGAGACGAGTGGGGCCTGATGGAGCTGAGCGTCGACCGCGCGGGCGAAGGGGCGCCGAGCCGGTACGCGATGTTGTCGCGGATCGCCCCTCGCTCGTTGCGC
Source organism: Atopobiaceae bacterium (assembly GCA_017510785.1). GTDB lineage: Bacteria > Actinomycetota > Coriobacteriia > Coriobacteriales > Atopobiaceae > RUG440. Next base: position 33,394 of record JAFWMH010000002.1, on the reverse strand, counting down.
TGACGCCACTTTTATTTGGTTTTCGAGACACGTTCCCCGTCCCGCACGTTGCGGTTGTTTGCACAACTTGAGGCATTTCCGAGGGAGATGCCGTTACGTATCTGACGAGGAACAACAACTACTTCCGCCTCCGATCGTATCGTACTGGCTTTCCAAAGGTTGGCGAGGGCTCTCGCGCGCGTGCCAGGTATCGGGAGGTCGCAGAGGCGCCACAAGATGAGGAACAGGCGCATAAGCCAGATCGTCACCGTACTATACCCGCACAGCCTGTTGGCGTCGGACGGCGTCAAACAATACGCGGCGAGAGACCTCAACAAGTTTCTAGAGCGCATGAACAAGAACCACCGCTTCTACCAAGGGGCTGATTCGGTGGTTTCGACCTTTGGATTCATCTCAAGGGTCGTGGGATGCTGGTATCCGCTGGCGGAAAACGACTGGGCGGCGTATTGATTCTTGGCGGATGATTGCCTAACACATTCGCACTTCAAAAAGCGTTCGGCGCTTTGCATGGGGGGTCTTGCCCATCGTGGTAGGACACCCCTTAGTTTTTGCCGTGTCCTTGCGTCAAAGCCGGTCCCGTCGTATGCCGGTTCGGTTCGCGCGGTGATCGAGCGTCCCAGAGATGTCGGCATGCTCTCCATCCGAGTTCAGCAGCCGTCGACAAAGGCAGGTAGGCCCACGGGCACATGCGCCGCGAATCGTATGGCCTATCGGAGCGCTTGAACGACGAGAGCGCGCGGCACGCCCTCGATGCCAACGGTCAGGAAGTGCCACGACTCCCGGTGAAGCGCGTGGTGCCGGGTGCGTAGCGGCAATGACGGGAGGTGCTAGAGACGCTCCAAGCTCTCTGCCACGATCCCTTCCGTGGGCCTTTCGCGCATCCGCTTGGCTCGGCCTCTTGCCTAGCAACTCATATGCCTTCATCATGTTGCCATATGGTTTGTGCCGAGGAGCACATTAGCGATTGGAGGTGATGGTGGCACGGGTCAGCCCTGAGGAACTCCGCAGGATGCAAGCCGAGCGTCTGGAGAAGATGCGTCAGATGATGGCCACCGATCCAGAGCGTGCGAAGCGCGGGTCGCATGAGCGACTCGTTTCGGCCGGTCTCATACAGCCGGATGGTCGCCCGGTACCAATGTATGCGTAGGACGTCACGATGTATTCCAAGCTTCCACAACTCGTGTTTGGTTTTCATGGCTGCGATCAGTCGGTATTTTACAAGGTCATCAAGCAAGGGGGAGAGCTTGACCTCAGCACGAACGATCATGGCTGGCTCAGAAGCGGCATCTACTTCCGGGAGAACGGTGTCGAGCGTGCATGGGAGTGGGCAAGGGCGTCGAGACAAGCGAATGCTCCCGCGCCCATATATCCCGGATCCATGATTCGCGAGAAGACGCACGTGCAGATCTGCGTGCGTAACCCAAACTGCATCAAGGGGTATTTCGAGCCGCGCTTTGCGGACGGCGGGTACCAGCTGCCGTAGCGTCACGACCCAGGCGCCCCTCTCGGCGAGGGTCGTGTCGAGAAATCAACCTTGCTCGCCACCCTCGTCTTTCCAGCCGCTTAACCTCAAGCCTGCCTTCCAGCAGAAGCTTGTGCATCAGGTCCTTTCCGTGATCCTTATTGTCAAGCGTGGTAGTGTCGGAAAGTTGGTGTGGCAGCTGCGGCATGCCCGCGCCTGTTCCTTGCTCATTGCGCTGGTGCCGCCTCGTTTCGCGTCGCCGTCGCTGTGGAGATTGCCCTTAAATATGGTATAAATATCCCATATACATGTGATTGGAGGATGACATGCAGATGGTGCCCGTGAAGGAGCTGAAGGACACGGCGAGGATCTCGCGCCTCTGCCACGAGTCCGGCGAGCCGTTGCACGTGACGAAGAACGGATACGCCGACATGGTGATCATGAGCGCCGAGGTGTACGAGGCCATGGAGTCGCAGGCCAGGGTCGGGCGCACGGTCGCCCTCGTTCAGGAGGGCATTGACGCGGTGTCGCGGGGCGACTGCCGCGACGCCTTCGAGGCCGTCGCGTCGCTGCGGGGCAAGTATGGCATATAGCGTGGTCATCGCCGGGCCGGCGGAGCGCGACCTCGACCATGCGCTCGGCTATATCGCCAATGTGCTCGCGGCGCCGGGCGCAGCGTCTGCGTTGCTCGACGAGTTCGAACGGCTGCTCGTCCTCCTTGCGGACAACCCCAGCCTGTTCGGAGTCGACTTCGACGTGAGCGAGGCCGTTGCCGCACGAGTCCGCCATTGCATGGTGAAGGGCTACGAGGTGTACTACCAGGTCGATGAGGCCAGTCACCGCGTCCTTGTCCTCGCGCTACTGCACGGCTCACGGGATGCTGTGCGAATCATGACGCGGCGACTTTAGGTCACTGAGGAGGCGGTTTGCCCGTTTGCTTGTTTCTCATTTCGGGTGACCGCGCGGATGTGGAGCCGAGCCGATACGCGATGTGATTGCGGAGGTGGTGTCGGGAGTGTTGGTGTAACGGCCATTTCGTTGCAACCTTAAAAAAGTATTGCACACTCGGGCCACGGGGTTACACTCATGCCATTGTGAAGGACGTTAGCGTCTTTAACGGCCGCGGGCACCTGTGCCTTCGGTCGCATTTTCTTATAGAGGGAGTGCTTCCGAAGCTTAGCGCGCACCAGCTGGTAGAGGCGATGGACCCCCTCACATTCTTTTCCATGTTCAACGGCAAGAGGAGGAACGCCGCGAAGAGGGCGGAGGCGGTCTCGAGGATTGCCGGAGCCATGGGCATCGACGTGGAGGTGCCGTCCGGCTTCGAGGGGGTGCCCCTCACCAACGCGCAGAAGTGGAGGTTCTGGGATGGAGGGCCCGGGACGATAGGGAGCAACTGGGGCCTTTTCAGGGCCGCCGTTGCTTTCGCCGACGGCCCGGACGAAGACAAAGGCGTCGGGCTGGGACGGCTCTTCGACGTCGTGCACGCGTAGGGCAACATCGGCGACGCGACCCTCACCATGGTCCTCTTTTGGGCGAGGCCGAGGAGCTATCTCCCGCTCGAAAGCCAATTCGCGGTCAAGGTGCTGACGGAGGTGACCGGTTGGGCGATAAGAGTAATGGTTGGCGTCCAAGGCTTGGTGTGTGCTCCTAAAGGACTTGACATTACTGTAGTGGGGGAGCGCATAGAAAGCGTTCGCTGAGGACCTGGCTTGGCGAATGAAAGCTCCGGCGATTCCGGACTCACGTGGCACGAGACCGTACCGCTTTGGTATATTGCCCTTGCAGGCAAGGGATGCTTGCAGCGATTAGGAGTATGTCCCCCGACTGGAGCTGGGTTTGGATGTCGTCATCCGAACTGAAGGTGAAGGTCGGGGGACTTCCTTGTGGCCCCTATCACCGTGCGTAGCGCAAGAAGTCGTAGATTCGAACGCACTCCCGGAAGGCGGAGTCCTTCCTTACTGCCGATTGGGAGATGATAGATAGGGAATACAAGTGTTGGTTGTTTATCCCCCGCTTTGAGCGGTTCCCGCGCACTGTATTCGAGTGACAAATACACTAATGTTTATTCCGCTATAGTGACTAAGAGGCGTCGTGTCCGGCTGGAGAATGAGGATGGGACGAAAATCGTGGCTGCGGTGGGAGGAGAAGCCATGCCAGGCTATAGCCATATGCCAAAAGTTGCCATCATCGAAGGGGCCGAGAGGTCCCTCGGCGAGGTTTTGGCGCATGCCACGTCGGGCGACCACATCTGTGTGTTCGGCGCTCCCGACGGGTCGCGACGCTATGTGTCCGAGCCGGAGTGGTTGGCGGGAGCCGAGCTCTACCGCGCCTCCGCCCGCGAGCGGGGCGTCGTGACGAGCGGGAGTCCCGCAGCCAACAAAATCGCGCTCTTTCGCTCGCTGTTCCGAGGACGAGAAGATGTATATGCCCGCGGGTACTTTGACAAACGCAAGCAAAAGATCGCCTACGCGCCTGTGTGCGCAAACGACAAACCTTGGTCATGCCCACGCAGGAACGGCTCGAATCGCGGGATGAAGTGCGGGAAGTGTCCGCTCAAGAAGTACGTTCCCCTTGCCGACGACAAGCTCATAGCGCATTTTCGAGGTGAGAACCCCGAGTTCCGCGACGTGCTAGGCCTTTATCCGCTCGCCGAGGAAGGCAAGACCTGGATACTCGCCGCCGACTTCGACAAGAGCGGCTGGCAGCGCGAGGTCGCCCTCTACTGTGAGGCGTGCGAGGCGCATGGGCTTGTCCCGGCCGTGGAGCGCTCGCGCTCGGGCAACGGCGCACACGTTTGGTTGTTCTTCGAGGAGGCGGTTGACGCATCGCTGGCGCGAGACTTGGGGAGCGCCCTCATATCGTGGGCGATGGAGCGCTCGTCTGGAATGAGCTTCTCCGCGTACGACCGGCTGTTTCCCACGCAATCCACGCTCTCGGAGGATGGTCTGGGCAATCTTATCGCGCTCCCGTTTCAGGGGGCGGCCATGAGGCGGGGCAACTCGATGTTCATCGACGAGAACCTCGACCCGTACCCAGACCAGTGGCTGTTTCTGTCGACGGTTGTGCGGATCACGGAGGAAAAGGCGCGCGAGGTCGTTGCCAAGGCTGACGACGGCCCCCTTGGCAGGCTCGCCTATTCAAGTGACAAGGGCTCTTCGGTCGCCGAGGTTGCGGCTGACCTGTGTGGCGTGCTGTGAGAATGCGCGCGTGGGTGACTCGTGGTTTACTGGCGGCACCGTGCTTGATGCGGCCGCGGGAGAGAGACTGCTTCCGCTTATAGGCGGAGTTCCTCGGCAGTTCCTTCCTCTTGGGTGAGTGCTCTTCTGTGGCGAGTGACGCGGAGGCGAGAATGGTGCAGGGCGTAGAAGATTGCGACACCGCAAGAGGGCGGCCCCAAAGGGGGCCGCGGACGAAAGGACAAGAAAGATGACGGACGCATGATTCCCTGTGGCATCTACGCGAGCCCCGCTCGAGCAACGCTTGCGTTATGCGGGGGTGGCGGGGTTGCTTGCGGAGCTGAAGTCCGGGGAAGGCAAACCTGTGGACAAGGCCGAGGCAGACGTAAAGGACCTCGTGCTGAAAGACTCGAACTATGTAATCCAGGACGGGTACGTTCAGTATGTGATGGCAATGGATAACCCCAACGGGGAGTTCGCGCCATGATCCGTGCACGTAACCGTTTCCGACAAGGTGGAGGACGGTACCGTGTCCTTCTCCGATGACTGGACGATTGGCGGGTTACTGCCGGGTTCCACGACGTATTGGACAAACCGGGCGGGGAACGGCAACGTGGCCGCATCCGACAACGTCGAGATCAAGATTTCGGTGGAGGATGACGACTGGTACAAGACCTCTCAAAAGTACGACTTCTACCAAATGGACAACGTGAGTACTACGACCGACTCCTTCGGCAACGCCCCCGTGCCATCTCCGCATCATCCATGGGTATAAAAACTTCAATGTGTACAATTTTCCGGATGAAAAAGCGGCCCAATGTACGATTTTATCTCCGAATCGTACATTGGGCCGGTTTTTCGTCCATGAAATTGTACACACTAAAAAATAGCTGAATGCGACGCGGCCGACAGCCCGCCCGGCAGGCCCGGTCGGCGGGCACCAACCGCGATTGAGCTGCCGCGCGCGGCGGCACGGACGGGCGTGGAAACGACCGCTATGATGCATGGCCTATCGTTGGCGGGTTTTCCACACTTCGCTGCATGAGGCCGTGGTCTCACGGGCTTTGCCATGAAGGCCCTTCTCTGCGTTGTACGACTTGGGATTCCCATACTTGGTCAAAGGCGACAAGGCCGTCGACGGAGGGTGAAGCCGCCATAAGGGCGTGCTAGCTCCGCATGAATCTCATCCAAAACCTAAAACCTATACGCCTAAAACCTATACGCAATGCCCGACTGTTTTAGGATCGCATTCGCCGTAAACCGGGACTTGATCTTTCCGTCCACAGTCACATTGATGCCGCTGATGGGACTGAACCATATGTCATGGTCTCCCTTTGCGTGGCGAACAAAGGAGTGCCCGTGTTGTGAGAGGATTTTGCGAACCCGCTTCTCGCGCTCAGCCACATGCCGGCACGCGCTCCCGCCGCTCTGAGGCAAAGGAGATGTCGTAGCATGGCGCTTTGCGCCCGTTAATCTCCAACAGTCCGGGGACTGCTACGCGCACCTTCTCCAGAATGGCGTCAAATGATTCCGATTCCAAAGCTAATCCGGGAACGTCTTCGCTCGTGGCAACCCAAACGCCAGCCTCGGTATCCCAGAGGAACTCGACATCGCAATTCATGCGAACCTCCCAACTCTGTGTTACGAAGAACGCGTCTTCACGCATCTTCATTATGCCCCATCGCAGTGCGAGGCGGTTCCAAATCCGTATGCACCACATGCGTGGCCGCGCTTCGTGTGATCCGGCGTGGGGATTGGCCGCCCGCAGGCTCCAGCCTGAAGCGAGCGATGGCGCCCCGGTATCGAGCGATGCGTCACCCGCAGCGGAAGTCGCTGCCGCAGACGATGACCCCTCCCTTGATTCTGCCAAAAACGACGCTGTCAACAATGCGGCGGTCGCCTCGGCTACTGCCGACGCGTCAAAGAAGGCAGACAAGCGCGAGCAGACGAAGAGCAAAGATGCCAAGTCCGTCAAGTCGGAGCAGAACGACAAATCCAAAGAAGCGAAGAAGGCCACTGCCGCGTCCGAAAAGCAGAAGGCCAACGAAGAGACGTCGTTAGAAGCTCAGGCCGCCCCAAGCGTTACCTACTGGGCCCACGTCCAGCGCATTGGCTGGCAGGACTGGGTGAGCGACGGTGGCCTGGCCGGTACGTCGGCCATGAGCCTGCGGCTCGAGGCCATCGAGATGCGTCTCGTTCCCAAAGGCGGTGGAGCTCCCGGAAGCACGGAGAATGCCTACATCGGCGGCAACACCGTAAGCAAGATGGGGTATCAAAACCCCGAGGGCTTTTATCAGGTCAGCTCGAAGAACGTGCAGATTACGGACGAGGCGTCTGCGCCGTGGAATTACGTCACGCCTTCGCGCATTGGCGTTTGGGCAACGCGTGAGGAATGCGTCAACGCGTTTGTTGGCCGCGCCCGCGAATACTTGGGAACCCCATACGTGTGGGACTATTCCTGCGCGCCTGGTGTGGGTGTGGACTGCATCGGACTGGTGTATCAGTGTGCATACGCCTGTGGCATGGACCTGGGTGGCGATACTCACGTTACTTGTCGTGGCGTTGTATCGGGAGCTTCCTCGGTGGGAGTTCAACGGTTGGCCTGAGGTGGAGTATTTGGACATGCGAGGTTATCCCTGCCTGATTGAGCGGATGTGCGTCAACAAGCACGCCATGAAGGCCGCGCGCACCGACTCATGAACCGCACCACTACATCACGGCGCCGCTTATAACGAACGCAAGGCCCACGAGGATGCCAAAGACCACGATGCCTACAGCCTCGTTGCCGCGCTTGACCTCGTCGTTAAAGTTGATCTTGCGGAATAGCACGCCGTCGAGGGCGAAGTACGCGACCAAAAGCAGCACGAGCGCGATGCCCGCCCACATGCAGGTATACAGCACGCCGTCGAGCAGCTGGTAGCTCACTGCCTCGCCGTAGTCGGCGATCACCGCACGCAGCAGGTAGCCAATACCAACATAGATGCCCGCGCACACCCATGCGGCTGCCTTGTTGCCCTTCGCGATGTCACCCTGAAAGTCGTAGGGCACAATGAGGTCGAACAGCAGGCTCACAAGTCCCATGAGCACCGTGCCAAGCGCCGCATACGCCAACACCTCAATAATCGTTTCCAACATAGAATACCTCCCTTTCTATTTCGTGGTGCTCTGCACCGCCTATCCACACGTAAGAAGCCCCTTGTCGTAGTGGTCGATATAGTGCGGGTGGCCAAGGACGCGCACGCTTCGTATTGCCGGCGTGGTACCATCTTGTCATGGACCACCGTGCCGGCGGCGCGTGGATGGTGTTTTGGCCAACACACTATACCGTGTTCCATTTTACGCGATGCTGGTGCGTCGTTTCACTCAGCGAGGTTGCAGGGCAACATCCATGTTAATCGACGCCTCCACTCGATTGTATGCCGTGTTAGGCAGTTCCATGAGCTGCTCGCTGAACTTTCGCGCATAGCGCACGTTTATTCCCAACGAGGAGATTCGGCGTGAGTTCTCGGTGTCGCTAGAGACAGAAGCCCGTCCTCAGCTCGCTGAGCTCGTGAGGGATTCGCGTGAGCTACAACGTCGTACACTGAACTTGGCTGAACGGTAGCCGGACTCTTTTGCTGGGGGCCGTGGGGCACAGGTCGGTCGAGAAGGTTTTTCACATGGACCGCTCGCCCGATTGCTTGTGTTTATCGCTCTCCATACATTCTGTAGTACTCCTCGGCCTTGGCTTGGGCCAAGCGTGAGCCGTTATGGCAGCGAGGGTTGTCCAGAGAGCAGTTGCGACGACAAGACCCGCAGGTAAAGCCGCTAAGGTACTCGTCTAGCGAGGGGATATCCGTGGCCTGTGCCTCATCCGCCACCTCTTCCTGCGGGCGCTCATCCCGTGCAATCGGGCCGGTGTGCGCGGAGGAGCCGTCCGACACGGTTTGCGCTACGGGTTCGCTCTGTGCGGCGGCGTCAGGAGTGGCCTGCTCCGTCGGATCGACCAGCCCCGTTGGCTCTTCTTGCTCCGAGAGCTCTTCTAGCTCCGCTGCGCTGGACGCCACCTCTGCGTCCGCTCTCGTGATCGTCTGGCTGTTCGTAAGTGACGTCACTGCGGTGCGTACGCCTAAATAGAGCAGGCATATTGCGAGCCACACCGCAACAAAGGAACCTATGGTCTTGTTTCTTGTCATCGTCCGCTCCATTTTGCAGAGACTTCCAAAACGTTGCACTAGCTTTCTTCGCACCATAACCTGCGGAGTTCAAACGAAGTTAAAGCCCCAAACTGATTCTCCACACACGGAGGAGCGTGCCTTTAACTTGGTTTGAACTACGCTCGCTAAGATGCCTCCGTACCAAACGACTGGAGGTAAGCAATGTCATACGAAAGCGAGTATTCGGAGACGCTGCAACGCATCTACGCGGCCAACGCAGACGTTATGTCCCTGCGCTATTTCTTGGACACGGCTGCAACCTGGCATGAAAGCTTCGCCTGGGACCCAAACGACATCCCCCAAACCGACCATGCGTATCCGCTTGTCGTGGTCCTCGGATTCGGAATCCCCGAGGAGCTTGTCTACGCGTGCGGCGTCACGCCGTGCATCCTGCTGGGCGGAAGCCACGCGTCCTGTCAGTGGTCGGACGACGCCGTGCCCCGCGACAGCGATCCCGCGAGTCGGTCTATATTGGGATATGCCCTCAGGCTCGCGGCGCGCGCGGACATAGACCCCCTCTTCGTGGTGCCCGTCGCGAACGACAACATGCGCAAGATCGCCTATTGCCTCAAGCTGGAAGGCCATGCGGTTGTATCCATCGACATTCCGCCCGTGGCCACGGATCCGTCTGCGCAGCGGGCGTGGGAGCGTTCCACCCAGACGCTGGTCCAGGCAGTTGCGCATCACGTTGGGAGGCGGGTTACGGCACGGCGCCTGCGCAATGCGAACCAGCTCGTGCGCAATGCGCGAGCAGCCATCCTAGCATTTGAGCGAAGCTGCGTGGAGCGTCCGGGGGTGCTCGACGACGAGGCGCGTCTTCTTGTGACGAACACCTACTATCATACCAATGACCTTGTCCAGTGGACGGCGGTCCTCAACGAGCTGGCCACAGAGGTTCGTGCACGCTACAAGACCATCGGGCGGCCAAGCAGCACCGCGCCGTGCATCCTTGTTGTTGGCTCTCCGATTCTCTTTCCCCAGTTTAAGGTGCTCGAGCTCATTAACGACGCGGGTCTTCGTACGCTGGCGAGCGTGGACGCAGCCAGCACGTCGCGCTTTGCCAGCCTGAGCGAACAGGAGAGCTCGGGTGGCGCGGCCGCGCTCATGAGCGCACTCTCCCGCAAGCACTACGCCTTCGACTCGTCGAGCGCCTCCGTGATCAACTGGGCCATGGAGCGCTATGTGGAGCATCTTCTCTCCTCGATGGAGGTGGACGGTGTCGTTTTCCACATCCTCAAGGGACAAATCGAATACGACTTCGCGCTCTCGCGTTTGGAACCACTCTTCGACCGCTTGGACATCCCCGTGTTCCGGCTTGAGACGGACTACCAATACCAAGACGTAGAGCAGCTGCGCATCCGCCTCGAGGCCTTTGCCGAGATGCTCGGACAGCGCAAGTTCGTTGCCGACCGCGCATATGCGCGTCGATACTGCGCATAGCAGAGGAGATGATATCCAATGAACAGGAAAGGCCTCGTCACAGCCATAGTATGCGCCCTCATGGTGTTGGTCGCCTACTTTGCATGGCAGTTCGTCTTCTTTGAGTACGAGACAAACACGTACACGACCACGGCACAGCAGCTGTTCACGATCGACCACCTAACCAAGCTTGTGCCGCTCCTTCTTATCGGCCTTCTTACGGCCGTCGGCATTGTGGCGTGCATCGTGGTCCGCAACGCCATTGTGCGCCACGACGGTCAGCGTGGCCCGTTTGCAGCGCGGCTTGCGACCGCTCCCAAGGGGCGCGTGCACGGCCTACGTCCCTCCACCTTCATGGTGGTGCGCTGGGTCTGCATGGTGGGCTTCTTCGTGGTTACGGTGTTCGGCGGCGTCCTGCTTGGCGTGCGCTACTCGTGGATCAGCATTCCCGTGTTGTCGTGTCCCGCGAACATGTCGCAGCTCACCGAGGCAAGCTGCTACTACCTCGCGCATCTGGAGGAGCTTGCCGGCCTGCCGCTTATGGGCATCGTGGCGTTCGTGGTTAGCACGCTAGGCTTCGTCGTCGTGTTTGGGAGGGTGCTCTGTGGCTTCGTGTGCCCCATGGGCCTTGCCCAGGACGTTATGCACAAGATTCGGCAGGCGACCAAGGTCGAGGGCATATCCATGACCGAGCGGATGTACCAGGCGCTCGTGCCTATACGTTGGATCATGCTGCTGCTTATGATTGGCCTCAGCTTCGTGGGTGGCAACTTTTGCAACTTCTGCCCCGCAATTGCCCTCACGCCCGTTGCCGCGGGCCTCTCCGTGAGCCTGTATGCAAGTGGGTTCCTCATGGTCTTCGTCCTTATCGCCAGCTTCTTCAAGCGTCGCTTCTTTTGCACGATCTGCCCGCTTGGCTACCTCATGGGGTTGGCACACGGCGTCCAGCCGTTCCGCATAAGGAAGGACTGCACCGCATGTACCGAGTGCGGCGCGTGCTACGAGGCCTGCCCCATGGGCATCAAGCAGCTCTACACCGAGCGCGAGAAGACTGACGTAACGGACGTCTCGTGCATCATGTGCGGCGAATGCGTGCGGTGCTGTCCGGAGGACCGCGCTCTCTCGCTCACCTTCTTGGGGAAGGACGTCTTTGTCTCCAAGCGTTCGAGGGTCGTCCAGGGATACAGGAGGTAGGGTCATGGAATATACGGGTGACGCACAGGAGCAGCGCGAGCAGCGACGCAAGCAACGCTTTGCAACTAAGTCCATGCACATGACGCAAAAATACCTGCGCCGTATGCGTGACTTGGGAGGAACGATGGATCAGATGGATCCCTTCTTCAATGTGCTGGAGCGCATCTACGTACAAGGTCTGGAGGTGGAGCGACCGCACAACGTGAGAACCGTGGGCACGTACTGCGTGCAGGTTCCACCAGAGCTCATCTACGCCGCTGGCGCGCAGCCGGTCAAGCTCTGCAGCGGACACTACACGGCCTTCTCCATTGGCGACGACGTTGTGGCGCGTGACGCGTGTCCGCTCGTAAAGGCAATCGCTGGGTTCGAGCACATGGGCACGCTGCCCCTCTACGAGAACTGCTCGCTCATGGTGGTGCCCATTACCTGCGATTGCAAGAAGAGAATCGCCGGCCTTCTTCAGGAGAAGTGGCCCGTCCACCCGCTGTATGTGCCCGCGAACAGGGAAGACGAGGACATAGAGCACTACGTGGGGGAGCTGTACCAACTCATGCGCATGGTCTCGTGCGTAACCGGGCAAGAGGTGACGTACGAGTCGCTGGCGCATGCCCTCAACCTGACTGGACGCGCCCAATACGAGCTGTCGCGCTTCCTGCGCATAAAGCGTGCCACGCCCAATTTGCTATTCGGCACGCACGCCATGGCCGTTATGAACGCGGCGTCGTATTTGGACGCTGGGACGTGGGCGGACGCGCTGCGTGCGCTCAACGACGAACTCGAGCGGAGGGCGTACGCGAACAAGCTCGTCTCGCGCAAGGATCTGCCGCGCATCATGCTCACCGGGTCGCCCATCGTCTTTCCCAACCTTAAGATTTCCCTGCTCGTTGAGGAGGCCGGTGGCATGGTGGTTGCCGACGAGACCTGCATGGGGGAGAGGGGCATGTCCGACCCGGTGGTTCCCGTGGACGCGTCGTTCGACGGGCTCATGCGCTCGCTTGCCATCCGCTCGCTGCGGCCTTGTCCGTGCCCCACCTTTGCGGACAACTCGCAGCGCATATACCGACTTCGCCAGATGGTCCGCGACTACCGCGTGGAGGGCGTCATCTACCACGTGCTGCGCGGGTGCTTGGTCTACGACTACGAATACCGCCTGGTGGAGGAGGAGCTCGAGGGCATGGGCATTCCCGTCATTCGCCTGGAGAGCGACTACACCGACCAGGACGTGGAACAGCTGCGCATTCGCTCGGAGGCGTTTGTGGAGACCATCAAGCTCAAGAAGGGGCCGCTCAAGGCCGTGCGCGGCTAGTGCGCGCGGCAGGCAAAAGAAAGCGCACGGCCACGAGGACGTGCTGGAAAACGGAGGGAACATGAAAAGGTACTACATCGGGCTGGATGGCGGGTCCACCTACCTCAAGGCAGCCATGATCGATGGGCGGGGCAAAGTGGTAGACACCATGGTGTGCAATACGGGAATCGACAACAGCGGCAACGCGAGCGCCCTCGTCAACGCGCTCTGCCAGCGCAACCAGATCATGTCCCAACAGGTGGGCTACATCATGGCGACGGGCTACAGCCGTAAGGTGCTTGACGTGGCGGACGATGACATAAGCGAGATCACTGCCCACGCGTATGGCGTACGCATTACCGCGCCACCGCAATGGCGACCGGGGATGATCGTGGACGTGGGCGGGCAGGACAGCAAGATCATCTACTTAGACGCCAACTACACCGTAAAGAACTTCTCGATGAACGACAAGTGCGCTGCGGGGACGGGCAAGTTCATGGAGGTGATTGCGCAGATTCTGGAGACGACCATCGATCAGGTAGGGCCTTTGTCTCTCCAGAGCACCGAGCCGTGCGACATCAACTCCACCTGCGTGGTGTTCGCACAGTCGGAGGTAATCTCGCTCGTGGCGCGCAAGTTCGACCGGCGTGACATACTTGCCGGCATGCACCTCTCCATGGCGCGGCGAATAATCAAGATGATGCGGAAGTCCGAGAAGGGCGGCGACGTGCTGATGAGCGGCGGGGGCGCGCTGAACGTGGGCCTTCGCCAGGCCTTTGAGGAAGAGCTCATGCAGGACGTATACGTTGCGTCCTACCCCCAGTTCAACGGGGCCATAGGCGCAGCGCTCATAGGATGCGAAAGGGGTTAGCAATGGGTCTTACGATGTTATTGGAGGGCGTCTCGGTTGCGACGTCGGTGGGCTTGGGCTGCGGCACCTGTTGCGGGTCGGGTGCCGGTATGCTGCTGACGGGCTACGTTATGACGCACGCGCGCGACTCGCGGCAGTCGATGGCCGCGTTTCTCTCATTCTACCTCGGCAAGATTGCGAGCGTGGCCGTGCTCTGCCTTGCGGCGTCTCTCGTTGGTCAGTCTGCGTTCCTACAAGGGGAGCCGTTTGCCTCGGGGTGGGTCAATCGCGCCTTCGATCTGTTCATTGTTGGCATGGGAATCTACTACCTGTATGGCTGGTTCCAGGAGGCACGCGGAAGCAAGAAGTGCGGCGAGCAGTGTCGCGACCACCACAAGATGCGTGAGGCCGTAGAGGAGGGCATCCACCTCCCGGCGCTCTTCCTGGCCGGTGCCGGGTTTGGCATCACGCCGTGTGCCCCTCTCATCATCGTGGCGGGTCTGTGCGTGACGCTCCCCGTGGGCTTTGCGGCGGTGACCGGGGCGACCTTTGCGTGCGCCAGCATCGTATCGCCGCTGTTGCTCGTGCTGCTGCTCTCCGGAGTCCTCACCACGCGCATGCACAAAGAGATCCCCGGCATGCTGCGGTGGCTGCGCCTCGTGTGCTATCTTGGGATGATTGCGTTCTATCTCTTTGACTTGATCCAGACGTTCTAGGGAATTGCGATGAAACTGCTCTTTGCGGAAGACGATCCAGACATCGTACGGGGAGTGACCATACTGCTTCAGCGCAGCGGCTTTACCGTGGATGCAGTAAGCAACGGGCGCGATGCCCTCACCTACCTCACAAACGGCGACTACGACGCCGCAATCCTCGACATCATGATGCCGGGCATGAGCGGCCTCGAGGTGCTCAAGGAGATAAGGCGGCGAGGCATGGGGGTGCCCGTCATGATGCTCACCGCGCTGGGCGAGCTCGACGACCGCGTGTTGGGCTTCGACAGCGGCGCGGACGACTATCTGCCCAAGCCATTTGCGGGCAAGGAGCTGGTCTCGCGCGTGCGTGCCCTCCTGCGCCGGACCGAGGCCTTTACGCCGGATGTCGTCTCGTTTGGTGACGTGCGGCTGGACAGCGGGACCTACCAGCTTACGTGCGGTACAAGGAGCGTGCGCCTTGGGAACAAGTTGTTCCAGGTAATGGAGATGCTCATGCGCAATCCCAACAAGATCGTGAGCGCCGACGAGTTTATGTCCCACATATGGGGATGGGATTCCGAGGCGGAGATAAATGTGGTGTTCACCAACATTTCCTTCCTGCGCAAGAACCTTACGAAGATTGGTTCCAAGGTAAAGATACGGGTCGTGCGCAATGCTGGGTACCTGCTTGCATACGGAGACGAACAATGAGCGACTCCGCAATCAAGCGGATGAGGCGCAAGATAGTCCTCGTGTCCATAGTGGCGGTGTTCTTGTCGCTTCTCGCCCTGATATTTGCCATAAACTACGCGCATTACCTGCAAGTGGATGCAAACCTTCACGGCGCGCTTGCCGAGATTGCGAGCGATCAGAAGCCCTCCGAAGAGGGTGGCGAGGAAGGCCGGCCGGTTGCGGAACAGGACGGCGTGCAGGCACCCGACTCCGAGTTTGATGCCATGAGGCACAGTGATCACGGCTGGCGCAAGGCCGCGCGGACGCAGTACGGCAGCCGCTTCTTCTGCGTGTTCGTGGCTGAGGACGGGAGCATGTTCGTAAAAAGCAAGGGGGGTGGCGAGTTCACCGACGAGTATGCCTGCCAACTTGCCCAGACCGCCTTGGGCTCGGGTGATGCGGAGGGGTATCTGGATGACTACAAGTTCTTGGTCGACGAGTCCGATGCTCAGAAGAGGGTCTTTTTTCTCGACTGCACCACAGACCTGGAAGCCCTAAGACAGCTGCGTACCGTCGCACTTGTCGTGGGTGGATGCGCGTTCGCGATCGCGTCGCTGTTCATGGTTCGCCTTTCCGGCCTCATCGTACGACCGCTTGAGGAGAGCGCGCGAAAGCAGAAGCGATTCGTCGCGGATGCCGGGCACGAGCTCAAGACGCCCCTCTCCGTAATCGCGACGAACATGGACATCTTGGAGGAGGACCTGGCGGACCAGCCTGAGGAGCAGGAGTGGATTGACAGCACGAACCGTCAGGTCGGCAACATGCGACAGCTCGTCAACGACCTGATCGTCCTCTCGAAGATGGAGGAGCATGAGGAAGACATCGTGCGCTCCGAGGTGTCGCTGAGCGACGTGGCATACGAGTGCGTTCAGACCTTCTCGCAGCTTGCCGTCGCTCAGGGCAAGGAGATCGTGGAGTCGATTGAGGAGGACGTGCGCGTGAGGGGCGATGAGCCCGCCATTCGCCAACTCATGCAGATCCTCGTTGACAATGCCATCAAATACGCGACGGGTGACGGAACGATTCTGGTGGAGGTTGCGAAGGCGGGCCGCACGGCCACGTTCGCGACGCGCAACGATTGGGCGCACGACGTTGACTCGCGCGAGCTCTCGACGCTCTTTGACCGGTTTGTGCGTGGAGAGCAATCGCGCGATCGCTCGGGAGGCAAGGTGGGATACGGCCTAGGTCTTGCAATCGCGCGCACGATTGCCGAGAAGAACGATTTCAAGCTCGAGGTGGTTGAGGATGACGCGGGCAGAATCATGTTCCGCGCGGTATTTCCTGCCCGCTAACACTGCGGCTAACTAGGTTTGCTGACGGCACGATGGTGCTTCACTCCGACCTCAAACCAGGCGATGACGGTGGACGCGTGCTAGCGCACTTCGAAAGACCGACCGGCGAGGGTTTCGACTCTGTTCGGTTCGAGCTTCCCTCCCTGAAGATGATTCCATGGGAAGGCTCATACAGCGAAGATGAGCTGCAGGGCTTCAGGGAGCTCCTCGCGGCGAACGCGCATTTGCTGTACGAGTTTGCAAGTGTGTTGGCGGGGCTCCGACGCGGAACAAAGCCCAAGGAATTTGTGCCACAAACGTGAATTAGCGTAACGTACTATAGAAGTGTTCGCACGTACCCGCAGATGGAGGTATAACGATGCCGCATCCAGCAAAGGCCACCACCCAAAAACCCAATGAGAGGCAGTTTAAGAGAATTGTCGCAATGGTCCTCGCCCTCGTGATGACTGTTTCGCTTGTTGCGTGCGGCGGAGGCGCGGGCGGGAATTCGCTAGTGGGCGACGAAAGCGCGAGCCAGAGTGCAAGCATTGCAGCCGAAGCCTCGTCCGAGCTCGCGGGCAAGCCATGGGTGACGTCGATTGTGCAGGGCAACCTGCCGACCGAGCGGCCCGAGGCCAAGGACGACCTGTATACGCATTATGCCTACGAATATATTGCGGCTCATCAGGAGCAGCCGGGTGATCAGTTGGAAGATTACGCCACCGAATTAAAGAGTGCCAATTTGGCCGCAATCAAGGACGACTCGAAGACGGGCCACGACCTCGACCAACTGCGCATCTTCTTCAACCAGGCAGCAGATGTCGAGAAGCTCAAAGAGATTGGCCTCTCGGAAGTGCAGCCCTACCTCGATCGCATCGATGCGGTCAACTCAATCGAGGAGATGAACGAGCTGCTTTTGTCAAAGGATTTCCCGTTTAGCCCCTTCTTGGTAACGGCCCTCACGACGAGCGATACGCGCGAGGTTAACATCGTGGCCATTAACCCCAACCTCGTGCTCTCGGACCCGCTCTTGGTGGGCGGGACGTATTATCAGGACTCCGACGATCCGCAAAAGCAAGAAAGCATCGATAGAACACTGCTGATGATGGGCACCTCTGCGCTTGTGGACCTTTCTGTTCAGGGGATGGAAACGGACGAGGTGATGGCGACATACGAAAAGATTAAGGATTTCGAGAAGCCCTATGCGAAGTACTTGGACTATAGTGGCAAGCACTCGGCTGAGGCGTTTGGCGCCGCAGCCGAATCGGTGCGTGCCAGCTATATTACGCCCGACGACCTGTACGCCGCATGTCCTAATTTTCCCATGAAGGCTATGCTCAAGAAGCTGGGAATGGACGGATCGCCCCTCTACAACTCGTCGCCCGGATGGGTTGAGGCATTCAACGAGAAGTGGACGAACGAGAACCTCGACGTCATCAAGCAAATCGCTTCACTCAAGGTGCTCAACGAGACGCGTCCGTATCGTGACCCCTCGGGCGCTAATGAGGCTAGCGAACAGGCGGGTCAGCCTGCTCCTGACGCCGAGTCGTTTGCCTATAGCGCGTGCGACAGCATGGATACATTCTCCATAGTCTTGGGCAACACCTATGTAAACGAGACTCTTGGGACAAACGCCAAGGAGCGCCTGACGAAGCTCTCGCAAGATATCGTGAACACGTACAAAGATCTTGTCAGCAACACTGCGTGGGTGGGAGAAGAGTCTCGAGCGCGCGTGATTGAGAAGCTCGATCACATGGCTCTTAACGTCCTCGAGCCTACGGGCGGCTATTACGACTTTGGCGGACTCGAGCTCACGCCTACCGATAAGGGCGGCACCCTTTTGGGTAACTATTTGAAGCTCAAGCAGTATCGCCAGGATCAAACCAGCAAGATGGTTGGCCAGCCAGCAGTTCCGGGGAGCCTCTGGTTCTCGATCAAGCCCACCCTGAACAATGCCTTCTACGATTCCACATCCAACTCCATTAACATCTGCCCGGGGTACGTAACGAGCTTGGTCTATTCCGACGAGATGAGCGACGCGAGCATTCTTGCGGGTATTGGCACGACCATCGGTCACGAGATTAGCCATGGCTTCGACTATGCCGGTGCACAACAAGATGCCTATGGCGTGCCAAATCCTGTGTTTACTGATGCCGACGTGGACGCATTCGTAAAGAAGAGCTCGGATTTGGCCGCATACTACGGTGGTATTGAGGTACTCCCTGGTCTTATGGTCGACGGCGATACCGTCAAGACGGAGGCGGCTGCCGATTTGTGCGGCATGCAGGCGGCCCTTGAGCTTGCCGGCAAGTCCGAGGGAGTCGACTACGACGAGTTCTTCTCGACCTATTCGCTCATGTGGGCACAAACGGTGTCTGCCGATACCTTGCCGTATTTGCTTCTGGACGC
Source organism: Atopobiaceae bacterium (assembly GCA_017510785.1). Taxonomy (GTDB): domain Bacteria; phylum Actinomycetota; class Coriobacteriia; order Coriobacteriales; family Atopobiaceae; genus RUG440. Next base: position 14,702 of record JAFWMH010000002.1, on the reverse strand, counting down.
CCATCCGCTCAACAACGTTCGCGCAAATGTGAGCACGCAGATGTTTGACCCGATTTACGAGAACCTCGGCGTGAAGGAGGGCGACGGCATGTACCTCGCGCCCGACAAACGCATCAACGTGTGGGGACCGAACGCGTAGGACGGCATACAAGGCCAAGGCGGGACGGGTCCGCCTTGACTATGACTTCTCGTTCTCGGCGCGACGGCGCTCGTAGGCGGCTAGGGCGGCGCGTAGTCGGGCTCCACGTCTGTGTAGCCACCCTGGCCATCGCTTTGGTTGTAGGTGGACTCGCGAATGGTGTCCACGCTAAAGGTTAGTGCAGATTCCGCGCCGGGCACGTACTCGTACGCCTGTGTCTCCTCGTTGAGGGCGCACAACTTGAGCGTGGCGCCCGAGAGGAAGGTGTTGCCGTCGTTGCGCACGGCCACGCGGAAGTCGATGTTGCCCCCCGGACTCACCAAATGATTACAGGTAGCCGAATTGGTTGGCGCGTGGGGTGCGCAAGGGCGGGGGTTCTGGAGGCGTCATTAGCCGGTGCTAACCAAGATGGATACCAGTATGTGCGGATACAATGTAGCTTAGGGGTTCTGCGGCGAACCACAATGGGTGCCAAACATGATTTGTACAGGTCGACTTTCTGTATAATGAGCAGTAAGTAAGCTTATTATCAATTCGCCAAGCAAAAGGAGATGTGCGATGGACGGGAAACGCAAAGTGTTCAGCAGAATTTGGCTTGTCGTCGAAGCGCTCTACCTGCTCGCTGTTTTGTATCTCTTCGGCGATACTCTGGCCCTGAGCTTGCGCGGACTCCACCTCTCATATCAGTTTTTCGTGGTGGCACTTGCCATACTGATTCCCGGCGGGATTCTCGTAAAGGGGTATCTCGATTACGCGAAGGGGCGCGTTGAGGGACGGAACGCGATTTTTGGCTGTGCCGCGGCGAGTGCCGTGCTCTTTGGCTTGCGATACGTGCCCGGCCTCAACCTGCGCCTTCTCGGTGTGAGCGATATTCCCGGGCTGCAGGCGCTCAACCTGCGCCTCCTCTATTTGACGTACGGGCCGAGTGGTCCGGCCCGCATATTCGTGGCCAACCTCGTCGTGCAGGCCGTGCTGCCCGTCGTGCTCGTCGTCCTTTGCGAGGGGTTCTCGTTTGCCTCTGGCCCTGCAGATAAAACCGCTGCGGCGGCGTCAGGTGGCGGCGTCACGGGCCCGGGCCTAGGGCGGACGCTCCTGCGCGTCGCGGGCACCGTCGCCGTCATCTGGGCTGGATATGCCGCAACAATCGGCCTCGCGAGGTCACGCTTCTTCGACCACTCATGGATTATCGTCGGGTTTGTCCCCATTCCTGGGCAAATCATGCTGGCGCTGCCGTTCTTCGTCGCCCTCGGCGCCCTTATTGCAATTTGGACCAGTCCTTGGGACAAATAGTCCATTGGCGGCGGCACCTGAGATAAGGCTTTTGTTGGCTGCGCCAACTGCGGCGGCGCTCTGCGATTTCGTGGGCATCTAGCGCACTGAGCTGGTGTCTCCGACGCAGTGCCTCCGCTGCTGAGCGCCCTACGAGCGCCCATGGGATAGAACAAAGAAAAAGTTGCATTTACCTAACTAGTGTTAGCGCAAAAACGCTATACTATGGCAAGTTGAGTTAGCCATAGTAAACAAGGAGGTAAGTGCCATGAGTTCGACGATTCGTTTGCTTTTGGGAGGCGCCGCGCTTGGACAGGTGGTGCCAAAGGTCCTTACGAGTGAACCGGCCAAGCGTTGCTATGTGCAGTGCATTGCCGCCGGCATGCGCGTGAAGGCGGGTTATTTGGACCTTGTGGAGCAGGCACGCGCTGAGGTTGGCGACATGGTGGCCGAGGCAACCTACATGAACGAGCAGGCGGCTGCGGCGACCGATTCGGAGTAACGGCAGCATGTATTATTCCATAGAGCATGAGGTGCCTGGGCGTCTGCGCGTGCAACTCAATGGCGTGGTGCGCGAAGACGATGTGGATCCGCTGTTTAGAGTGTTGCTTGATTGTCCCGCGGTGAAGGATGCAAAAATCTATTCTCGCATCGGTTCGATTGCCGTTACGTACGGTACGTTGGAAGGCGAGAAGACTCGCGCACGTGTGCTCGATTATCTTGGAGCCATCGATGGCAAGCAGCTCGATGCGGTGCGCTCGGACTATACGTATGCCTTGACCACGCGGACCCACGACCTTGTGCTCGACCTCGCGTGTACGGTAGGCGGCTTTGTAATGCGACGCTTGTTCTTGCCCGCGCCACTAGACATAATTTACGCCATTTGGCAGTACAGGCATTTCCTGCGACTTGCTTTTGTCTCCTTGAGTAGGGGTAAGCTCGACGTGGCCACCTTGGATGCGGCCGCCATTGGAGCGTCGTTTGCGCAAGGCGATGCGTCAACGGCAAGCGAAACCATGTTCCTCTTGGATGTGGGCGAGGTTCTTGAGGACTATACGCGCGCGCAGTCTGCAAACGAGCTTATCTACTCACTGCTGAGCGTGCCCGACCTGGCGGCTCGCGTGGAGCGCGGACAAGAGATTAGCGTGTCGGCTACCGACTTGGTTGAGGGTGACCTCGTGGTGGTACGCACCGGACAGCCGGTGCCCATCGACGGAACGGTTGAGCGGGGCGTGGGCATGGTCAATCAGGCAGCGCTCACGGGTGAGCCCTTGGCAGTGGAGCGCACGGTTGGTGACTCGGTGTATGCGGGGACTTCGCTGGAGGAAGGCGAAATCTTCGTGCGAGTCTCCAAAGCCGCGAACAAAACGCGCCTGCGATCCATCGTTTCGCTGGTCGAGCAGTCGGAGGAGCAAAAGAGCGTTACGGAGGCGCGCCGCGAGCGCCTTGCGAATGGCATTGTTCCCTGGAACTTTCTTCTTTCGGCGCTGGTGGCCCTCACTACGCGCGACCCCACAAAGGTCGCCGCGAGTCTTATGGTGGACTACACCTGTGCGCTCAAACTCACGGGGTCGGTTTCGGTGTTGAGTGCCATGAGCGAGGGTGCGCGAATGGGCATAAGCGTTAAGGGTTCGCGCCACTTCGAGGACTTTGCCCAGGCAGATACCATCGTATTCGACAAGACCGGCACCCTTACCGAGGCGGTGCCGCGCGTGCGAAAAGTCATTGCCCTCAATGGTTACCGTCGCGACCAGGTGCTGCGCCTTTCTGCTTGTCTTGAGGAACACTACCCGCATCCCGTGGCTCGCGCCGTGGTTAAGGCGGCGGCAGACAAAAACCTGAAGCACCGCGAGCGTCACGCCGAGGTCGAGTACATCGTAGCTCATGGTCTGGCGTCCTCACTGGACGGAAAGCGCGTGGTTATTGGGTCGCGCCATTTTGTGATGGGCGACGAGCGTGTGGAGGTGAGCACTGAGCAGCGGCGCACTATTGAGGAGGAAGTGCGTGGTCTTTCGGCGCTCTATCTTGCCGTGGACGGCGTGCTCGTGGGCGTAATCGGAATCGAAGACCCCATAAAGGATGGTGCGCACGAGGCGGTTCGCGACTTGCGCGCGCTTGGGTTCGAGCACGTGGTAATGCTTACGGGCGACAACAAGGCAGCGGCTCGGCGTGTGGCCGAATCCGTGGGGGTAACCGAATGGGTTGCAAACATGCTGCCCGAGCAGAAGTACGAGTATGTGCGCAAGTTGCGGGAGTCTGGCCGGAGCGTGGTTATGGTGGGCGATGGCGTAAACGACTCGCCTGCGCTCAAGGAGGCGAATGTGGGCGTCGCCATGGCGGCGGGAACTGCCATCGCGCGCGAGGTTGCCGACATTACGCTCACCGACTCTGACTTGGGCTCACTGGTGCGTCTGCGCAAGCTGAGCCAAGGTTTGATGAACAGGCTTGATAAAAGCTTTTGGGAAATCATGCTGTGGAACTCGGGCCTTTTGGCGCTGGGAATTGGTGGTGCCATTACCCCTCAAACGTCGTCGCTGTTGCATAACGTCTCGACCGTGGCGCTTGGAACCTCGGCGATGCGCAGCTATCTTCCAGGTTGACACGGGGACGCGCGGGTGACGCGGGGACGCGCGCGTGACGCGGGGACGCGCGGGTGACGCGGGTGAGGCGGGGACGCGCGGGTGACGCGGGGACGCGCGGGTGACGCGGGGACGCGCGGGTGAGGATGTGATAACCGCCGGCATACAAGCGTGGCCTGTATGCCGGCGGTTGCCGCTCGCGCCCGTTAGCCCGCCTAAAGAAGCGTCAAATCGCAAAGTGGCCCGGAGGAGCAGCCGCGCGCAGTTCCGCAGACCGATAGCTGTTTGAGCTTTGCCCTCCGGGCCACGGACGGGACATTTGACTAATCTTTAGGGGCAGGCCCGTTAGCGGGGTGTGCGGTCGGGCGATTGTGGACGGTTTGGGGGACCAAGCGTAATCGCTACGACCCGCGGGCGTCAGTTCATCTTTCCGCAGTTACCGACTTTCTCGCCGGTCACGAAGTACTCGTAGGTAGGGAACTCAAACAGAACCGGTTTGAAGGTGTGGTAGTCGATCTTGCCCTTCTCGTTGAGGACTGCCTCGTCCGCGTAGGTCGCGAGGATCTTGCAAATGAAGTGGTCGAAATGCTCCAGCTCGTAGTTGCCGTCCACCTCGCACTCGATGGACACCTTGGCCTCGTCGATGAGGGGGGCGCCGTTCTCGCCCATGGTCCAGGCGAACTCCTCGGATTTATCGACCTTGTTGCCCGAGATGGTCCCCATCTTGTCCGCCTTCGCCAGCCAGGACTCGTCCACGACGTTGACGGAAAGCTTGTTGTTCTCCCGGATTCCTTGGTTGATGTAGTGCGCCTGGACCAGCGAAACCATCAGGTGGGTGTGGGCCACGGTCCCGGCATGGGCCACCAGGGTCCAGGTGGGCTTATCGTTCACCATGGCGCCCACCACGATGACGGGGCAGGGATAGAGGGCCAGCGTCGCGCCGATGTTCTTTTTGCTCATGTTGATTCGCCTCCCTTTCACTAAGAATTATCCATATGAGGTATTCTGATACTTAAACCATGGTTTAAGTCAAGCGACATTTCGGGCGTGTGCATTGTTGAGTTGGCGGCGATAATGAGTTTGCGGTTCTCGCCGAGCATGAGGTGTCGATAAGCCACAACCCTGCGGCCAACTTTTGAATGCGTAGCCAGGTTTGGACGTCGCCTTAATCGAGGCACTTGCGCCGGGGGCAACGCTCTACTTCTCATGAAGCAACGTGCGAGAGTATTGCGACATCTTGCGCTTGGCCTTGTCTGCCGGACGGCACGAACGGTACCCATGCCGACGTTGGGTGCCAAACGAGCCACTTCGGCCCCAAAGAAGCCCTGCAGTGACTTTCAGGCATACTAAGCGTGAAAATACCATGTCGCATAACGCGGGAGAAGTCTTTCGTGGCAAAGCCTGTGAGGTAGCGGTCTCGTGAAGCGCATGAGGCGAAGTGTGATAAAAGTTCATTTCAATGCCTTGTGTTCCTGGCACAAATGCCGTATGCGGCACCGATGCGTGCGGCAGAGGGTAAGCGTCCGGTAGGAGGAGTCTTTTCCCGGGACGAAATCCGCTGGAATATCGACCTGTGCAAATCGCGGGCACGAAATCTGATGGAATATCGACCTGTGAGCGTGTTATACAAAAAGTGGGGCTGTATTTGCGAAACGGCAAGCTGCGTTCGTTGCTTGACGAGCAACGCCTCTTTGTACTCGCGTGCGATCGTGAGGTGAACCCACAAGAACATGGCATCGGACGCGATGGGCATGCTAAGGGTGACTATGCGAAACCATGTGGTGTTGCTAGTCTTCAGCACGTCGTCAAGAGCAACTGAGCAGATTATTATGAGCGCACCGAATATGGGGAGCAGATCGTCGGGCAGGCGCCTTTTCCTGAACTCGCGTATGGCGATATATGCGATTTGCAAGATGAACAGGGCTGCAACTACGCGCGCGGCATGTCCAAGGGGCCCATAATGTAGGTGGTTGTCGCTTGCATAATAGAAGGTAAGAGGACAAAAGAACGCGCTGGCATATAGCAAGGCATTGCCCATTACCAATCCCCACACCACGCGCATCTGCTTTTTGCTCGCATCCATAATGGAGAGAAACTGGGCAAAGATGGCTGGGCACACGGCGTACACGTACGCGGTTGTTGCAGTTATCGCCAGCCGCATGGCCTCGTTGTGCATTACGGAGCCAACGAACCAGTTTGCCAAGGCTAGGCTTGCGATAATCGCATTGAGCGAAAGGAGGTTCTTGCGCTGTCTGGGGTCCAAGGTAACGTCGAGCACCTCTGCAATGGAGCAGCTCGCGATGCGCAGGAGGAGGATGACCGCAACAATCGCTATGCTGGTGACGTCTTGGCCCACGTGTTTGTCCTCCTTCCTCGCAGCAAAAGACCACAATCATGCTCACATTACCAAGTGTTGTCCAACTAATGTCCAACAAAGGGAGACGTGTGTCGCGGGGGTGTTGGGGGGCGGAGGCGTTGAAGCGCGCTAGAGACACTCTTGACCGGCGGCACCCTAGATGGATAATAGTATGTGCGGACACAGCGGAGCTTAGGGGTTCTGCGGCAACAAGTATGGCCGGCTAATGGGGATTGCGAAAAACACGTGACCAGCATTCGCGAATTGAGGAATCTGCTTCTTTATGCGGGAGTAGATAAAGACAAGTACGAGGAGCTGCTTCCCAGTATCCATGAAGAGAATCGGATACTGCTGAACAGGTTTTCGTTGCTTGCCGCGGTGATGTTTTTCGTGCTGACCGTTGCGAGTGCGTTTTATCGTGGTTTTGCCGATATCAATCGTGCGACATACCTGTTTTGCAGTGTGGAGATGCTGATTATTCTGCTATGCTCTCGCTTTGTTTTGCCCAAGCATCCCGCGCTCGTCATGCCGGTTGTGTATGTATTCGAAATCACGCTATTCGCGTTCGGCGTCCATATTTCGATGCTTCACGCAGAAAAGCCGGCTGTTTCCGCAGTTGCCTTTTTGCTGGTGAGTCCGTTGTTGTTCTACGACCGCCCCATAAGGCTTTACGCGCTGATAGCAATCGTTGTTGCGGCATTCTGCGGGATTGTTATCCGCTTTAAGACACCAGATGTGGCGGAAAGCGACGTTTGGAATATGGTCACGTTCGGCATGGTGGCGGTTGCAACCACCGCATTCATTATGAGCATCAAAATTCGGGCGCTCGCACAATCCAAGCAGATTGAATACATGGGCCAAACTGACTTGTTGACTGGGGTTAAAAACCGAAACTATTACGAGAGCCGTTTGCGGGAATACCCCAAGTTGTGCACATCAAATTTATGCTGCGTTTACGCCGATGCGAATGGTCTGCACGAGATGAACAACAAGCATGGGCATGCCGCAGGCGATAAGATGCTGTGTGAGGTGGCGGAGGCCATTCAGCGGCGCTTCGGCAAGGAGGATACCTATCGCATCGGTGGTGACGAGTTCGTCGGCTTTCGGGCGGATGGACGGCTGGAGGATCTAACGTTAGAGGTTGACCAGCTGAGGCGGTCGCTGAGCGCGAAGGGGTACCACGTGTCGTTTGGAATCGCCGCGCGCGAGAAGGTGCGTGGAAAAGTAGACATGCGCGATCTGGTTAACGAGGCGGAAATCAACATGTTTGCCGACAAGCGGGAGTTCTATCGCAAGTCCGAGAACGACCGTCGGAGTCGGTAAGCGCAGCGCGGGTGGTCGCGTTCGCTTTTTCGGACAAAAGCGCCATGTTTTTGTGTGCTGGATGCAACTGGTCTCGTCACAAATGACCCGCCTGTACTCGCGGCAATTAGCTGTAAGTAACGACCTATTTTTGCTCCTGTTACCGTCCGATCGTCGCTTCCCGTCCGGTCGGCGCCTTTGTTACCACGACAACGTAGCGCCGCCCTCCTCGGGCTTTTCGCGTTTTGTAGTTCTGCGGACACGCTTGGGTGGCATGCCGCAACGCGGTCCTGCTCCGCCGCTCATCTGCTCGAGCGTCTCTTGGTTGAGTTCGACCTCGTTGCCGATTTCGACCTTGCCGATGGGGTTCATCTCAGTGTTGTTGGTGGTCATTGTGGTTCTCCTTTGCTTTGGGTTTGCTCTTTCGGCTGTTTTCTTGCTGTCTGCCTTGATGTACGCGCTCGTCGTGCTTGTGTCTCAGGTTTTTAAAAAACAGGCCGCTGGGCGGAAGGAGTTCCCAGCGGCCTGTGCCCTGCTCATGGGCGGCTGCGCGTCTGGCCACACGCAACAAGGAAGGAAGGGATAACGTGTTTTCTTCGTTATCTGGTTGGTAATACGCGCCCGCGACGTGTCCGTCTCGCATGCGGAGAGGGTTCACAAACCATCCACATTTTGAGTCGTCGGCATGTGGTTGGTTCGACGGCCATTATCTGGTGTATGGATACCGCGATGGGTCAAAATGTGCGTGCGGGTCGCATGCCTTCCAAGGCGCCCCATAACCCTAGCGTTCAGGGTGCCTTTAGCCGACAAAGCTCGCTAAAGTGGGCCGCCCGGCACCCAGGTTCCAGGTTGTGTGCTGAGGGTGCCATTTAGCGCGCGAAGCCCTCGCTAAGTGGCCCCCTGGGTACACGTTGCATGTTGTGTGCTGTGGGTGCCGTTTAGCCGGGAAAGCCCGACCTAAGTGGCGTCGCTGGCACACAAGATTGGCGCTGCGCATGAAGTGCGGGCCCTGTACCTAGGCCCTGCGCTCAAGTCCGCACTTCCTGCACCTCTTGAAGGGAATGACCACGTTCAAAACAGGCACTCCCCCGATGTCTTTCCAGCTGTGACGGTCGCCCTTGGGGCAGTTTTCGTCTTTGTCGTCATCGCTCCAGCCTCCGGAAACCTTGTCCAGCTCCTCTTCCGAAAGCTCTACGCCCTTGTCTGCTACAAATTTCTGCAGCTCGTCAACCGACATGTTCCTCGTTCGCGCGATCTCCTCGGGTGTTAGGTCCTTGTAATCCATTTTTACTCCTCTCTTTGGCCTTCTTGGGTCGCTTCCGATTTCCAACCGGATGGCTTGGCTCCTCGCTTTGATAGTACTCCACGGCTGTCGTGCGACCCGCGCGTGCTTGTCGGTGTGCCGCGAACGTTTCGTTGCAGCAAGGGAACGTTTATTCCGGCGTACCGTTCCTCCTCGCGCAAGCGTTCCTCTTGGCGTACCGTTCCGCCTCGCGCAGGGCGACCTCATTCTATGCACCATACCGTAGGCGGGCGTAACCTGAGCGGGCCGGGCTTCCTCGCGCGTAAGGAGAAAATCATTGGCGCCTTGCGGCATGAAATCGAATACGGCGACCTCGACCGAATGGCGCACATTCGTGCCATGAAGACGACGCTGTAGACTGTCCCCCGTGCGGCTCCGTGCAGCCGGCGCACGGCGTGTGTCTTCGATGGCACGGCCTTGCGGTAGTGCGGCGCAGCGGAGGACGTCGCCGACCGAGCCCTGCAAACCTCGCCGCGGGGGCTGTTTTCGGCGTTTTCGCGAGCTTTGTCGGATTCGGGGTGCGTACAATCTGACAAAGCTCGCCGGAGGCCGCTTTTCGCCGGTTCCGCGAGCTTTGTGGGGTTGGGGGATTCTTGTAGGGCCGTCCGCCTGGGCGCGGGCGATGCTGTCGGCGTGGCTCTTGCCCGCCTCGCCCACGAGGGCCGTCCGCCTGGGCGCGGGCGATGCTGCTAAATCGCCTTGCCCAGTTGGTACGCCCTCTCTGGATACTGCGAGCGCCGGGTCATGCCAGGCGTGCCACAACCGTATCCGAGTACACTGCCGCAGTCCCGCAGGCTCAAGTATCGCACCAGCGTTTGGTAATGAGCATCAAGGGCGTCGAAGGTCCAGTCGTCGGAATTCCACGCTACTGCGAGCAGAGCGGACTTCAATCGTTTTCGGGTGATACTGGCGTTCGCCGAACAAAACCGGTCGATCACGGTTTTGAGCTGCGCGGTCATGCCGTAATAGTACAGCGGCGTCGCGAACACGAGCATGTCAGCGGCAAGTATCCTCGCGCGCAGCTCGTCCATATCGTCTGTCTGCGCGCACGGTCCCTCGTATCCGCAGGCAACGCAACCGGTGCAAGGGGCAATGTTGAGCTTCGCCACATCTGCCACCTCAACGCTGTGCCCCGCTTCGCGAGCGCCTCGCGCGAACTCGTTAACAAGTATGGACGTCGAACCGTTGGAGTTGGGGCTTCCCTTGAGTATGAGCACGTTCATTGCGCGTCTCCAATCGTGCGGGTTTTGTCTGCTTCTTATTGTGATATGCCGACGCGCACATTACAAACGCCTATGTTGTATGGCGGACTATGTCTGCAAGGCATTGCTGTTGTCGCTGCGTTGCGCCCTGCTTTGTCTTGCTTTGTGCGAGATTGCTCGCGACGTTGTAAGGATGGCCATAACATTGGCTTTTGCGGCCGATGGACCGTTTTTGACAAATGCGTTTCACTGTAGATGGTCCAAACGGCACCCATTGCCAGCGTTGGGTGCCAAATGGGCCATCTGGCAGACAAAAACGCGGGCGAAGTGGCCCAAACGGTACCCATTGCCGGAATGGGTGCCAAATGGGCCATACCCGGTCCGAGTCGGCACACGAAATGGTACAAACGGCACCCATCTTGATGATTGGGCGTTACACCTCTCGCTCATCACACTGGCGCAAAAGGTGTGTTGGGGGCTCGACACGCCCGGAGCCGAGACACTTGTTTCAGATGGCAAGGCGCGTCAAGCCTCGGAAGACAAAGGGGACAGGTACTTTGTTGAATAAATGCTGAAGTGGGACAAAGTACCTGTCCTCGCTGTCTCATGCGGCGGCGAATCCAGTGCCCTCGCCGACGAAGAACGGACGGAAGAAGTCGAGCAGCAGTAGCGCTTCGGGCAGGGTCGTGAGGCCCTTGGCGAGTGATACGCTAAACCAGCCGAAGTTATTGCGCTCGAAGAGTACCCTGCTCCCGCAGCCGGCGAACACGGCGTAAGGAATCTCGCCCACTGCGGCGATGTCGGCAGCCTTCTTGGCGGCGTCGTAGCGAAGCTCGTTCTCTTCGAGGTCGAAGACGTTGTAGAACCCCTTCAGGAAGCCAGACATGCTCAGCATGCCCTCCGCGAAGCAGTTGAAGTGTGCCTCCGACACGGGGCTGTAGTAGCTATTGGTCGTGCCGTCCATGCGGATGGACTCGAGACGGACCTCCTCGATGCGTCCGTTCGCGAGCTTGGCGAAGCCGTGTCCCGCGAGCGCGGCCTCTTGGTCGGTGCTGTTGATGGCTACGAACTCCCTGGCGGTAAGGTCGAAGAACACATGCTCCTCGACGATGCCGACGCTCGTGCCGTCCGAGAAGGTCACGCGAAGGACCGGGGCCTCTCCAAGTACGCGATGGAAGAACGTGATTGGCGCGCTCGAGACGTCTCCCGCGTCGAAGTCCCACACGAGAAGTTCGTCGTCGTCAAGCAGCTCGTCGACTCGCTTCGCGCTGCCGTCGGCGAGAAGGATGTGAGTGTCGGGTGTGAGGCAGGATCCAGAGGGGTCGTAGGAGGGATCATAGTTCCCGCCGGCAATCTGGGCCAGTTGCTCGTCGGTGAGTTCGATGTCGGTCGCGGTCGTTCCGGTGCTTGCCTTGATGGGGGTAGTGTTGAAGTTGGTGGTGTGGGTGGTCGCTGCATTGGTAGCCATGGTCGTCTCCTTTGGTTCGGCTTCCAACAGGTTGTTGCTTCTACGCTTGCACGAGGGCTACGTTTCATCTGGGGCCGCATTTGGAGCGTCCTCCACGAGTCCTCCACATTGTCACATCTCGCGATGCGGCCATTTGCCCCGCCGTCCGTTTGCCCTGCCGTCCGTTTGCCCTGCCGTCCGTTTGCCCTGCCGTCCCTTTGGCGATCGCTTGCAAAACTGTTTGAACTTTGCCCTCCGGGCCGTGCGCGGGGGGTTCGATTGGCTGGCCCAAGAGCATAAGCCAGTTTTCCATAGTGCGACCCGCAGTGCAGCAAACGAACCCTCCGCGTGCTAGGATGGGTGCATCAAAGGAGTGGTGCGTGCCAGCTTGGGCGCATCAAACGAGTAGGACAAAGAAGGCGCGCGAACGGACAAGCGAAAGGACGCGGTAATGGAAGCTGCCAAGAATTGGGCTGTCGTTGAGAGACAACTCGCGTCACTTCTGGAGGGGACGGATGTGTGGGTTTCGGCGCTTGCGAACGCTTCGGCGTTGTTGATGGAGTCGCTCGAAGACGTTAACTGGGTGGGTTTCTACCTAACTGGCAGGGTTTTGGGGCAAAGCGTTGGTGTGGACGAGCTTGCGCTTGGTCCGTTCCAAGGCAAAGTTGCATGCGAGAGAATCGCGCCCGGTCGGGGCGTATGCGGTTGCGCGCTTGAGCGTGACGAAACGCTGAGGGTGAGCAACGTGCATGAATTCGCGGGCCACATTGCCTGCGACAGTGAGTCGCGCTCCGAAGTCGTGGTCCCCTTGCACGCGGGAGGGCATGTTGTTGGCGTGCTCGACGTCGACAGTCCCAGCTTCGCAAGGTTCGATGCGGTCGATCAAGCGGGGCTCGAGGCCTGCGCTCGCGTCATTGAGCGACTGCTCTCGATTTCTTGAGCTGCGAACGCTCGAACAAGCAATCGTAGGAACACCTTGAATTGACGGCTGGTAACCTCCTCAGTTGCGGCTATGTCGTGGCGTGTGACGGCACGGACGAACGCAAAAATGATCGTTCGTGACGCATGGCCTACCGACGACGGCTATTTTCGCATTTCGCTTCATGAGGCCGCGGCTTCATAGGCTTTGCCATGAGAGTCCTTTTCTGCGTTGTACAACGTGGTGTTTTCACGCTTCACCCATGGGGATAAAAGCCTCAATGCGTTCACAATTACGCGGTCTGTGCGCAGGATGCACGTTACCGCAGCGTACGTCAAAATCGAAACTCACGCCGAATACGACACCATGGACCCCGTGTTCAATCCCTCGTTCACCTTTATGTCCGATGCCTACGAGGACGCGGCGCTCAAGCAAATCTGCAGCATGAACGGCGTCAAGCGCATGGAGGACTTGGCTTCCAATTTGGCGGACTCGTATGAACTTATTGAAGACGTGGTGGACTACACCGATTCCGACGCGTACAAGTCGGGCGAACTCAAGGACCTGAATACCAAGGACACGAAGATAACGCTCGAGCTAAACCAAGAGCCGTCAGTAGAGGGCTCGCTCAAAACGACGTGCGCGCTCTCCGACGCGCTCGTGCTGCAGTACTACGAGGCGCCAGATGCAACCGCGGCTGCGTTTGGCAACGACCTCTCCGACGACCAATGGAAGCTTTTGTCGCAAGCTAAGGATACGTACATCGATGTACTCTGCACGGCACCGCTCGTCGCGACCAACCTCGCGCATCCTTTGCTGGAGGAAATCGGGAGCGAGATGGACGCGAAGGACCGCGTGTTCACCTTTTTGTGCGGGCACGACTCGAACATCGCAAGCGTTCTTGCGGCGCTCGACGCCGAAGAGTACGAGCTTCCGGGCGCCATTGAGTCGGCGACGCCCATCGGCGCAAAGCTGGTATTCGAGCGGCGGACAAACGCAAAGGGCGAAGAGTTCGGGCGCCTGCGCATGTTGTATCAAAGTGTGAAGCAGCTTCGCGAGGGTACCATGCTTTCGGGCACGGAAGCGCCCATGAGTGTCGACCTTTCGCTTAACGGGCTGAAGAAGAACGGCGATGGTCTGTACTCGTATGACGAGCTGCGCACGCGTGTTGCGGACGCGGCGGCGGAGTACGACGAGCTTGTGCGGGAGTATGGGGCGGCCGAGATCGACCAGGCCGCGTAACTGCAGCGTTCACGCCGCCCATTCGCAGAGAAAAGCGCTCCGAGGATGGCCGCCAGAGCGGCTGCTAGGAGCGCTTTCTCTTGCCGCTGCCCCTAGGTCGGATTCCAGCGACCTTGAAGCCCTCGTCGAGGAGAGCGCGAATCTCCTCGTCGGCCACCGAGCCATCGAGCAAAACGGTTACCCAGTTGTTCTGGTTCATCTTCCATGCGGGCATGAAACCTGCGCGCTCCCGGAGCGACGAGACTATGCGCGGCGCGAGCTTAACGTTGAGGATGTCGATGCGCCCCGTGCGATTAATGCCCAAATAGTGGCATCCAATGTTCTTCGTGGCGGCAAACCACTTTTTGTTGTCGGCGCGCTTGAACACGGCAACGCTTCGGTCCGTCTCGAACGAGTGGTCGGACTCGGCGTCGTAGTGGCTGAGGATGTACTCGCCAATCTCTGCTAGCGTCATAGCTTTTCCTTCCTAAACGCATTCGGTAGGCGCCTTCGATAAGCCGCCTTCCTGCGAACCTGTAGTTTGACCCTTCCGCGCACGGATGCGCGTACATGCAGGGCACGTGCACAACGGCTCCGCTTCCAAAGCCTTAATCGCCTTCATGCTATGCAAGCGAGCCTCCTCGCGCGCCTTGGACTCCTCTGCGGCTGCCTTGCGGAGCGCCAGATGTTCCGAGAGGGTTAGGCGCCTCTTTCCTTCGCGTCGTGTCATAGTCACCTCGCGTCACATGTCCAAACGGGACGAGCTGCCGTCTCGTCCGCGCCACCAAGCGGCGCACGGACGGGCGGCGGCGGAGCTGCCCCACGTGTGACCCGCGCCGCCCAGGATACAAGTATGAAAAAAAGATTTATAGAAAAAGGAATAACTCTAGTAGCTTTAGTTGTAACAATAATAACCTTACTAATACTAGCTGGAGTAACACTAAACTTAGCCTTAAGCAATAATG
>JAFWMH010000028.1 GCA_017510785.1 Atopobiaceae bacterium | reverse complement strand
CCGGGCTGCGCACCGGGCTGCGCACCGGGCTGCGCACCGGGCTGCGTGTCGGTCACGGCCGTATCAGTAGGTTTGAAATACGCGCCTGATTTCGATTCTTGATTCATTTTTGGCATAGTATTCCTTTATGTATTATCAATAAAGCGCCGGTCCAGTGTCCATGCGCCGATAACTCGGACACGGTCATCGATTAGCTTGCATGGCCGCAAGGCCGGCCACGTTGGCATGCAAATTATAACCGCTGTTGTAGTATAAACGCCATGTGCCAATGAGCGCAATAGAGTATCAAAAAAACGTGCAGACGGACAAGGCAAAAATGCACAAAAAACGGGGTTTTAGGTAGTTTTTGAAGCAGAATTTCACACCAGGTCAGTATTGCACCTCGTGTTTTCGCAGGTAAACAGGGGTCTTTCTACCTCCCCGTAATTCTGGATACGAAAAAACTACCCATATCTCGGTTTTTTGTGCAATTATGCCCGCTTCGAATGCACGTTTTTTCACCTGCGGTGAGCGCTCGGAGACTTCCAACGTCGTTTGTAGTCCATGGCCCGCGACCGCACTTGGCCGGCAAAACACGAACGCCGCTAGTAGAGCACGTACTTAACAAGTTGGATTTTCCACTCGCCATCCGACTTGTTTGCCCACACAATTGCATAACCGCGCCTGTCGGGGCCGCTCACACCCAGCAGGTTATTGAGTTGGGGCTCCGTCATGCTGTACTGACTTCGATCGCCAATCTTGTAGCCCGTCTTTTCCTTCGGGTAGCTGTAAGCATCAAATTCAACGCGGAACGTGCCCTTGCGCCATCCCTCCACCGACGTCGTCACAGCAGGTCCATTAAGCGGAAAACCATTGGTGATTTGCGTATACACGTACCCATCTTCATAGAGAAACGAACTGCTCGTCGAATTAAGCTCCGACCAGTCGTCAAGCGTGGTCCCACATAGCCGTTCGAGAATCGCGTCCAGCTTGGCCACGGGCACGCGCACATTCCACCTCGCGTTCGACATCGTCTCATACGCGCCGCCATTCTGTGCATAATTGGTAAACGCAAACCGCGCAAGATGCTCTGGCGACGCAGACAGGCTAACGAATTCCCTTTCGTTCGCATACATCGACAAACCCACTCCTCCCTCGGAAAAATTAGAGAGAAAAATATTGAATGCCCTGTAGTCTTCTTCCTTCGAGAGGTCGGGGATGTCGCGTGCGGGCGCAGCGCAAGCCATAGTTGGGTGAGCGTCCCACGCCACGAGCAACGCGAGGCACGCCAATACCATCGTTGTAATCAGTCGAATCATACGCGTTTTCATTGCAACCTCCTCGCCGTTTAGCTTTACTTTAGTATCTATGCCTACGCGAAGAGAATTGCGCAATACTGGGGCACATCCACTACGATACAGCTTACAGTTGCCCACGGGCAGGATGGGCGACGAACAGTAGCGCCCCTTGCTGGTCGGGTCGCGCTGGTCGGGTCGCGCTGGCCATGCGGCGCTGGTCGCGGCGCTGGCCAAACTGCGCTGGTCGAGCGGTGCTAGCCAAACGGCGCCAGCCATGCGGCGCTGGTCGCGTCGCTGGCCAAATTGCGCTTGCCGAGCGGTGCTAGCCAAACGGCGCCAGCCATGCGGCGCTAGTAGGGTCGCTGGCCATGCGGCGCTGGCCGAATGGTGCTAGCCATGCGGCACTGGCCATACGGCGCTGGTCGCGGCGCTGGCCAAACTGCACTGGCAGCGTCGCTGGCCAAACGGCGCTGATCGCGGCGCTGGCCGGTCGACAATACCCTCGGATCTGCGCTACCAGGGCTGGGCCACAGGAGGATAATCGCAAGTCCAGACATCGAGCTTGGCGTTTGGCGCGGCGTCAAGCGAAAGATCGGCGAAGAGGCCAGCACGATAACTGCGCAAGGCGGCAAGTGCAATCATTGCCCCGTTGTCGCCGCAGGCTTTAAGAGGCGGCACCGTTACGCGAACGCCGCGACGACCGAACTCGCGCTGATATGCCTCGCGCAACTCGGGATTCGCCGCAACGCCGCCACCAACACAAAAGTCGTCAACCTCGCACTCATCCACCGCCCGCCGAGCCTTGCTCACCTGCACGTCGATGACGGCGGCCTCGAAGCTCGCGGCAAGGTCGGAAAGGTTTATTGGCCTGCCCGCGCGATTCTCTCCTTGTATATAGGTGATAACAGCCGTCTTAAGACCGCTGAGCGAGAAACGGTAGTCGCCACTGTGCATCATGGCACGGGGAAAGTGAATCGCCCGCGGGTTACCCTTGGCCGCGAGATGACTAATAATCGGGCCACCGGGATATCCGAGCCCAAGAGCCTTGGCCACTTTGTCGAATGCCTCGCCAACGGCATCGTCGATGGTCGCGCCGAGCAGCTCGTAATCGCCCCACGCACGCACATGCACGAGCATCGTGTTGCCACCGCTCACGAGACTCGCGACGAAGGGCGGCTCGAGGTCGGGCGTCGCAAAAAGATTGGCAAGCAGATGACCCTCCAAGTGGTTCACCGCGATGAGCGGCAGGCCGGTTGCGCCACACAGGCCCTTCGCAAAGGCAACGCCCACCACGAGCGCGCCAACAAGGCCGGGACCTGCGGTAACACCCACGGCAGCGAGGTCCGCCGGAGTGAGTGGGGTGGTTCCGAGAGCAGCGCCAGCCTCTGCGAGGGTTTCCTCAAATACGCCGACAATGGCTTCGGTGTGTTTACGGCTTGCGATTTCGGGGACAACACCACCAAAGCGCGCATGAAAGTCGATTTGCGTGGCAACAACATTGGCAAGCACGCGACCGGTGCCGTCAAGGATTGCCATGGCGGTTTCGTCGCAAGAGGACTCGATGCCGAGCACGAGCGGGCCGGCCGCCGCGATGCGCTCGCGAGCGGCGGCGTCGCGTCGCGCGGGAACGCCGCTCAGAGCTGACCCGCCCAGGACGGAATCGCCACCCGGAGCTGGCTCGTCTGGAGCCGGCTCGCCCGGGACGGGGTCGCGTGGGGCACAGCTAACGGTTTTATCACCATGCGCGGGTTTATCTGCTTCGCGAACTCGAATGGCAGCGCTCCCCACTTCGGCCAACGGCAGTGATGCCGTCATGATGAGGGCATCCTCCCCAGAGCGATAGTATTTGCGGCGGCGTCCGACCTTCTCGAAGCCAAGCGACTTGTACAGCGCTTGGGCGGGGGCGTTGAGCTCCGCAACCTCAAGCGTAATGGCTTGCGCGCCTAGCACATGGCCGTCGTACGCAACGCGCGCCACCAGACGCGCCGCTATGTGCTCGCGGCGACGCGACGGCGATACGGCAACGTCAAGCAGCTCAAGTGTGTCTCCTGCAAGCATGCCACCCGCGAAGCCTACGATTTCGCCACGGTCGTGCGCGATCCACCACGTTCGACCGGGCTGCGCAAACTCGTCCTCAAACATAGTACGCGACCACGGCGTATGCGCCGCGCCGGCAAAGGCCTCGCGCTCCAGCGCCGTCACCTGCTCGACGTCGTTTATCGACATCGGCCGCAACTGCGTGTGCAAGCCCGCAAGCTCATCCGCCACGCCGGTAACTGCCACAGACGTCGGCTGCGCCATGCCCAGGCGCTGCCGCTCGTTTTCCTCTGCATCCGAAAGACGCGTGTACACCGGCAGCACAAGCGCCGGGTTGCCGGGCCGCGGGTTTGCGAGCGACGAGTTAGCGGGCTGCAGTTGGCCGGGAGCTGGGGCGTCTGGCTGCGAGCCGACAGGCAACTGGCCGTCGTGCTGCAGTTGGCCGGAAGCTGGGGCGCGCATCTCGACATCGTCGGCGCACAACGTCACCCAGAGTTCGGGACACGATGCGGCGAGAAGTGCCGCGCCCGTGGGATACCACAGAGATTCGGCGAGAACGTTGTCGAGGCCGGTCTTCTCGAATCGGTCGCGATATTTTATGAGTCCGTTGCCAGTAAGCTGCAATTCCCCCGAATCGCTGCGTGAAGCCCACTCGGCAACACAAGCGTCAGCCTTCTGAACCGTCTCGGCAGCAAATGTGCGATGGACACCGGATTCGTCGAGCTCGTAGATGCCGGGATACACCTCGCCACGCATGGCGTCGAGCGCAACGGCAAGCTTGCCTCGCACACCCGCCTGCCACGCCGTCCATGCCGTTGCGTCGAGCGTCGAGCCTCCTACCAGCGGTTTATTCAATCCACACGCAAGACCCTTGGCAGTCGCGATGCCTATGCGCACGCCCGTGAACGACCCGGGTCCACGACCCACGAGCACGGCGTCTACGTCGACCATCGTAAGGCCCGCATCCGCGAGCGCTTCGATTGCCGAGTTTACAAGCTCCTCGTTCGCGTGTCGACGGCACAGGTGGTCATGCGTTGAAAGCATCTCGAAACTATTGGGTCGCGCAATGCGGCCAACCGCGCAACAGAGCATGTCGCACGACGTGTCCAAAGCTAGCACGATTTGAGATTTCATTCGGCTCCCCTTTCGCACACTCAAAGAACCGCAACCGATTGTACCGCACACCCCGGCGCGATGCTGCGAAGTACGCCGCAGAAAAAAACGTGCACGCGCGAGAGGCAAAAATGCATGTTTTTCGAGGTTTTGGGTAGTTTTTCGGGCTGCGGTTTTGCGGGGGTCGTATAAACGGGCCTCTGACCTGCAGCTTTGTAGGTGACAAAAACCTGCCGTGGGCGAAGTTGACTCAAAAACTACCCAAACCTCGGTTTTTTGTGCAATTATGCCCTCTCGTTGTGCACGTTTTTTGCATGAGGGCAACAGTGGGATGGCAGGCATCGGTTTTTCCAGTGTCGGCAGTTCAAACAACGCCCACATGATGCAAACCGAGCGTCCACCAGTTGCGACCATGCCGCCAGGCGCGACGTCACAGACAAGCATGGAAATGGTTGTTCGACGACGCATAGCCTACCGTGAGCGGCTATTTCCACACCTTCACTCACCCATTTGGCGGCGGGAACCGTGCGTTAGATTGGAATAATGACGGCGGGAATGCCCGCCAAGTCCCCATATTGCCGTGCAAAACGTACGCCCAAGCGGGCAATCGCGACGCGGGCGCCCGCCACAGTTGGTCGCCATCGTACGCCCAAGCGGGCAATCGCAACGCGAGGGGCCGCCATGGCCGGTCCTCATGCATCGGCCACGAAAAGAATGGGCTCGCAGAGCGTACGGACAGTTTTCAGGGGAATGGCCAGGGCGTACACTGATTACAATGTTCGCGTCGAGTGGAGGAGACCACCATGAAGATTGCAATGGCAAACGATCACGCTGGCACTAGGCTAAAGAACGAGATAAAAGCATGGCTTGAGTCGGAAGGACACGAGGTCGTCGACTTTGGCACATACGACGAGGAGGGCTGCGACCTTTCGGATTTTATCTACCCTGCGTCGAAGGCCGTCGCAACGGGAGAGTGCGAACGCGGCATCTTTGTGGACGGCGTTGGATATGGATCGGCGATGATTGCGAACAAATTCCGCGGGGTTTTCGCGTGCGTGTGTCAGGATCCCGTGTGTGCCGAACTCGCACGGCAGCATAACGACGCGAATGTGTTGTGCATAGGCGGAAAGATCATCGGCCCGGTGCTCGCAATGGCAATCGCGAAAACATGGATGGCAACCGAGCCACTCACGGCAGAGCGTTACGCGAGCCGTCGCCGCAAGGTTGCCGCAATTGACGAGGAGCGCACCGTCGCGTTGTAACCCGCCAGCCCCGTATACCGCCTCTATGCTGGATGCGCTTGCTCGTATCGCAAGCATCCACACGCTCGAAGGAAAGGACAGCACATGCTTGACCTGTCGAAACTCGAATGGACGCGCGAACCCAAGAAATGGTCGCTCGCAGACGGCGTCGTAAGCATAACTACGGAGCCAGGCACGGACCTCTGGCAGCGCACGTATTATCACTTTCGCAACGATAACGCTCCTGCACTGCAACTCGCCACTGATGAGCAGTACTTTTCGCTTGTTGTGCGGACGGACTTCTCGGGCGCGTCTCACCGCTTCGACCAGTGCGGCGTGGTGATGTACCTCGACTCCGAAAACTGGATTAAGGGGTCGGTGGAGTACGAGGACGGCGTGATTCAGCATCTCGGCAGCGTGGTAACGAACCACGGTTGGTCGGACTGGGCAACCACCGAGATTCCGGCCAACACGCGAGAGATGTGGTACCGTCTCAGCCGCCGTGCCGACGACTACCGCATCGATTGCTCGGACGACGGCGTGAGCTGGCACCAGATGCGCGTTTGTCATTTGCACGAAGGTGCGGGTACGGTGCGCGTGGGCATTTACGCATGTTCGCCTGAGGACTCGTCGTTCACCGCGCGATTCGACCACGTGGACTTGGGGCCGTGTGCGTGGCTCGCTCACGATGGTCAGCAGCCAGACGAGGAGTAGGCCGAATTAGCCCGCCTTTAACAGCGCCCGGAGGTCTCGAACCTTTGGTTGGCTGATGTGCTGGGGGCCGGAACGCACTGGTTGGTGCGCTGGCGTGCGCCGTCGGGTAGCGCGCTTTCGACAGGCAAGAGCCATCGGGTAACGTACGTCGTAAGCCGTGCGCCGTCGGCCTGTGCGCTGCTGGCCCGCGCGCCGTCGGCCTGTGCGCCGCTGGCCCGCGCGCCGTCGGGTAGCGT